>NZ_JBITJZ010000005.1:0-79440 GCF_044460595.1 Streptomyces sp. NPDC050085 | reverse complement strand
GGGGGGGGGGGGGTCCGGCGCGGACTGATCCGTGGGGACCCCGCTGGTTTTAACCGAGAGTGGGCCCGCCCGGGAATCCCCGGGCGGGCCCACTCTCGGTTCGGCGGAGAAGTCGGTCAGACCACCTGGTGCAGCCACCGCACCGGGGCGCCCTCGCCCGCGTACCGGAAGGGCTCCAGTTCGTCGTCCCAGGGCTTGCCGAGGAGTTTGGCGACTTCGGATTCCAGGTCGGTCTCGCCGCCCTTGGAGCGGGCCAGGGCGGCGCGCAGCCGGTCCTCGGGGATGAGGATGTCGCCGTGGATGCCGGTGACGGCGTGGAAGATGCCGAGTTCGGGGGTGGCGCTGTAGCGCTCGCCCTCGGCGGCGGCGCAGGGTTCCGCCGTCACCTCGAAGCGCAGCAGTTGCCAACCGCGCAGCGCGGAGGCCAGCTTGGCGGCGGTGCCCACCTCGCCCCGCCAGGAGAACTCGGATCTCCAGGTGCCCGGCGCCGCGGGCTGCCTGATCCAGTCGAGGCTGACGCGCGCGCCGAGTACGCCCGCGACCGCCCATTCGACGTGCGGGCACAGCGCGCGCGGTGCGGAGTGCACGTACAGAACTCCACGTGTCGTCACCGGGACCTCCAGTGTGGGTCGAGGTTCGCCTTCCCCAGCGGCCTCGCGCCCGTGCCGAGCCTTCTTCCCTCTGCGCCCGGATCAACGAGGTCCAGACAAAAAGGGACACATCTGACGTGTTGTAATTTAGCGGAACCGGTACTGAGGGGTATCACCGGGTCGACCGGGGACCCCGGGGCGAGGCTATCGCGCAGCGGTGCAAGGAGTGTGACGTACTGTCGGTCCCGGGGCGCACAAACACCGACCTTTCACCCGGCGGGGCGCAACCCCGGCAGCGCGTACGGCGTCAGCCTGGTCGACAGTGAGGTCGACAGCGGCGGCAGGAGCGCGGACAGTGAGCGACGGAGGGGACCACGGGATGCGGAAGCGAAGCCACCGGTCAACTGCCCTTCGGACGGGTCCACGAGCCACCGTCGCCGCGTTGGCGGCGACCGTGCTCGGGGTGGGCGCGCTCACGGCGTGTGACGCCTCCGGTGACAACTCCCCCGGCCCGAAGGGGTCCACGGCCGCCGCGAAGGCGTCGCCGAAACCCACTCCGACGTGGGACACGAGTCCGCGGTCCGTTGCCGCGGTGGGTGATTCGATCACGCGGGGGTTCGACGCGTGCACCGTGCTGTCCGACTGCCCCGAGGTGTCGTGGGCGACCGGCTCCGACGCGCAGGTCAACAGCCTGGCGGTGCGGCTGCTCGGCAAGAGCCGGGCCAAGACGCACAGTTGGAACTACGCGCGGACCGGGGCGCGGATGGCCGATCTGCCCGAGCAGTTGGAGCGGGCGGGCGCGGTGCGGCCCGACCTGGTGACGGTGATGGCGGGGGCGAACGACGCGTGCCGGTCGAGCGCCGACTCCATGACGCCGGTCACCGAGTTCCGGGCCGACTTCGAGGAGGCGCTGCGGCGGTTGCGGCAGGAGGCGCCCAAGGCGCAGGTGTACGTGATGAGCGTGCCCGATCTGAAGCGGCTGTGGTCCGAGGGCCGGGACAATCCGCTGGGCAAGCAGGTGTGGAAGCTGGGCATCTGCAAGTCGATGCTGGCCGATCCGGACGACATGGACACCCTGGCCACCCAGCGGCGCGACCAGGTGCAGGGGCGCGTCGAGGCGTACAACGACGTACTGAAGAGTGTGTGCGCGAAGGACAAGCGGTGCCGGTCCGACGACGGTGCGGTGTTCGGGTACCGGTTCGGGGAGGGGCAGTTGAGCCAGTGGGACTGGTTCCATCCGAGCAAGGACGGGCAGGCGCGGCTCGCGGAGCTGGCGTACCGCGGGGTGACGGCGAAGGAGCCGGTCGTCTGACCCCCGAGGGAGCGGGCGTAGGGTCTCGATCATGCGCAGTGAACTCTTCGACGCCCTTCCCGACGGCACCGACGTCCACCGCTGGACCCTGGAGCGGGACGGGGTGCGGGTCCGTGTGCTGACGTACGGGGGCATCCTGCAGTCGGTGGAGGTCCCGGGGAGGGACGGGAGCCCGGCCGGGATCGCGCTCGGCTTCGACGACCTCGCCGGGTATCTGGCGCACCCCGAGCCGTACTTGGGTGCGCTGGTCGGGCGGTACGCGAACCGGATCGCGAGCGGCCGGTTCCCGCTCGACGAGCGGATCTACCACCTGGCGCAGAACAACGCGCCGAACGCGCTGCACGGCGGCGAGCGCGGTTTCGACAAGCGGGTGTGGGACGCCGAGCCGGTCGGGGAGCACGCGCTGCGCCTCAGCAGGGTGTCCCCGCACGGCGAGGAGGGGTTCCCTGGCCGGCTCGAGGTCTCGGCGACGTACGCGCTCGAGGAGGGCGGGTCGCTGAGCATCACGTACGAGGCGACGACCGACGCCCCGACCGTGGTGAACCTGACCAATCACACGTACTGGAACCTGGGCGGCGCCGGTTCGGGGAACGCGGCGGGCGGGCACGAGGTGCGGATCGACGCCGGGCGGGTGACCGTCGTCGACGGGACGCTGATTCCGACGGGCGAGCAGGCCGAGGTCGCCGGGACGCGGTTCGACTTCCGCGAGAGCCGCAAGGCCGGGCCCGGGTACGACCACAACTACGTGCTCGACAAGGGTGTGACGGCCGAGGCCGTCGGGGTCGCCGAGATGCACGATCCGGCGTCGGGGCGGGTGCTGACCGTGGCGACGACCGAGCCGGGGCTGCAGTTCTACACCGCCGATCACTTCGACGCGTCGCTGCCGTTCGCGCCGGGCGACGGGATCGCGCTGGAGACGCAGCACTTCCCGGACTCGCCGAACCGGCCCGAGTTCCCGTCGACCGTGCTGCGGCCGGGCGAGACGTTCCGGTCGCGGACGGTGTACGGGTTCGGGGTGCGCCGGTAGCAGCGGCACAAAGGGCTTGCAGGGGCGGCGGGGGTCAGGTTCCGCCGCCCCTGGTTCCAGAGCCTGCCGGCCGGGGCCGTCAGGCGACGAGCGTCTCGCTGACGCGGGCGTCGGCGAGGGAGCGGCCTGCCGTCAGTTCGTACGAACCCGGCTGGTGGGACCAGGAGTTGGTGGTCTCGTCCCAGATCTCGAAGGCGCGGCGCGGGAGTTCGACGCTCACCTCGACGAGCTCGCCGGGCGCGGCCTCCACGCTCGCGAAGCCGGCCAGCCAGCGCGCCGGGCGGGCCGCGTCGGACTCGCTCGGGGACAGATAGAGCTGGACGGTCTCACGGCCGGGGCGGGCACCGGTGTTGCGGACGCGGACCGTCGCCGTCGTGCCGGTCACGTCCAGGGACTCGTACGCCCAGTCGGTGTAGCCGAGGCCGTGACCGAAGGGGTACGAGGGGGTGCTGCCCGACCTGTCCCAGGCGCGGTAGCCGATGAACACGCCCTCGGCGTAAGCGAGTTGACCGTCGTCCGGGGTGACCCCGGTGACGGGCGCGGCCGCGAACGAGCCCCAGGTGGTGGGCAGACGGCCGCCGGGCTCCTCGGCGCCGGTCAGGACGTCGGCGAGCGCGTCGCCGCCCTCCTGGCCGGGGAACCAGCTGAGCAGGACGGCCGCGACGTCGTCGCGCCACGGGAGTTCCACCGGGGAGCCGGAGTTGACGACCACGACGGTGTTCGGGTTGGCGGCGGCGACGGCGCGCACCAAGTCGTCCTGGCGGCCGGGGAGTTGGAGGTCGGTGCGGTCGAAGCCCTCGGACTCGACGCGCTCGGTCGTCGCCACCACGACCACCGCCACCTCGGCGTCGCGGGCGGCCTCGACCGCCTCGGCGATCAGCTCGTCCTCGGCGCGGCGCGGGCCGAGGTGGGTGAAGGTGAACATGATCGCGGGCAGCGGCATCTCGAGGGACGTGTCGAGGACGTGGCGGAGGGAGACCTCGATGGGCTGCCCCTCGGTCAGCGTGACCCGGCCGCGCTCCAGCGGGGCGCCGAAGAACGCCTCGAAGGGGTCGGCCTCGTCGCCCATGGGCTGTACGCCGTCGTAGAGGACGGTGCCGTCGACGGTGAGGGTGAAGGCGCCGAGGCCGCGGGTGCCGAAGGCGTGGTCGCCGCTCTCGCGCGGGGTGAAGGTGCCGGTGACCTCGATGCTGTGCAGCGCCTCGTGGGTGACGCCCGCGGGCAGGTCGTCGCCGAGCCACTGCACCTGGCCGTTGGGGAGCGAGCCCTCGCCAAGGATGGTGCCGTCGGCGTCGCGGCACACGGCGCGCAGCTCGAACCCCTTGTCGGCGGGGAGCAGTTCGTCGCTCGGGTCGGCTCCGACGGCGTACGTCAGGGAGGAGAACGCGGCGCTCAGGCCGTCGAGCGGGGAGACGATCCGGGACGGGAAGACGGTGGCGGAGCCGCCGCCGAGGACGCGGGCGTCGCGGGCGGCGGCGCCGATCAGGGCGACCTTCGCGTCCGGACGCAGCGGCAGGACGCCGGAGTTGCGCACGAGGACGAAGGCGCGGCGGGCGATCTCGCGGGCCAGGGATTCGCCGTCGATCTCCCCCGGCACCTCGGTGACGACCGGCTCGGCGCCTTCGAGGATGCCGACGCGGGCGGCGAGGCGCAGCACGTTGCGCACGGCGTCGTCGACCTCGGACTCCTCGACCTCGCCCGCGCGGACGGCGGCGGCGAGGGCCGGGCCGTATACGGTCTGCGGGCCCGGCATGGCGACGTCCAGGCCGCCCTTGATGTCGCCGACGGTCGAGCGGGCGGCCATCCAGTCCGAGACGTTGAAGCCGTCGAAGCCCCATTCGCCGCGCAGGACTTCGTTGACCAGGTAGCGGTGCTCGGTCATCGTCACGCCGTTGACCTGGTTGTAGGCGGTCATGATGCCCCAGGGGTGAGCGTTCTCGACGATCGCCTCGAAGGGGGCGAGGTAGAGCTCGCGCAGGGCGCGGGCCGAGACGATGTTGTTCACCGTGAAGCGGTCGGTCTCCGCGTCGTTGGCCACGAAGTGCTTGACCGTGGTGCCGACGCCGCCGGACTGGACGCCCTGGACATAGCCGGTGCCGATGGCGCCGGTCAGGTACGGGTCCTCGCTGTACGCCTCGAAGTGGCGGCCGCCGAGCGGCGAGCGGTGCAGGTTCACCGTCGGGGCGAGCAGGACGTGGACGCCCTTGCGGCGGGCCTCCTGCGCGAGCAGCGCACCGGCCCGGCGGGCGAGCGCGGGGTCCCAGGTGGCGGCGAGCGCGGTCGGGGACGGCAGGGCGATCGAGGGGTCGTCGGCGGTCCAGCGCACGCCGCGCACCCCGATCGGGCCGTCGGACATGACCAGGGACTTCAGGCCGATCTCCGGGATCTCGGGCAGGGACCACATGTCCTGGCCGCCGAGCAGCCGCGCCTTGGTGTCGAGGTCGAGCTTGCCGAGTGCGGCCTCGACCGCCGTCTCGCGGGCGCGGTCCTGCTCGCTGCCGTTGCCGTGTGCCTGGTTCGCCATGCCGGCGCCTCCTCGTCGAGGTCGTCTCACGTCTGGGTCTGAGCAGCTCCATCGAGTCTCAGCAGCTCCATCCTGCACCCGCCACCTGTAGATCGGTAGGTTTCGTTATCTTGCCGTTATGAATACTGCTCGGGGCAGTCACGTCATGTCGTACGGTGACCGCATGAGCAGCACCAGAACCGCCAGGAGCGAGGGGCGACGGGCCGAGATCCTGCGCGCCGCCGTCGAGGTGATCGCCGAGCGCGGGTACCGGGGCGCGAGCCTCGCGGCGGTCGCCGAGCGCGTCGGACTCACCCAGCAGGGGCTGCTGCACCACTTCCCCACGAAGGAGGCCCTGCTCGTCGCGGTCCTGGCGGAGCGGGACCAGTGGGACGCGGTGCCGAACAGCCAGTGGCGGCTCGATCTGCTCGGCTCACTGGTGGAGTACAACGCGATGCGGCCCGGCATCGTGCAGACCTTCTCGGCGCTGCTCGGGGAGTCGGTGACCGAGGGGCATCCGGCGCGGGAGTTCTTCACGCGGCGTTACGCGGAGGTGCGCGCGTCCATGGCGGAGGTGCTGCGCGCCGAGTACGGCGACCGGCTGCCGGGCGGGCTCACGCCGGAGCGGGCGGCTCCGCTGCTGGTGGCCGTGATGGACGGGCTGCAGTTCCAGTGGCTGCTCGACCCTGACCGGGTCGACATGCCGGGGGCCTTCCGGGACTTCCTGGAGCTGCTCGCCGACGAGGGCCCGCAGGCAGACCCCGGTCACCCACAGGCAGACTCTGGTGTCCCGCAGGCAGGCCCTGGTCCTAGTACTGGTTCCAGCTGACGGCGAGCGCCTTGCTCACCGCGCACAGCACGGCGAGGACGGCCGCCCAGACGTACGCGCCGGACAGCGCCAGGGCGACAACTCCCGCGCCGAACCAGGCGAGTTCGAAGGCGACCCGGCCCGCGCCGCGGGTCTTCCATCGCGCCTTCGGGGAGCCGAACAGGCCCCAGGTGGTGATCATCACGGCGAGCCCGGCCAGGCCCAGAAGCCAGGCCAGCGGGGTCGACACGTCCCGGGTGAAGCCGTAGGCCCCCACCGCCGCGAGGGCGCCCAGCTCTACGAGGAAGAGGACTCCCATGTTCGCCGTCTTCATGCGGTCAGCCCCCGCTGCGTCTCGTCGGCCCCGTCGTCGGCCCCGTCCTCGTCGGCCCCCGATGCGTCCGGGGCCCCTTCCAGTTCCCGCACCATCAACGTCGCCCCCGCCACCGCTCCCGGCATCAGGAACACCGCCACGAACGGCACCAGGAACGCCACCGCCAACGGTGCGCCGAAGCCCCACGCCAGGCCCCGCCTCGACCTCAACAGGGCGAGCCGGTCGCGGAGTTGGACACCCCGGCGCTGCAGGGCCACCGCCGTGAGTTCCTCCGTCAGGAAGAAACCCGTGACGAAGAAGCCGAGGACCGGGATCACCGTCTGGCCGACGAAGGGGATGAAGCCGAGCGCGAAGAGGAGCACGCCCCACAGTCCCGCGCGGGCCAGGATGCGCAGGCTGTCCCGGGCCGAGATCCACAGGTCGCGCCAGAGCGGCAGTCCGGACTCCGGGGCGTGGCCGCCCTCGGCGATGTCGACCTGCTCGGACAGGGACTCGTAGAAGGGCTGGCCGATCAGCAGGGTCACCGCGGTGAACGTGAGGACCGCGAGGAGCAGGGCGAGCGCGAAGAGGACCGCGGTCAGCAGGCCGCGGAAGAGGCCGCCCCACGGGGACGACCAGTCGTCGGCGAACGGCGTCGCCCACGCGACGAAGTCACCGCCCCATATCGCCAGGCAGACCAGGGCCGCCGCGTACAGGACGAGGGTGATGAGGCCGGGCAGCAGGCTCCAGCCGTACTGCTTGCCGTGCTGGGCGACCCAGCGCTGCCCCTTCATCAGAAAGCCGAAGCCCGCCCCGAGATCACGCATGGCGCAAACCTTACGGGACGGGCGTCGTGCCACCGACGGTCAGACCGAGAGCGTGACCGTGATGTTGCCGCGGGTCGCCTTGGAGTACGGGCAGACCTGGTGGGCCTTCTCGATCAGGTCCTTGGCGGTGGCCGCGTCCACGTTCGGGATCTTCGCCGAGATCTCGACGATCAGGCCGAAGCCCTCGTCGTTCTTGCCGATGCCGACGTGGGCGGTGACGGTCGAGCCGGAGACGTCCGCGCCCTCCTGGCGGGCGACGACGGCGAGGGCACCCTGGAAGCAGGCGCTGTAGCCGGCGGCGAACAGCTGCTCCGGGTTGGTGCCCGCGCCCGAACCGCCCTGCTCCTTGGGCGGGTTGACGACGACGTCGAGCTTGCCGTCGTCGGTGGCGACGCGGCCGTCGCGGCCGTTCTCGGCGGTGGCTACGGCGGTGTAGACGACGTCGGACTGCGTGATGGCCATGGCCGTGCTCCCTAGTTCGAGTTCCAGCATCAAATTCCAGAATGCGGAAATCTTCATCCGTTAAGTGGAAGCAGACTATCGAATGCCGGGAGGAACGAAAGTGGCCCCCGTCACAGACGAGGGCCACGATCAGGTCGTACGCGTCAGAGCTTCACGACCATCTTTCCGGTGTTGTCGCCGCGCAGCACCCCGAGGAACGCCTCCAGGTTGTTCTCGATGCCCTCGACGACCGTCTCGCGGTACTTGAGCTCGCCGGAGCGGACCCAGGCGCCGACCTCCTGAACGAACTGCGGCTGCAGGTCGTAGTGGTCGCCGACGAGGAAGCCCTCGATGCGGCCGCGGGTCTGGATCAGGCGGGCGAGGTTGCGCGGGCCGGGGGCCGGCTCCGTGCTGTTGTAGACGGAGATCGCGCCGCAGATGGCGATGCGGCCGTCGCGGTTCAGGCGCGCGATGGCGGCCTCGAGGTGGTCGCCGCCGACGTTGTCGAAGTACACGTCGACGCCGTCGGGGGCCGCCTCCTTCAGCTGCTCGTGCACGTCGCCGGTCTTGTAGTTGAAGGCCGCGTCGAAGCCGTACTCCTCCAGGAGCAGCTTGACCTTCTCGTCCGAGCCGGCCGAACCGATGACCCGCGAGGCGCCCTTGAGCTTGGCGATCTGACCGACCTGGCCGCCGACCGCACCCGCCGCGCCGGACACGAAGACGCTGTCGCCCTCCTTGAAGTCGAGGGTGCGCAGCAGGCCCGCGTACGCGGTGAGGCCCGTCATGCCGAGCACGCCGAGGTACGTGGACAGGGGCGCGGCCTCGGGGTCGACCTTCACGGCCTGCTTCGCGTCGAACGTCGCGAACTCGCGCCAGCCGAAGAAGTGCAGGACGTGGTCGCCGACCGCGACGCCCTCGTCGTTCGAGGCGATGACGACGCCGACGGCACCGGCCTGCATGGCCTTGCCGAGCTCGTACGGGGCGACGTACGACTTCGCCGCCGACATCCGGCCGCGCATGTACGGGTCGACCGAGACGTACAGGTTCTTGACCAGGACCTGACCCGGGCCGGGCGCGGCCACCGGGGCCTCGCGCAGCTCGAAGTCCTCGGGCTTCGGCCAGCCGACCGGACGGCTGATCAGGGCCCACTCACGGCCGGTGGCGGGGATCTGGGGGGTGTCGGCGGACATGTGCTGGTCCTTACGTCACGGGGTCACGATGGGGGAAGTGGGGCGGGGAAGTATTTCAGTACGTGAAACAACCATGCTCCTGAATATTTCATGATGTCAAGTAACTGGGTACGCTGGACGGCATGACCGCCACCCGTTCGCGCCGTACGGACCCCCTCACGCTCGAAGTCGTCGAGCTGATCGGGGCCGTCGTCGCCCGCTACCACCAGGAGTACGAGGAGGCCGCCGCGCGGCACGGGCTGACCGGGGCGCAGGCGCGGGTGCTGGGTCTGCTGTCCCTGGAGCCGCTGCCGATGCGGCAGATCGCACAGCGGCTGAAGTGCGAGCCGTCGAACATCACGGGGATCGTGGACCGCCTGGAGGGCCGCGGGCTCGTGGAGCGGCGGCCTTCGCCCGGGGACCGGCGCGTGAAGGTGGCCGCGCCGACGGAGGAGGGCGTGCGGGTGGCCGTGAGCCTGCGGGACTCCCTGAACTTCGCACGCGAGCCGCTCGCCGGGCTCTCCCGCGAGGAGCGGCTCGCGCTGCGCGGGATGCTGCGGCGGATGATCGGGATCGACACAGCCGACGCAGCCGACGCGGCCGACACAGCCGACGCAGATGACACGGGTGGAACGGGCAACACGGCCGACGGGGCCGGCGACTGACCCCACCGGCTACCGGGCGCCGGCCGTAGGGCTCCCGTCCGTCAGGTGCACCACCACAGGAAGCGGTCGCAGGTCTCCGACGGGGTCGGGTCCGGGGTCGGGCTCGCCGACGTCGGGCGCGGGGACGTCGTGGTCGGTCGGGATGTCGTCGGCGTGTCCGAGGGCGAACCCGCCGTGGACGTACGGGAGTTGACCGGCGTCGCGGAGCCGGCGCCCGGTGAGGCGGAGCCCGTGGCGTGCGTCGCGCTCGGCGAGCCGGACGGGGGCGTGGACGCGGACGCGCCGGTCGACGCGGACGCGGTCGGCGTGGGCGTACCGGAGTGCGGGGCCTCGACGGACGGGGACTCGGCGTCCGTCTCGGTCATGGCGTCGGAGGTGTCGGGGGCCGCCTGGGCGTCGCCGCCGCCGGAGGACTCGCTGCCGAGCTCGGCGAGGCTGAGGCCGCCCGCCGCGAGGGCGAGGCCCGCCGTGGCGAGGAGGATGCGGCCGCGGCGCCTGCGGTGCGCCTTGCGGGTGCGGCGCCTGCTGCGCGGGCGGTCCGGGGTGCCCTCGTGCACCGGCTCCGGCTCGGCGGCCGCCTCCTGTGTCGCGAGCGCCTCCGCGTACGCGCGCACGGCATCGGCGGGGGTGCCGCAGCCCGGGCAGGCCAGGGCGCCGTTGAGGTGCCTGCGGCACGGGTGGCAGTAGTCCATGACGTAGGGAGGCTAGGCGCCCGGGCGGTAACGGAAAAAGCCGGTGCTGTGAAACTTCTGTGCGGAACAGCGTGTTCCGTGTCCCGTGCCATCCCTTTGCCACCCCTTCATGACCAGGTCTCGATCGATGCAGACCCATTGACACTCCCGCAGGCCCGTCCTTACTGTCTCGCCAGCATTTCGAACGTGTGACGAGATATCGAACAGCACAGGGGGCAACTGCCTTGCGCATCACGGGAATCAGCACGCATGTGGTCGGGACTCCGTGGCGGAATCTGACCTACGTCCAGGTGCACACCGACGAGGGCATCACAGGCGTCGGCGAGACCCGCATGCTGGGCCACACCGACGCACTCATCGGCTACTTGAACGAGGCGAAGGCCAACCACATTCTCGGCTCCGATCCGTTCGCCGTCGAGGACCTGGTCAAGCGAATGAAGTACGGCGACTACGGCCGGGCCGGCGAGATCGTCATGTCCGGCATCGCCGTCATCGAGATGGCTTGCTGGGACATCAAGGGCAAGGCGCTCGGCGTGCCCGTCTGGCAGCTGCTCGGCGGCAAGGTGACCGACAAGGTCAAGGCGTACGCCAATGGCTGGTACACGACGGAGCGGACTCCGGAGGCGTACCACAAGGCCGCACGCGCGGTGATGGAGCGCGGGTACAAGGCGCTGAAGATCGACCCGTTCGGGACCGGGCACTTCGAGCTCGACCACGAGCAGTCGCTGTACGCCGTCTCGCTGATCGAGGCCGTGCGCGACGCCATCGGGCCCGACGCGGAGCTGATGCTGGAGATGCACGGCCGGTTCTCGCCGGCCACCGCGATCCGGCTCGCCCGCGACCTCGCTCCGTTCAAGCCCGCGTGGCTGGAGGAGCCGGTGCCGCCGGAGAACCTCAAGGCGCTGGAGAAGGTCGCCGCGAAGGTGGAGATGCCGGTCGCGACCGGTGAGCGGATCCACGACCGGATCGAGTTCCGGGAGCTCTTCGAGAGCCAGGCCGTCGACATCATCCAGCCGGACGTCGGCCACATCGGCGGCATCTGGGAGACGCGGAAGCTGGCGGCCACGGCCGAGACGCACTACATGCTGGTCGCTCCGCACAACGTGGGCGGGCCGGTGCTGACCGCGGCCTCGCTGCAAGTGGGCTTCACGTCCCCGAACTTCAAGATCCTCGAGCACTTCAACGACTTCGCGGACGCCGACATCAAGAAGGTCGTCAAGGGCGCCCCGCAGGTCGTCGACGGGTACTTCGAGCTGTCCCACGAGCCCGGTCTGGGTGTGGAGCTCGATGTGGACGCCGCCGCCGAGTTCCCGCAGCAGCAGGCCCGGTTCGACCTGTGGGCCGAGGGCTGGGAGAAGCGCGACCCGAAGGCGGGCCGGAAGTGAGCGGCGACGTCGCCGTCGTCGTCGAGGCTCCGGGGCGGCACCGGATCGCCCCCCACGAGCCGGCCGAGCCCGGGCCCGGCGAAGCGCGGGTCCGCGTGCACGCCGTGGGGATCTGCGGGTCCGACCGCGAGGTGTACCAGGGCAACAGGCCCGAAGGGTACGTGCGTTACCCGCTCACCCCGGGGCACGAGTGGTCCGGGACCGTGGACGCGGTGGGTTCCGGGGTGCCCGCTTCGCTGGTGGGCCGGAAGGTCGTCGGCGAAGGGTTCCGGAACTGCCAGGTGTGCGACCGGTGCCACGCCGGTGACACGACGTTGTGCACCGCCGGATACGAGGAGACGGGCTTCACGCAGCCGGGCGCGATGGCGGCCACGTTGACGCTGCCGGCACGGCTGCTGCACGTACTGCCTGACGACGCGGACCTGACGGCCGCGGCCCTGCTCGAACCCGCTGCCTGCATCGCCGCCGCGGCGCTGAAGGCCCGGGTGCAGCCCGGGCAGCGCGTCGCCGTCGTCGGGACCGGGACGCTCGGGATGATCGCCGTGCAGTTCCTCGCGGCGGCGTCGCCCGCCGAGCTGCTCGTCGTCGGCACCAGGGACGAACGGGCCGCGCTGGCCCGGCAGTTCGGGGCGAGCGACTTCAAGCTGCGCGGCGACGCGCTGCCGGACGACTTCGACGTGGTGATCGAGACGGCGGGGTCGGCGTCGGCGGCACGGACCGCGGCGGCGCTGCTGCGGCGGGGCGGCCGGCTCGTGCTGACCGGGATCCCGGCGGCCGGGGCCGAGGGGCTCGACCCGACGGACCTCGTGGTGCGGCAGCTGGAGGTGCAGACGGTGTTCGGGGCCGGGGCCGAGGCGTGGGCGCACGCGGTGCGGGTGTTCGGGGCGGGGCTGCTCGATCCCGCGCCGCTCGTGACGCACGAGGTGCCGCTCGAGCGGTTCGCCGAGGCCATCGAGTGGGTCGGCGCCGGGGATCCGAAGGTGGGGAAGGTGTTGCTGCGGCCTTAGGCGTACCCGGGGCGCCTGCGGCGGGCCCCCTGGCGGAACGGTTCCGGGTTCCTCTGCCCCGGCTCCCCGCCGCACCGGCTCTCCGTGCCATTTCACCCGAACCCCGTCCGAAATCTCGAACGACCGTAAAGGAACAACCAGCGTGACCGACTCACCCCGCCACCCCGGCGAACCCGCCCTCACCTCCCTCGGCCTGGGCTCCCCCGCCCTCGACCCGGCGGACGCCTCCGCGCACGCGTTTCCCGACGGCGGTACCTGGCGCGTCGAGATTCCGTCCGTCGAGGGGCCCGAGGCCGTCGGGGTCGTACTGAAGGAATCGTCGCGGCTCGACGTGCCCATCCACCGGATCAGCCAGGGCAGCGGCGTCTGGATGCTGCGCGACGCCGAGATCGTGGAGATGGTCGAGGCGACCGCCGAGCGCGACATCGAGCTGTGCCTGTTCACCGGGCCGCGCGGCACCTGGGACACCGGCGCCTCCGTGCGCACCGACTCGCGGGGCGCGGGCCTGCGCGCCCGCGGACACGACGCCGTCGCCGGCTGCGTCGAAGACGCCGTACGGGCAACGGAGTTGGGCGTCAAGTGCCTGCTCGTCGCCGACGAGGGCGTGCTGTGGACCCTGCACCGGGCGCGTCTCGCCGGGATCATCCCCGCCGACACCACGCTCAAGGTCTCCGCTCTCATCGGGCCCGTGAACCCGGCCGCGTACGCCGTGTACGAGCAGCTCGGCGCCGACTCACTGAACGTGCCCAGCGACCTGACGCTCACTCACCTCACGGAGATCCGCCGGGTGTCGGGCGCCCCGATGGACATGTACGTGGAGGCTCCGGACGACCTCGGCGGCTACGTCCGGATGTACGAGATCGCCGAACTGGTGCGCCGCGGCGCCCCGTTGTACCTGAAGTTCGGGCTCGCCAAGGCTCCCTCGATCTACCCGTACGGCGCCCAGCTGCGCGACGTCACCCTGGACACCGCCCGCGAGCGGGTGCGCCGGGGCCGGCTCGCCCTCGACCTGCTGGAGCGGCACGGGGCCGCCGGCGGAATGTCGCCGCTCGGCTCGCGCCTGCCGGGCGAGCTCAACCGCTTCCCCGTACAGGACTGACTCCACTCCACCACCCCAGCCCAACCCGCAGTCCCCTCAAGGGTTTTCTCACATCAAGGATGATGACCATGCGAAACCGTCGAGCCGCCCTCAGCGCGATAGCCGCGACCGCCACCCTCGCCCTGACCCTGACCGCCTGCGGCCAGGACAGCGAGGGCGGCAGCGGTGACAAGAACAAGGACGCCAAGGGGTCCACCGTCGGCATCGCGATGCCGACGAAGTCCTCCGAGCGGTGGATCGCGGACGGCAAGAACGTCGTGTCGGCGCTCAAGGCCAAGGGGTACAAGACGCAGCTGGTCTTCGGGGAGGACGACCCCGACCAGCAGGTCTCGCAGATCGAGAACATGATCACGCAGGGCGTCTCCGCCCTGATCGTCGCGGCGATCGACAACAAGTCGCTGGGCAACGTGCTCCAGGAAGCCGCCGACGCGAACATCCCGGTGATCGCGTACGACCGCCTGATCCTGGACACCAAGAACGTCGACTACTACGCGACGTTCGACAACGAGAAGGTCGGCGAGCTGCAGGCCGGTTCGATCGTCGACAAGCTGGGCCTGACGAACGGCAAGAAGGGCCCCTTCAACATCGAGCTGTTCGCCGGCTCCAACGACGACAACAACACCAAGTACTTCTTCAGCGGTGCGATGAAGGTGCTCCAGCCCTACATCGACAAGAAGCAGCTCGTCGTCAAGTCCGGGCAGACCAAGCTCAACCAGGTCACCACGCTGCGCTGGGACGGCGCCACCGCCCAGAAGCGCATGGACGACATCCTCACCTCGACGTACTCCAGCGCCTCGGTCGACGCGGTGCTCTCCCCGTACGACGGCATCTCGATCGGCATCATCTCCGCGCTCAAGTCCGACGGCTACGGCTCCAAGTCCAAGCCGCTGCCGCCCGTCTCGGGCCAGGACGCCGAGGTCGCCTCGGTGAAGTCGATCATCGCGGGCCAGCAGTACTCGACGGTCTACAAGGACACCCGTGAGCTCGCCAAGCGCGCGGTGACCATGGTCGACGACGTGCTGAACAAGAAGAAGCCCGAGACCAACGACGACAAGACGTACGACAACGGCGCCAAGGTCGTCCCCTCGTACCTGCTGGAGCCGGTCGCCGTCACCAAGGAGAACTACGAGAAGGTCCTGGTCGACGGCGGCTACTACACCAAGGCCGACCTCGGCCTGTAGTCACCCGAACCGACCGACTCCGCACACTAGTTGAAGGGCACAGCCATGGCGGGACCCGTCCTGGAAATGCGCTCGATCGTCAAGACCTTCCCGGGCGTCAAGGCGCTGTCGGACGTCTCCCTGAGCGTCCGCGCGGGCGAGGTCCATGCCATCTGCGGGGAGAACGGCGCCGGAAAGTCCACCTTGATGAAGGTGCTCTCCGGCGTCCACCCGCACGGCAGTTACGAGGGGCAGATCCTCTTCGAAGGGGAGCCCTGCGAGTTCAAGGACATCAACAGCAGCGAGAAACGCGGCATCGTCATCATCCACCAGGAGCTGGCTCTGGTGCCGTACCTGTCGATCGCCGAGAACATGTTCCTCGGCAACGAGCACGCCTCGCGCGGACTCATCGACTGGCGCGAGACCCTCGGCCACGCGACGCGGCAGCTGCGCCGGGTGGGCCTGGACGAGAACCCCAACACCGCCGTCGCCGACATCGGTGTGGGCAAGCAGCAGCTCGTGGAGATCGCCAAGGCGCTCTCCAAGGAGGTGAAGCTGCTCATCCTGGACGAGCCGACGGCCGCGCTGAACGACGAGGACTCCGACAAACTCCTCGATCTCATCCTGGAGTTGAAGAACCAGGGCATCACGTCGATCATCATCTCCCACAAGCTCAACGAGATCCGCAAGGTCGCCGACTCGGTGACGATCCTGCGCGACGGCCGCACGGTCGAGACGCTGGACGTGAAGGCCGCGGGCACCACCGAGGACCGGATCATCTCCGGGATGGTCGGCCGCGACCTCGACCACCGCTTCCCCGAGCGCTCCCAGCACGAGGCCGAGGCGGGTGCGGCGCCCGCCCTGGAGATCCGCAACTGGACGGTGCACCACCCCATCGACCGTGAGCGCAAGGTCGTCGACGACGTCTCGCTGCACGTGCGCCGGGGCGAGATCGTCGGCATCGCGGGCCTGATGGGCGCGGGCCGCACGGAACTGGCGATGAGCGTCTTCGGGCGCACGTACGGCAGGTACACCGGCGGCACCGTCCTCAAGGACGGCCGGGAGATCCGGACGCGGACGGTCTCCGACGCGGTCGGGCACGGCATCGCGTACGCCACCGAGGACCGCAAGCACTACGGCCTCAACCTCATCGACACCATCAACCGCAACATCTCGCTCGCGGCGCTCGGCAAGGTCGCGAAGCGCGGCGTCGTCGACGAGCACGAGGAGCGGCAGGTCGCCGAGGAGTACCGCACGTCCATGAACATCAAGGCCCCGACGGTCTTCGAACCCGTGGGCAAGTTGTCGGGCGGCAACCAGCAGAAGGTCGTCCTCAGCAAGTGGATCTTCGCGGGTCCCGACGTGCTGATCCTGGACGAGCCGACGCGCGGCATCGACGTCGGCGCCAAGTACGAGATCTACACGGTCATCGACAAGTTGGCGGCCCAGGGCAAGGCGGTGGTGTTCATCTCCTCCGAACTGCCCGAGCTGCTCGGCATGTGCGACCGCATCTACACGATGGCCGCGGGCCGCCTGACCGGCGAGGTGCCGCGCGCCGAGGCGACGCAGGAATCGCTGATGCGCCTGATGACGAAGGACAAAGAGGTAGCGCGATGAGTACGGACGTGACGAAGACCCCGGCCCCGGCCCCGCCGGGCAAGAGCGGGACCAGCACCGGATCCGGCGGGCTCCTCGGGCTCGTCGTCGACGGACTGCGCCGCAACATGCGCCAGTACGGCATGCTGATCGCGCTCGGCCTGCTCATCGCGGTGTTCGCCGTGTGGACCGACGGCGACCTGATCCTGCCGCGCAACGTCTCCAACCTGGTGCTGCAGAACAGCTACATCCTGATCCTCGCGATCGGCATGATGCTGGTGATCATCGCGGGCCACATCGACCTGTCCGTGGGGTCGTTGACCGCGTTCGTCGGCGCGACGGCCGCGGTCCTCATGGTCCAGCACGAGGTCTCCTGGCCCGTCGCCACGGTCATCTGCCTCGCGATGGGCGGTGCGGCCGGTGCCGTGCAGGGCTGGCTGATCGCGTACGGCGGCATACCGTCGTTCATCGTGACGCTGGCCGGGATGCTGGTGTGGCGCGGGCTCACCGAGATCCTGCTCAAGGGGCAGACCCTCGGCCCGTTCCCGTCGAGCATCGGTGACCTGGGCAACGGCTTCCTGCCCGAGGTCGGCCCGGACACCAACTACCACAACCTGACGGTCCTCCTCGGCATCCTGCTCGCCGCCGCGGTGGTCTGGCAGGAGGTGCGCGACCGGCGCCGCCAGCGGGAGTTCGCCCTCGACGTGGTCCCGTTCAACCTGTTCGTCCTGAAGCTGATCGCGATCATCGCGGCGATCGCCGTCGTCACGCTGCTGCTCGCCAGCTACAAGGGCGCCCCGATCGTGCTGCTGATCCTCGGCGTCCTGGTCGTCGGCTACGGCTACCTGATGCGCAACTCGATCTTCGGCCGCCACATCTACGCCATCGGCGGCAACCTGCCGGCGGCGAAGCTGTCCGGCGTGAAGGACAAGAAGGTCTCCTTCTACGTCTTCCTGAACATGGGCGTGCTCGCGGCCCTGGCGGGTCTGGTCGTGGCCGCCCGCCTGAACGCGGCCTCGCCGAAGGCCGGCCTCAACTTCGAACTCGAGGCCATCGCCGCGTCGTTCATCGGCGGCGCGTCCATGAGCGGCGGTGTCGGCACCGTCCTCGGCGCCATCATCGGCGGTCTCGTCCTCGGCGTGCTGAACAACGGCATGAACCTGCTGGGCGTCGGTTCCGACTGGCAGTCCGTGATCAAGGGCCTCGCCCTGCTCGCCGCGGTCGGCTTCGACGTGTGGAACAAGCGGCGGGGCGGGCGCTAGGCGCTCCGCGCTGCCGACTCTGCTGATCCCGCGCCCCGAGAGGGGCGCGGCCCACATCGTTCCCTTCGTCATTCGTTCCCTTCGTCATTCGTTCCCTTCGTCATTCGTTCCCTTCGTCATTCGTTCCTTCGTCATTCGTTCCTTCGTCGACTGGAGAGCCGCTTCATGACTACGAGCAGACGAACCGTCCTGGCGGGAGCCGCCGCCGCGGGCATCGCCGTCGCCGCCTCGGGCACCGCTTCCGCCACCACGTCCGCGCACGGCAGTGGCAACAGCAAGGGCAAGGGCAAGGGCCCCACCAAGGAGCTCTTCGGCACGCTCGCCGACGGCACGAAGATCTACCGCTGGTCGCTGAGCAACGGCGGGACCCGGATGAAGGTCCTCTCCTACGGCGGCATCATCCAGTCCCTGGAGATACCGGACCGCCACGGCCGCTACAAGAACGTCTCCCTCGGCTACGACAACATCGCGTCGTACGTCGCGGGCACGACCTTCTTCGGCGCCACCATCGGGCGCTACGGAAACCGCATCGCCAAGGGGCAGTTCACCCTCGACGGCAAGGCGTACCAGCTCTCCGTCAACGACGGCGTGAACTCGCTGCACGGCGGCGCCAAGGGCTTCAACACCCAGGTGTGGGACGTGGAGGGCTTCACCTCCGGCTCGGAGGTCGGCCTGCACCTCTACTACACGTCGGTCGACGGCGAGATGGGCTACCCCGGCACGCTGAAGACGAAGGTCACCTTCACGCTCACCGCGCGCGGCGACTGGCGCATCGACTACGAGGCGACCACCGACAAGGCGACCGTCGTCAACCTGACGAACCACATCTACTGGAACCTGGCCGGCGAGGGCAGCGGTTCGATCTACGACCACGAACTGGCCATCGCCGCCTCCCGGTTCACGCCCACCGACTCGGGGCTCATCCCGACCGGTGAGCTCGCGAAGGTCGCGGGCACGCCGTTCGACTTCCGCTCCGGCAAGGCGATCGGCCGCGACATCCGCACGAGCAACACCCAGCTCGTCACCGCGAAGGGCTTCGACCACAACTGGGTCCTCGACAAGGGCGTCACGGCGAAGCCCGAGCACATCGCGACGCTGCGCGACCCGTCGTCGGGCCGCTCGGTGAAGATCGCCACGGACCAGCCGGGCCTGCAGTTCTACTCGGGGAACTTCCTCGACGGCACGCTCACCGGTCCTTCCGGGCGCACCTACCGGCAGGGCGACGGCCTGTGCCTGGAGACGCAGCACTTCCCGGACTCGCCGAACCAGCCGTCGTTCCCGTCGACCGTGCTCCGGCCCGGCCAGACGTACCGCTCGACGACGATCCACTCCTTCGGCGCCTGAGCCCGAACGCCTCATGAAGTGACGCCACATGAGGTGCCGCCACATGAGGTGCCGCCACATGAGGTGAGCGCTGCCCCTCCCTCCCCGTATTGACGGCTACACGGTTCGATTCCGTCACCGCACAGGGGAGGGAGGGGCAGCTGTTCTCAGAGACGGTGGAACGGGCCGCGGTGCGAGTAGGTGCACCGCGGCCCGTTCCGCTCCCCCGCTCCCCCGTGTCCCCGTGTCCCCGCGCGCCGCGTCAGCCGGTGAAGGCGCTCACGCCCTGCGGGGTGCCCCAGCCGGTCGGGCCGTCGTAGCCGGTGCCCGCCGTGCACAGGTAGCTGCCCGAGCAGCTGCCGTCGGAGCCGCTGGTGACGTCGTTCAGTGCCGAGGTGCCCGCCTTGGTGTACGGGAACTTCGCCGGGTACGAGCCGGACGACGGGGTGCCGCCGAGGGCGTAGACGCCGGCGATGATCGGCGACGAGGCGCTGGTGCCGCCGAAGGTGTACCAGCCGGCGGTGATGCCGTACGAGTCGTAGACCGAGACGCCGGTGGCCGGATCGGCGACCGCCGCGACGTCGGCGATGGTCCGCTTCGAGCAGCCGGTGTCGGTCTGCCAGGCGGGCTTGGTGTCGTACGCGGAGCAGCCGGACCCGGTGCCCTCGGTGGAATCGGTGCTCCACACGGACTCGCTCCAGCCGCGGCTGGTGGACGTGGCCTTCGACAGGGCGGTGCCGCCGACGGAGGTCACGTACTGGGAGGCGGCCGGGTACTCGGCGCCGTAGCCCGCGTCACCGGCGCTGACGGTGATGGCGACGCCGGGGTGCTTGAAGTACTTGGTGTCGTAGGTCGCGTCGGAGGACGACTCGGAGCCGCCGTAGCTGTTGGAGACGTACTTGGCGCCGAGGGCGACTGCCTCGTTCACGGCGGTGCCGAGGTTGGCCATGGTGGCCGACTTCGCCTCGACGAGCAGGATGTTGCAGTGGGGGCAGGTCGCGCTCGCCATGTCGAGGTCGAGGGATATCTCCTCGGCCCAGCCGGCGTCGGCCGACGGCAGGGAGGTGGTGGAGCCGGTCTGACTGACCTTCTTGAAGCAGCCGTTGGCGGTGGTGCAGGCCGAAAGCCCGTAGTACGTACGGTACTTGGCGAGGTCGGCCGCGGCGTTCGGGTCGTCGTACGCGTCGACGATGGCGATGGTCTCGCCGGCGCCGTTCGCGGCGGCGGCCGAGGTGAGGCCGTAGGCGGCCTGCAGGTCGCTGGGGCCGTAGCCGGAGGGGGTGGACGCATCGGCCGCGTCGGGTGCGTCGTGTCCGGCCTTGGCGCGCTGGACGGCGTAGGCGGTGGTGCCGCTGGTGACGCGCTTCGCGTCGCAGCCCATCTCGCCGGCCTTGGTGGGGGTGGCGCAGGCGCTCTTCCATGTCACGTGCGGGCTGAGCGGGGTGGCGGCGCCTGCCTGGCCCGCGGCGCCGAATCCGGCGAGGGCGAGGGCGAGGGCCGCCGTGCCGAGCAGGGCGGCGCCGGTGCGACGCCATCTGCGGGGGTGTGTGTCACGCAACGTACTGCCTCCTGAGAAGGGTGGACAGGGGCGGTGCGGGTGCTGTGCGACTGCCGGTCCTGTGTCCCCGACAGCCGTCAGGGAGCTTCACTTTGTTGCGCACACTTCAACAAGAGGCATGACGGACTCCAGGCCTCCGCTTTGCCGAATCCGGTCCTTCAACGGGCAGTAGATGGGCGGTAGTTGACCGTTCTCACAGGAAGCGCAGAGGCCACGGGCCACCCACCGGCCTGCTACGGTGCGCCGATGTCAACGATCAAGCAGTTCCAGGTCACCTTCGACTGCGCGGAACCCGAGCGACTCGCTCGCTTCTGGTGCGAGGTGCTGGGGTACGTCGTACCGCCACCGCCGAAGGGCTTCGCCACGTGGGACGAGTTCAAGAACTCCCAGCCGCCCGAGCAGCGGGATTCCTGGTTCGCCTGCACAGACCCCTCAGGAGTCGGCCCGCGGCTGTACTTCCAGCGCGTGCCCGAGGGGAAGGCCGTCAAGAACCGGGTGCATCTTGACGTACGGGTCGGCACCGGCCTCGTGGGCGAGGAGCGCCTCGCCGCACTCGAGGCGGAACGCGCGCGTCTGGAGCCGCTCGGCGCCGTGCACGTACAGACGCTGTACGACGGCGAGGATTCCTGCATTCCGATGCTGGACATCGAGGGCAACGAGTTCTGTATCGACTGACTTCTGTACCGGCTGACTTCTGCACCGACTGACTTCTGCACCGGCTGAGCCTGCCCGCGTGCACCGCAGTCAGCGAGCAGGTTCGGTGGCGAAGTAGGCGAGTGCGATCAGGGGCAGTACCAGACCGCCGCATGAGGTGAGGGTCCATCCGCCTCGGGTGAAGAGCAGGCCTCCCAGGGCGGAGCCGATCGCACCCCCGGTGAAGAAGGTCGCCAGGTAGAGGCCGTTGAGGCGCCCTCGGTGCTCGGCACCGAGGCGGAAGATCGCCTGTTGGCCGAGGGTCATGTTCGCGGAGACGCCGAAGTCGAGCAGGATCGCGGCGGCGACCAGCAGTGCGAGCCGCAAGGGCGAGCCCGAGGGACGGGCATCGGTCAGCAGGAAGGCCACGGCGACGGCCACCATGGCGAAGCCCGTCGCCTTCCTGCTCCCGCCACGATCGGCGACCCTGCCCGCGAGGGGAGCGGCCACCGCCCCCGCGACACCGGCAAGCGCGAACAGGGCGATGCCGACTTGCGAGAGGCGGAACGCGGGTCCGGCCAGCAGCAGGGGGACCGTTGTCCAGAACAGGCTGAACGCACCGAAGAGCAGCGCGTGGTAGATCGCCCGTCGGCGCAGGACCGGCGTCGTGCGCGCCAGGTGCGCCATGGAGGCCAGAAGCCGGGCGTAGCCCAGGTCGGAGGTGGGTGTGCGGGCGGGCAGGACCAGGTGGAGCAGTACCGCGAGCAGCAGCATGACGGTGGCCGACAGGTAGAACACCGCGTGCCAGGAGGTGAGTTCCGCGGTGATCGCGGCGAGGGGGCGGGCCAGCATGATGCCGAGCATGAGGCCGCTCATGACGTTGCCGACGGCGCGGCCCCGTGATTCCTCGGGCGCCAGGTGGGCTGCGTAGGGGACGAGGATCTGAACGGCGACCGAGCCCAGGCCGATGAACAGGGCGGCGACCAGGAAGGGCAGCGGCCGGGTGGACAGGGCTGCGCCCAGCAGGGCCAGGGCGCCGGCCGCGACCACCCACACCACGAGCCGGCGGTTCTCGACGAGGTCTCCCAACGGAACGATCAGCAGGAGACCCAACCCGTAGCCGACCTGGGTCATGGTCACGACGAGGCCGTCGGCCCCCGCCGGCAGGCCGAGCGCCGTGCCGATGGGGCCGGCGAGGGGTTGTGCGTAATAGAGGTTGGCCACGATCAGTCCGCACGCGGACGCCAGCAGCAACGAAGTCCAGCGGCGAACCCTCGCTTGACCGAGCGGGTGGCCAGGGTCGCCCGGGTCGCTCTCGGCGACCGGGCGCGGGGAGGAAGAGGTCATCGGAACTCCGGAGACAAGGGGGGGAGTTGACGCGTGCGGCTCTGCCCCGGACGCTAAAGCCTGACAGCGCTGTCAGGGTCAAGAGGCCAGCGGTCAGCGGTCAGGGGGGAAGCGATGCAGATCGGTGAGCTTTCGCGGCGCAGCGGTGTGAGCGTCCGGATGCTGCGTTACTACGAGACCGAGGGCCTGCTGAATCCGGATCGGACTCCGGCGGGATACCGGGTCTACGCGGACACGGATGTGCAGGCCGTCGGCCGCATCCGCATGCTCAGCGCCGCCGGTCTCACGCTGGACGTGATCCAGCGCCTCCTGCCGTGCGTACGCAGCGACGCCCCCGACTTCGATCCGTGTCCGGTGCTGCGGGCAGGACTGCGTCAACAGATCGAAACGCTCGACGGCAAGATGGCCGAACTCGCCGAGAGCCGCGGCATGCTCGCCGATTACCTCCATGCTCTCGAAAGCCCCACCCCACCCGATCGTGGCCGGGGCGGCTGAGCCCGTAACCGCTGGCTCGATTTACGCCAGACCGGGCTCCTTAAATTGCCATTCGTTGCGATCGGCAACACGTGAGTGTGAAGATGCTGGGCATGTCGGGAAGCGAGGGAAGCGGCGAGGCGCCTGAGCACATACGCCGTTCCGTGTTCGATGAGTACACGGAAGTGGCCGGGGCTACTGAGGAAAGCAGGGCGGATTCCGCCGAGGCACCGGAGCCACGGCGTGCGATCCCACCACTGGCCGAGGACCCGGGAGTGGCGCAGCGGCGAAGGGATTTCGCCGAGTTGCTGGGGGAATTCCGGCGTACAGCGGTCCTGGTGCCGTTCGGCAGCGAGCCCGGGACCGACGACGAGCAGGGGTGGCTGACGGCCGACCTCAACGGGATCCGTTTCATCCTGGCCTTCTCCGACGAGCAGGCGCTGGCGCGCTATGCGCATATACGCGGCGAATACGGACGGAAGTGGACGTACCGGACTGTGCTGGGCGCGAAGTTGTTGGATGTGGCGGTGCCTGCGGCAGGGGTGCCGTGTGGGGTGGCGCTGGACTGCGCGGACGCTCCGGAGGGCGGGATGGTGTTTCCACCTGTGAAGGGCATCGTGCCTGATGAGGCCGCGGTGGATGTCGAGGATGAGGGGGCGGGGGCGTGACTGGCGGGGGCGGCAAGAGCGGCGCGGGCGCGAAGGATCTGCAGGCGCAGGGTCTGGATCTGGTCACGAAGGGGCTTACCGAGGCGCTGGGTGAGCTGAAGGAGCTCGGCATGTTCGGTGAGGCCGGGGCCGGGCGCGGTTTCGGTGATGTGGCGCTGTCCGGGCTGGAGTTGGGGCATGAGGGTGTGACGGAGAAGTTCGAGTCGTTCTGTGAGCGCTGGGAGTGGGGCGTGCGCTCGTTGATCAATGAGGGGAACAAGTTCGCGCAGGGGGTGGGTCTGTCGGCGGGCACGTACTACGAGAACGACAAGTACGTGGAGGGCGCGCTGAAGGTGGGCGCGAACTCCCTGATCGGCAATCCGTACGCGACCGAGGACGAGGTCACCAAACAGGGCTGGGGTGACATCGCCACCTCCGGCGTGCTGGACGGCCCGGATTACAGCAAGGAGTCCTGGGACGAGGCCAACGCGAACGTAGCGCAGGGTTACAAGGACGCGGGCCGCGACATCATGACGTCGCGCACTGGGATGTTCGGGCTGACCCCGCAGAATCTGCACGGCGTGGTCGGGGTGTCGGACGACGAGTACGACCAGATGCTGGACGACACCCTTGGTCCCTCCCCCGAAGACCGCGCCAAGGCCGCCGAACAGCAGCAGGGTGGGTCGGCCGGGGGCGGGCAGTAGTGGGCGGCTTCCTGGGGGATCTGGGCGATGGCCTCAAGAGTGTCGGCGGGGGCATCAAGGACGGCATCAACGACGGTCTGAAGGCCGGCGGCGACCTGATCGACGCGGGCAAGAAGAAGCTCGGCGAGGGCGTCGACTACGTCAGTGACAAGGCCGGCGACGCGCTGGACCGGGCCGGTCTGGACAAGGCCGGTGACATCGTCCACAGCGCCGGCGACCACATCGCCGCCGGGCTCGGTGCCACCCCGACCGAGCAGGGCCTGGGTCACACCGACGACCCCACCCAACTCGTCCACGGCAACCCGGGCAACATCCGCGAGTCCGCCAAGCACCTCAAGGACTTCCACTCCGCCTTCGACAAGGTCGGACGCGGCATGAAGAAGGTCGACGCCTCGGGATGGAAGGGCGAGGCCGCCGACGCCTTCCACACCAAGATCTCCATCCACCCCACCAAGTGGGCCCAGGCCGCCGAAGCCTGCTCCACCGCCGCCGAGGCACTGGACTCCTACGCCGACACGATCAAGTGGGCGCAGGACAAGGCACAGGACGCCATCGACACGTACAAGCGGGGCCAGCACTCCACCAAGACGTCCGCGGACGCGTACAACAAGAAGGCCGACGCCTACAACGCCAAGGTGAAGGCGGGCGAGGACCCCGGGCCGAGGCCCGACCCGTGGCACGACCCGGGCGAGGCGGAGCGCAAGAAGGCCGAGCAGATCCTGGAGGACGCCCGCCGGGCCCGCAACGATTCCGCCGCCAAGGCCGAAGCAGCCATCGGCAAGGCACTGGCCCACGCCCCGGCCGAACCACCGCCGCTGACCCAGATCAGCAACACCCTCGTCGACGCGAGCAAGTTCCTCGACACCGAGTCCACCCACCTGCTGGGCGGCGTCATCAAGGGCACCGCGGGCCTGGTCAACTTCGCCCGCGGCCTCAACCCCACCGACCCGTACAACCTCACGCACCCGGCCGCGTACTACCAGAACGTCAACATGACCCTGGCCGGCCTCGCCTCCACCGCCAGCCACCCCGACCGCATCGTCACCGGCGCCGTCGCCGCCTTCAAGGACGACCCCTCGGAATTCATCGGCACGCTGCTGCCCGAGGCGATCGGCACCAAGGGGGCCGGGTTCGCCAAGTCGGGGCTGCGGATGGGGCTACGGAGCGGCGAGAAGGCGGCGCTGAAGGAAGGTGCCGAGGGCGCGGCCCGTAAGTCCCTGCGCGATGCCGAGCGCGGCACGGACTACACGGACGGGCCGAACAAGCCGGCGCGGGCCGAGGAATCCGTCGTCAACAAGGGTTCCGACCCGGTGGATATGGCCACCGGCAAGATGTATCTCCCTCAGATCGACATCACTCTGCCTGGAACCCTCCCCTTGGGGTTCACTCGGCGGGCGGAATCCGGCTATCACCTGGGCCGCTGGTTCGGTCCATCCTGGTCCTCTACGGTCGACCAACACCTGGAGATCGACGCCGAAGGCGTCATCTTCGTCACCGAGGACGGGCGGCTGCTCAACTACCCCCACCCTGCCCCCGGCATCCCGGTACTGCCAAGTCACGGAGCCGTATGGCCACTTGACCGTACCGACGACGGCTACACGATCACTGCCCCAGAAACGGGGCGCGTGTGGCATTTCTCGGATCGGACCGACCGCCTTGCCGTCCTGGAACAGATCGACGACCGCCACGGCAACTGGCTGACCTTCGAACACGATGCTTCCGGTTCCCCACGCGGTATCGCCTCGTCCGCCGGCTATCACCTCAAAATCACAACGGCGGAGGGCCGGATCACCTCACTGCACCTTGCACATGCAGCAGCAGACGGCACAGACCAGGAGATCAAAAGGTACGGCTACACCCCCCAGGGCCACCTCGGCGAGGTGATCAACTCCTCCGGAAAGCCACTGCGGTTCACCTACGATGAGCGCGGCCGGGTCACCTCCTGGACGGACACCAATGACCGTTCCTACACCTACGAATACGACGCCCAGGATCGTTGCATAGCTGAAGGCGGTAGCGACGGCCACATGGCGCTGCGCTTCGACTACGACTGCACCGATCAGACGACCGGCCACCGGGTCACCACAACCACTACGGGCGAAGGGCACACCCGCCGCTTCCTCGTCAACAACGCCTACCAGGTCGTCGCAGAAGTCGACCCACTCGGCAACACCACTCACTTCGCTCGGGATCGACGCAACAGGCTGTTGTCCCGCACCGATCCGCTGGGCCACACCACCTCCTTCGCGTACGACGACGCTGGCAATCTCGTTACCGCCACTCGCCCCGACGGACGTAAGACGCGGATCGAGCACAATGCCCTTGGTCTCATGACAAGAGTCACCGGTCCGGACGGCATGGTCCGTCGGCAGACCTACGATGAGCGCGGCAACCGCACCTCGGTAACCAGCCCTTCCGGCCAGACCACCCGTTTCACCTACGACGAGGCCGGACGCCTCCAAACGGTAACGGACCCACTCGGAAACACCATAGTGATCCGGTGCAACAGAGCAGGATTGCCCGTCGAGATCACAGATGCTCTCGGCGCAACGACCTCCTACCTACGTGATGCTTTTGGCCGGCCGATCACCATCACCGATCCCACTGGTGCAGTCAGCTGTCTGGAGTGGACGGTGGAAGGCCAGTTGTCCCGCCGTATCGCTCCGGACGGCACAAGCGAATCGTGGACCTATGACGGTGAGGGCAATTGCACCAGTCACACCGACGCTCTCCGGGCTGTCACGTCCTTTGAATACACCCACTTCGACCTGCTCGCTGCGCGCATCACCCCTGAGGGCATGCGCCATGAATTCGAGCACGACACGGAGCTCCGCCTCACAAAGGTCACCAACCCTCAAGGGCTGAGCTGGAATTACACCTTCGATGCAGCTGGTCGTCTGGCATCGGAGACGGACTTCGACGGTCGCACGGTTACCTACGCGCACGACGCGTCCGGACGGCTCTCCTCACGCTCGAATACTCTCGGACAAACCACGCACTTCGAACGCAACACTCTAGGCCAAGTCATTCGCAAGAATGTCGATGGCCTTGTCACGAAATTTGCCTATGACTTCACCGACCAACTCGCTCAGGCCGTGGGCCCGGACGGTGCGCAGCTCACAATCCTGCGCGACCGTTACGGTCGCGTCCACTCAGAGGTGGTCGACGGTCGCGAAATAGCCTATGCATACGACGAGTTGGGTCGACGCATCGGTCGCACCACGCCCACGGGCGCCGCCACGAACTGGACGTACGACGCGGCAGGACGTCGCTCCGGCCTGGTCAGTGCTGGCCGGAGCATCAATCTCGACTACGACGCTGCTGGCCGTGAACTCGCCCGTCACATAGGTGACACGATCACCTACCAAAACTCCTTCGACCTCATGGGCCGCCTCACTGAGCAATCAGTGACCAGCGTCGACGGGCGGACGCTTCAGCAGCGCGCCTACACATACCGCGCAGACGGCAACCTCACTGCTGTCGAGGACTACCTGAACTGCAGCCGTCGTTTCGACGTGGACAGAGTCGGGCGAGTCACCGCCGTCCACGCAGGGAACTGGACCGAAACCTACGCTTACGACCCTGCCGGCAATGTGACCGATGCTTCCTGGCCCACGGAACACCCAGGCCGAGAAGCCATTGGATCCCGCACATACGTCGGCACACGCATCACCCACGCAGGCAACGTCCGTTATGAGCATGATCAACTCGGCCGGATAACTCTGCGTCAGAAGCCCCGGCCGTCCCGCAAGCCGGACACCTGGCGCTACCAGTGGGATGCCGAAGACCGACTCGCTGAGGTTCTCACCCCTGAAGGCACCCGTTGGCGCTACACGTACGACCCTCTCGGCCGTCGCACAGCCAAGTACCGCCTTGGTGACGACGGTAGATCCATCGCCGAACAAACGGTATTCACCTGGGACGGCACCCTGCTGTGCGAGCAGACGCACGCCGCGCAGGAGTTGCCAAATCCAGTCACCCTCACCTGGGATCACCAGGGTATGCGCCCTATCGCCCAGACAGAGCGCATCACTGCCGTTGATTCACCGCAAGAAGAAATAGATTCACGATTCTTCGCGATCATCACCGATTTGGTAGGAGCCCCTACCGAACTCATTGATGAGCACGGCGAAATAGCCTGGCGTACCCGTAACACGCTCTGGGGTGCCACAACATGGAACACTGATGCGACGAGCTACACGCCACTGCGATTCCCTGGCCAGTACTACGACCCTGAAACGGGTTTACACTACAACTACTTTCGTCATTATGACCCGGAAACTGCACGCTATCTGACCGCGGACCCATTGGGGCTCGCTCCTTCACCCAATCCTGTTCGATATGTATCGAACCCGACTCTATTCGCGGACCCTCTAGGGCTCGCCCCGGTCGGCTGCCCGGAAGAGGAGCATCTGTTCCGCGGAACAACCAGGGGTTACGATGCGAGCAGTGGAACCCAAGCCAGCGGATACACTCCGACTTCGACCGATCCAGGCGTGGCCACCGCATTCGCTCGCCACTCTGAACAATACGGTGAAGCGGTAGTCCACCTCATCCCGCGAAGCACCCTCGACGATGTCGCTACGGCACCCGGATTTATCCGCGCCGAGGCAGAGGTAGGTGTTGAACTTTCAGCTTCCGAGCTGGCCAAGCGCGCCAGCATAGAACTACCCGTCGAAACGGCCCAGAAGATCCTTGGCGATATGGGAATCCATGTCCCCAAGGTGAACTCGATTGGCGGGATAACCGATGCACTTGAGTGGGACATCCCCAAGCTCACACCAGATCAAATATCTAACTTCGTAAGAGAGGCATACAAGCATGGATGACTCGGATCGCGCAGAGCTTCAGGTGATCTCGGTAGAATCACAGAAACCAGGTGAAGTTGTCTGCATTGTCCGTTGCGTGGGCGGCGTCGCACGCAACGGTCAGCGTTTCTCAATCGAACATGCTAAAAACTTCGAAAGCGAAGCCGGACAGCAGAATATTTGGACCCTTACCGAAATCAACCGGTACGGAAAAACTGTAGAATTCTTCGATCCGCCACACGGAGCGAAAGTCTCACTTGCTGGACCCGACGCAGAAGAATTGGAAGGCAGAGTTGTTCTGAAACAAATGCTGGACGGGGCCAAGAAATGATCGCCCGGCCTCAGTAATCCCCTCGGCCGAAGGTGAAGGTGCGGCAGGGGGGCAGGCTGACAGCCGTCACCCCACCCCCCTGCGCCTCCTCCCGGGCGGGCGACGCCGTCCTCATGTCCGCCGAGAACCGGCCTTTCAGCCGAGCCGGATCACATTCCACGACAGCGGCTCGAGCGTCGCCCGCAGGGTGCCCTCCGTCAGGGTCGTGCCCGTGCCCTCGTGCGGTGTCACCCTCTCCGGTTCCGTCAGCGTGTTGCGGGCGTCCGGGTCCGCGTCTGCCAGTACCGAGTGTTCCGTGACCGACGTCAAGTCCAGGCCGTGGAGCGCCACTTCGAGCGGCAGTGGTTCCGTCTGGCTGCGGTTGACCGCGAAGACCGTGACCGTGCCGTCGGCCGCGCGGACCGCCGTCGCGTGCAGGAGGTCCGCCGTGCCGTGGCGCTTCGTGTCGTAGGTCGGGCCTGATACGCGTACGTCCAGGACCTCGCCCCGGCCGTACTTCGCCGCCTGCGCGAACGGGAAGAACGTCGTCTGGCGCCAGGCCGCGCCGCCCGGCTCCGTCATGATCGGGGCGATGACGTTGACCAGCTGGGCCAGGCAGGCGACCGTGACGCGGTCCGCGTGGCGGAGCAGGGCGATCAGGAGTGAACCGAAGACGACCGCGTCCGTGACCGAGTAGACGTCCTCGAGGAGGCGGGGGGCCTGAGGCCAGTCCAGGGCCGAGACCTCCGCCCCCGTGCGGGACTGGTACCAGACGTTCCACTCGTCGAAGGAGAGGTTGATCTTCTTCGAGGACTTGAGGCGGGCGCCCACGTGGTCGCACGTCGCCACGACGTTCTCGATGAACGACTCCATGTCCACCGCCGAGGCGAGGAACGAGTCGCGGTCGCCGTCGTGCTCCTCGTAGTAGGCGTGCAGCGAGATGTAGTCGACCAGGTCGTAGGTCTCCTGGAGGACCGTGGCCTCCCATTCCGCGAACGTGTCCATGCCCTGGCCCGACGAGCCGCACGCGACCAGTTCCACGTCCTTGTCGATCTGGCGCATCGCGCGGGCCGTCTCCGCCGCGATCCGGCCGTACTCCTCCGCCGTCTTGTGGCCCGTCTGCCAGGGGCCGTCCATCTCGTTGCCCAGGCACCACAGCCTGATGCCGAAGGGGTCCTTGTCGCCGTGCTCGACGCGGAGGTCCGAAAGGGCCGTGCCCTGCGGGTGGTTGGCGTACTCCTGGAGTTCTATCGCCTCCGCCACTCCGCGCGTGCCCAGGTTCACCGCCATCATCGGCTCGGCCTGCGGGCCGATCTTGCGCAGGAACGCTATGTACTCGGACAGGCCGAAGCGGTTCGACTCCGTGGTGCGCCAGGCCAGGTCCAGGCGGTGCGGGCGCTCCTCGACCGGGCCGACCGAGTCCTCCCACTTGTAGCCGGAGACGAAGTTGCCGCCCGGGTAGCGGATCGCCGTCACCCCCAACTCCCTTACCAGTTCCAGGACATCGGTGCGCAGGCCCGCCTCGTCGGCGGCCGGGTGGTCCGGTTCGAAGATGCCGGTGTAGACGCAGCGTCCGAGGTGTTCGACGAACGAGCCGAACAGGCGCGGGTCGACCTTGCCGACCGTGAAAGCGGGGTCGAGGGTGAAGCGGGCGGTGCTCACGGTGGTTCTCGCCTTTCAGGAGAGGGGCGCGTTACGTGCAGAAGACTGCTGGTGGGAACTGCTGGTGGGAACTGCTGGTGGGAACTGCTGGTGAGAACTGGTTGCAGGAAATGCTTGTGGGGCGTGCTTGTTGCGCTATTTCACGTGGGGCCAGCCGTCGTCGCCCCAACTCAGTTCGTTCAGGCCCAACTTGGGCGTGCCCGCGTCCTCCCCGTCGTAGTAGTGGTACGCGAGCACGTCGCGGCCCTTGTCGCGGAAGACCGATTCGCCGCCGGTGCCGACGAAGCGGCCGTGGCCGGCCAGCAGGAGCGTGCCGCCGCCGTCGAGCATCGGGGTGCCGGACGCGTCCACGTACGGGCCCGTGGCCGAGGTCGAGCGGCCCACGCGGATCTTGTACGTGGAGTTCACGCCCTGGCAGCAGGCGTCGTACGAGGCCAGCAAGTAGTAGTAGCGGCCGTGTCTGACGATCGACGGGCCCTCCACCGCGTACGGGGCGTCGGGGCGGGTGGCCAGGTGGTGGACCGTCGCACCCGGAATCGCCTTGCCCGTACGGGAGTTGAGCTCGACCATGCGGATGCCGGACCAGTACGAGCCGAACGACATCCAGAGTCTGCCGTCGGCGCGGACGATCGCCGGGTCGATCGCGTTCCACGTGTCCGTCGTCTCCGAGCTGAACACCTTGCCGTGGTCCGTCCACGTACCCGGGAGGCCGGAGGGCGAGGTCGCCACCCCGATCGCCGAGTGGTTCGTGCCCCAGGACGAGACCGCGTAGTAGAGCCAGTACCGGCCGTCGCGGTAGGAGATGTCCGGGGCCTACGGGTCGCCCGTCGCGTTGTACTCGTACCACCAACTCGGCGGCTCGGCGAAGGCGTTGCCCTCGTCCGTCCAGGTCTTCCTGTCCGTCGAGAGGCGCGCGCCGATCACGCCGCCGGTCGAGTACGCGACGTAGCGGCCGTCCTTGAGCGGGATGACGGTGGGGTCGTGGATGACCTGCTGGCCGGTGAGGGGCTGCGGGTCGGGGTAACTGACGTCCGCCTGGGCCGTGTTGGGGAGCAGCGCGAGGAAGGCTGCGGCCGTCATCGCCACGGTCGCTCTGCGCAGGGTCACTGTCCCGCCAATCCCGTGTGGGCCACGCCCGCCACGATCTGTCGCTGGAAGAAGACGAAGACCACGATCAGGGGCAGGCCCGCCATCAGGCCGCCGGCCATGAGCTGGGCCCACTGGATGCCGTAGGAGTTCATGACGGTCGCGATGCCGTTCGGCATGGTCATCAGGTCGGGGTTGTTGGTGACCATGTACGGCCACAGGAAGTTGTTCCACGAGCTGATGAAGGTGAAGATGCCGACCGCCGCGAGGGAGGGGCGGGAGAGCGGCAGGATGATCGTGAAGAAGACGCGCCAGCGGCCCGCGCCGTCGATGAAGGCGGCCTCCTCCAGTTCGCGCGGGATGCCCTGGAAGAACTTGTAGAGGATGTAGACCATGGCCGCGGGGGCGCACTGGGGCAGGATCATGCCCCAGTAGGTGTCGACCATCCCCATCTGCTGGACCGTGGTGAAGAGGGGGACGCCGAGGACGGCAGGGGAGATCATCAGGCCCGCCATCACCGTGCCCATCAGCACCGACTTGCCCTTGAACTCCGTACGGGCGAAGCCGTATCCGGCAAGGGCGGCGACCGTGAGGACGATGGCCGTCGTCAGGACGGACACCACGAGGGAGTTGACGAACCAGTTGGAGACGTTGCCGGTTTCCCAGAGGGACTTCCAGGCCTGGGCCGTCCAGACCTTCGGCAGCCAGTGCGGCGGGATCTCGGCCGCCTCCGCCTCCGACTTGAGGGACGTGAGGAGGGCTGCGGCTATCGGCGCGAGGAAGACTGCCGAGACGGCCACGCCGAGGACGGTCAGGACGATCTGGCTCGGGGTCCACGGCTTGCGGGACCTGGCGACCCGTAGCTGGGTGGTGGTCATCGGGTGCCCTCCTCACGGTTGCGCAGCAGCACCATCCGGCCGAGCGCGACGGCCGCGATGATCACGAAGAAGATGATGGACATCGCGGAGGCGTAGCCCACGCGGTAGCTGGTGAAGCCCTGTTCCAGGGTGTACTGGACGAAGCTGCGGGTGGAGAGCTCGGGGCCCGGGCCGAAGTCCATCATCACGACCGCCTGGTCGAAGAGTTGGAGCGAGGCGAGGACCTGGAGCGCGATGACCAGGCCCGTGATGTTGCGGAGCATCGGCAGCGTGATGTGGACCATCCGGTGCCAGGCGTTGGCGCCGTCCAGTTTCGCGGCCTCGTAGAGGTGGGCCGGGATGCCCTGCAGTGCGGCCAGGTACAGGAGGAACGAGAAGCCGACCGTCCACCACAGGGTCTCGATGACGAGGGCGAGCATCGCGTACGACTTGTCGGTCAGCCAGGGTGTGGTGAGGCCGAACGTCTCGTTGAAGAGGCCGATTCCCTGCGTGAACAGCCACTGCCACATGTTGGCGGCGACCGTCGACGGCAGCAGGAACGGGACGAAGAAGCAGAGTCGCCACAGCCACTTCCCGCGCTCGATGTGGTGCGCGAGCATCGCGAGGAGGAAGGCCAGGACGGTGATGCAGGGGACGACCAGGAGCGTGAAGTACGCGCTGTGGCCGAGCGCGTCCCACATCGCCGAATCGCCAAGGGCTTCGCGGTAGTTGTCGAGGCCGACGAAGCTCGCGCTCTCCCCGGAGATGTTGGCGTCGGTGAAGCTGAGGTAGATGCCGCGCAGCAGCGGCCAGATCACGAAGAGGCCGAAGAGGAGCAGGAACGGGGCTATGAACCAGCCCCCGTGCTGGAAGCCCTGCTTGCGGCGGACGGTCGCGCTGCCTGTCGCGCTGCCGGTCGCGGTCTTCGCGCGGGCCGGTGCGATGACGGTCTGTGCACTGGTCGTCGTCATGCGACCGCACCTCCCTGCGCGGCAGTCGTGCCGTCCATCGGGTTCTTCGAGGCGAGGAGCTTGACGAGCTCCTTCTTCATGCGTCCGGCGACGGCGGCCGGCTTGGCCGAGCCCATCGTCGAGGAGACGACCATCGGGCCGAGGTCCTGGGCGAGGACGCCGGTGGAGCCCGCGAACCAGACCTTCGGCTCGGTGGCCTGGTGGTCCATGGCGCTCACGTACTCGTTCTGCGGGGTGAGCTTCTTGTACGCGGCCGTGGAGAGGGTCGGCGTGTACGCGGGGATGTGGCCGCCGGCCGCCCACTGGAGGGCGTGGGTGACGACGTAGGCGGCGAGTTCGTGCGCGGCCTCGTTCGTGGCGCCGCCGCGGCCTCCCTGGTGCGGCAGGACGAAGGAGTGCGACTCGGCGTGGGTGGCCTTCTTGCCGAAGACGGGCGGCAGCGGGGTCGCCCCGTAGTCGAGCTTCGCGCCGGAGAAGACGGGGACGGACCAGTTGCCCTCCCACGTGAACGGGGCGCCGTTGATGAACTGCTCCCCCGTGGGCGCGCCCGGGATCACGTATCCGTCGGTGACGTGCTGCCGGAAGAACTCCAGGACCTGTGTGGCCTTGTCCTCGTCGAAGAGGACCTCGGTGTTGGCGTCGTTGAACCACTGGCCGCCGAGCTGGGTGTAGAAGGCGACGAAGAACCACCACTGGAAGTTCTGGTCGTTGGTCCACAGGCCGATCGTCTGCAGGCCCTTCTTCTGGACCGCCTTGGCCTTCTTCAGGACGTCGAACCAGTCGGTGGTGGAGGTGACCTCGACCATCCGGCCGTCGTCGCCGAGCAGGCCCGCCTTCTTCAGGACGTCCTTGCGGTAGAAGCAGAGCTGTACGTGGATGTCGAGCGGCAGGGCGTACAGCTTGCCGTCGATCACGCCGCGGTTCCACAGCGCCGGGTTGTAGTCCTCCTTGCGCACGCCGTACTTGGCGAGCAGCGCCTCGTCCCACGGGTCGAGGAGCCGGCCCGGCGAGAAGCCCGCGACCCGGCCCAGGTGCATCACGCCGAGTTCGGGCGCGCGGTTGCCCGCGGCCGCCATGGCGAGCTTGGTGTAGAAGGGATTGCCCCATTGCAGGGTCGAATCCTTCACGTCGATCCCGGGGTGCTCCTTACGGAAGGAGTCCAGCATCGCGATCATGTTGGCGCCGTCGCCGCCACTGAAGAGGTTCCAGTAGCGCACGCGGGTGTCGGCGCCGGAGGCGAGCGCGTCGGCCCCCGTGCCGAGCGCCGCGAAGGCGGCACTTCCCGCCACGGTCAACCCGCCTGCGGCGGCGAGGAGTTGCCTGCGACTCAGGCCAGGTCGTCCCATGCCCTGCCCTTACTGTTCGATATGCCGAATGGTGCTCGTAACTTCGAACGGGACCGTAGATTCGAAGCGCTTCAACGTCAATGGGCCGCACCGAAAATATTTCGGCGCGGCCCATGGGGCGGGAGTGGCTACCCGAAGGCGGCCTGCGCGAGACCCTGTCCGGCCCCGGGGATCACGAGCAGTGAACCCTCAAGCGGGGAGGGGGAGTTGAGGCCGACGCTCGCCGTCGAGACGTACAGGTCGGTCAGGTCAGGACCCCCGAACGCGCAGGCCGTGGGGCGTCGCACCGGAAGCGGAACAACTCGGTCCAGCTTGCCGGACGGCGTGTAGCGGCGCAGGGCCGCGCCGTCCCACAGGGCCACCCAGACACAGCCGTCGGCGTCGACGGTCAGGCCGTCGGGGTATCCGGCGCCGCTTTCGACCGTCGCCAACTCCCGTCGCCCGCCGACCTGTTCACCCCTCCCGCCGACAGCGTCGACATCGTCGAGAACATCGAGAACGTCGAGAACGTCGAAGACATCGATACGACCCGTCGTCGTGTCCACGTAGTACATGAGCGAGCCGTCGGGGCTCCAGCCGGTGCCGTTCGAGACGGTGACGTCGTCGAGGACCTCGGTCGCCGTGCCGTCGGGGGCGAGGCGGATCAGATTGCCGCCGCCCGGCGTCTCGTCGTACGCCATCGAGCCCGCCCACAGCGCGCCGTCGGGGGCGACCGCCGCGTCGTTGCCGCGGCGGCCGGGGACCGGCTCGCGATGCAGCCAGGCGAAGGCGCCGTCGGGTGCGTAACTGCCCACGCCGTCACGGAGGTTGACCACCAGGCCGCCGTCCTTGCGCGGCTTGGCGGCGCCGACGTGCTGCTCGGTGGCGAGGACCGTGCGGCGGCCGCTCGCCGGGTCGTACGTGTGGACGCGCGAGCCGAGGATGTCGACCCAGATCAGCCGGCCCGCGGCCGGGTCCCAGGTGGGCCCCTCCCCCAGCGTCGCCGATTCCCGGACCGCGACCTCGACGCCCGCCCTCCCGCTCGCCCGCACGCTCACACCGTCCCCCGGTGTCCGAGCCGCTCCGACAGGTCCGCGGCGCCCTTGGCGGCGAGCTGCGCGAGCTCCTCCTCGCGGGCGTCGCTCCAGCGGATCATCGGTACGGAGATGGAGAGCGCGGCGACGACCCGGTTGGTGCGGTCGCGGACCGGGGCGGCGACGCAGGAGACGTCCGGGTTCGACTCGCGGCTCTCCACGGCGATGCCGCGCTGCCGGATGCCGGCCAGGTGCTCGCGCAGCGCGGCCGGGTCGGTGATCGAGTTCTCCGTCATCCGGGTCAGCTCGGCGTCGTCCGGGATGCGCGCGGCCAGCTCGTGGTCGGGCAGGGAGGCGAGGAGCATCTTGCCCACCGAGGTGCAGTGGGCCGGGAGGCGGCGGCCCGCGGCGGACACCATGCGCACGGCGTGCGTGGAGTCGACCTTGGCGATGTAGATGACGCCGGTGCCCTCGAGGATCGCCACGTGGACCGTCTCGTCGCAGGTCTCGGCGACGGTGCGGGCCACCTGCTGGCCCTCGGCCGCGAGATCGAGCTGCTCCGCGTACCGGCTGCCGAGCTGGTAGGGGCGCACGCCGAGGCGGTAGCGGCCCGGCTGTCCCGGTACCTGCACGATGTACGAGCGGGCGGCGAGCGTGGTGACGAGTTCGTGGACCGTGGTGCGCGGCAGCTGTAGCTTGCGGACGATGTCGGGGGCGGACAGCGTGCCGTCCCCGTCCAGGAAGAGCTCCAGTATGTCCAGAGCCCGGGTCACGGCGGGTACGAGGCGTCCCACAGCCGGCCCCCCTCCCATGTTCGAGATTTCAACTGATGGTCGGTATCGCGAACATAGGCTATGCACAGCGGTACTGGCCGGGCAATGGGTTCGCCCTTCACAGCGTGTGGAAAGAGGGTGCGCAGGCTGACAAAGAGGGTGCACAGGCCCTACGCGGGCCCCAGTTCCCCGCGCAAGCGCCGCGCCCTGAGCACCAGTTCCAGCTCGAAGCGGCGGTCCGGGTCGTCGACCTCGTCGCCCCACAGCTCGCGGATCTGCCGCAGCCGGTAGCGGACGGTCTGCGGGTGGACGCCCAGGCGGGCCGCGACCTCGGGGGCGCCGCCGCGGGTCTCCAGCCAGGCGAGCAGGGTCTCGGCGAGGCGGCGGGCGTGCGCGGGCCCGCAGTGGGTGAGGGGTTCGAGGGCGCGGCGGGCGAGGTCGTCGACGAGCTCCTCGGGCTGGAGCAGGACGAGGGCCTGGGTGTGCTCGGTGCAGTGCAGGACTTCGGCGGCGGGCAGCAGTCCGCGCGCCATCAGGGCCACCGCGGACTCGGCCCAGCGCAGCGACTTGGCGGCGTCGGGCGGGGTGACGGGCGGCCCGATCGCGCCGCTCCAGCCGGACAGGGCGCGGCGCAGCAGTTCGGGGCGGCCCGCGGCGTCGGGGTCGGGGACGACGAGCCGGGGCCGTTCCGTCTCCATGTCGAGCAGCACGTCGGGGCCGACGGCGGGGGCGACGGCGTCGCGGGCGGGCCGCAGGAGCACGCCGACGGCGACGCGTTCGGGCACGGGCCAGCCGATGCGGGCGGCGCGCTCGGTGAGGGCCTTGACCGGGTCGGGCGGCGCCAGGGCCCGCTCTTCGAGCAGCAGGCCGATCAACTTCCTTTGCTGGCGCAGGCGTTCACCGGCCTGGCGGGCGGCGGCCTCGGCGTAGCCGCGGACGGACTGGTCGACGAGGCCGTCCAGGTACTCATAACCGGATTCGGCGAGTTCGTACATGGCCGGGGGCGGGATGTGCAGCCGCTGCCCGAGGTCGGCGAGGCGGCGCCAGGCGAGTTTCACGCCGAGCCGGTACATCGCCTGGAGGGAGTCGAGGCTGCGCCCGTGCAGGCTCTGACCGCGGCCGAACTCCTGGAAGACGGAAGGCAGTTGACCGGCGGATGCGGTGTCGGCGGAGGCCTCGGCCAGTTGCCGCACGAAGCCCTCGATGGCGCGCCGGATGCCGACGAGGGCCAGGGGCTCGCCGGACTCGTCGAGGACCAGGGGCAGGTGCGGGAACTCGCGGCGGATCTCGTCGAGGATGTCCTGAGCGAGCCGGGGCGCCTCGTCGAGGGCGACCGCGGCGAACTGCTTGACCTGCAGTCTCGGTACGTCGCACCAGGCGGAGCGGGTGGCTGCGGGCACGGCTCAGCGCCCCTGCCCGGGGGTCTCGTACGTGATCAGCGGCGTGTTCGGCTGGTCCGGTGTCGCGTTGATCAGCGCGAGCACGCCGAAGGCGGCGGCGACGGCGAGCGCCGCGCCGGTGGCCGCCGAGAGCGCGGCGGCAATCAGTCGGTTCATCGCAGGGTCAGCCTCTCGTCCGAGGTCGGTCCCCACCCTGTGTGTCCCGTCAACGCCCCAGTGTCATCAGTGGATTGACACCCCGTCAAGACTGCGTCTACGGTTCCCGGCCCATGACCGGCACTCGTACCGCGAAGATCCCTTACGTATGTGTGGGCCTCGGCACGTTCCTGCTCGTCCTGGCCGGGCTTCTGGCCTGGTACGTGACGCCGCGCGCCGAGCGCACCAGCATCGACGTCGATGTGACCACCGTGTTCACCGGGACCGGGAGCTACTTCGACACCGACAAGGTCAAGACCGTCGACGACCAGCGCCTCACGATCACCCGACAGGTCCGCGGCGACGTCGCGGAGAGCGAGAAGAGCGGGCGTGCCGTGTGGGACGTGACCACGTCCGTGGACACCGACACGTCGCTCCCGGCGAGCGATCCGCACGACGCCCTGCAGTGGACCCTGGAGCGGTGGGTCGTCGACCGGGCGACCAACGCCCCCGTGCACTGCTGCGGCGAGCGGCCGGCGTTCGAGGGCGAGGCCTACCTGAAGTTCCCCTTCCACGTGCAGAAGCGCACGTACACCTGGTGGGACAACACGCTGGGTGCGACCGTCCCGCTCCGCTTCGACGGCACGACGAAGGTGCAGGGCTACGAGGGTTACCGCTTCGTCGGCACCGTCGCGCCCACCAGGACGGGCTCCCGGCAGGTGCCGGGCGCGATCGTCGGGCAGCCGGGGAAGAAGCAGGTCCTCGCCGAGGAGTGGTACGCCAACCACCGCGTCGAGCTGGTCGCCGACCAGCGCACCGGACGGGTCCTGTACGCGGCGATCGGGCCGCGCAAGACGCTGCGCGCGCCGGGTTCGACGAAGACCGCGGCGGTGCTCCTGGACAGCCAGAAGATCGCGTTCACCCCGGCCACGCAACGCGCACAGGTCGCGCTCGCCCGGGACGACAACGACCGCCTCACGCTGCTCGGTACGACGCTGCCCATCGGGGCGGGTGCGCTCGGAGCGCTGCTGGTGGCTGCGGGGATCGTGCTCGTCGTCCGGGGCAGGGGCGGTCGCGAGGAGCCGGACGGGCCCGGGCGACCGGATCCCGATTCGTCCCCGACGACCCTGGAAACGTCCACGATGTGACGGTACGTCAGCTGAGATGGGACCGAAACTTGTCACCCAGGTGAGTAGCCGCATCGAACAGCGCGGCGAAAACTGTCCCACCCCACCTTGTGCACAGAGCAAGCACAGAGCAAGCACAGCCCCGGCACCGTACCCGCCGGTTCGCCTCGGGTACCCGCCGGTTCGCCTCGGCAGACCGCATCCTGCCGAGTCACCACCCCCCCACCCTCATGCACACCGCATCCTGACGAGTTGGAGCACCCATGCCCCAGCACGTGCCTTCGTCGCTGCGTGGAGCGTCCCCGGGCGCCGCGCAGCCCCCGCCGGCGCTCCCCCCACCACCGCGCCGCGTGGTCTTCCTCGCCCATCGCGACCTCGGCAATCCGGCCGCGGGCGGCTCCGAACTGCTGGTCGACCGTCTTGCCGAGGGGCTGACGGGCCTCGGCCACCAGGTGACGCTGCTGTGCGGCGGGCCCGCCGCGTACGGCGCCTTCCGGGACTACCGGGTGGTGTCGGCGGGCGGCCAGGCCGGGCACTACCTGCGCGCCCGCTCGGCGTTCGCCCGGCAGGTCGGCGCCTGTGACCTGCTGGTCGAGGTCTGCAACGGCATGCCGTACCTGGCGCCCCTGTGGCACCACGGGCCGACGCTCTGCCTGGTCAACCACGTCCACACGGACCTGTGGCGGATGCGGCTTCGCGGACCGCTCGCACCCGCGGCCCACATCGGCCGAAGACTCGAACACTGGGCGCTGTCCGGCGTGGCCCAGCGCCGCAATCTGCTCGTCGCCGTCTCGCCGTCGACGGCGAACGCCCTGCACGCCATCGGTGTGGACCCCGGCCGCATCCGCCTCGTCCCGAACGGCGTCGCGGAGCCGGGCCCGCGCGCCGACCGCTCGCCCGAGCCGCTGTTCCTGGCGATGGGCCGGCTCGTCGAGTACAAGCGGATCGATCTGCTGCTGCGCCTGTGGGAGCGGGTGCGGCCGGTGACCGGCGGCCGCCTGGTGATCGTGGGCGACGGTCCCGAAGCGCCTCGCCTCCTTCAACTCGCGGGCCCCGACGTCGAGTTCCGCGGGCACGTCTCCGAGGCCGACAAGCACCGGCTGCTGTGCGAGGCCTGGCTGCTCCTGCACCCGTCGGCGGTCGAGGGCTGGGGCCTGGTCATCACGGAGGCGGCGGCCCGCGGCACCCCCGCGGTCGGCTTCGACGTGCCCGGCGTCCGGGACTCCGTGGAGGACGGGGTCACCGGCCTGCTCGCGCACGGCGAGTCCTCGTTCGCGGCGGCCTGGTGCACGCTCGCCCTGTCCACGCACCGCCGCGAACTGATGGGCAAGGCGGCCGAGGAGCGGGCCGCGGGCTTCCGCTGGGCGCACACGGTACGGCAGTTCAGAGCGGTGGCGGCCGAGGCGGTGAGGGGCTGTGTCTGAGTCCCCGTCGTCCGCCCGGAGGGCGGGCGCAGCGGTGGTCGGTGCGTGGCCTCGGACGCAGCCCCTCAGGAGCTGGGCACCATGACGGCGACCTCCCCTCTCGGGAAGAGTTCCTTCAAAGACCCTTCTCTGAAGCGGTCGTTGACGCTCTTCCTGGCGTTCCTGCGCGAGCAGCGCGACCCCGAGCGGTGCTACGCGCTGCTCGCGCGGGACGCCGCCGACCAGGTGGAGGCGTACGGGAAGGTCGCAGGCAAGGTCGTCGTGGACGTGGGCGGCGGCAGCGGGCACTTCACGCGCGAGTTCCGGGCGCGCGGCGCCCACGGCATCCTCTTCGAGCCGGACGCACGGGAGTTGGGCGACGGGCCGCCGGGCGGGACGGTGGTCGCGGACGGCTATCTGCTGCCGCTGCCCGACGCGTCGGCGGACGTCACGTTCTCCTCGAACGTCCTCGAGCACGTCGCCGACCGCGACACGTTCCTCAGCGAACTGGTCCGGGTCACCCGCCCCGGCGGCCTCATCTACGTCTCGTTCACCAACTGGCTCTCCCCGTGGGGCGGTCACGAGTGGGCGCCCTGGCACTACCTGGGCGCCGCCCGGGCGCAGGCCCGCTACCGGCGGCGTACCGGGAAGGCCCCCAAGCACACCCTCGGCGAGAACCTCTTCGCCCACCACATCGGTCCGACGCTGCGCCATGTCCGCGCCCGTGACGACGTGACGGTCGTGACGGCGCGATCCCGCTACTGGCCGTTCCTCACGGAGGCCGTCGCGCGGGTGCCCGGGGTGCGCGAGTTCGCCACCTGGAACCTCCTCCTCATCCTCAGGCGGTGTCCCCCATGACGACCATGGTCCAGGCCCCTCCCGCCGCGGCCACGAGCCCGGAACCCGACCCCGGGCCGCGCTCGCGCGGCTGGCTGCTGTCCTTCTGGGCCGCGGCGTTCGTCGCGTTCTGCGCGGTGCATCCGGGCCGCATGACCTTCGAGACGAAGCTCGGAGTGGCCCTGGACCCCTGGCAGTTCATCAAGGACCTGGGCCAGTTGTGGCACGACCGGGCCGGGTTCGGCGGCATCGCGGACCAGTACATCGGCTACGCGTTCCCGATGCTGCCGTACTACGGCCTGGCCGATCTGCTGCACGTGCCGGTGTGGCTGGCGGAGCGGCTGTGGCTGTCGATCGTGGTGACGGTGGCGTTCTGGGGCGCGCTGCGCCTGATGGAGCGGCTGCGCGTCGGCACCCCGAGCGGCCGCCTCCTGGGCGCCGTCGCGTACGCCCTGTGGCCGACGTTCACGATCGTCATCGGCTCGACGTCGGCGGCGGCGCTGCCCGGCGCCTTCCTGCCCTGGGTGCTGCTCCCGCTCACCAACCCCCGTACGACACCGCGCATTTCGGCGGTCCGCTCCGCGCTCCTGATTCCCTTCATGGGCGGGGTGAACGCGGCCGCGACGCTCGCCTCGCTCCTTCCCGTGGGCCTCTACCTCCTGTCCCGGCCGCCGTCGCCGCGCAAACGGCAACAGCTCGCCTGGTGGCTGCCCTCGGTGGTCCTGGCAACCCTGTGGTGGACGATCCCGCTGCTGCTCCTGGGCGCGTACGGCGAGAACTTCCTGCCGTACGTGGAGAGTGCCAAGACCACGACGGACACGATGGCGGCGACCGAGACCCTGCGGGGCGCGGGCGACTGGGTGGCCTATCTCCATCTCGGTGACGCCTGGCTGCCGGCCGGCTGGACCGTGGCGACGGCGGCGGTCGTGATCGTCTGCTCCGCGCTCGCGGCCGCGCTCGGCCTCGCGGGCCTCGCCCGCCGTGACGTCCCGGAGCGGCGCTGGCTGGTCCTCACGGTCCTGACGGCGGCGCTCATCACCCTTGCGGGATACGGGGGTTCGATGGGCGCGCCCTTCCACGGCACGGTCCAGGACTGGCTGGACGGCGGCCTCGCGCCCTTCCGCAACGTCTACAAGTTCGAGACGGGCCTGGCGCTCGCCCTGGCCCTCGGCATCGCGCACCTCGTGGGCGTCGCCGCGGAGCCGCGCGGCGCCCGGCCCGTGCGCGGGCGCCGGTACGCGCCCCTGGTGGCGGCCGTGCTGATCCTGCCGGGCCTCGCCTGGCCGTACCTCAACGGCTCGATCCTGCAACCGGGTTCCTTCAAGAAGCTGCCCGCGTACTGGAGCGCCACGGCGGACTGGCTGCACACCTTCTCTCCCGACTCGCGCGCCCTGGTCGTCCCCGCGACCGCCCACGGCATCTACACCTGGGGCTCCCCCATCGACCAGCCCCTCGACGTCCTCGCCGAGTCCCGCTGGGCGCAGCGCGACTACGTCCCGTTCGGCACGGCGGGCAACCGGCGCGCCCTCGACGCCGTCGAGCAGGCCCTGATGTCGGGTGCCGAAGTCCCGGGTCTGCAGGACTACTTGAGCAGGGCCAGCCTGTACTACGTGGTGGTCCGCAACGACCTCGACCCGGACCAGTTCGGCTACGTCCCCACGGCGACCGTCAAGCGCACGCTCTCGGAGTCCGGCTTCCACCGCGTCACCGGCTTCGGCCCGACCGTCACCGGCGGCCGCATCGCCGAGGGCACGCCGGTCCAGGTCGAGGGCCTGTACCCGCGCTCGCGCGCCGTGGAGATCTACGCGCCGGGCACCAAGACCCGGCGCCCCGGCCAGGCGGGCCTGCTGCCCGTCGCCAACACGGCCCAGGTCAGCGGCGGCCCCGAGTCGCTCCTGCCGCTCTCCGCCGACCCCGCGTTCCGCAACCGCCCGGTGGTCCTCACCGGCGACAACCATCCCGGCATCGGAACTCCCGCCCTGAACACAGCAGTTGACGGCCTGCGGCGGGCGGACACCCGGTTCGGTCTGGTCAACACCAACACCTCGTACCCGTACACGCCCAAGCAGCGCAACGACCCCGACGCCGCCGAGAACCCGGGCGACGCACCGAAACAGATCCTCCCCACCCGGGGCGTCGCCCACCAGACGACGGCCCGCATCGAGGGGGCGCGGTCGGTCACCGCGTCGTCCAGCGGCAACTGGCTGCTGTACCTGCCGCAGTTCGACCCGGTGAACGCCTTCGACGGCGACCCGGACACGGCGTGGGCGGAGGGCGCCCCGGACTCGGCGAACGGCGAATGGATCCGCATCGACTTCACCGGCCCCACGACGATCCCGGCCACGATCGACCTGACGCCGCTCCCGCAGGACGCGGTCCGGGCGGCGCCCACCCGCATCCGCATCGACACGGACCAGGGCTCGACGACGGCCGACCTCCAGCCGGACGGCACCCGTCAGCACGTCAAAGCTCCTGCGGGCAAAGCGAGTTGGCTGAAGGTCACCATCCTCGACACCCAGCGCACCCGCCCGTCCCTGACCGGCGCGGGCTTCTCCGACATCTCGATCCCCGGGGTGCGGGCGGAGCGCGGCCTCGAGCTGCCCGCGGACTCCACGCAGGCGGACCAGTTCACGTTCCACCGGGCGACGGGCGACGCGGCCCTCACGCTCACCGACACGGAGCCGAACCTGGACCGCACGTTCACCACGGACACCGACGGCCCCTTCACCTTCAAGGCGACGGCCACGGCCACGCCCACCGCCGCGTACGACAAGCTCCTCTACGCCGTGGCGCCCGAGCAGCAGGACGGCAGGATCACGGCGACGGCGGACTCCACGGCCCGGCTCGGCACCAACACCTCCGCACGCAACCTTACCGACGGTGACCTCACCACGGCGTGGATCGCGGGCGACAGGCCGACGATCCATCTGCGCTGGCCGGAGAAGAAGGCCGTCTCCACCGTCGTACTCCCGGCGGCGGGCGGCCTGTCCACCCGGCCCGAGAAGATCGAGGTCAGCTCCCCGGCCGGAGGGTCGGTCGCCGGGGTCGACGAGAACGGCGTGGCCCACTTCGACGCGATCACCACGGACCGCCTGGACATCACGATCACCGAGACCGCCCCGTTGAAGGTCCACAACCCGATCGCGGACGAGGACCTCCAGCTGCCGGTGGGCCTGACCGAGGCCTACCTCCCGGAGCTCAAGGACGCGTACCGCGTCCACCAGCCCACGTCCGGGCGGACGTTCGAGGTCCCGTGCGGCCAGGGTCCCACGGTCACCATCGACGGCACCCGGCACCGCACGAGGGCCGACGGCACGCTGGCGGACCTGACACAGCGCCGCCCGGTCGCCCTCACCCTCTGCGACAGCCTGACGCTCCCGGCGGGCACGCACCACCTGACGACGGACGGCGACGGAGCCCTCGCCCTCACCACCGTGACGCTCACCCGCGACGGCACCGCCACGGCCGCGCGGCCCGCCGACCGTGACCTCACGATCCGGGACTGGCTCGGCGACCACCGCGAGGTACAGGTGGGCGCGGGCACGGCCACGTATCTGACGACGTACGAGAACGCCAACGACGGCTGGCAGGCCACCCTGGGCGGCAAGAAGCTCACGTCCCTGCGCCTGGACGGCTGGCAGCAGGCCTGGCTGGTCCCCGAGGGCGCGGGCGGCACGATCAAGCTCACGTACGAGCCCGCCACGACGTACAAGGCGGGCCTGATCGCGGGCGGCGTCGCGCTGCTGGCCCTCATCGGGCTCGTCCTGTGGCGCCGCCGCCCACCGGACCCACTGGAGCAGCCGGACCCCGCTCCGGCCCCCGGCCTGCTCCTCGGCACGGTGGCCCTGACCCTGGTGGCCATCGTGATCGCGGGCCCCTGGGCGGCCCTGGTCCCGGCCCTTGCCCTGCTGTCCTGGAAACGCCACGAGTTGCTCGTACCGCTGGCGTTCCTGGCGATGGCGGCGGCGGGGATCGTGGCGGCCACGGGGGCGGGAGGTCCGGTGCGGGACGGGGAGGGAGCGTTCAGCGGTGCGGCCCAAATCCTGGCGCTGGTCGGTCTGTTCGCGGCAGTGGTCACGCTTCCAGCCCCGCCTTCGCACGAGAGGCAGCGGGGTCCGGGGCGGAGCCCCGAGTCCCGAGCACCAGCGCCGCCGAACGCTCCTGACGAGGGGGCACGCACATGACCCGCCTCCCCTTCCCCACCGTCGACGAGATAGCCCGCCACTGCCTCCAGCACGACGAACCCGAGACGGTCCACATCGAGGTGCACCTGACGGGCCGCCTCGACCCGGCCAGGGTCGACGCCGCGTTCACCAAGGCCCTGCACCACCACCCCCGCATCCTGATGCGCGAGGCCCCCCGCCACTGGTACACGCGGCGCTACGAATGGGAGCTGACCCCGGAACCCGACGTCACCCCGGTGGCGTTCCCGCCGCCGGGCCCGAACGCCCTCAAGGAGGCGAGGGCCCGCGCCCTCACCCAGGCCCCACCGCTCACGACCTCCCCACCCGTCCGCCTGGAGGCCGTCCCGCACCCCGACACCGGCCACACCGTCCTCTTCCTCACCATCAACCACACGGCCCTGGACGGCCCGGCCTGCCTGCGCATCCTCGCCACCGCGGCGGAACTGTACGGCGGCCGGGACAACGACCCGCCGCCCCCGCCACCCCAGACGGCGACGCCCGGCGCACCACCGGCCGGGCTGCCCTCGACGTGGAAGCGTCCGGCCCGCGTCGCCCCCGGCACGCCCGAACCCCGTCCGGGCAACGGCCTCCTGGTGTGCGAACTGGCCGTGCCGCGCCGCCCCAAGGGCGCCCCGTACACGGTGAACGACCAGCTCATGGTCGCCACGGCCCGCACCGTCGCCGACTGGAACGACGAGCACGGCACGCACAGCGAGCAACGCCCCCTGCGCATCACGATGCCGGTGGACGACCGCCCCCGGGACGCGACGATGCCCATCGGCAACGGCACCCGGCTGGTCGAAGTCCCCTTCGCACCGCGCGAGTTGCGGCTTCCCACCCCCGCCCTCCTACGCCTGACCGCCACCCGCACCACCGCCCTCAAGTCTCTCGTCCGCCCTCAACTGGGCCACGGGGCAGCCCTGTTGACGACCCCGTACGCCCCGGTCGCCTGGCGCGCGGCCGCCACCCGCGCCCTGCGCACGGCCGCCGCGCCCTGGACCTCGACGACCCTGCTCAGCAACATCGGCCGCATCCCGTACCCCCTGGACTTCGGCGACGGCATCCTCGCCCACGCCGTCTGGTTCTCCGCACCGGCCAGGGTGCCGCGCGGCCTCACCGTCACCACGGCGTCCACGGCGGGCCGTCTGCACCTGGCCCTGCGCTGGTCCCGCACGCTCCTCGGCCACGGCGACGGGGCGCATCTGCGCGACCTGTTCGAGCACCACCTCCACGCGACGCAGGAGGAGGCACCATGACCGAAACCCTGCCCGAGTCCGGGTTGCGGAACTTCTACGAGAACCCCGCCGTCCCGGTGGCGTCCGGCACCCCGCGCACGCTGCGCCAGACCCGCGTGCTGGCTGAAGCGCTCAGGGGGACCCGCCGGGCCGCGATCCTCGACATCGGCTGCGGCGACGGCAGCGCGGCGGCCACCGCGGCCCGCCTGCTGCCCGGCCACCGGCTGATCGGCGTCGACTGGTCACAGGACGCGCTGCGCCGCGCCGCGGACCGCGCCCCCGATGCCGTACAGGTCGTACGAGGTGAACTCACCGGCCACGGCCTTCCGTTCGGGGACGGCACCGCCGACGCGGTCCTCCTCTCCGAGGTGATCGAGCACCTCGTCGACCCGGACGCGGCCCTCGACGAGATCCGCCGCGTCCTTCGCCCCGGAGGCCATCTCATGCTCTCCACCCCGAACCTGGCCGCCTGGTACAACCGCGCCCTGCTCCTGGCCGGCGTGCAGCCCGTCTTCTCGGAGGTGAGCCTGCGCGCGATCCACGGCCGCCCGGGCACGGAGGTGGTCGGCCATCTGCGGCTGTACACGCGGCGCGCCCTGCGGGAGTTCGTCGCGGCCGCGGGCTTCGACGTCGTACGGGTGACGGGGGCGCCCTTCCACGGAGTGCCACGCCCGCTGCGCCCCCTGGACCGGGCCGCGTGCGCGGCACCGTCCCTGGCCTCGATCCTCCTGCTGCACGCCCGAAGGACGTGAGGCGCGATGCCCGCCGTGGCATGGGGAGTCGGCGCGGCCCTGCTCGCGAACACCCTGTACAGCGTCGGCTTCGTCCTGGAGAAGCGGGCCCTGACCCGGCTGCCCGAGGTCAGCGTGCGCCGCCCGGTGCACCTGCTGCGGCAGGTCGTCGCGAGCCCGCTGTGGCTGGCCGGTTCGATCGCTCTGGCGTCCGGCTTCGGCGCCCAACTGGCCGTCTACCGCACGCTGCCGATCGCGGCCGCGCAGGGCATCTTCGTCTCCGGCCTGGTGCTGCTGCTCCTGCTGTCCTCACGGCTCCTCGGCGAACGCACCTCGGGCCGCGAGCGGTACGCCATCGCCGCGATCCTGCTCGCCCTGCTCATGGTGGTGCTGTCCCTGCGCGACACGGGGCAGGACCCGGACACGGTCGGCGGCGGCGCGCCCGCCCCGCTGATCCTCGCCGTGTGCGTGCCGTCGCTCGCGGCGGGCCTGTTCCTGTACGCGGCCGCCGAGCGCAGGTCGCGGCACCGGCACCGGATGCCGACCACGGGCGTCGAGTACGGCGTCGCGGTCGGTCTGCTCTACGGGGTCAGCTCCCTGGCCATCAAGGGAGTCTCCGGTGAACTCCCGGACGTCTGGGGCCTGTTGGCGTCCCCCTACCCCTATCTCCTCCTCTGCACGGGCGCGTGCGGCCTGGTCATGTCGCAGGCGGCGCTGCAGCGCTGCCGCGCCTCGCTGATCGTGCCGGTGTGCACGACGGTGACCTCCCTGTTCACGGCGGTGCTCGGGACGGCGGCGTTCGGCGAGTCCCTGCCGTCCGAGCCACTGCGGCTCGCGCTGCGTGTGACCGGCACGGCGCTCGCGGTGGCCGTCCTGCTCCTCATGCCGAAACACGACGCGCCACCCGATCCACCCCAACTCGCCTCGTCACCTAAGGAGTTGCTCCCGCATGAACCCTGATGACCCGCTGCTGCACATCCTCGCCTGCCCGCTCGACAAGGGCCCGCTGCTGCTCCTGCCGGACGGCGAGGGGCTCTACAACCCGCGTCTGCACCGCCGCTATCCGATCGTCGACGGCATTCCGCAGCTCCTCCCCTCCTCCGGCGAGCAACTCCCGGAGGACGAGCACGAGCAGCTCCTCAAACAGGTGGAGCAGGCGGGCCGGGCACAGCCGTGACCACCCTCGCCGCCCGCCTGGCCCCCTACCTTCCGGCCCGCCTCACCGCGGCCACGGCGCGGGCCCTCTATCCGCGCTTCGAACCCGAACTGGCGCGCCTGGCCGACATGTTGCCCGCGCCGCGCGGCCGCTGCGGCACGGCCGTGGACGTCGGCGGCTGGTACGGGCCCTGGACCCACCGCCTCGCGCCGTACGCCCATCGGGTCGTCGCCCTCGAACCGGTGCCGCACCTGGCGCGTACGCTCGCCGCGTCCGCCCCGTCGAACGTGCGGGTGGTCCGGGCCGCGGCCAGCGACCGGCCGGGCGCGGCGCCCCTGTGGCAGCCGCCGCGCGACGAACGCGGCGAGCGCGGTGTCTCCTCCCTGGTGCGCCGGGACGACCTGCACGCGCCGACCCCGCACCCCGTCTCCTGCGTCACGCTCGACGAACTCGCCCTGCGCGACGTCGACTTCATCAAGATCGACGTGGACGGCGCGGAGCTGGCGGTACTGCGCGGCGCCCGCGAGGTCCTGTCCCGCGACCGCCCGGCCCTGTTCATCGAGCTGGAGACCCGCATCCAGCCGATAGCCCCGGTCGTCGCCCACCTCCGCTCGCTGGGCTACGACGGCTGGGTCCTGCCGGGCTCCACGTGGCTGCCCCTGTCGGCCTTCGACCTGGCGGCCCACCAGGGGGGCACGTCCCACATCGCCTCCCAGGGCCTGCTGCGCCGGGCGCTCACGCCGAGCGGCCGCCGACCGCGCTACGTGAACTCGGTCCTGTTCCTCCCTGATGGCCGCACACCCGGCACGGTAAGCGACCATGGAACACATGCCAGGACCCCCCGCTGAGCCCGCTGACCCGTTCACCCCGCTCGACTTCCAGCTCGTCCTCCTGCGCCGCATGGCCGATCACAACCCGGAGCTGGTCGAGACCGCCCGCGCCGACCTCGGCGTCTCCGTGGCGGACATGCGGGAGGCGAACCGCCGCTGGCAGGCGATGCTGCACTCGCGCCGCCCGGGGACGTCCGTGTCGCGGTACCGCTCGATCCTGGGCGCCCCCGAACAGCGCCTCACCCGCCGGATCGGCGACATGGAGTGCGAGGCGCTGCTCTGGCCGGTCCCCCTCTGGCCCGACCTCCGCTTCGAGGTGCTGCTCTCGCCGCAGGGCGCGGTCTGGAACGAGTGGCTGATCCGCACCCCGGGCACCCCAGGACCGGCCCTGCGCACGGTGGCCGACCTGACCCCCTGGTCCTGCACGGTCGACGAGACGGCCCGCGCCTTCCCTCCGGCCCGCCCCCTGGAGGGCTCGGCCCCCACGCGCTGGGGCCTGGCGTTCACGGCCCCGGACGACCAGGGCCGGCCCCGCTCGGTACGGGCGGAGTTCACGTGGGGCCTGCTGCAGCGGTGGACGGAGGTCTGACGCACATGACGCCGTACGAAGAAGCCCCCGGCCCGACCCACGGCGCCCTGCACCACGTGGAACTCTGGGTCCCCGACCTCACCCGCGCCCGTACGTCCCTGGGCTGGCTGCTCGAGTCCCTCGGCTACACCGTGTCCCAGACCTGGGAGACGGGCCACAGCTGGCGCCTGGGCCCGACCTACGTCGTCGTCGAACAGTCCCCGGCGCTCACCGCCACCCGCCACGACCGCCTCCGCCCCGGCCTCAACCACCTGGCGTTCCACGTCGCGGACGCCGCGACCGTCGAGGAACTGACCGCCGAGTCGCCCCGGCACGGCTGGCACCTGCTGTTCCCCGACCGGCATCCGCACGCCGGTGGGGACCAGCACTACGCGGCCTACCTGGAGAACGTCGACGGGTTCGAGGTCGAACTCGTCGCGATGGACTTCCCTAGCACCTAGGCCAGTTCGCGGGTCATGGACACATAGACAGGGCTGTCGGAGAACGGTTGCTGCTTGCCGATGGCCCGGTACCCCCACGCCTCGTACACGGCCTGCACGGAGCCGCCGCCCGCGGCCGGGTTGACCAGGAGGGTGACGCGCTGCTCGGTACGACGGGCCAGCCACTCCTCGTGCAGTTGCCAGGCCACGCCGCGGCCTCGCCACGGCTTGCGTACGACGATCTCGTTCAGGGCGACGGTGCGCTGTCCGTCTTCGGCGGTGTAACCGTCGGGCAGCGGGGTGATCATCGAGCGCCACCAAGTGCTTTCTGGGCCGAGGGTGATACCGAAGGCGAAGCCGGCCGCCGTGTCGCCGTCCCAGCCGACGGCCGCGGTGAATCCCGGGCGGGAGGCGTACCGCGTGAGCCGTTCGCCGAACCGTTCCACGCTGTTGAACTCGTTGTTCAGGCCGAAGTCGTGATGGCGTACTTCAACGTGGATGTCGAGGATGAGCTGCCGGATCTCCGAGAGGTGCTCGGCGGTGTAGTGCTTGACCTCGACGGTCATGTCTGTGCCCTCCTCGCGTTCGCGTACTGGTCGGCCCAGTCGGTGGCGTGTCGACTGTCCGGGGCGAAGGCCGCCAGCGCGGTGCTGAACTGGTCGAGCAGGCGGCCTGATCGCCCGGTCAGTGAATCACCGCCCGCACTCGGCAGTACAGAGACGGCTGTCGCGCAAGCGTGCTCGATATCGCCCTGCCTGACCTGGGAGAGAGCGAGCTGGGCACTGTAGTAGGTGTGGTTGCGCCGGTATTCGGCGCGCAGCTGGGCGAGAGCGCGGTGGAAGTAGGCCTCGGCTTGCTCGTGTTGGCCCAGCTTGGACATGGTGAGCGCGGACAGCCCGTCCAGTTCTGCACGGTCGTAGAAGCCGATCCACGCCGGGCGTTGGGCGTGCGGGTCCGCTTTGCCGAGGGCGTTGCGGGCTCCCTCCAAGGCACGCTCGGCACCTCGTTGGTCCGGCTTGGAGGCGAGAGCCGCGGCGAGGCGGGCGGAAGCCAGGGACCGGAACAGGGGGTCGCGTCGGCACATGGAAGAGGAACGGCCTGCCTGGGCGGCGGCTACCGCGTCGTGCGGATCGCCCTGCTGAGTGGCAAGGAGCGTGGCGTGGCCGAGTAGGCGGAGCCGAATTTCCTCACTGCCGGACAGGCTGGCCAGGGTCATCGCCCGGTCTAAATACTGCTGCGCACGTTGGGGTTGCCGAGCGTCGATGGCGGCCCACACTGCGGTGCCGGTGAAGGCGGCGGCCAGGTAGTACAGGCGGGCTCGGACGCGCTGGCTGGCGGATCCGACTTGCTGGAGTTCCTTGGTGTGGTGGGCGAACGCGAGAGCCCGCGTCTGAATGTCGAGGGCGGGGCCGTGCTCGTTGTCCGAGACGATGAGCTGAGCGAAGGCATGCTCCAGACGGTTGGCGTCGTTCATTCCGACACGCAGGACGTTGCGGCTGGGGGCAGGTGGCAGAGCCGCCGCGGCCACGAGGCCGATCGCGGATCCGCCGAAGGTGCGTCGCCGCACGGAGTCCTCCGGATGACCTGGTCTCACCGATGGTGCTCGGCGAGGTGGTCGGCTGAACCCGAGCTCCTCGACGGGGCAGCCGAATTCCTCTTCGAGGGCGCGGCGTTGTCTCGCCTGCGGCCACCGGGTTCGGCCGGTGAGGTAGTTGCGGATGTGCCGGTCCGCGAGGGTTCCCAGGCGGCCTGTGAAGTGGCCGATCCGCTCGTTGAGCTTCTCGGCGAGCTCCTGCTGGCCCAGTCCGGCATCCTTCATGCGAGCTGCAAGCAACGCATTCCCCGTCATGGTCAGACGGTAGCGGCGGCCGGGAGGCGCGGGTATCAACAAGGTAAAAATTACCGGTAGTTCACGTCTCTGTCATTCCCCGAATTGCCTGGGCTCCGGCCCTTCACAGGCGTTGTCTGGTAGCGGGCCGTCCGCCCCCAAGCGGGCGGACATCCACCGTCGCCTACGAGGGGACCTGCGACCGTGAACATGGACCTGCCGCCGACCCCCACGGGGGCCATCAGACACCTGTGGCAGACGGACTACACCATGGTGTACCGGTCGCTCCCGCTGATCCGACTTCACGCGCGCCGCCAACTCGCCATGTGGGGCTGGCCCGGAGACCAACAGGACGCCGTCCTGATCATCTCCGAGCTGGTCACCAACGCGATCAACTACGGCCGGGTCGTCGACGCACTCGTCGCCGTGCGCCTGGCGTACCTCGGCTCCGGGGGCCTGCTGGTCGACGTCTCCGATGCGGTCGGCGCGTTCCCCGATTTCGCGAACCTGGTCCGCGGCGACATGTTGCAGGAGGGTGGGCGCGGCCTTTGGCTCGCGCGCCGGCTCGGCGCCGAGCTGTGCTGGTTCCTGCGCGACGGCGGCGGCAAGACCGTACGCGCGCACCTGCCCGGCATCGCTCCGGAGCCGGGAACGTCGCCCCGTCCACTGCCGCTGGCGTGATCGGCTCACAGCGCGAGGTCCCCTCCTGGTCGTGAGGACTGCCGTGCCCGTGCACGGACGGCCCCAGGACCTGACCACCGAGGAGACGGCGCCGTGCCCCGCACCCCGGCCGTACGTTCCGTGGGCGAACCTGCGACAGCCGATGAGACGTTCACCGCCTGCACGCGGGCCATCGAAGCCCTGAGCCGCCCTGCACAGGTCCTGACACCTTTACACCGAAGGAGTGATCGGGGTCACTTTCGCAGCCACGTATCGGACTTGAAGGCTCCCACGTCGTACTGGTGTGTACAGCCGTTCACCGTCTAGGAGCTGCGAAGTGACACCTCACACCGATCAATCTCCCGTGCCCGACGTCCTGCCGCAGCCCGTGGTCGCTGCGGCCCAGGCCGCACGCAGGGAGTTCCTGGTCGCTCTGGAGCCGTTGCGGGGAGAGCTGTTTCGGTACTGCCGTCGCCTGACCGGCAGCGTGTGGGACGCCGAGGATCTGGCCCAGGAGACGCTCGCTCGTGCCCTCACGCGCGCGGCACAGTCACACCAGCCGATCGAGCGACCGATGGCATGGCTGGTGCGGATTGCGACCAACGCCTACCTCGACCAAGTCCGCCGCCCCGCCCCGCTGCTCGTGGAGCCGTCCGAGCGTGCGGCGTTCGCCGTCGCCGATCCCATCGAAGTGAGGGACGCGCTGGCGGAGATGACAACCCTGCTGGCGCCCCAGGAGCGTGCCGCTGTCGTGCTCAAGGACGTGTTCGACCTTCCGTTGAAGGAGATCGCCGCCATGCTCGGCACCACCGAGGGGGCGGTCAAAGCCGCGCTGCACCGTGGTCGGGGGCGGCTCACCGACCCCGACCGTTCCGCCGCGATCGCCCGTCGCGCCACTCCCGATCGGGACACCATCGATGCTCTTGCCGAGGCGTTCACTGCCTACGACCTGGACCGGCTGACGAAGCTCTTCGTCGAGGACGCGGTCAGCGACGTCATCGGCGTGGCCCACGAAGTCGGGCGCGACCAGATCACCGCCGGCTCGCTCCACCACACGCTGTACCTGGAGACCTCCGTCCGCTGGCGCGCCGAAGTGCGGGAGCTGGACGGAGATCCACTGGTTTTGATGTGGGCGACCCCAACCGACGGCGACGGAACCGAAGCGGTCGAGGACGTCCTCCGTGCGGAGGCGGCCGACGGCCGCATCACGACCCTGCGCTGGTACTACTTCTGCCCGGACGTCCTGGCAGAAGTCGGCAATCGGCTCGGCGTCCCGTACCGGAACCACGGGCACGGGCTGGTTCGTGGCCTCGATCGGTAATCAGCAGTGGCCCCACCAGTGTTGGCGGCGGGGTGATGTAAGGCAGTTTTGGCCCCACCGCTCTTCTTGCGGTGGGGACATCGCGACCGGCACCGACTCCTACCGCCTCGCCCACGCGCAACAACGAGCTCAGGCCCAATGGCAGCGATCATCCCGACCATCAACCGCACGTCCCGTCATCAACTCCGGCAGCATGACTGCATGCTCATCGTGATCGGCGGACTGCCTGCAACAGGAAAGACGACCCTCGCACGCCTGCTGGCTGCACAGATCGGTGGGGTTCACCTGCGGATCGACACCATCGAACAGGCCATCGTTCGTTCCGGCCTGGCTCACCACCCCATCGGACCGGCCGGCTACGTCGTCGGATACGCCCTGGCCGAGGAGTATCTCCACCAAGGTCTGACCGTGATCGCGGAGTCGGTGAACCCCCTTGCCGTCACCCGCAACAGCTGGCGGGACGTGGGGGTCAAGGCAGCCGTCCCCGTCGCCGAGGTGGAAGTGATCTGCTCCGCCCCGGCAGAGCATCGGCGCCGTGCCACCTCACGCTCGGTCGACGTCCCCGACCTGCCACTGCCCGACTGGCAGCAGATCCTCGACCGCGACTACGAACCATGGGACCGCGAGCGCATCGTCATCGACACCGCCCAGCAGGACCCACAGCAATCGCTCGCCGTCCTCCTCCGCAGCCTTGATGACCTTCGGCCCACGCCACACAACCCGCCCCCCGCCTGATTACAGGGTGGGGCCACACAAGGCTGTCAGCCGGAGCCAGGGGCAGAGGTTCGCGTTGCCCTCTATGCCGCCGCCTTCACGATCGCCGCCGCGACCGCGCCCACCGAGCCCGGGTGCACCGCGCTCAGGAACAGATTCGGCTCGACCAGTTCCAGCTCCATGACGCAGGGGCGGCCGTCCGCGCCGTCCACGAGGTCGACCCGCGCGTAGAGCAGGCGCTCCGCACCGCCCGGCACCGTCGCCAAGGCCCGTTCCGCGACGGCGAGTTCGGCCTCGGTGGGCTGCCAGGGCTCCAGGGACGGGTGGGCCGTCTTGCGGGTGTCGAACGCGACGCCGGGTGACAGGACCGCGCCCTTGCGGATGGAGTGCAGGAAGCTGCCGCCGTAGAAGAGCACGGCCCGCTCCCCCGTCACGTCGATGCCGTCGACGTACGGCTGCACCATCGCCGTGAGGCCTTCCTCGTGCATACGCGCCAACTGGCGTAGTGCGACGGCCTGTTCGGCCGGGGTGTAGCGCGCCGCGTAGCGGGCTCCCGCCCCGGCCGTCGGCTTGATCACGTAAGGGCGGTCGGCCGGAAGGGCAGGGGCGTCGCCCGGCGCGACGTACGCGGTCGGGACCGTCGGGACGCCCGCGGCCGCCAGGTCGCCGAGGTAGCGCTTGTCGGTGTTCCAGCGGAGCACGTCGACGGGGTTCGCGAGCCGGGTCGCGGCGGCGCAGCGCGCGGCCCACTCCAGGAACTCCTCGCGCCGCCAGCTGTAGTCCCACGTGGAGCGCACCACGGCGAGGTCGAAGTCCGCCCAGTCGACGTCCGCGTCGTCCCACGGCACGGCGACGGCGTCGGCCCCGGAGTGCCTCAACTCCTCGACGAGCAGCGGCAGATCACGGTCGACGGGCTGGTCGCCCCGGGGCCGGTAGGTGGCGAGGGCTATGCGGGACATACGGGTGCTACTCCTTGGTGTGCTGTGCCTGTGCGTGCTGTTCCTGCGTGTCCGCCGCCGCCCGTCTGGCTTCGAGCAGCTGCGGCAGGTGCTCCTCGCTCCAGGCGCGCGCGGCATCGATGATCCCGGTCAGGGTGTGGCCGAGCGGCGTGAGTGCGTACTCGACGCGCGGCGGGTTCTCGTCGTACGCGGTCCTGGTGACGAGCCCGTCGCGCTCCATGGCGCGCAGGGTCGCGGCGAGGACCTTGGGGGTGATGCCGCGCAGCGGCTCCCGCAGTTCGCCGAACCGGCGCGGCCCGCCTTCCAGGCAGCGCACGACCATGCCCGTCCACTTGTCCCCGATCCGGATCGGCATCACGGACGACGGGCACCGCGGGTCGAACATCTCCGGGTCGAGGGGCGTGGCCATGCCACGAGGCTAACGCGGCGGGCGCGGCCGGTGCCCGCCGGTTTCGTTGCGGTAACCGGTGGGCCGGGGGCTACGGTCCCCGCCATGACCACCGACTTCAGCATTCTGGTAGTGGGCGCGGGCGGCCGGGCGGGCCGCGCGGTGACCGCCGAGGCACGGGCCCGAGGGCACCAAGTGACGGCTGTTGTACGGGACTTGGGGAGGCATCGGCATCTCGCGGCCGACGGCGTCGAGCTCGTCGCCGGTGACGTCACGGATGCCGGACGCATGGCGGAGCTTGCCCCGGGGCACGCGGCGGCGGTGCACGCCGTCTCCCCGTTCTCCGGGCCCGAGCAGGGGTTCGCCGGGCTCGACCCCGAGTTCTTCGTGAAGGCGGCCGACGCGCTGCTCGGCTCGGGGGTGCCGCGGCCGCTGTTCATCGGGCTGGCGGCGAACCTCCTCGACGCCACGGGACGGCCCGTCATGGAGGACCCGTCCCGCTTCCCCGCGTTCATCCTGCCGTTCGCCCGCGCGCACACCGCGGGCCTCGACCGGCTGCGGGCCGCGGACCCGGCCCCCGACTGGCTTATGCTCACCCCGCCCGCGGGGCTCGACGCGACGCTCCCGCGCACCGGCCGCTACCGGACGGGCGGCGACACGGCACCCCCGGACGACGTCCCGTTCTCGTACGCGGATCTGGCGGTGGCGGTGCTCGACGAGGCGGAGCGGCCGCGTCATCACCGCACGCGCATCTCCGTCTTCTGAGCCTTCTTCCACAGCGGCTTCTGAGGCGACGCGGCGAGCACGGTCATCCCGAGGGCCGCCGCCGCCCCGATCGCGAACCCCGCGTGCGGGCCCGCCTTGTCCACCGCCCGCCCGGCGAGCGCCGCGGCCCCTGCCGAGCCCGCGGCGCTCGCCGAGCCCAGCCAGGTGAAGGCCTGGGTGAGCGCGGCGCCCGGCACCGCGGCCTCCGTGAGGAGGGAGGAGAGGACCAGGAGTACCGGTACCGCGAGGCCCGTCAGGGCGAGGGCCGCCGCGACCGGGAGCGGGGCGTCGAGCACCAGGAGCGGGAGACTCGCGAGGGCCAGGCAGGCGGCGGCCACGGTGAGCTGCCTGGTAGGTGGGGCGGCCGTGCGCCTGGCCCCGTAGAGCCAACCGCCCACCAGATTCGTGCAGTTGGAGACCCCGTACAGCAGCGGCGCCAGGTCGGGCGTGCCGCGGCCGACCGCGTACGCCGTCACCGACACCTGCATCGCGCCGAAGAAGACGCCGAGGGCGAGGGTGAGGGCGACGAGCCGGGCGAAGGCGGGGCGGAACAGCGCACGGCCCGCGTGGCGGCGCTCGGCGCGGCCCGCGACCGGTGGCGCCGTGCTCCGCTGCACGGCGAGGGCCAGGCTGCCGCCGCTGACGAGACCGACGGCGAGCAGCACGCCGAGGCGCGGATGCCCGGCGGCCCCGACGGCGCTGACGAGGGCGGGTCCGGCCAGGAAGGACAGGCCGTTGGCGAGGGCTTCCAGGGTGAAGGCGCGGGGCAGCGCGGCCTCGTCAGCGCCGTCGGGTCCGCGCAGCAGCGCCGCCCAGCGGGCCGCGGAGCACGCGCCGAGCTGCGGCAGGCTCGCTCCGGCGAGTGCCGCCCCGACGACGGTGCCGGGGCCTGTGGCGAACAGCAGCCCGATGGCTCCCGCGTGCACCGCGGCGGCGCAGGGCAGGACGCGGGCCTGCCCGAACCGGTCGGCGAGACGGCCGAGTTGGGGCCCGCCGAGCGCCTCGGCGAGGGCGAAGCAGCCGGTGACGAGGCCCGCGTCGGCGTAGGAACCGGTGCGGGCGTGCACCAGCCAGACGATGCCGAGCCCGGTCATGGCGAGGCCGACGCGGCCGACGGCGGCGGCGAGGAAGAAGCGGGCGGCACCGGGCATCCGGAGCAGGGTGAGATAGGTCGCCGAGGGCACGGCGCGTCCCTTTCGCCGCACGGCGGGACGCGCTCACACGGGGTCGTCGGCGTCCGGACGTGCCGACCCGTGAGCGCGCCTGGAGCCTTCCGGTTCGGACGGGGAGCGGGGACGCGCACTCCTCGCCGGCTCCGTCACCGGGCAGTGGTGTGTCGTGGGTGACGTGTGTTCGGTACGAATGTTCGGTACGAGCCTAGGTCGGGCAGCCCGTTCACCGCCAGAACTTCGCGAGGACGCCTTCCTTGAACGGCTGCGGGGACACCGCCAGATCCCCGGCGAAGGGATGGTCGAGGGTGAGGCAGAGCAGCAGGCTGACGCCGATCAGCGCGGCGACCGCGGCGACGAACATCAGCTGGGCGCGCAGGCTCTCGATGCCGTAGAGGAAGGTCAGCGGGAGCATGACGAGGGCGCCGCCGTAGACGAGCACGTCGAGCAGCATCGGCAGGGACTGCTCGGCGTCGGCGAGCCGGGTGCGGCGGGCGGAGGCGACCTCGCCGAGGGTGGTGACGGCCTGCGCGTAATACGTCTTCTCGGCCTCGGTCCTGGGCTCGTAGCTCTGGAACACCGTGTAGAGGCCGACGACTTGGGGGTTGGTGAGCCCGGGATCGGGGCGCCCCTCGCGCATCAGCGGCCACTGCTTGTCGACGACGGCGTGCACGTACGCGTCCATGGCCGTGGAGACCCTGCGCTGCTGCTCCGGCGGGAACGCCTCGGCGTCGCGCAGCACTTCGGCGGTCTGGCTGGCCTCGGCGGCGACGTTGGTACCGGCGTCGTTCAGGCCCTCCCACTCGGCGACGACGACGAAGGCGAGGATGATCCCGTAGATCGCGGCGTACATGCCGAGGACGACGCCGATCATCTCGTTGTACGTACCGCTCGCCAGACGCGGAAATCTGCGCCGCACCAGGGTGCAGCCCGCGAGGGCGACGAACACGGCGCCGCCGCCGAGGAGAAGGGCGAGCGCGGCGGTGCTGAAGTTGTTGAGCAGCCAGATTCCCACGCCCGCGTAACGGGTGCCGCCCCCAAGGGTTACGCAAGGGCGCTCGGCTAACCTGCCAGCGCCGATCCGCCGATCCGCCAAGCCCGTACCGCCGATACCCGTACCGCTGAGCCCGTACCGAGGAGCGTTCCCGTGCCCCGTCTCCTGCCGGCCCTGTCCGACACCCCCGACCGCCCCGCGCTGCGCTTCGGCGACCGCGCCCTCAGCTACGGCCAACTCGCCGCGGCCGCAGCGCCGTTGGCGTCCCGGGTCAGTGGCTCGGCGCGGGTCGCCGTGTGGGCGACGCCGACCCTGGAGACCGCGGTCGGCACGGTCGCGGCACTGCTCGCGGGCGTGGCCGTCGTCCCGGTCAACCCGAAGTCGGGCGACAGCGAGCTCGGGCACATCGTGGCGGACAGCGGGCCGGAGGCGGTGCTCGCGGCGCCGGACGTCCCACTCCCGCCCGCGCTGGCCGCGTTGCCCCGCATCGACATCGACCTCGATGTCGACATCGACGTACGGGAAGAGAACGAAGCAGGGGCCGTGCTGCCCGACGAGCCCGAGGATCCCGAGACGCCCGCCTTCGTCGTCTACACCTCCGGGACCACGGGCCCGCCCAAGGGTGCCGTGCTGCCGCGCCGCGCCGTCTCCTCGACCCTCGACGCGCTGCGCGACGCCTGGCGGTGGACGGAGCGGGACACGCTGGTGCACGGCCTGCCGCTGTTCCACGTGCACGGGCTGATCCTGGGGATCATCGGCCCGCTGCGGCGCGGTGGCGCGGTGCGTCACCTGGGGCGTTTCGACACGGGCGGCGTGACGCGCGAGCTGACGTCCGGGGCGACGATGCTGTTCGGGGTGCCCACGATGTACCACCGGATCGCGGAGGCCCTGCCCGCCGATCCGGCGCTCGCGAAGGCGCTGGCCTCGGCACGGCTCCTGGTGTCTGGGTCCGCGGCGCTGCCCGTCCACGACCACGAGCGGATCACGGCGGCCACCGGGCAGCGGGTCGTCGAGCGGTACGGCATGACGGAGACCCTGATGAACACGAGCGTGCTCCCGGACGCCGAGCCGCGGCCCGGCACGGTGGGCGTGCCGCTGCCGGGCGTCGAGCTGCGGCTGGCCGAGGAGGACGGGACGACCGAGGTGCCGGCCGGCGATCCGGAGGCCGTGGGCGAGATCCAGGTCCGCGGGCCGAACCTGTTCCTGGAGTATCTGAACCGGCCCGACGCGACGGCGGCCGCGTTCGCACCCGGCGGCTGGTTCCGCACCGGCGACATGGCCGTGCGCGAGGACGACGGCTCGGTCCGCATCATCGGGCGCAAGGCCACCGACCTGATCAAGAGCGGCGGGTACAAGATCGGGGCGGGCGAGATCGAGAACGCGCTCCTGGAGCACCCCGGCGTCAAGGAGGCCGCGGTCACCGGGGCCCCCGACCCCGATCTCGGCGAGCGGGTGGTGGCCTGGATCGTCCCTGAAGACGCGGAACAGCCGCCCGGCGAGCGGGAGTTGGCGGACCACGTGGCCGCCCGCCTGGCCCCGCACAAGAGGCCCCGCACCGTCCACTACCTGGCGGCCCTGCCCCGCAACGACATGGGCAAGATCCTCAAGCGGTCCCTGCCCCGAGCCACCGAATAAACGAACAAGGGAGCAGTTGTTCCCGCGAACAGGTGGTCGTGGCGCCAGAAATTGCGTGAGGCACCGGAGACCAACGATGCTTACGGTGCGCAAGCAACGGGCTGCAGACCGTAGTTGACGCGCACCCGGCCCATGTCCCATACAGGGCCGGGGTGTTGGTCCCACACACAAGCACCATCGCAAGGAGAACGCGTCACCATGAACCTGCTCACCGACATCCTCGCCGGCATCGTCCACTTCGTCGGATGGCTGGTGTAACACCGTCGGACGCCAGCGCGGCGCCGTCTCTCCCGGTCCCACGGGGAGGCGGCGCCGCCGCGTTTTCCAGACCCCGCACCTCCGCGCCCACCCGGAGCACCTCGTCCGGCTCGGGGCGGCCCGACAGTACGAACTCGTCGACACCCAACCGCCGGTACTCGCGCACCAGTTGGGCGGTCCGGCCGGGCGCGTCGGCCACGTTCATGCACAGCGCGAAGCGCAGGGCGGGGTTGCGGTCGCGCAGGCGCGCGATGCGGGCGGCGACGGCGCCATGACCCGCCGAGCCGCTCACCACATGGACGTCGGCCCGGCGCGCGGCCACGTTCTCACCGGCCCCCGGCGTGCCGCCGAAGTACAGCGGCACCTTGTGCTCCACGGCCGGATCGGCGAGCCGCGCGCCCTCGACCTGGACGTGCTGGCCCTGGAAGGCGATGCGCCGCCCGTCGAGCAGGTCGCGCAGGGCGGCCATCACCTCGTCGGTGCGGCCGTAGCGCTGATCGTGCACCGCGCGGTCCCCGTCGCGCGCGGTGACGTGCAGCCGCAGCCGCCCGCCCGTGAACCGGCGGAAGGCGTCGGCCTGTTGGGCGAGGAGCGTGGGGCTCGCGGCCCCGGCCCTGACCCCGACCAGGAAGGCGAGGCGCTCGGTCTGCCCGGCGAGCACGGAGGCGAGCTGCCACGGGTCGGCCCTGCCGGGGCCGACGGGGGCGAACAGCGAGGTGAATCCCGCCTGTTCGGCGGCGCGTGCGAGCTGCACCGGCCTGCTGATGTCGGCGCGATCGCCTCCGGCGGGCAGGAACCAGTGCAGCAACGGACAGTTCTCGGGCATGGGCACCTCGGGCCTACGAAGGGGTGGCAAGGGCGGTGCGGTGCGACGCCCGGGCGACGGCGGGCACGCGGGAGAGCGTCGGAAGTGAGCCGGACGTGAGCCGGACGAGACCGCTACGGGGTCAGGGGCTGAGCGGGGGCTTGCTGCTTCAGCAACCGGCCGTACGGCGACGCGAGTCGGCCCGACACAGCATCGTCGCGACACGCAGCAGATCCACGTGACGACGCGAGACGAGTACGGGGGCCATGCCCGCATCCTGTCCGTGCCCCGCCGCCGCCACAACCCTGCGACCACATGACGGACTTCGGCGTCTCACCCCTCGACATGTCCCGGAACGCGCCGAGGCCCGGCACGGAGGAGCTCCGCGCCGGGCCCGGCCCACTCTCTTTCCCTGCTCGGACGGCTACTTGACGCCCACCGCCCGGATGATCTCCTGCGCCACCGACCCGCCCCGGTCGTCCTTCAGCGAGGCGCGCAGCGAGATGTACTGCGCGTCGCGCGGCACGCTCAGGCTGCCCTTCCACGAGGCGCCCCGGCCGCCGCCGAGGGCCACGGACGTCCACGTCCTGCCGTCGTCGTACGACACTTCGAGCGTGCCGCCGCCGATGGTCCCGGTGTCGGGCGCGCCCTTCACGTACTCGCCGTAGATGCCGACCGGGACGCGGGTGCCGCCGCGGACGTCGCCCGCGAGGTCCGTGTCGACGTCGAAGCCGAGGTTGATCAGCGGCAGGAACGTCCACGTGTCTTCCGGGGTCGCGGCCGACTTGAAGGTCCACTCGGCGTGGCCCTTGGTCGACAGCTCCCAGCGCGCCGGGTCGAGCGTGGTGTCCGTGGCGACCCTGTACGTGTGCTCGGCCGGGTCGGCGTCCCACGCGTAGGCGCCGGAGCTCTTGCGGCGGTCGACCTGCACCCCGTCGACGTACACCGACGTGTACTGGTCCATGCCGGTGGTGTCGCTGCTCCACGCGTCGCCGAAGCCGGTGTGGTCGGGACCGGAGTCGCCCCAGCCGGGCGTGTTGAACTGCAGGGTCGAGCCGGAGCGCTGCTGGCCCCAGCCGAGTCCGCTGCCCAGCCACGGGTGCCAGACCGGCTTGAACCAGTCCAGTTCCTTGTGCGTGCCGCCCTTGTACGTGACCAGGCCGCTGCGCTCCTCGAGATCGGTCGGCCCGGTCTGCACGGACTCCATCCACTGCTGTCCCGTGCCGGTGGAGACGTAGTCGGTGCGCTCGGCCGGGTAGGCGATCCTCTCCAGGAAGCCGAGGCCGATCGGGAACGTGTCCGTGATCGAGTACCGGAACTCGCCGCCGTCCTGCGGCTTCACCGCGTGGAACTTGGCGTCCAGGACGGCCAGGTCACGCCCCGTGGGCGCGTAGGCCAGCGAGCCCTTCGGCACCGTGCCCTTGTGCTCGTCCGTGAGGTCGTACACCCACGGCGTGTACCGCGTGCCGGTCATCGACAGGGTGCGGCCCGCCTTGGCGAGTTGCGCGAGCGTGGCGCCGCCCGCCGCGTCGAGCGTGGCGATCTGCAGCGGCCGGTCGGTGCCGTCCTCGGGCCCGAACCAGGCGCTGAGGCGGCCCGCCTCGTCGTCGGTCACGAACAAGGCCTTGGCGCCCGCGTCCTGGGCGGCCTGGGCGAGTTCGGCCGGGGTGAGCGCGTCGCTGCGGCGCACCAGGACGGCTTTGCCGCGCACGTTCTTGCCGGTGTAGTCGGCGGGTGCGCCGGCGCCCGCGTCGACGACGGCCAGTCTGCTGCGGCCCTCGATGAGCGTGCCGCCGCCCTGCACGGTGGCCTCGCGGACCCCGTCGACCTGCAGCAGCGGCTTGCCGAGGCGCCACACGGTGCGGTACTCGAAGCTGCCCTCGCTCACCTTGTGGGTGGGTGCGGCGAAGACGCTGTCGTACTTGAGGGGCAGCTGGACGGCGTTCATGAGCTCGGCGCCGTTCGCCTTGCGGTCGGCCTCCATGACGAGCTGCCGGGTCTCGGTGGTGCGCCGGACGTCGGCGGTGATCTCCTTCAACTGCCGCCCGTCCAGGGTGATTTCGCGGTCCCGGTCGAGCTTGATCTCGGGGTCGGACAGATAGCCGAGGCCGAGCGAGTCCTTGCCGTGGCTGCCGTGGACGTCGAGGAACGAGTCGACGTAGTACGTGCCCGGCTTCAGGCGCAGCCGGACCGTGCCGGAGTCGCCGACCTGGTACGGCATCGGGTCGGTGTTCGCGGTCAGTTGCTGCACGGCGAGGTACGCGGCGCTCGGGTCGCCGCCACGGTCCTTCACGTGGACGGTGAGCGTGTACCGCTCCTCCTCCTTCACCAGGCCGAACGCGGTGTGCGCGACGGCCTGTCCGCCCGCGCTCGCGACGATCTGCCCGCTGGTGTTGCCGACGGGCGCCTTGGCGCCGTCGCCGGTGACCGTGGTGGAGGCGGTGCCGTGCGCGGGGACGGTGAGCGTGCTGTCCTTGAGCGTGGCGACGCCGTCGGCGCCGCCCTGCACGGCCAGGTTCAACTCCACTGCGCTGTCGGAGGAGTTGGCGTACGTGACGGTCCTGGTCACCGGCTGATTGCCGTCGTAGGGCCACGTGTAGTAGCCGAGGTCGGCGCTACCGGTGGCGGTGACCTTCGCCGAGACGGCGTCCGGCACGCTGACCCGTCCTGTGCCCAACTCGTAGGCGGAGGCGTCGAGTTGCTTGCTGGTGGACATCAGGGCGTCCTTGAGCTGCGCGCCCGTCCAGTCCGGGTGTTCCTGGGCGAGCAGCGCGGCGACACCGGCGACGTGCGGCGTCGCCATCGACGTACCGCTCATGGTGGTGTACGCGCCTTCGCCCGGGACCAGGGAGGAGCGTGCGGCCAGGATGTCGACGCCGGGGGCCGACAGGTCGGGCTTGAGGGCGTTGTCGCCCAGGCGCGGGCCCTGGCTGGTGAAGTAGGCGGCCTGGTCGGACGCGTCGACGGCACCGATGGTCAGCGCGGCGTCCGCGGCGCCGGGCGAGCCGATGGAGGTGGGTGCGCCCACGTTGCCGGCGGCGATGACGAACAGTGCGCCGGTCTCCTGGGACAGGGAGTTGACGGCGGCGGCCATCGGGTCGGTGCCGTCGCTGGCCTCCTGCGAGCCGAGGCTCATCGAGATGACCTTGGCCTTGACGTCCTTGGCGGCCCACTCCATGCCGGCGATGATCTGCGACTCGGTGCCGGAGCCCGCGTCGCTGAGGACCTTGCCGACGGCCAGGGTGGAGTCCGGGGCGACGCCCTTCTCCTGGCCGTCGGACGCGGCGCCGGACCCGCCGACGGTCGAGAGCGTGTGCGTGCCGTGGCCGTTGCGGTCGGCGACCTCCTCGCCCTCGATGAAGGACTTGGACTCGGTGACGCGCGAGGCGAGGTCGGGGTGCGTGGCGTCGTAGCCGGTGTCGAGGACGGCGACCTTCACGCCCTTGCCGGTCAGGCCCGCCTCCCAGGCCTTCGGGGTGCCGATCTGCGCGTTGGACTCGGCCATGTCGGCCTTGACCTGCCCGTCGAGCCACACCTTGCCGATGCCGTCGGCGAAGTGGCCGTCGGTGGTGGCGGCGTCCCAGAAGGTGCGGCCCTTGTCGGCGTCGAGGGCGGCGCCGCCGATGCTGCCGAGCGCGCGCGTGCGCTCGGCCCCCTTCGGTACGGCGCGGGCGGAGCGGGCGGCCCTGCCGGTGTACGTGACGATGAGCGGCGTCGCGTCGGCCCTGGTGTCGGCGAGGCCCTGCCGGATCAGCTCGCTGACGTTGAACAGGCGGGCGTCGAGCGTGCCCGCGGCGAGGTAGGGCCTGGCCTCGTCGGGCACGACCGTGACGTCACCGTGCGCGACCTGGGTGCGCACGGCGCCGGTCGCGCCCTTCGCCCGGTCCACGGTGACGGTCTTCTTGCCGCCGCCGAGGTCCGTGACGGTCACCTTGTCGCCGGTCACCAGGGTCACGGTGTGCGCGGCGCTCACCGCCTTCGTCGCCTTCGGCGCGGCTGCGGGGGTGGGGGCGGCCTGGGCGTGGCCGCCGGGCAGCAGCGCGAACGCGATGCCGGCCGACAGCAGGGCCGCGCCGCGTCCGGCGGTAGGTCCCGGTCTCCTCGTGGTCATCGTCGCCTCTCTTCGTAGGCTCGTACGCCTCGGTTCGGGGGTGGTCCCGAGTGCTGTGAAGAGTGTCAATGTGCTTGTGTTGCGGGCGAGTTGACGGGGGCTGGCGGGAAGCTGCCCTGGCGCGTTCCCGCCAGGGAGCGTCACAATGACGGCAGTTGCACGTGGCATGGGGCAAGACGGGGGCTCGGTTCATGGACGGCTTGGTGGAGTTCGAGGTCAGCGAGGGTGTGCCGGTCCTGTTCGACGCGGCGGACGAGGACGCGGAGCTCGGCGGCGCCCGCCTGGTGTCGCGGGAGAACGGGGCGGTGCGGGCGTCGAGCACGTTCGAGCAGTCGCTCGGCGCGGTGCGCTCGGCGGCCGAATCGGCGCTGCGGGTGCTGCGCGACGGCGCGTTGCGGCCGGACGGCGTGGAGATCGAGTTCGGCGTGAAGATGTCGGCGGAGGTCGGCGCCGTCATCACGAAGGGCACGGCCGAGGGCCATCTGGTGGTGAAGCTCAGCTGGTCGTCGGCGTCCGCGGACTCCGGTGCCGGGTCATGACCGACGCGAAGTGGAACGACGCGCAGTGGAACGACGCGCAGTGGGTGGCCCGCGTGGAGCGGGCGGGACGGATCCTCGGCTCGGGCTTCCTGGTGTCGGCGGACACGGTGGTGACCTGCGCCCACGTGGTGACGGCCGCCCCCGCCGACCCCGCCGCGGAAGCCCCGCTGACCGTGTCCTTTCCCAACCGCCCCGACCACGCCCCCGTCCGCGCCCGGGTGCGGATCGGCGCCGACTGGCCGGGCGGGCCCACGACACCGGGCGATGTCGCGGTACTCGAGCTGACGCACGACGCCGAGGTGACGCCGGTCCGGTTCGGCGAGGAGACCGAGGCGTACGCGACGGACGGCGGCGAGGCGCCGCGGCTGCTCGCGTACGGCTTCCCCAAGGAGCACGACGAGGGGACCTGGGCCGCGTACCGGACGGTCAGCCCGATGCGGGTGGCCGACGAGTGGGTGGACCTGATCGCCGACCAGGCGTGGGGGCAGCCCATCAGACCCGGGTTCAGCGGTGCGGCCGCGCTCGCGGGGGGCCGCGTCGTCGGCATGGTCACCACCCGGACCGGCGGGGGCGGCGTGCTGACCGCCCGGATGCTGCCGCTGTCGGTCATGGTCCGGTACTGGAAGGACCTCGCCCTGCACATCCCGGGCAGGGCACGGCTGAGCGCCCTGGTCGACAAGGCGCTGCGGACGGGCCTGGACGTCAACCCGGAGCGGCTGTACCGGAAGGCGGCGGGACCGTGGGACCCGCCGGTCGCCCCGCACGAACTCACCTCGCTGAGCGCCGCGGCCATGGCGGCGGTCGACGCCCCCGACCGTGCGCTCGCCGAGCGGTTCGCGGACGAGCTCGAACGGCTCCTGACGAGCGCCCCGCGGCAGCGTCCTGTGCGGCGGTCGCGGGCCGCGTGGACCCCGGTGGTGTTCACGGTCGAGCACAGCGGCGCGGCCGAGGACGAGATGCGCGTGGAGGTGTACGCGTACGACGAGGGCCGCCGCCACCTGGTGGAGGATCCCCGCACGATGCCCTGGGCGGACGTGTCCGCGTACGTCGAGTCGGTGATCGACACGGCGCTCGACCATCTGCCGGACGACACCGACGAGTTGGTGGCCTTCCAGCTGCCGCGCCGCCATCTCAACCAGCCGGTCGCCGGCTGGGCGGCAGGCGCCGGCGATCCCACGCCGCTGGGCTGCGCCTACCCGGTCGTGGTCACCGCGACCACCCGGCGCGAGGGCGGGCAGCGGCGCAGACTGGCCAAGCGCTGGAAGGAGTACGGGCATCGGGACGGGCCCACCGTGCACCGCGTCGACTGCTCCGGGGACGCGCAGCCCGACCAGCCCGACCAGTACTGCCTGGCGGGCGCCGACGTGGTGGGGTTCGCCGCGCCGCCCGGCCCGGTCTCCACGGCGTACTTCGACGCGGCCCTCGCCAAGCCGGTCCCGGTCCTGCTGTGGCCGCGTACGGGCTGCGACGGCACGCACGAGCCGGGCGCACCGTGCGTCGGCGCCGCGTTCCTCGACGAGGCCGAGCCGTACGTGACCCGGCTTCCGCTGGACGAACTGCCGCAGCACATCAAGACGTTGAGGGAGCGGGCGCACGCGCGGGACGGACACTGGGCGCACGACATCCAGCTGCTGTGGGACGCCCCGCACTGGTTCCCGGCTCCCGACCGGGACAGGATCCACGCCCACTGCCCGGTGGCCTGACCCCGGCACGACGACACGTACGGAGAAGACCGACCATGTCCCAGTGGCCCGTGTACACCGGAACGGCCGAGCCGCACGACGGCATCGACCGGCTGCCCGCACCGCCGCCGTGGCGGGCCTTCGACGGCGGCCCGGTCCTCGAGACACCGGCCGCGAACGCCGACGCGGCGGCCGTCTCGCCCGACCGCCGCCACCGCGCGCACACCTACCGGCCCACGCCCGACAGCGTCGACCTCGTCAACGCCGCGCTGTACCTGCGCCGCCCGCTCCTGGTCACGGGCCCGCCCGGCACCGGCAAGTCGTCCCTCGCGTACGCCGTCGCCCGCGAGCTCCGCCTCGGCCCGGTCCTGCGCTGGAACATCACGAGCCGCTCCACGCTCACCGACGGCCTGTACCGCTACGACCCGCTCTCGCGCCTGTACGCGACCCGCACGGCGGAGAAGAAGCAGGAGACCCCTGGGGGCACGGCGGGTACGAACGTCGCGGACCATCTGCACCTGGGCCCGCTCGGCACGGCACTGCTCCCGCACGAGCGCCCGCGCGCGCTGCTGGTCGACGAGATCGACAAGGGCGACCTCGACCTGCCCAACGACCTCCTGAACGTCCTCGAGGAGGGCCAGTTCGAGATCCCCGAGCTGATCCGCGCGGGCGGCACGGCCCAGGTGCGGGCCGACGCCACGGACGCCAGGATGCCGGTGACGGGCGGCCGGGTGCGCTGCCGCGCGTTCCCGTTCGTGGTGCTGACGAGCAACGGCGAGCGCGAGTTCCCGCCCGCGTTCCTGCGCCGCTGCGTCCGCCTCCGGCTGCACCGCCCCGACGAGACGCAGCTGGCCGCCATCGTCCGGGCACACCTCGGCGAACCCGAGCCGTACGCCGAGGAGTTGATCACCCGCTTCCTGCGCCGGGCGGACGCCGCCGAGCTCGCCACCGACCAACTCCTCAACGCCCTCTACCTCACCGGCGCGGCGGGCCTGGACGCCACGTCCCGCGAGGCGCTCGCCCAGCAGCTCATGCCGGGCCTGCACGGGGCGCCCGACACCGATGCGCTCTGAACTCGCCCGGCTTGCCGCGGCCCTGACCGCGGCGGCGGACGGCACCGGGCCGACGCCGACGGAACTGGCCGAACTGCTGTGGCTGGCCGGGCAGTTGGGGCCGAGGGAGCAATGGGCTGACGAGCAGGACGGGCGTCCAGACACCGAGGAGGGGGCTGAACGGCAGGCGGGGCAGCCGCACCCGGAACCCGTCCCGCCGACGACACCCGGGCCCCCCGCCCAGGACCCGCCACCGACCCCGGCGACGCATCGGCCCGCCCCCGACCGGCCGCCCCGCATCCCCCTCTACCTCGCCGACGAACACGAGAGCGGCCCCGCCTTCCTCACCCCCGCCCCGCCGATGCTGCGCCACCCCCTGCCGCTGCAGCGCGCCCTGCGCCCCCTCAAACGCCGCGTCCCCTCCCCCACCGGCACCCCGGTCCTGGACGAGAACGCCACCGTGGACCGCATCGCCCGCCTCGCCGCCGACCCCGACGGCTGGGTGCCGGTGCTGCGCCCCGCGCCGGAACGCTGGCTGCGGCTCGCGCTCGTCCACGACACCGGGCCGACCATGCCGGTCTGGAACCCCCTGCTGCGCGAACTGCACGCCGTGTTCGCCCAGTCGGGCGTCTTCCGCACGCTCACCGTGCACGCGGCGGGCCCCGACGGCCGCGCCAACGACCTGACCCTGCCGCAGGACGGCCGCACCGCGGTGCTGCTCCTGAGCGACTGCACCGGACCGCAGTGGCACACGGGCCCCGCGGCCACCCGCTGGCGGCACACGCTCCACACCCTGGGCCGGCACTTCCCGCTCGCGGTGCTGCAGCCACTGCCCGAACGCCTGTGGCGCACCACGGCGTTGCCCGCCACCCCCGGCCGCCTGAGCGCTCCGCACCCGGCGGCGCCGCTGACGTCGCTGCGCTTCACTCCGTACGACGCCTACGACGTATCCGACGTATCCGATGTCTCCGACGCGCGGGACCCGGCCGACACGACCGCACTCCCCGTACCGGTCCTGGAGGCGGACCCCCGCTGGCTGGCCAACTGGTCGCGGCTGATCGGGTCACCGGGCGGTGCCCAAGTACCGGGCGCGGCAGCGTACTTGAACCGGGACGCCGCCCCGCCGCGGTCGACCGACGCCGTACATCCGGCGGAGGCGACCCCGGAGGAACTCGTCCTCGCCTTCCGCTCCGCCGCGTCCCCCGAGGCGTTCCGCCTCGCGGGGCACCTGGCGGTGGGCGTTCCCCACCTTCCGGTGATGCGGCTGATCCACACGGCCCTGGAAGCCGACCCGCGTCCGTCCCACCTCGCCGAGATCATCGTCTCCGGCATGCTCACCGAGGCCCCCGGCCCGCCCGGCTCGTACGCCTTCCGCCCCGGCGTCCGCGAACTCCTGCTGCGCTCCCTGCCCCGCACGGCACGCGGCCGCACGACCCAATTCCTGGCGGAGCGCGGCCAGTTGATCGCCGATCGGGCGGGGATGGCGCCGGGCGAGTTCACGGCGACGACGCGCGGAGCGGAGGGGGAGGAGATCGCGGCGGTCGACGAGGCGACGCTGACCCGGCTGAGCGGCGGCAGGACCGCGCCCGAACCCGCCGGGGTACCGGGCGACCGGTACCGGCTGATGCGCAGGCTGCGGCCGGACGGGACGCTGTGGGAGGCGCGGGACGAGCACCTCGACGGCCAGATCGTCGTCGTCCAGCTGTACGAGGCGGTACCCGCACGCGGGCTGCCCGCGCTGCGGCGGATGGCCAGGACCCTGCACGACATGAACCACCCGAACGTCGTCAGGGTGCACGACTTCGCCGTCGAGGACGACACGGCGTACCTGGTGATGGAGCACCTGGACGGCATCCCCCTGGATGCCCTCGCCGCGCAACGCCCGCTCCCGGCACGGCTCCTGGCCGACGTCGCGAAGGGCCTGGGGGCCGCGCTCCTTGCGACGCACGACGAGGGCATGACCCACGGCGACGTGCGGTCGTCCCGTGCCGTGCTCCTGCCCGACGGAACGGTCAAGCTCACTCAGTTCTCCCCGCAGCGGCCCGTCGACCCGGCCGGGCTGCGGGAGGACGTGGCGGAACTGGCCGATGTCCTCAGGGAGTTGGGGGTCGACGAGCCCGTCGCGGGGGCGCTGGAGTCCGGCGCCTTCAATCCGGCGGAGCCCGAACTGCGCAACCTCGCGAGCGGGAGCGGCACCCTGGGGCCCTTGATCGGGGAGGATTCCGTCCCCGACCTGGACCGGCGCCGCTACCACCTGTTCGGCCCTCCCCGCGTCATGGGCCCGGGCTGGGCCGAGACCCCGCTCGGCTCCCCGACGGAAACGGCGGTCCTGTGCGCCCTGCTCCGGCGCTCGGGACGGCACGTCTCCCGCGCTCAACTCGCGTGGGCCGTCTGGGGCGAGGAGCAACCTGTCGGGGCAGCCGAGATCCTGGCCGCACACGTCGCCCGGCTGCGCGCGTCCGGGGCTGCCCTGATCGCCGAGTTCCGCGGCGGCTGGGCCGCGCACACCAGCACCGACAGGATCGATCTGGACGAGTGGCTGACGCTGTTCCCGGACATCGCGTCGCACCGCGAGGCGGGGAACCCGTCCGATGCCCGGGAACAGCTCGGCCTACAAGTCGACCTCTCCCTGGCCGAGTTCACCGGTACCCCGCTGGACGGCGTCCCGGGTCCGGGCGCCGCCGAAGTCCGCGACCTGCTCACCGAGTTGCGCATCCAACTGCTCACGTGGCGCATCGAACTGGACCTCACCACAAGGGAGTTGGATCGTGCGGGCGACGACATCGACCTGCTGTCCGAGCTCGCCCCGGACGACGACGAGACGCTGACCCGACTCCGGCGCCAACTGGCCGAGGCGTCCGCTCCCGCCGGACAACCACTGGTCCGCGTCCGTCTCACGTTCACCTCCGACCGCCTCTCGGCGTACCAACTCATCGCCACCGGAGGGAAGTTGACCGACGGCGCCGTGCGGGTCACGCGCCGGGCGGTACCCGCGACGGACCGCAGCGAGCTCGGTGCGGTCCTGGACACGAACGGCCAGGTGGTCGATGACCTGCTGGCCTTCGCCCTCGGCCGCCTCCCGGAGGTGGCCGCCGAGCTGGTGCACGGAGCGAACTTCACCGCCACGTTCTGGCCCGAAGGTTCCGAAGCCCCGGCCGACCCGACCCCGGCAATCGCGAAGATCCTGGTCTCCCCCGCGCTCATCACCCCTGAACGGGCCCGCGACCTCGGCCTCCATCCGGTCGGGGAGCCCGTCCAGTACTGGGCTCGCCGGATCCTCACACGCCCGACGGCGTCCACCGAACAACAACTGACCCATTTCATGGACGAGTTGCTGTCCCGCCCCGACAGCGAAGCACTGCGCGATGACTTGATCAACCAGCTCGACATGTACGCACCCCCCGATGCCGCATCACTCCTCGACCGGCACAGCCCCGCCCGCGCCTTCGCGACGATCGCGCTGCTCGGGCCCGGCAGCAGAGCAGCACTGCGCACGGCCGTCCACCGCCACGCACCACAGGACACCGCCCGCCTCGACGAGATCCTGGCCACGGGGAAGGACCTGCTCCACGCCGAAGTAGCCGCCGCCCTGAGCGAGTCGGGCGCCCTGGACAACCCCGCTCAGCGCCGCCTCTGCGGCCTGATCATCGCCGACCTACTGGGCATCACCCCCGCCCTTCCCGGCAGGAGGAACCCCTGGGAGGACATCACAGGCCTGAGCCGGATCGTCGCAGACAACGAGGACGGCCTGCGCATCCTGAGCCACCTGCTCGACTACACCGCCGAGGACTCGAACGCGGTCGAGCTCTTCCGCGCCCGCGTCCTGTCCGGCCGGGCCCACGACATCAACGACGCCCCCGCCGATCTGCTGGCACGGTTCCGCCTGGCCGACACCCTGGGCGCGAACGAGGCCCTCCAGAACCCCGCCGACCGGCACGCCTTCGCCAGAGCCCTCGCCACCGATCTCGAAACCCCCGTCGAACTCCCGGGCACGGGCCTCGCCTCCGACGCCCTCGCCCTGGCCCACGCGGCCCTCTCCCACGAGTACGGCGAACCGGTCCTGACGATGCTGCTCGGCCAACTGCCGGGGGCACCCGAGACCCCGTCCACCACCCCCACCACCCCCGACTCCCTCGTCCGCGGCCCCCTCCCCCTCCCCACCGACGGCGAACTCCCCGCCCCCACCGCCCCGGACACCGTCCTCGTCTACGCCCTCCCCGACGGCAGCCTCACGACGGAGGCCCCGGGCCCGAACGAGTTCAACTGGGTGTTCTACGAGGTCGACGTCCACGCGTACACGTACGAACTGGACGGCACCCTCTCCGGGGCCCGCGCGACAGTCCGCGTCGACGACCCCCTCGAAGCCGTACGGAAGTACCCCGGCCTCCACCTGCCCTCCGTCCTGGCCGAGGAACTGTCCGAGGCCCTGACATCGGCGAGGACCGGCCCCAACATGCCGTTCGGCACGGGCCCGTACATGCCCGAGGTCGCCGCCCGCCTGGCCCGCAGGCAGCTCCCCGGACACGACGTGCGCTGGACCCTGCCCGACACCGACTCGCGCCCCCGGTACGAGGAACCCGGCCCTGACGCGAAACTCCGCGCCACCCTGACCCGCACCCTCACCCCCGCCGAATGCTTCCTGATCAGCTTCGACGGCCCCCTCGCCCGCCTCTACCCCCGCGCCGCCGACGCCCGCGCAGCCGCCCGCGAACTCACCGAGCTTGCGGCCCAACTCCACGCCCCGGACGAGGTGTTGAGCAACCCACCCCTCAGTACGGACAGCGGCCGGGAAGCCACCGACCTCCACCCCCTCGACGTCCTGCGCGCCTTCGCCCGCGAGCCCCATGACGGCCGCGTGGCCCGCGCCCTCGCCGAGCGCCTCGACGCCATCGAACTGCGCGCGCTGCGCAAGGCCCGCCCCACCCAGGGCTCGGACTCCCTGATCGGCGCGCTCAACGCGGCGGACCTGCCGACCGCCGTCGTCTCCGACGCCTCCCCGCACGTCGTCTCCGAGTACCTGGACAGCCGCTCACTGTCCGTACGCCGGGGAGCGCACGGCCGTGCGGACGATCCAACCCTGCTGATGCCGCACCCCGACGTCCTGCGCCGGGCCCTGCACCAGCCCGGTTCGCCGACCCTGCGTGCGGTCCTGATCGGCTCGTCCGTCGCCGAGCTGACCGCCGCCCGGGCCCTCGGGCTGCCCTTCATCGGCTACGCACCGTCGCTGAGCACCGCGGTCACGCTGGAGGAGGCGGGCGCCGGGGCGGTCGTCCGCGACCTGGCCCTGCTCACCGAGGTCGTACGCGAAAGGTCCTGATCCTCCGTCAGGCGAGGGCGCTCGTCGCACTTTTCACCTGTACGGACCAGACCCGCCCGGCCTATCCCAACGCGCGGTATCGCGACCTCCGCCGCACGATGCCAAAAGGGCCGCACCTGCGACCCGACAGGCCTGATGCGGGCCGCGATCTCGGGAGGATCTGCCATGACCGTCAGTCTGGAGCAGTTGCGCCGCTGCCACTTCGCCGTCGACCTGGGTGCCGCGCGCACCCGCGTCTATGTGAAGGGTGCCGGTCTGGTCGTCGACGAGCCGAGCTGCGCGGCGGTCAACACCCGTACCGGCGCGCTGATCGCGGTCGGTGAGTTCGCGGAGAAGATGACCGGACGCACCCCTGGCTACATCCGTGTCGTACGTCCCGTCTCCGGCGGCACCGTCGTCGACATCGAGATGGCGCAGCGGATGCTGCGCCACCTGCTCGGCGAGAAGCTCCGCCGCACCCTGCGCCGCAAGCCGCGCCTGCGCGCGGCGGCCTGCACCCCGCACGACGCGGACCCCCTCGCCCAGCGCGCGGCGGTCGAGACGCTGGTCGGCCTCGGCGCGCGGCGCGTCGAACTCGTCGACACGCTCATCGCGGCCGCGGTCGGCTGCGGCCTGCCCGTCGAGCAGCCCGAGGCGACGATGATCATCGTCTGTGGCGCGGCCACGACGCAGATCGCGGTCCTCTCGCTCGGCGCGATCGTGACCGCCGACCGGGTGCCCGTCGGCGGCGACGCCATCGACCACGCGGTGGTCCAACACCTGCGCCAGCAGCACGAGTTGATGCTGCCGTCCCAGTCGGTACGCCCCTTGCAGCTCGCCCTCAGCGGCAACGGCCTCACCCCGCACGGCCCCGAGCAGACCGAGATCCACGGCCGCGACGTGGCCACCGGTCTCGCCCGCTCGGTGCACGTCGACACCTCGGCGGTGCGCCGAGCGATCCACACCCCGCTGACCGCCGTCCTCGACGGCATCGGCAAGGTGCTGCGCGACTGCCCGCCGGACCTGGTCGCCGACCTCGCGGACCGCGGCATCATGATGGTCGGCGGAAGCGCCCTCCTGCCCGGCCTCGACCAGATGCTGCGCGACGCGACGGGCATGCCGGTGCACATCGCCGAACGCCCCGACGTGTGCGCGGTGCAGGGCCTCGGCGCGATGATGGAGGGCAAGATCCAGCCCCTGGTGCTCGACCCGCTGGCCGGCTGATTCCCGTACGCGCCCGGATGACCGTGTCGGCGGTCGACCGGCCGGCGTCGGGGGCAGCATGGTGAACGAGGCGCGCGGCCGCACCGTCCGCGCGCCGGGCCACCGACGCGCACACGGCCACCCGGCACCAGCAGAAAGCACCGCCGCACGATGACCGCAGCAACACCCGAGCCGGGCGTCCCCTCCGGCCTGTCCGTCCTCCTCGAGGCCGTCCTCAACGTCGGCTCCGAGCTCGAACTGCGCGCCACGCTCCAGCACTTGGTGGACAACGCGGCCGCCCTGACCGGCGCCCGGCACGGGGTCCTCGCCGTCCTCGACCCGGCCCACGGCGACCTGGTCGAGGCGGTCACGACCGGCGACGCGCGGCCGGACCTGCCCGCCGGCGAGCCGCCCGACTCGATCGTCCACGCGCCGGACACCCTGGCCGTCCCCATCCACGTACAGCAGACGGTGTTCGGGCGGCTGCGGCTGACCGGCAGGCAGTCCGCCGCGGATCCCGGCGGCTTCACCGACGACGACCTGGACCTGCTGCGGGTCCTCGCCACGCAGGCGGGCATCGCCATCGGCAACGCCCGCCTGTACGAGACGGCCAAGCAGCGCGAACGCTGGATCGAGGGCGCGGCGGCGGTCACCACGGCCCTGCTCACCGGCCGCCCGGGCGACGCCCTGACCACGGTCGCCGAACGGGCCCGGCTGCTCGCGGACGCCGCGGCCGGGGTCGTCCTGCAGCCCACGGAGTCGGGCGGCATGGAGATCGTGGCGGCCTCCGAGTCGGGCGACGCGCACGCCCTGCTGGGCACGACGATCCGCCCCGGCAGCGCGGTCCTGGCCCAACTCCTCGCCGGGGAGGCGGTGTTCATCCAGGACTCGGCGACGGACCCGCGGATGACGACGGACGTACGCAGCCGCTTCGGGCCCAGCATGATGCTGCCGCTGCAGGCGGGCGGAAAGCTGATCGGCACCCTCGCCCTGCCCCGCACCCGCGGCGCCCGCCCCTACACCTCGGTGGACCACCTGCTGGCCACGCAGTTCGCCTCGCAGGCCGCGCTCGCCCTCGTGCTGGCCGACGCGCAGGCGGGCCGTGAGCGCCTCGCCGTCTTCGAGGACCGCGACCGCATCGCCCGCGACCTGCACGACCTGGTCGTCCAACGCCTGTTCGCCACCGGCATGATGCTGGAGTCGACGCAGCGCCGCGCCCAGGTCGAGGACGTCCGTGACACCCTCGCCCGCGCCGTCGACGAACTGGAGTCGACGATCCAGGAGGTCCGCACCACGATCTTCGCGCTCCAGCAGCCCCCGGCGGACGCGCCGACGACGTTCCGCGGCAAGGTCCTGCGCGAGACGGCGGGCGCCGCCGCCGTCCTCGGCTTCGCCCCGTCGGCGCACTTCACGGGCCCCGTCGAGTCGACCGTCGGCGACCCGGTCCAGGGCCACCTCCTGACCGCCCTGCGGCGCGCCCTCGCGACGGCGTCGCGCCGCCCGGCGATCTCCCGCATCGACGTCGCCGTCGACACCCGGGCGACGCTGCCCGACGGCCGCCCGGCCGTGCGCCTGACGGTGACGGACGACGGCAGGCGGGACGACGGCACCACGACCACGACCGTGACCTGGCAGTCCCCGCTGTAACCGGTCCCACACCGCGGTCCGTTCGCTCCGAGGGACCATGAGTTCCCCCCTGAGGGACCATGAGGGAGTGACGTCTCCCGACAGCTATTACCAGCGCACCGACGACCACCGCTACAAGCCGACCGTCCACGCGAGCGGCGCGTGGGACCCCGAGGAGCTGCACTTCAGTCCGCTGGGCGGGCTCGTCGTGCACGCCGTCGACCGCCACCTGGCCGACCGCCGCGGGGGCGACGGCATGCTCCTGAGCCGCATCAGCTTCGACATCCTGGGCCGCCTGTCGATGGACGAGTGCGAGATCCGCGTCGAAACGGTCCGCCCCGGCCGCACCATCGAACTGGTCGAGGCCACCGTGCTCATCGCGGACCGCGCCGTGGTCCGGGCCCGCGCCTGGCTCCTGGCCGCCCTGGACACCGGCGCCGTCGCGGGCGGCGCCCAGGACCCGCTGCCCGCGCCCGAGTCCGTGCTGCCGTGGGCGATGAGCGACCTGTGGCCCGGCGGCTACATCGCCTCGCTCGACGTACGCCCGCTCTCCCCGCCGCGGCCGGGCCGCACCACCGCCTGGATCTCCACGGAGCTCACCCTGGTGGCCGGGGAGACCTCGAGCCCGCTCGCCTCGTACGTGGGCCTGGTCGACACCGCCAACGGCATCGCCGTACGCGAGTCCCCCACCGACTGGATGTACCCGAACGTCGATCTGACGCTCCATCTGCACCGCCGGCCCGAGGGCCGCTGGACGGGCCTGGACACCACCGTCGTGTTCGGCGCCTCCGGCCAGGGCGTCACCAGCACGGTCCTGCACGACGTCACGGGCCCGGTCGGCTTCGCACAGCAGATCCTGACGGTACGCCCGCAGCCACCGGCCTCCGCCTGACCTACGCCTGGCCTAGGGCGTGTCTTCAAACTCCCTCCCCCAGCCTTCGGCCGGGGGGACCCCCACGCCCGCAGGGCGGCCGCGCGGCGTCTGGTGCGTGCTCTGGGGGTCCCCCCGGCCGAAGGCTGG
>NZ_JBITJZ010000004.1:0-771517 GCF_044460595.1 Streptomyces sp. NPDC050085 | reverse complement strand
ACGCCCGGTTACATTCCGAACCCGGAAGCTAAGCCTTACAGCGCCGATGGTACTGCAGGGGGGACCCTGTGGGAGAGTAGGACGCCGCCGAACTATTTTTGAATGGAAAGCCCCGGACCGGGATACGGTCCGGGGCTTTTCTGCGTTTATCTGCGTTTATAGGCTCCCGCCCTACCGATCCAGAGTCCTTACAGGCGGCCGGCTGATTTCAGGGAGAGGTACGCGTCAGCCAATGCCGGCGCCAGTTCTGATGGCGTTGCGTCCACGACCGTGACGCCGTGGCGAATGAGTTGGTCCGCGGTGCGGAGGCGTTCTGCTTTGGCCTGGGCGGCTGAGGCTGCGTTGTAGAGGGATTCTGCGGTGCCTCGGGAAGCCGCCATCATTTCGATGGCCGGGTCGGCCACGGAGGCCACCACTACTGTGTGGCGTTTCGTCAGGCGGGAGAGGACCGGCAGCAGGCCCTCCTCGACGGGGGCCGAGTCCAACGACGTAAGAAGGACGATGAGGGAGCGGCGGGGGGCCGCGTGCAGGGCTGTCGTGGTGAGGCCTCGGGCGTCTGTTTCGACCAGTTCCGGTTCGAGGGGGGCCATGGCGTTGACCAGAGCAGGGAGGACTTCGCCTGCTGTGCGGCCCTGGACGAGCGCGCGGACTCGGCGGTCGTAGGCCAGGAGGTCGACGCGGTCGCCGGCGCGGGAGGCCAGGGCGCCGAGGAGCAGGGCCGCGTCCATGGACGCGTCGAGGCGGGGGGCGTCGCCGACGCGGCCTGCCGAGGTCCGTCCCGTGTCCAGGACCAGGAGGATGTGGCGATCGCGTTCCGGGCGCCAGGTGCGGACGGCGACCGTGGACTGGCGGGCCGTTGCGCGCCAGTCGATGGAGCGGGTGTCGTCGCCGGGAACGTACTCGCGCAGGCTGTCGAACTCTGTTCCCTCGCCGCGCGTCAACACGCTGGTGCGGCCGTCCAGTTCGCGGAGACGAGCGAGTTTGGAGGGCAGGTGCTTGCGGCTGTGGAACGGAGGCAGGACGCGGACCGTCCAGGGGACCGTGTGGGTGCCTTGGCGGGTGAAGAGGCCAAGAGGGCCGTACGAGCGGATCGTGACGCGGTCGGCCTGACGGTCGCCCCTGCGGGTGGGCAGGAGGCGGGTCGTGATGCGGCGGCGTTCACCCGCCGGGATCGTCACTCGGTGGCGGGAGGCGTCGTGTTCCGTGCCGGGGCGCCAGGCGCTGGGGGGCCAGGCGTCGCGGAGCTGTGCGCGCAGGGGGCGGCGCGAGGGGTTGGTGACGGTGAGCGTGACGTCGGCCGGGTCTCCGAGGCGTACGGACGTGTCGCCTGAGCGGGTCAGGCGAAGGGAGCGTACGGGAGCGGCCAGGGCGAAGTCGCAGGCGCAGGCCAGGGCCAGCGGGGTGTTGACGGCCAGGATGCCCGTCCAGCTGGGCTCCCAGATGCCGATGGGGAGGGAGCCCAGGGCTGCGAGCAGGGCCGTGCGTCCGGTGAGGGCCATGTCGTCGGTCTCGTCTCCGGGCTCGTCAGCGGGGGACGGGGACGTGGGTGAGGATCGCGTTGATCACCGAGTCCGGGGTGACGCCTTCCATTTCTGCCTCCGGGCGCAGTTGGATGCGGTGGCGGAGGGTGGGGAGGGCGAGGGCTTTGACGTCGTCGGGGATGACGTAGTCCCGGCCGGTCAGCCAGGCCCAGGCGCGGGCCGTGGCGAGGAGGGCCGTGGCGCCGCGCGGGGAGACACCCAGGGTGAGGGAGGGCGATTCGCGGGTCGCTCGGCAGATGTCGACCACGTAGGCCGTGATCTCGGGGGAGATCGTTGTCTTTGCCACCGCGGCTCGGGCTGTTTCCAGGTCGGCTGCCGTGGCCACCGGACGGATGCCTGCCGCCTGCAGGTCGCGGGGGTTGAAGCCGCCCGCGTGCCGCGTCAGGACGTCGATCTCGTCCTGCCGGGTGGGCAGCGGAACGTTCAACTTGAGGAGAAAGCGGTCCAGTTGGGCCTCGGGAAGGGGGTACGTGCCCTCGTACTCGACCGGGTTCTGGGTCGCTACGACCATGAACGGGTCCGGGAGTTGGCGTGGTGTGCCGTCGACCGTGATCTGGCGTTCCTCCATCGCTTCGAGGAGGGACGACTGGGTCTTGGGCGGGGTGCGGTTGATCTCGTCCGCGAGGAGGAGGTTCGTGAACGCGGGGCCCGGCTGGAAGGAGAAGCGGGACGTGTGGGTGTCGTAGACCAGGGAGCCCGTGACGTCGCTGGGCATCAGGTCCGGGGTGAACTGGACGCGCTTCGTGTCGAGTTCGAGGGATGCGGCGAGGGCTCGTACGAGAAGGGTCTTCGCGACGCCGGGAACTCCCTCGAGCAGGACGTGGCCGCGGCAGAGGAGGGCCACGACCAGGCCCGTGACGGTGGGGTCCTGGCCGACCACGGCCTTCGCGATCTCGGCGCGCAGGGCCTCCAAAGAGGCCCGTGAGCTGCGGGGATCGGTCGTGGGCCCGGCGTTGTCAGTGGTCGGGTCCATCATGAATGGCGTACCTCTCTTTCGAGGGCGTCGAGGTGGTCGGCGAGTGCGATGAGTGCTGCGTCGGTCGCGGGTGGCGGGCCGAAGAGGAGGGTGTGCAAGTCCTGGGTGGGCGTCGGGAGTTGGCGTGCCAGGGCGGGGAGGAAGGTCTCCGGTGTGTGGGCCTGGGACGAGGGGACGCCGATGAGGGGGGCGAGCTTGGTGCGGGTGGAGATACGCAGGGCAGCTGCCGCGCGGTCGCGGGCGTTCGCCTTGCGGTAGAGGCGGGCGCGGCCTTCGACGGTTTCGGAGGCGCGGATCGCGACGGGGAGTCGTTCGGGGACCAGGGGGCCGAGGCGGCGTGCGCGCCACAGGGCGGCGAGGGCTGCCGCGATGAAGAGCTGGAGCGTGCCCCAGAGCCAGCCCTTGGGGATCAGGTCGAAGAAGCTGCGGTCGTTCTGTGCGTCGGTGGCCGCGGCGTCGTCGGAGAGGGAGGGGAGGTACCAGACCACATGGGGGCGGGTACCGAGGAGTTGGAGGGCGAGCGAGGCGTTGCCCTGCTTGTCGAGACGGTCGTTGAGAAGGATGTCGGGGGCGCCGATGACCACCGTGTCGCCGTCGCCGGTGGTCGCGGGCAGGCGCAGGAGCGTGGGCGAGCCGTCGCTCGGGTAGCAGGACTCGGCGCCGGGGAGCGTCGTGGCGTAGTGGTGGCCGCCGCCGGTGTCTGCCGTGCCGGCGCGCTGGGCCGCGGGCAGGGTGCAGTCGGGGGCGAGCGCGGTGTCGGTGCCGGGGGCGGGGGTCGCGGTGACCCCGGGGGTCAGCCGGTCGACGGAGGCGGGACCGGGGGCGACGAGGACCGTGCGGCCGCCGGAGTCGGCGGTGGCGGCCTGGAGTTGGTCCTGCTGGTGGGGCGTCAGCAGGTCGGGGACGGCGACGAGGAGGGTGGTGTCGGGGCCGGTCGCGGCCCGGGCCTCGGCGGTCGTGGTGACCCGGCGGGTGTCCACACCGCGGTCGGCGAGGAGTTCGGCGACGGCGCGGCTGCCGTACGGGTCGGCGGAGCTCGGATCGAGGGCGCCGTGCTTCTCGCCGGAGCGGATCGCCGCGATGGCCACGCCAGCGATCAGGAGGAGGACCACGGCGAGGGCGATGCCTCGCGTGCGGGTCCAGATCTGGCGGGGCGTGGGCGTGGTGGACGTGCCCCCGGAGGTGGTGGGCGGAGCAGGCGGGGGCGGGGTGGCGAGCGTCGCCGTGGCCGTGGCTCCCTGCTGGTGCTCTGGGTGGCCTGTCTGGTGTGGTGCGCCGGCCGGTGGCTGGGGCGGCGGGGTGGACGGACCGGGGCGATCGGCGTCCTGGCGGCGGTAGTTCGGGGTGCGGGGTTCGGTCACCGGGGCGCTCCCGGGGCGGCGGTCAGGGACGGCGTCGTGCGCTCGGCCTCGGTGTCCAGAGCGGCCAGGCGCTGGTACGTCTCGGGGGTCGCGGTGCGGCCGCCGTACGTGACGTCGTCGAAGTCGCGGGCTGCCGCGTGCAGACGGGCCGCGTGCTGGGGGAGCGGGCGGGCGGCCTCCGTGGCCGCTTCGTCGGCGGTGCGGCCGGGGCGCGGGTCGAGCAGCGTGCGTTCCTCCAGGGAGCGGACGAGGGCGCGCATCCGCTCCTGGACGGCCTGGTTCCAGTGGCCCTGGGCGGCGTGCGCCTCGGCGGCCGCGCGGTGCTCGGCTGCGCTGCGCGGACGGTCGTCGAAGAGCGGTGCGGCCGAGGTGGGGGAGCGGCGCGGGGTGCCGAGGCGCCACCACAGGGCGATGGCGACGGCGACGACGGCGAGCAGGATCACGACCAGGCCGAGCGTGCCGCCGGGCGCGACGCCCGAGGCGGCGGAGAACAGCCTGTCGACCCAGTCCCAGAACTTGTCGAGGGCGCGCATGAACCAGCTCGGGTCGTTCTCGTGGTACGCGGGCTTGGACAGCTCCCGCTCCGCCGCTTCCCGCGCGGGATCACGCGGGATCGTCACCGGTGGCTCGTCGCCGCCGGCGCGTGTCAGCAGGGCCGTGGCCCTGAGCACTCCCCCGGATGCGCTCACCGCATCAGCTCCCCGGGGTGGCGCCGGGGGTGTCCCCGTAGCCCTGCAGGCCGGCGGCGCGGGCGAGTTCGAGGTCGAGGGCCTCGCGGCGGATGCGCTGGTCGATGTAGAGCAGCACGGTGACGCCTGCGGTGATCGGGAAGGTGATGGTCGAGCCGATCACCGAGCCGATGGCGCTGATGATCAGGAAGGCCCAGCCGACGTTGCTGCTGGTGTCGAAGAAGGTGCCGATGCCGTCCCCGCTGACCACTCCGGCGATGACGCTGAAGGGGACGAGGATGATCGAGGTCACGACCCCGGCGATGATCTGGGCGAGGATCTGGATGCCGAAGACCCGCCACCACGAGCCGCGGACGAGCTTGGCGGAGCGGCCCAGCGCCTTGCGGACCGTCTGCTTCTCGAGCATCAGCGCGGGAGAGGCGAGCGAGAAGCGGAAGAACAGCCAGAAGGCGAGGACGACGCCGGCGATGCCGCCGAGGATCGCGAGCACGAGCCCCCCGTCCGACGAGCCGAGCGCGGCGACGAGGATGCCGGGGAGCGTGCAGACGAAGACGACCGCGACGACGATCAGCGGCAGCAGCAGCGTCAGGCCGAGCAGCCTGAGGAGCTGCGGCCGGGCGTCGCGCCAGGCTTCCCCTATGGTCACGGACTTGCCGAGCACCGCGCGGCTGGTGACCGTCGTGAGCAGGGCTGTGGCGACGATCGTGCCGAGCAGTGTGATCACCCACACCACGCCGGTGCCGATCAGGAGGCCGCCCATCGCGCGGAAGACCTCGCCCGCGCTGGCGTCCGGGTCGTCGAGGGCGTCGGTGGTCGCCGTGTCGTTGAGGAAGAAGCCCTGGAGGAGGACGAGGAGGACCTCGGCGACCACGGCGACCGTGAGCGAGATGCCGAGGACGGTGCGCCAGTACGTACGCATCGTGGACACGGCGCCGTCGAGGATCTCGCCGACGCCGAGCGGGCGCAGTGGGATCACGCCGGGCTTGGCGGCCATGGGCTTGCCCTGCCAGCCGCCCCAGCCGGGGTAGCCGGGAGCGCCGTGGCCGGGGCCCGCGCCGTTGTTGCCGTAGCCGCCCCAGCCGCCGGGTCCTCCCGGGCCGGGCGGGGCCTGCTGGCCGCCCCAGCCGCCGGGGCTCGGCGGCGGTGGGGGCGGGGTCCGGCCGGAGTCGGCGGCGGGCGGGCCGGAAGGGGCGGACCACTGTGCGGGCGGCGGCTGCTCCTTGGACCACTGGGGGCCCTGGCCCGCGTCCTGCGGAGCGGCGTCCTGCTGGCCGGCGTCCTGGGCGTCGCCGTCCTGGCCGTTGCCTTCGGGGCCGTCGGAGGGGGCAGATCCGGGCGATGCCCAGCCCGGAGTGTCGTTCATCGTCGCTCCTTCAAGGTGCCCGTCCGCGGTCGCGGCGGCAGGTTGCCTGCCATCGTGCCATGGGGCAGGCGCCCAGTGACCTGGCCCCGTAAGGGCTGGACACCTTCAATTGTCGGGCCTGTACGGGGCAGACTGGGCGGATGGCTGATCAGTACGCGGAATCCGGTGAGGACATTCGGCCCGACGAGGACATACAGCCCAAGATCATCGACGTACCGGCGATCCGGTGGGAGGAGCCCGCAGAGGGGCCCGTGCTGGTGCTGCTCGACCAGACGCGGCTGCCTGCCGAGGAAGTCGAGCTGGTGTGCACGGATCCGCAGGGTCTGGTGCAGGCGATCCGGTCCCTCGCTGTGCGCGGGGCGCCGCTGCTGGGGATCGCCGGGGCGTACGGGGTGGCGTTGGCCGCCGCGCGCGGCTTCGACGTGCAGGACGCGGCGGATGCGCTGGCGGGGGCGCGGCCCACCGCGGTCAATCTGGGGTACGGCGTGCGCAGGGCGCAGGAGGCGTACCGGGCGGCGTTGGGCAACGGCGCGGGCGGCGGGGCCGCCGTGCGGGAGCGGGCCGCGGCCGCGGCGCTCGCCGAGGCGCGGGCGCTGCATCAGGAGGACGCCGCGGCGAGCGTCAAGATGGCCGAGTACGGGCTGCGGTTGCTCGACGAGCTGCTGCCCGGTGGCGGCCACCGGATCCTGACGCACTGCAACACCGGGGCGTTGGTCTCCGGTGGTGAGGGCACTGCCTTCGCGGTGGCGCTGGCCGCTCACCGGGCCGGGCAGTTGCGCCGGCTGTGGGTGGACGAGACGCGGCCGCTGCTGCAGGGTGCACGGCTGACGGCGTACGAGGCCGCGCGCAACGGGATGGCGTACACGCTGCTCACGGACAACGCGGCGGGTTCGCTGTTCGCCGCCGGTGAGGTGGATGCCGTGCTCATCGGGGCGGATCGGATCGCGGCCGACGGTTCGGTGGCCAACAAGGTGGGGAGCTATCCGCTCGCCGTCCTGGCGCGTTATCACCATGTGCCGTTCATCGTGGTGGCGCCGGTGACGACCGTGGATCCGGCGACTCCCGACGGTGCGTCCATCGAGGTGGAGCAGCGGCCGGGACATGAGGTGACGGAGGTCACGGCGCCGCAGGCGCCGTTGGCCGGGATGGAAGCGGGAGGCGGGATTCCGGTGGCACCACTGGGAACGCAGGCGTACAACCCTGCGTTCGACGTGACGCCCCCGGATTTGGTGACGGCCATCGTCACGGAGTGGGGCGTTGTGGCGCCTGTGACAGCAGAAGCCCTGAGTGAGCTGTGTGCCAGGTCACGTCAGGTAACGATTAAGTAATGGGATGATGTGGTCCATGAAGGGACGAGTCCTTGTCGTCGACGACGACACCGCACTGGCCGAGATGCTCGGCATTGTGCTGCGTGGTGAAGGTTTTGAGCCGTCGTTCGTAGCTGACGGCGACAAGGCGCTGGCCGCTTTCCGTGAGACCAAGCCTGATCTGGTTCTCCTCGACCTGATGCTGCCCGGTAGGGACGGCATCGAGGTGTGCCGTCTGATCAGGGCGGAGTCCGGGGTGCCGATCGTGATGCTCACGGCGAAGAGCGACACGGTGGACGTGGTGGTGGGCCTCGAGTCGGGGGCCGACGACTACATCGTGAAGCCGTTCAAGCCGAAGGAGCTGGTCGCCCGGATCCGGGCGCGGCTGCGGAGGTCGGAAGAGCCCGCGCCGGAGCAGCTGGCCATAGGTGACCTGGTCATCGACGTGGCCGGGCACTCGGTGAAGCGGGACGGGCAGTCGATCGCGCTGACGCCGCTGGAGTTCGACCTGCTGGTCGCGCTCGCGCGCAAGCCCTGGCAGGTGTTCACGCGTGAGGTGCTCCTCGAGCAGGTCTGGGGCTACCGGCACGCGGCGGACACCCGTCTGGTCAACGTGCATGTGCAGCGGCTGCGTTCGAAGGTCGAGAAGGACCCCGAGCGGCCGGAGATCGTGGTGACCGTCCGTGGCGTCGGTTACAAGGCCGGACCGAGCTGACGTGTCCCGGGACAGTGCCGCTTCGGCGCCCGGGAATCCGGGGTCCGGTTCGGAGCGGCCTGTGGGACCCGCGACCGGCCGGGGCTCCTGGCTGCGCCGGGTCACGGACGGGGGTCTCCTGCTCAAGGGCGGGATGAACGGCAGCCCGGTGCTGCGCCTGTTCACCCGCTGGGTGCGGCGCCCGCTGCTGCCCGCGATGCGGCTGTGGCGGCGCAACATCCAGCTGAAGGTCGTCGTCACGACCCTGCTGATGTCGCTCGGCGTGGTGCTGCTGCTCGGCATCGTCGTCATCGGCTCCGTGCGCAACGGACTGCTCGAGGCGAAGGTGAAGGCCTCGCAGAGCCAGGCCGAGGGGGGCTTCCGCGCGGCCAAGGACAAGGCGGACTCGGCGCTGGCCGGGGAGCGTGACGGGGCGACGGGTGACAGCCGTAACTCCGGGAGCGTCCAGTCATGGGGGAACGAACTCGTCACCCAGCTCGCCAGTGGCGGCAAGGGCGCCTTCGACGTGGTCACCCTCAGCTCCAGCGAGAGCGACAGCAGTGGCCGGGCACCGCGCGGCTCCGGCGGCGTGATCCCGGACCGCAGCGTGCCGGATGACCTGCGCGCGCAGGTCGACCGGATGACCAGCGCCTCCCAGGAGTACACGCGGATCATCTACGAGAACCAGGAGTCCCAGCCGGGGCTCGTCATCGGCAAGCGGCTCACCGACCCGGAGGGCCACGCCTACCAGCTCTACTACCTCTTCCCGCTCACGCAGGAGGAGAAGTCGCTCGGCCTGGTCAAGGGCACCCTCGCGACCGCGGGGCTCTTCGTGGTCGTGCTGCTCGGTGCCATCGCCTGGCTCGTCGTGCGCCAGGTCGTCACGCCCGTGCGGATGGCGGCCGGGGTCGCGGAGCGGCTCTCCGCCGGGCGCCTTCAGGAACGTATGAAGGTGACCGGTGAGGACGACATCGCGCGCCTGGGCGAGGCGTTCAACAAGATGGCGCAGAACCTGCATCTGAAGATCCAGCAGTTGGAGGACCTGTCGCGGATGCAGCGGCGGTTCGTGTCGGACGTGAGCCATGAGCTGCGGACGCCGCTGACGACCGTACGGATGGCCGCCGATGTCATTCACGAGGCGCGGGTCGACTTCGATCCGGTGACCGCGCGGTCGGCGGAGTTGCTCGCCGATCAGCTGGACCGGTTCGAGTCGCTGCTCGCCGACCTGTTGGAGATCAGCCGGTTCGACGCCGGGGCGGCCGCGCTCGAGGCCGAGCCGATAGACCTGCGGGAAGTCGTACGACGCGTCGTCGGGGGAGCCGAGCCGCTCGCCGAGCGCAAGGGCACCCACATCCGGATCGTCGGTGACGATCAGCCGGTGGTCGCCGAGGCGGACGCCCGGCGGGTGGAGCGCGTGCTGCGCAATCTGGTGGTCAACGCCGTGGAGCACGGCGAGGGCAAGGACGTCGTGGTGCGGCTCGCCGCCGCCGGTGGCGCCGTCGCCGTCGCGGTGCGGGACTACGGGGTCGGGCTCAAGCCCGGTGAGGCGACCCGGGTGTTCAGCCGCTTCTGGCGGGCCGACCCGGCACGCGCGCGTACCACCGGGGGTACGGGCCTCGGCCTGTCGATCGCCCTGGAGGACGCGCGGCTGCACGGCGGCTGGCTGCAGGCGTGGGGTGAGCCGGGCGGTGGTTCGCAGTTCCGGCTCACGTTGCCGCGCACGGCCGACGAGCCGCTGCGCGGTTCGCCGATACCGCTGGAGCCCGAGGACTCGCGGCGCGGCCGTGCGCCCGGTGCGGGCAAGAAGCTCGCGACGGTGCCCGCGCAGGTGCCGCCCGTGCCCGCGAAGGCCCCGATAGCGCCGCGCCTCGCGCAGGCCGCGGTGCCTGTCGACCCCACGGCGCTGCCGGGCAGCGGCGCGCGCGTGGTGGCCCGCGGTGTGCCGCGCCAGCCCGACGAGCGGGACGAGCGGGAGCGCGAGCGCGCAGGCGACGTCGGTCCGGTCGAGTCGGTCGAGCAGGCGGGCGCGGACGAGAGCGGTGCGTGGCGGGGAGACGTGGCCGTGGGCGGGCGCACCGCCCAGGGTTCGGACGAGCGCGGCGAGGGGAGCGACGGCGGTCGTGAGTGAGCAGCGGGTGCCGCGTCGGCGGCGCGGGATGCGGGCCGGTGCGCTGGCCGGGTGCGGTGCCATCGTGCTCGCCGGATGCGCGTCGATGCCGGACAGCGGTGGCCTCGATTCGGTCGAGGCGTCGCAGCGGCCGGACTCACAGGTGCGGGTCTTCGCGCTGCCGCCGCGCGACGGTGCCACCCCGACGAGCATTGTCGAGGGCTTCCTCGAGGCGCTGACCAGCGACGATCCTTCGTACGCGATGGCACGCAAGTATCTGACGCCGAAGGCCGCGAAGCAGTGGCAGCCCCAGGAGCAGACGGTCGTGCTCGCCGACGGTCCCAGTACGCGGCCGACGAGCCGGCAGAACACGGGCGACGACGGGCAGATGTTCCAGCTGACGGGTTCGAAGGTCGCCACGGTCGACAAGCGGCAGGCCTACAAGCCCGAGACGGGGACGTACGGCGGGAACCTGCACCTGACGCTGGTCAAGTCGGCCAAGGGCAATCAGTGGCGGATCGACGACCTGCCGCCGGGCGTCGTGCTCGGTGAGTCCGACTTCCAGCGGATCTACCAGTCCGTCAACAAGTACTACTACGCGGTGGATCCGCCGAGCGGGGACGACTCCGAGCAGCGCCAGCTCGTCCCCGACCCCGTCTTCGTACGGCAGTGGACCGATCCGCTGACGGAGACAGTGCGGCAGGTGCTCGCCGGTCCGACGCGCTGGCTGAACCCCGCGGTGCGCACCGCGTTCCCGTCGGGCACCGCGCTGAAGGAGGGCGTGGACTCGCTCGCCCCGGACGACGCCAACAAGCTGACGGTGCCGCTGAACGAGAAGGCGGACTCCGCCAACCAGCCCAAGTGCAAGCAGATGGCGACCCAACTGCTGTTCTCCTTGCGGGACTTGTCGTCGTCGAGCGTGGACGAGGTCGAACTCAAGCGCTCCGACGGCCGGTTGATGTGCACGCTGACCGAGGACCAGGCCGATGCCCTGGCGGCGTCGCAGACGTCGGGACGTCCCGACTACCAGTACTTCCTGGACGACAAGGGCCGGCTCGTACGGGTGCCCGGCAGCAGCCAGCAGACGCCGACGCGCGTGCCGGGGCCGCTGGGCGAGGTCGAGGGTGAGCACGGCCTGCGGTCCGTGGCGGTCTCGCGCGACCAGGAGCGCGCGGCGGGCGTGACGCACGACGGGCGTTCGCTGTACGTGGCGTCGCTCATCACCAGTGCCTCGCTGGGCGACCCGCTGGCGCACAGCCGCGTGGTCGGCGCCAAGGGCGGCTTCTCGACGCCGAGTTGGGACGGGCGCGGGGACCTGTGGGTGGTCGACAAGGACCCCAAGCGCGCACGCCTGCTGGTGTTCGGGCAGGGCCTCGGCGACAATATGCAGGAGGTCTCCGTCAGCCGGCTCGACGACGACGCCCGGATCGAGGCGGTGAAGATGTCCGCCGACGGTGCGCGGATCGCCCTCCTCGTGACGGAGCAGGGCAAGACGCAGCTGCGCATCGGGCTCGTCACGCGCTCGGGCGACGGGGAGGGCGGCGTCGAGTTCTCGGTGTCCGAACTGCGCGCCGCGGCACCGGAGATGGAGGAGGTCACGGCCATGTCGTGGGCCGGGCCCAGCCGTCTCGTGGTGGTCGGCCGGGAGGCCGGCGGGCTGCAGCAGATGCAGTACGTGCCGTCCGACGGGTCCGCGCCGACCGGGCAGGCGCTGCCGGGGCTGACCCGGGTGAGCGAGATCGCGGCGTCCGAGAACGACGGACTGCCGTTGCTGGCGCACTCGGACGACGGCATCGTGCGGCTCCCCTCCGGGGCCGCGTGGCAGGCGGTGCTCGCCAAGGGGACGGCTCCGGTCTATCCGGGGTAGCGGGGCCCGGGCGCCGTCGGGGCGTCATCTCCCTGTCACTCCGGGGCAGTTGTCCACAGGGCGTTGTCCACAGGGGTGGTCGGCCGGCCCGCGGGTTGGCACAGTGGGTGTGTGCGGGGGTGGTGGCAGGACCTCTCCGACCTGGTGCTGCCGGCTCAGTGCGCAGGCTGCGGCAGGTCTCGTACGTCGCTGTGCGCGCGGTGCTCGGCGGCGTTGCGCGGTGCTGCGCCCAGGCGGGTGCGGCCGCGGCCCGAGCCCGCGGGACTGCCTGTGGTGCATGCCGCCGCGCCGTACCGGGACGCGGCGCGGGCCGCCCTCCTGGCCCACAAGGAGCGCGGGGCCCTGGGGCTCGCCGGGCCGCTCGGCGCGGCGCTCGCCGGCGCGGTGCGGGCCGGTCTGCCGCCTGCGGGGGCAGGGGCCGTGGCGCTCGTCCCCGTGCCCTCCGCACCCCGTGCCGTGCGGGCGCGGGGGCATGACCCGACGCGGCGGATCGCGTACGCGGCGGCGGCCGAGCTGCGCCGGGCGGGAGTGCGGGCGCGGGTGCTCGCGGTGCTGCGGCAGCGGCGTGCGGTGGCGGACCAGTCGGGGCTCGACGCCCGGCAGCGGCTCGTGAATGTGACCGGTGCGCTGCAGGTGGTGGGCGGTGGCGGTGGGCTGCTCACGGAAGTTGGCCGGATCGTGCTGGTCGACGACCTCATGACGACCGGTGCATCCCTGGCGGAGGCGGCGCGCGCAATACGTGCCTCGATGTGTTCGACGGCGGTCGGCGGGGAAGGCGCAGCGGATCGGGAACGCTCCGTGACAGAGACCGGAATAACGGAACGGAACGTGATCCTGGCAGCCGTGGTCGCGGCTTCTCCGGATTCTTTCGAAATAAACCGGAACTGACCGCGGATCTGCATCGTTGCAGGTAGTGAGAGGATCCATTCACCTGAATGGAGGTACGCGTCGGTAGAGGGTGACGACATCCGTCCGGGCGAGATATGTTCGGTTGTGAGGAAGTCGGCAGGAAAGACGAGCCCCACACCTCACATATCGGAATGCCCCGCCGTGGATTGCGCAGAGGTTTTCACCATCACCCGATGCGGTGGGGTGGAGATCTTGTCCACGGGGGAGGAGGAGGTGGAAGTCACCGAGTCCGAGACTCCGGCAGTGGCCGGAGTCTGGTGCAAGAGGGAGATGCTCCGCCACAGGAGCGGAGCTATCCGGGAACGGAGTTCTGCGTGGACATCGTCGTCAAGGGCCGCAAGACCGAGGTACCGGAGCGGTTCCGCAAGCACGTGGCCGAGAAGCTGAACCTGGAGAAGATCCAGAAGCTCGACGGCAAGGTGATGAGCCTGGACGTCGAGGTGTCCAAGGAGCCCAACCCCCGGCAGGCCGACCGGTGCGACCGCGTGGAGATCACGCTGCGCACGCGCGGCCCGGTGATCCGGGCGGAGGCCTCGGCGAACGACCCGTACGCGGCGCTCGACCTGGCCACGGAGAAGCTGGACGCCCGGCTGCGCAAGCAGCACAGCAAGCGGTCGACGCGACGCGGCACCAAGCGGATTTCGGCGGCGGAGGTCGCCGAGCGGGTGCCGGACGCCGCCACGCTCAACGGGGACGGCACGATCGCCAAGGACGAGTCCGAGGCGGGTGGCGTGCCGACCACCAGGATGGGTTCGCTCGAGGTCCAGGGCGAAGGCCCCCTCATCGTGCGCGAGAAGACGCACGTGGCGGCACCCATGACGCTCGATCAGGCGCTCTACGAGATGGAGCTGGTCGGGCACGACTTCTATCTGTTCGTCGACTCCGAGACCAAGGAACCCAGTGTCGTCTACCGGCGGCACGCCTACGACTACGGTGTCATCCACCTCAGCACCGACCCGATGGTCGCCGAGGTGAACGGCGCCGAGGCCGGCGACGCGATCGGCGGCTGAGCCCGGCCGGGCCCGACTGGCCGAAACCTGTCTCTCAGGTGCCCCTGGAGTGCGCGTGCGCCCCCGGGGGCACCCTTGTGCGACCCCCTCGTGCACCGCACCGTCGTCGCATGGGGGCCGAGGCATGAAATCATGGCCGTGCCGGGTCAACCGGCTTGTCGGCGCCTCGGGTTGGCCCGGCACAGGAAGACGGGCCGAGTCTTCAGGGGCCTTCAGGGGGAGGAACGATGGCGGACAGCTTCGGACCGATGCGGGGCGAGGGCGCCGGCACTGCCGACGACGGCGCCGGCATGGGACCGGACGCGGGCTCCCCGCGCAAGGAGCCCATCCGGGTCCTTGTGGTGGACGACCACGCGCTGTTCCGGCGCGGCTTGGAGATCGTCCTCAAGGCCGAGGAGGACATCCAGGTCGTCGGTGAGGCGGGCGACGGTGCGGAGGCGGTGGACAAGGCGGCCGATCTGCTGCCGGACATCGTCCTCATGGACGTACGGATGCCCAAGAGGGGCGGCATCGAGGCGTGCACCTCCATCAAGGAGGTCGCGCCCAGCGCCAAAATCATCATGCTGACGATCAGCGACGAGGAAGCCGATCTCTACGACGCGATCAAGGCGGGCGCGACGGGATACCTGTTGAAGGAGATCTCGACCGACGAGGTGGCCACGGCCATTCGCGCCGTGGCCGACGGGCAGTCCCAGATCAGCCCGTCCATGGCGTCGAAACTGCTCACCGAATTCAAGTCGATGATCCAGCGCACCGACGAGCGCCGTCTCGTGCCCGCGCCCCGGCTGACCGACCGGGAGCTGGAGGTGCTCAAGCTCGTCGCCACCGGCATGAACAACCGTGACATCGCCAAGGAGTTGTTCATTTCGGAGAACACGGTGAAGAACCACGTGCGCAACATCCTGGAGAAACTGCAGCTGCACTCCCGGATGGAGGCCGTGGTGTACGCGATGCGGGAGAAGATCCTCGAGATCCGCTGAGCTTCATCCGCTGAGTTTCAGCGGCTGACTTTCATCGGCCGAGGGCGCCGACCAGCTCCCGCTTCAGCTTCGCGTCGTCCATGCGCTCCACCCGTACGCTGTCGCAGCCGACCCAGCCCGCCGCCTCCAGCAGGGCCGCCGCCACCGCAGGAACGGCCTTCGGGCCGTCCAGGGAGACCTGCTTGGCGACCAGGGTGGTGCCCTCGCGCGCAGGGTCGACGCGGCCCACCAGGTGGCCGCCCGCGAGGACCGGCATCGCGAAATAGCCGTGGATCCGCTTCGGTTTGGGGACGTACGCCTCCAGGCGGTGCGTGAAGCCGAAGATCCGCTCCGTGCGGGCCCGCTCCCAGACGAGGGAGTCGAAGGGGGACAGGAGCGTGGTGCGGTGGCGGCCCCGAGGGGGCGACCCGAGCGCCGCCGGGTCCGCCCAGGCGGGCTTGGACCAGCCCTCGACCGTCACCGGGACCAGGCCCGTCCCCTCGATCACCGCGTCGAACTGCTCGGCCTTCAAGCGGTGGTAGTCGGCGATGTCCGCGCGCGTGCCGACCCCGAGGGCCCGGCCCGCCTGGAGGACGAGGCGGCGCAGGCACTCCGCGTCGTCCAGGTCGTCGTGGAGCAGCTCGGCGGGGATCGCGCGCTCCGCCAGGTCGTAGACCCGCTTCCAGCCGCGGCGCTCGACGCACACCACCTCGCCGTACATCAGCGCGCGCTCGACGGCGACCTTCGACTCCGACCAGTCCCACCACTCGCCCTTGTTCTTCGCCCCGCCCAACTCCGTTGCAGTCAGCGGGCCTTCGGTGCGCAGCTGCTTGATCACCTGGTCGTACGCGCCCTCGGGCAGGTCGTGGTACCAGTGCGGGCGGGTGCGGTAGGCGCGGCGGCGGAAGGCGAAGTGGGGCCATTCCTCGACGGGCAGGATGCAGGCCGCGTGCGACCAGTACTCGAAGGCGTGGCCGTCGGTCCAGTACGCGTCCTCGATCTTCTTGCGGCCCACCGCGCCCAGGCGTGCGTACGGGATCAGCTCGTGGGAGCGGGCCAGGACCGAGATCGTGTCGAGCTGGACCGCGCCGAGGTGGCGCAGGACCCCGCGGGTGCCGCCCTTGCGGTCCGGCGCGCCCAGGAAGCCCTGGGCGCGCAGGGCGATGCGGCGGGCCTCGTCGGCGGACAGGGCGGTGGTGGGACGCGGCGGGGTCGTCGTCATGGTCGGAAACGATAGGGGGCGGCACTGACAATCGGGGGCGGCGGTACGTCGGCCGAGGCTAGGGCGTGTCCGCAAAGTCCCTTCTGCCGTCCGACGCCTGGCACGCCCTCTCGCCTCACCGGGCGCAGACCCAAGTACATCCAGTACGAGGGTCGGCACCCGGCAAGCCGAGAGCACGCACCAGACGCCGCCCGGCCCGCCCTCCGGGCGGACGAAGGGACTTTGCGGACACGCCCTAGGGCGTCGGCGCCGGCAAGTACGGGGTCGGGCCGGGGATGTCGAGGTCCGAGGGCAGGAGTGAGCCGACCCAGCAGTCGCGGAGGGTTTCCTTGTTGAGGAGGCCCGCGCGGAGGGTGCCCTCGATCGTGAAGCCGGCCTTCTCGGCGACCGTGCGCGACCCCACGTTGCCCACTTCGGCCCGCCACTCGAGGCGCGTACAGGCGAGATCGGTGAAGGCCCAGCGGGCCAGGCCCAGGACGGCTTCCGTCATGTAGCCGCGGCCGCGGTGCTCCTTGGCGGTCCAGAAACCGACCTCCCACGCGCCCGCGCGCGGGTGGTGCAGCGCGACCGCACCGGCGACCGGGCCGTGCTCCTCGGTGCGTATCGCGAAGGTGTACTCGGCGTCGGTGCGCCAGCCGTCCGCGACCATGCGGCCGATGAAGTACTCCGCGTCCGCGCGCGCGTACGGCGACGGGATCGTCGTCCAGCGCTGGATGTCGGGGTCCTGCGCCGCCGCGTACACCTCGTCGATGTCGGCGGGCACGAAGGTCCGCAGCCGGAGTCGGTCGGTGGTCAGCGTCACGGGTTCCATCGCCCGATTCTGCTCGGGTTCGGGAGGGGATGCCATCACTTTTCGTGTCCCTTACCGGCACCTTCCGAGGTGCCCGGACGTTGGACCTGCTGGCAGACCTCCCGGCGCGGTGGGGTCCTCGCATACGATGGCCGTTGCTCAGGCTGTCGCTTGAGTAACCGACCGTGCCAGGCCCGACCGGCAAGGAGACCAACCGCGTGTCCGTCCTCCAGAAGATCATGCGTGCAGGCGAAGGCAAGATCCTGCGCAAGCTGCACCGCATCGCGGACCAGGTCAACTCCATCGAAGAGGACTTCGAGAGCCTCTCCGACGCCGAGCTGCGCGCGCTTACGGATGAGTACAAGCAGCGTTTCGAGGACGGCGAGACCCTCGACGACCTGCTCCCCGAGGCGTTCGCGACCGTCCGCGAGGCCGCCCGGCGCGTGCTGGGCCAGCGGCCCTACGACGTCCAGCTGATGGGCGGCGCCGCCCTCCACCTCGGATACGTGGCGGAGATGAAGACCGGCGAGGGCAAGACCCTGGTCGGCACGCTGCCGACGTACTTGAACGCGCTGTCCGGCAAGGGCGTCCACCTGATCACGGTGAACGACTACCTGGCCGAGCGCGACTCCGAGATGATGGGCCGCGTCCACAAGTTCCTCGGCCTGAGCGTCGGCTGCATCCTGGCCAACATGACGCCGGCCCAGCGCCGTGAGCAGTACAACTGCGACATCACCTACGGCACGAACAACGAGTTCGGCTTCGACTACCTCCGCGACAACATGGCGTGGTCCCAGGACGAGCTCGTCCAGCGCGGCCACAACTTCGCGGTGGTCGACGAGGTCGACTCCATCCTCGTCGACGAAGCCCGTACGCCGCTGATCATCTCCGGCCCCGCCGACCAGGCCACCAAGTGGTACGGCGACTTCGCGAAGCTCGTCACGCGCCTGAAGAAGGGCGAGGCGGGCAACCAGCTGAAGGGCATCGAGGAGACCGGCGACTACGAGGTCGACGAGAAGAAGCGCACCGTCGCCATCCACGAGTCGGGCGTCTCCAAGGTCGAGGACTGGCTGGGCATCGACAACCTCTACGAGTCGGTCAACACGCCGCTCGTCGGGTACCTGAACAACGCCATCAAGGCCAAGGAACTCTTCAAGAAGGACAAGGACTACGTCGTCATCGACGGCGAAGTCATGATCGTCGACGAGCACACCGGCCGTATCCTCGCCGGCCGCCGTTACAACGAGGGCATGCACCAGGCCATCGAGGCGAAGGAGGGGGTGGACATCAAGGACGAGAACCAGACCTTGGCCACCATCACCCTCCAGAACTTCTTCCGGCTCTACGACAAGCTCTCCGGCATGACCGGTACGGCGATGACCGAGGCCGCCGAGTTCCACCAGATCTACAAGCTCGGCGTCGTCCCGATCCCGACGAACAAGCCGATGGTCCGCAAGGACCAGGCCGACCTGATCTACCGCACCGAGGTCGCCAAGTTCGAGGCCGTCGTCGACGACATCGCGGAGAAGCACGAGAAGGGGCAGCCGATCCTCGTCGGTACCACTTCCGTGGAGAAGTCCGAGTACCTCTCGCAGCAGCTCAGCAAGCGCGGCATCCAGCACGAAGTGCTCAACGCGAAGCAGCACGACCGTGAGGCCGTGATCGTCGCGCAGGCCGGCCGCAAGGGCGCCGTCACCGTGGCCACGAACATGGCCGGTCGTGGCACCGACATCAAGCTCGGCGGCAACCCGGACGACCTCGCCGAGGCCGAGCTGCGCCAGGCGGGCCTCGACCCCGTCGAGCACGTCGAGGAGTGGGCCGCGGCCCTGCCCGCCGCCCTTGAGAAGGCCGAGCAGGCGGTCAAGGACGAGTTCGAAGAGGTCAAGGAGCTCGGCGGGCTGTACGTCCTCGGTACGGAGCGGCACGAGTCGCGGCGTATCGACAACCAGCTGCGCGGTCGCAGCGGCCGTCAGGGCGACCCGGGCGAGTCCCGCTTCTACCTGTCGCTCGGCGACGACCTGATGCGGCTCTTCAAGGCGCAGATGGTCGAGCGCGTGATGTCCATGGCCAACGTGCCGGACGACGTGCCGATCGAGAACAAGATGGTGACGCGGGCCATCGCCTCCGCCCAGTCGCAGGTCGAGCAGCAGAACTTCGAGACGCGTAAGAACGTCCTGAAGTACGACGAGGTGCTCAACCGCCAGCGCGAGGTCATCTACGGCGAGCGTCGCCGCGTCCTGGAGGGCGAGGACCTGCAGGAGCAGGTCGTGCACTTCATGGACGACACCATCGACGAGTACATCGGCGCCGAGACCGCCGAGGGCTTCGCCGAGGACTGGGACCTCGACCGGCTGTGGGGCGCCTTCAAGCAGCTCTACCCGATCAAGGTCACCGTCGAGGAGCTCGAGGACGAGGCCGGCGACCGGGCCGGGCTCACCGCCGAGTTCATCGCGGAAGCGGTCAAGGACGACATCCACGCGCAGTACGAGGCGCGCGAGGAGCAGCTCGGCTCCGAGATCATGCGCGAGCTCGAGCGGCGCGTGGTGCTGAGCGTGCTCGACCGCAAGTGGCGCGAGCACCTCTACGAGATGGACTACCTCCAGGAGGGCATCGGCCTGCGGGCCATGGCGCAGAAGGACCCGCTGGTCGAGTACCAGCGCGAGGGCTTCGACATGTTCACCGCCATGATGGAGGGCATCAAGGAGGAGTCCGTCGGCTACCTGTTCAACCTGGAGGTCCAGGTCGAGCAGCAGGTCGAGGAGGTCCCGGTCGAGGACGCGGCGCCCGCCACGTCGCTCGACAAGGAGGACGCGGTGCCGGCGCAGTCCGGGGCCCGTCCGGAGATCCGCGCCAAGGGGCTCGACGCCCCGCAGCGTCCCGACCGCCTGCACTTCCAGGCGCCGAACGCCGAGGGCGGTGTCGACGAGGGCGACTTCGTCACCGAGGACGGCGACGGGCCGACGCGGTCCGAGGCGGACGGTCTGACGCGGGCCGAGCGCCGCAAGCAGTCGAAGGGCCGTCGTCGCAAGAAGTGACAGCCGTTTGACGGTTTGACAGCCGTTTCCTGAAGGGCCGGGCACCTGTGAGGTGCCCGGCCCTTCATGCGTGCGGACACGCTCTAGTAGGTGTCCCGCGGCGGGCGGCCGTCCAGTTCCACGGCCGTGACCCGCCAGCGCCGGTCGCGGGACAGGTGGAGGCGGAAGGCCAGGGCGTGCAGGCGGTGGCCCGCGGTGATCCGGGCGAAGACCTCGTAGGTGCCGGTGGCAGGCTCGAAGTGGCCGATGCGGTGGATCGTGGGGAGGGGGCCCCGCGTGCCCAGGGGGCGGCGGGCCAGCAGCCACAGCAGGTCGTCGTAGGCCTGTGCGGCGGTGTGCCGGGCGAACCAGTACGGGGGCTTGTGGCCGGTCAGCACCAGGAGCAGGCGCTGCGTGAACAGCTCGGTGGGGTGCGGCGGGGGCCCGGGCGGCACGCGATGCGCGGCCGGGCGGCGGGAGTCCCGGCGGGACGGGGGCCGAGTGGTGCCTCGGGGACCTTGCCTGGTCATCACCTTCTGCACAGCGCCTCCGGATACCAGTCGGTAACTATTCGTGGTGGATCTTGTACGGGCTGTTCGGGGGCGTCTGCAAGGGAGTGCGGCCGGGCGCACGGCCGGGGCCGGGTTCACTTATCCGGGTGGCCCGGCGTGCGGCGGACCCGGCGGCACAAGGCCGGGGCCGGGTGAACCCGCGGAGCCCCGTTGACATGGGCTCCGGGGGTGGTCGGCAGTCCGAAGGGGGACTCCCGCACGTATCCTGAAGGCCCCTTTGTGGACCCTGAGAACTCGACGGGAGCTCGACGAGAACTCAGACGAGAACTCGGACAAGAACTCCGACAGACGACGAAAGCGGTCCGTCATGCGTGTGTACGTGCCTCTGTCCCTGCCTCGACTCGCCGAGGCGTACGAGACGGGCGAGCTGGGGCCCGCGCCGCTGACCGCTTTCGCCGTGACGCCCGCGCTGCGCGAGTGGTACCTGTCCGACGACATCGAGGAGCTCGAGTACGCGGCGCTGAACCGGGCCGCGCTCGCCTCCCTGCGGCTGCTCGCCGGGGAGCCCGGGGCGGTGCGGCGGCGGGTCGTCGTCGCCGTGGACGTGGCCGACAAGGCCGCCTCCGCCGACCCGGACCGCGGGCTCGACCCGGCCGCGCTCGGCGAGGTGACCGTGCACGAGAGCGTGGCGCTCGCCAAGGCCGCCGCCGTGCACGTGGACGCCGACGACGCCGAGGCCGATGTGACGGCCGCCGCCGACGCGCTCGGCGCCGCGGACCAGGGCGACGACGACGCCCAGTTCGTCGTGGACGGCGCAGAGGACCACGAGCTGCTGTGGTTCGCGACGCAGGAGATCCCGAACCTGGTGGGCCGCGGGGACGCCCGCTGAGCGGCCCGGTCACGGGGGTACGTTCTTACGCATGGGGAAGCACATAGCCGACGCGCACATCGTCTGGGACTGGAACGGGACGCTGTTCCACGACAACGACGCGATCATCCGCGCCACGAACGCCGCCTTCGAGGAGCTCGGGCTCGCCCCGATCACCTTGGAGAGGTACCGCGAGCTGTACTGCGTACCGGTGCCCAAGTTCTACGAGCGACTCATGGGGCGGCTGCCCACCGACGCCGAGTGGGTCGTGATGGACGAGGCGTTCCACCGGCACTACGCGCTGCACTCCGTGGCGTGCGGGCTCGCCGAGGGCGTCGAGCCGCTGCTCGCCGGATGGCAGCAGGCCGGTCGCAGCCAGTCCATTCTGAGCATGTACGAGCATGGTGAACTCGTGCCGCTGGTACGGCAGTTCGGGATCGCCGAGCGGTTCGTCCGGGTCGACGGGCGGGTCGGCCCCTCGGGCGGCAGCAAGGCCGAGCACATGGTGCGTCACCTGGGCGCTCTGGGCGCCGCGGGCGTCGTGCCCGAGCGGACCGTCGTCATCGGGGACGCCGCTGACGACGCGGTCGCCGCCCTCGGCGCGGGCGCCAGGGCCGTGCTCTACACCGGCGGTTCGCACAGCCGGGCCAGCCTCGAAAAGGTGGGGGCGCCCGTCGTGGACTCGCTGGCGGAGGCCGTGCGCGAGGCGGAGCGGATCGCCGCCGCGGCCTGAACCGGGCATTCCCTTTTGCGTCGAGTTCGTTCACGCTCCGCGTGGGGCTGCGTACTCTGTGGTGAGAGCGGTGGTGCCGCGGTACGCGACGGGGGGACGGAAGCCATGGGTTTCGGGTTCGGGCAGCGGCGTGGCGGTCAACTGCCGGTCGAGGTCACCACGTTCGTCGGCCGGCAGGCCGAACTGGCCCAGGTGCAGGGCGCCTTCGCGCAGGCCAGACTGGTCACCCTGGTCGGTCCCGGCGGGGTCGGCAAGAGTCGTACGGCGCTGCGCGCGGCGGCCGGGCTCGACGGACACTTCCCCGACGGGGTGTGGCTGGTCGAGTTGAGCGCGCTGCGCGATCCCGAATTGATCCCGGCGACGCTCGCCGCCGTGCTCCAACTGCCCGAGCAGGCGGGCATGGAGCCGCTGGACGCCGTGGTCGCGCATCTGCAGGGGCGGCGGCTGCTCGTCGTCCTCGACACCTGCGAGCACCTCGTCGACGCGTGCGCGATGCTCGCCGACGTGCTGCTGCGGGAGGCCGCGGGGGTCAGTGTCCTCGCCACCAGCCGGCAGCCGCTGGACGTGCCGGGGGAGCACTGCTGCCCCATCGCACCGCTCGACGCGGAGGACGCGCTCGAACTGTTCGTGCAGCGGGCCGCGGCGGTCGTGCCCGGGTTCGCGGCGACCGGCGAGAACCGGGACCAACTGGCGGCGCTCGCCCGCAGGTTGGACGGGATCCCGCTCGCCCTCGAACTGGCCGCCGTGCGGCTGCGGGCGGTCCCGCTGCAGCAGCTCGTGGAGCGGCTCGGGCAGCGCTTCGAGGTGCTCACGGGCGGGCGGCGCACCGCGCTGACGCGGCATCAGACGCTGCGTACGGCCATCGGCTGGTCGCACGAGCTGTGCACGCCGCAGGAGCGGTTGCTGTGGGCCCGGCTCTCGGTCTTCGCGGGCTCCTTCGAGCTGACGGCCGCCGAAGTGGTCGGTGCGGGAGGGGAGTTGAGCGCCGGGGAGGTTCTCGAACACCTCATCGGGCTCGTCGACAAGTCCGTGGTGCAGCGCATCGGGGAGGACGGCGGACGCTACCGGCTGCTCGACACCATCAGGGAGTACGGGGCCGAGTGGCTGGAGGAGTCGGGGCAGGCGGACGCGGTGCGGCGGCGCCACTTCGCGCACTACCGGGAGCTCGGGCGGCGGTACTGGGACGAGTTCCTCACCCCGGCCCAGACCGCGCACCACCGCAGGCTTCAGGCCGAGAATGCCGATCTGCGTGCCGCACTCGAATTCGCGTACAGCCAGCGGGAGTTGGCGCCCTCGGCGTTGCTGCTCGCCGCGCAGCTCGGGCCGTACTGGCGGGCGCTCGGGGCGATCGCCGAGGGGCGGTACTGGATCGACAAGGGGCTCGCGCAGCTCGGCGAGGCGGGGGAGGCGCAGGCCTGGGGCCGGTTCATGGTCGCCGAGTTCGCCGTGTGGACCGGCGATCTGCCCGGCGCGCTCGAACTGTTCCACCGGGCGCTCGGCGTGGCGCGGGCCTCGAGGAACGACCGGATCGAGCTGTTCTGCGAGGCCTATCTGGGCGGGCTCGACGCGCTGTGCGGGCAGCCCGAGGGGCTCGTGGCCCTGGAGGACGCCCGGCAGCGGATGCTGCAGCGCGGCGACGGGCTTGGCACGGCCGTCATCCACTACGAGGGCGCCGTCGTGCTCGGGGCGCTCGGCGACACGGACAAGGCGCTGGAGCTGTGCCGCACCGGGCTCGCGTTCCTGGAGGGCACCGGGGAGCGGCAGCTGCTCAGCTCCACGCTCATGGTGCAGGGCGTCATGCTGTGGCTGTCGGGCGAGCGCGAGGAGGCCGTCGCGCCGCTGCTGCGGGGTCTTGAGGCGGCCGCCGAAATAGACGAGGTGCTGATCGCCGCGATGTGCACGCTGGTGCTCGCCTGGTCCGCGGCGCACGACAAGCGCTTCGTGCGGGCCGCGTGGCTGCTCGGGTACGCGGAGAGCGCCCGGCGGACGAGCGGGGACCCCATCGGGATGCTGCCCACGCTCTTCGAGGAGCAGGAGGCCAGGCGGGCCGCCGTCCTCGACGCGCTCGGCGACGAGCAGTTCCGGCGGTGGCGCGAGGTGGGGGCGCGGCTGTCGGGCATGCAGGTTCTCGAAGCGGTGCGGGCGGATGCGGAGCGCCCCTCCGACCTGGGTGTGTCCGTGCCCGCGGCGCGGGGCGGGGTCGATGCGCTGACCCGGCGGGAGCGGGAGGTCGCCGTGCTCGTGGCGCAGGGGCTGTCGAACCGGGAGATCGCGGAGCGGCTCGTCATCTCCAAGCGGACCGCCGATGCGCACGTGGAGCACATCCTGGCGAAGCTGGGGGTGGGGTCGCGGACGGAGGTCGCCGCCGTCGCGGGTGCCGGGCTCGAGAGCTCAGGGGGAGGTCACCCCTAGGCATTCAGGAAATTCAGGGAGATTCAGGGAAATTAGGGGATGTTCGGGGAGCTTTGGGCCTCCCTAGGTATACGGACAGCGAAGTTGTGCGCTCACATGCGTATACCTGTGTTCCGGTATACCGATGTGCCCGTCCCGCGCCGCCCGCGAAGCTGTAGCCGTACCGAACGCGGCGGGAGAAGCACGCGGCGGGGCGCCGGGCAGTAATGGTCAACTCCCCACGGCTGTCGTGGCAACGGCCCCTCGTCGTGGTGCCCGCAGTGCGGTACACCAGGTGGCTGCCCTCGTCGGCGGGGCAGCCACCCTTTCTTCACCGGCCCGCCCGGACCCCGCGGGCCGGGGGTTCAGATCGCCGGCGCCTTCGCCCGCAGCACCGTGAGGAACTCGCGCATCCAGCGGGAGTGGTCCGGCCACGCGCGGGCCGAGACCAGGGTGCCGTCGACGACCGTCTCCGCGTCCTGGAAGGTGGCCCCGGCCGCCTGCATGTCGATCTCAAGCGCCGGATACGCGGTGACGCGGCGGCCCCGCAGGCCGTCGATCGCGGCCGTCAGGAGCGGGCCGTGGCAGATCTGGGCCACGGGCTTGTCGGTGTCGAAGAAGGACTTGATGATCTTGCGGAGCTCGGCGTCCCCGCGCAGGTACTCGGGCGCCCGGCCGCCGGGTATCACCAGGGCGGCGTACTGGCCCGGGTCGACTTCCGCGAAGGCCAGGTCCGCGGGCCAGGTGTAGCCCGGCTTCTCCGTGTACGTGTCGAAGCCCGGCTCGAAGTCGTGGACCACGAAGCGGAGCTTCTTGCGGGTCGGCGCCGCGATGTCGACGTCGTACCCCTCCTCGCGCAGCCGCTGGTACGGGTAGAGGACCTCCAGGGACTCCGCCGCGTCGCCGGTCACGATCAGAATCTTGGGTGCCATTGGTCACACGCTCCCGTCGGTGCCGTACGCCCGTGGACTGCACCCAAGGTGCTCCCGCCCCGGATTCCTGGCAAGGGCCGCGGTTCTGTGCAGAGTGTCAAAGTTCGGGGGCTTCTTTTGTACACATACGGCTCATGACGGGCTCCGGGTGGGGAGCGATAGCCTTGACCCGTGATCAGCGCGATATCTCGCGGGGGCATCGTCGCCCCCTGCCCGCGCCGGGAGCGGACTGCCCGCAACAGCGGCCCCGCCCGGCGCCCGCTCGCTGATCGTTTCCGGCGGATGGCCAGTTCGTTGAAAATGGCGCATTACCGTCCGCTCTTCTCCCATTCCGGCATAACGTCGATGTCGACCGGACACCCCGCGTCGCGACGTTACGTCGAGCGATTCACGTTCATCACGTCTACGTCACGCAACGGCGCGCGACAGGAGCCAGAGGACAATGCAGACCAAGCTGGACGAAGCCAAGGCCGAGCTGCTCGCACGGGCCGCCCGGGTAGCTGAGAACAGCCCGGTAGGGGGGCACCTACCGACGGGCGAGAGCAGGGACGCTGTCGAGAACATCGACTCCGTGCTCACGTTCCTCCAGCGCTACTACCTGCACACCGCACCCGAGGACCTCGGCGACCGCGATCCGGTCGACGTCTTCGGCGCCGCGTACTCGCACTACCGCCTCGCGGAGAACCGTCCGCAGGGCACGGCGAACGTCAAGGTCCACACGCCGACCGTCGAGGAGAACGGCTGGACCTGCAGCCACTCCGTCGTCGAGGTCGTCACCGACGACATGCCGTTCCTCGTGGACTCCGTGACCAACGAGCTGTCCCGGCAGGGGCGTGGCATCCACGTCGTCATCCACCCGCAGGTCGTCGTGCGGCGCGACGTCACCGGCAAGCTGCAGGAAGTGCTTCCGGCCGGTTCCTCCGCCCAGGGGCACGACGTGCTCGTCGAGTCGTGGATCCACGTCGAGATGGACCGCGAGACCGACCGCGCCGATCTGAAGCAGATCACCGCGGACCTGCTGCGCGTCCTGTCCGACGTGCGCGAGTGCGTCGAGGACTGGGAGAAGATGCGCGACGCCGCGCTGCGCATCGCCGACGAGCTGCCGAGCGAGCCCACCGCGGACGACCTCGTGGACCAGGAGGTCGACGAGGCCCGCGAGCTGCTCCGCTGGCTGGCCGCCGACCACTTCACCTTCCTCGGCTACCGCGAGTACGACCTCACCGACGACGACTCCCTCGCCGCCGTCCCCGGCACGGGCCTCGGCATCCTGCGCTCCGACCCGCAGCACGCCGACGACGAGCGCCACGCCGCGATCCCGGTCTCGCCGTCCTTCAACCGGCTGCCGGCCGACGCCCGCGCCAAGGCCCGCGAGCACAAGCTGCTCGTGCTGACCAAGGCCAACAGCCGCGCCACCGTGCACCGCCCGAGCTACCTCGACTACGTCGGCGTGAAGAAGTTCGACGCCGAGGGCAACGTCGTGGGCGAGCGCCGCTTCCTCGGCCTCTTCTCCTCCGCCGCGTACACCGAGTCCGTGCGCCGCGTCCCCGTCATCCGCCGCAAGGTCGCCGAGGTCCTCAAGGGCGCGGGCTTCACGCCCGCGAGCCACGACGGCCGCGACCTGATGCAGATCATGGAGACGTACCCGCGCGACGAGCTCTTCCAGACCCCGGCCGACGAGCTGCGGTCCATCGTCACGTCCGTGCTCTACCTCCAGGAGCGGCGCCGCCTCCGGCTCTACCTGCGCAAGGACGAGTACGGGCGCTACTACTCGGCGCTCGTCTACCTGCCGCGCGACCGCTACACCACCGGCGTCCGGCTGCGGATCATCGACATCCTGAAGGAGGAACTCGGCGGCACCAGCGTCGACTTCACCGCCTGGAACACCGAGTCGATCCTCTCCCGCCTGCACTTCGTCGTCCGCGTCGCGCCCGGCACCGAGTTGCCCGCGCTCACCGACGCCGACACCGACCGCATCGAGGCCCGCCTCGTCGAGGCCGCCCGCTCCTGGGCCGACGGCTTCGCGGAGGCGCTGAACGCCGAGTGCGGCGAGGAGCGCGCCGCCGAACTGCTGCGCCGCTACGGCCAGGCGTTCCCCGAGGGCTACAAGGCCGACCACACGCCGCGCGCGGCCGTCGCCGACCTGGTCCACCTCGAGCAACTGACGCACGGGGCAAAGGACTTCGCGCTCTCCCTGTACGAGCCGGTGGGCGCCGCCCCCGGCGAGCGCCGCTTCAAGATCTACCGGACCGGGTCGCCCGTCTCGCTCTCCGCCGTCCTGCCGGTGCTGCAGCGCCTGGGCGTCGAGGTCACCGACGAGCGCCCGTACGAGCTGCGCTGCTCCGACGGGGAGGCCCGGGCGACCGCCTGGATCTACGACTTCGGCCTGCGCATGCCGAAGCCCGCGAACGGCAACGGCGACGAGCTCGGCGCCGACGGCCGCGAGCGGTTCCAGGAGGCGTTCGCCGCGACCTGGACCGGCCTCGCCGAGAACGACGGCTTCAACGCCCTCGTCCTGCGCGCCGGGCTGAACTGGCGGCAGGCGATGGTCCTGCGCGCGTACGCCAAGTACCTGCGCCAGGCGGGCTCCCCGTTCAGCCAGGACTACATGGAGGACACCCTCCGGACCAACGTCCACACGACCCGGCTGCTCGTCTCCCTCTTCGAGGCGCGGATGTCCCCGGACCGGCAGCGCGCCGGGACCGAGCTCATCGACGGGCTCCTGGAGGAGCTCGACGGCGCCCTCGACCAGGTCGCCTCGCTCGACGAGGACCGCATCCTGCGCTCCTTCCTCACCGTCATCAAGGCGACCCTGCGCACGAACTTCTTCCAGGAGGCGGGCGGCGGCACGCCGCACGCGTACGTCTCCATGAAGTTCGACCCGCAGGCCATCCCCGACCTGCCCGCGCCGAGGCCCGCGTACGAGATCTGGGTGTACTCGCCGCGCGTCGAGGGCGTGCACCTGCGCTTCGGCAAGGTCGCGCGCGGCGGCCTGCGCTGGTCCGACCGGCGCGAGGACTTCCGTACCGAGATCCTCGGCCTCGTGAAGGCGCAGATGGTGAAGAACACCGTCATTGTGCCCGTCGGCGCCAAGGGCGGCTTCGTCGCCAAGCAGCTGCCGGACCCGTCGGTGGACCGCGACGCGTGGCTCGCCGAGGGCGTGGCCTCGTACCGGACCTTCATCTCGGCGCTGCTCGACATCACCGACAACCTCGTCGCCGGTGAGGTCGTGCCGCCCGCCGACGTCGTGCGGCACGACAGCCCGGACACGGACGACACGTACCTCGTGGTCGCGGCCGACAAGGGCACGGCGACGTTCTCCGACATCGCCAACGAGGTCGCGGCCTCCTACAACTTCTGGCTCGGTGACGCGTTCGCGTCCGGCGGCTCGGCCGGGTACGACCACAAGGCCATGGGCATCACCGCCCGCGGCGCCTGGGAGTCCGTCAAACGGCACTTCCGGGAGCTGGGCGTCGACACCCAGTCCGAGGACTTCACGGTCGTCGGCGTCGGCGACATGAGCGGTGACGTGTTCGGCAACGGCATGCTGCTGAGCGAGCACATCAGGCTCGTCGCCGCCTTCGACCACCGGCACATCTTCATCGACCCGAAGCCGGTCGCGGAGACCTCGTACGCCGAGCGGCGCCGCATGTTCGAGCTGCCGCGCTCGTCGTGGGCCGACTACAACAAGGAGCTGATCTCCGCGGGCGGCGGCGTCTTCCCCCGCTCCGCCAAGGCGATCCAGCTCAACGCCCACATCCGCGAGGCCCTCGGCATCGAGTCGGGCCAGGCCAAGATGACCCCGGCCGAGCTGATGAAGGCCATCCTGCAGGCGCCGGTCGACCTGCTGTGGAACGGCGGCATCGGTACGTACGTGAAGTCGTCGGCGGAGTCGAACGCGGACGTCGGCGACAAGGCCAACGACGCCATCCGCGTCGACGGCCAGGACGTGCGCGCCCGGGTCATCGGCGAGGGCGGCAACCTCGGCGCGACCCAGCTGGGCCGCATCGAGTTCGCCCGCGTCGGCGGCAGGGTCAACACCGACGCGATCGACAACAGCGCCGGTGTGAACACCTCCGACGTCGAGGTCAACATCAAGATCCTGCTCAACGGCCTTGTCTCCGAAGGGGACATGACCGTCAAGCAGCGCAACAAGCTCCTTGCCGCGATGACCGACGAGGTCGGCCACCTCGTGCTGCGCAACAACTACGCGCAGAACGTGGCGCTCGCCAACGCCGAGGCCCAGTCCTCGTCCCTGCTCCACGCCCAACAGCGCTTCATGCGCCGCCTGGGCAAGCAGGGCCACCTCGACCGCTCCCTGGAGTTCCTGCCGAACGACCGGCAGATCAAGGAACTCCTCAACAGCGGCCGGGGGCTGGCCCAGCCGGAGCTCGCCGTCCTCCTCGCGTACACGAAGATCACGGCCTCCGACGAGCTGATCCAGACGACGCTGCCCGACGACGCGTACCTGCGCCGTCTGCTGCACGCCTACTTCCCGCAGCCGCTGCGCGAGAAGTACGGCGACGCGATCGACGCGCACGCGCTGCGCCGCGAGATCATCACGACGGTCCTGGTCAACGACACGGTGAACACGGGCGGTTCGACCTTCCTGCACCGCCTGCGCGAGGAGACCGGCGCCTCCCTCGAAGAGATCGTGCGGGCGCAGCTCGCCGCGCGCGAGATCTTCGGTCTGAGCGAGGTGTGGGACGCGGTCGAGGCGCTCGACAACATCGTCGCCGCCGACGTCCAGACCCGGATCCGCCTGCACTCGCGGCGACTTGTCGAGCGCGGCACCCGCTGGCTGCTCAACAACCGCCCGCAGCCCCTGCAGTTGGCGGAGACCATCGCCTTCTTCAAGGACGGTGTCGCCGAGGTCTGGGCCGCCATGCCGAAGATGCTGCGCGGCGCCGACGCCGAGTGGTACCAGTCGATCCTCGACGAGCTGACCGGTGCCGGGGTGCCCGAGGAGCTGGCCTCCCGGGTCGCGGGCTTCTCGTCCGCGTTCCCGACGCTCGACATCGTGCAGATCGGCGACCGCATGGGCAAGCCGGCGCTCGACGTCGCCGAGGTCTACTACGACCTCGCCGACCGGCTCTCCATCACCCAGCTCATGGACCGCATCATCGAGCTGCCGCGGGCCGACCGCTGGCAGTCGATGGCCCGCGCCTCCATCCGCGAGGACCTGTACGCGGCGCACGCCGCGCTGACGGCCGACGTGCTGGCCGATGGGAACGAGCCGTCGTCACCGTCGCCCGAGCAGCGGTTCAAGGCGTGGGAGGAGAAGAACGCGCCGATCCTGGGCCGTGCCCGCACGACCCTGGAGGAGATCCAGGGCTCGGACGCCTTCGACCTGGCGAACCTGTCGGTGGCGATGCGGACGATGCGGACGCTGCTGCGCACGCACTCGTAAGGCATACGTTCACGGGGGCGGCCCCGGGGGGGCGGGCCCGGGGGGGCCCCGGGGCGGGGGGGGGGGGGCGCGGGGGGCGGGGGGGGGGGCGGGGGGGGGGGGGGGGGCCCCCCCCCGGCCCCCCCCCCCGCCCCGGGGCCCCCCCGGGCCCGCCCCCCCGGGGCCGCCCCCGTGAACGTCGGTGATGGTCCACTGGGCGAGGTTGCCGTCGCCGGTCAGCGTGCAGAGCCGGTCGCCCTTGACGATCTGCCGCTTCTTGACGATGTCCTCGGCGTACAGGTCGGCCGGGAAGGGGTTCTGCTCGGCGCCCGCGCGGCACTCCTGCGGGGTCGTTCCCGCTGACCTGCCGAGGGGTTTCGCGAAGCTGTAGCGGTCGTCGCGGACCTCGAACTCCGTGTAGTCGGAGCCCATTTGGGCCGTCGGGTCGACCTCGACGGGGGAGCCGAACTCGGGGGTGCGGATCGTGATCGCCTTACCCATGAACAGCTGCGTGTACGTGGCACGGGCGGCCGGAGGTGCCGACGCCGACGCGTCCGTGGTCGGCCGCTCCGGCGAACTTGCGGACGTGGACGGCGAGTTCACCGGTTGGGACGACTGCTTGGCGTTGGCCGTGCCGCCCTTCTTCTGGCCGTCGGGCGGGACCCGGGGGCCGGGGACAGGCAGGACGCCACGACGTCGCGCAGGGGGCGGGGGACCGCGTCCAGGGACGGGGGCTCGCGGTCCGTGCCCGCGATGCGGGCCGCGATCGCCAGGCCGTTGCCCTGGCCGTACGGGTGGTGGCCCGTCGCCGACCAGGCGGCCCGCCGTGGTGAGGGCGGCCGCGCCGGCCGCGTGGGCGATGCCGAAGTCGAGCAGCCAGGGGCCGCCGGCGGCGAGCACGATGTTCGTCGGTTTCACGTCGCGGTGGATCACGCCCGAGGCGTGCACCGCGGCCAGCGCCCGCGCCGCGCCCGCCACGAGCTGCAGGACCGCGGCCACCGGGAGCGGACCGTGTGCGGTCCCTCGTCGAGCGGGACGCCCGGCACGTAGCGGGTGGCGAGCCAGGGGAGGGCGGCCTCGGCGTCGTGGTCGAGGACCGGGACGAGGTGCGGGCCCGCGACCCGGCGGGCCGCCGCCACCTCGCGGGCGAACCGCTCGCGGAACGCCGCGCTCTGTGCGTACTCCCGGCGCACCGGCTTGAGTGCGACGGGCTGTCCGCCACGCGTGTACGTCAGATGGACGGTGCCCATGCCGCCCTGGCGATGAGGGCTTGCAGCGGATGGCCGGCGACCTCGCGCGGGTCCTGTGCGCGCAGCGGCTCCAGCCGCTCCCCGTGCGCCGCCGCGCCTCTCATCTGCCGTTCTCCTCCGCCGAGTTGGCCGCGTCGGCGGCCGGATCCGTCTCCGTATTCTGCCCCGGCTCTTGCCTTTTTCTTGCCCCATTCCTGTCGCCATCTGTCGAGATGGTTCGCGCAGCGATTTGGTTGCACGTGAGGCGCGAATCGAGGCATGAGATTTGCCATACGCCTTGAACTCGGGCATTACGTCTAAAGTGGACCTGATTGTCTGACTGATGGGTCTGACTGATGGATCAGGGAGAGTCGATGCCGCCGAAGTCGTCCGAGCCGGACGCCAAGCCGGCGATCCGCGCTGCCGCGCTGCCCGACGACTGGGCCGCGACACCGCTGACCGTCGTCATGCCGACGTACAACGAGGCGGGGAACCTGCCCCGGATGGCCGAGGCCCTGATGGCCCTGGACCTGCCGGGCCTGCGCCTGCTCGTCGTCGACGACTCCAGCCCCGACGGCACGGGCGAGATCGCGGAGAGCTACGTCGAGAGGTTCGGTGCCGAGCGCATGGGCGTCCTGCACCGGGCGGGCAAGGAAGGACTCGGCCGCGCGTACGCGGCGGGCATGGCGCAGGCGGTCGCCGACGGCGCGCGCTTCGTCCTCCAGATGGACGCCGACGGCAGCCACCCGGTCCCAAAGGTCCCCGAAATGCTGGGAGTTGCCCTCTCCAGCGGCGCCGGAGTCACCATCGGCAGCCGCTACGTCCAGGGCGGCACCCTCGACGCCTCGTGGGGCGCGCACCGCAAGCTGCTCTCCCGCTGGGCGAACGCGTACGCGGGCACCATCCTCGGCACCCGCGTCCGCGACATCACCGGCGGGTTCAACCTGTGGCGCGAGGACACCCTGCGCGCCATCGACCTCGCGTCCGTGGACAGCGCGGGCTACAGCTTCCAGGTCGAGATGAAGTACCGCGCCCTGCGCAGGGGTTACGGGATCATGGAGGTCCCGATCCACTTCGAGGACCGCACTGTCGGCGAGTCCAAGATGGACCTGATGGTGCAGCTCGAGTCGGTCGCCATGCCGTGGAAGCTGCGCGCGAGGTCGCGCCGGTGACCGCGACGTCGTACGCACCACCGCGCCCGGCCCTGACGCGGGCGCGGCGCATCTCCTTCGAGATCGTGAAGTTCGGCGTGGTCGGCGGCAGCGGTGTCGCCGTGAACTTCCTGGTCTTCAACCTCCTTTTCCACGGCATGGGTTCGGGCCCGATGGCGGCCACCGTGGCTGCCAGCTGTGTCGCGATGGCCACGAACTACCTGGGCTTCCGCTTCTTCGCCTACCGCGACCGCGCGGCCCGCACCCGCCGCCAGATCATGCTGTTCTTCGTCTTCAGCGGCATCGGCGTGGCGATGGAGAGCCTGCTGTTCTACGCGGGCTATCACGGCGCCCAGATGACGGGGCCGATCGCCGCGAACGTGGCGAAGGCGCTGTCGATCGTGCTCGCCTCCGCGTTCCGCTTCCTCGTCTACCGGACATGGGTCTTCCAACACCATGCGCGCCACCGGTAGTTGGCTCGCGCGGATCGGCGCGCTGCTGGTCCTCGCCCTGCTGCTGGGCGTCGTCCTGCAGCTGCCCTGGGCCGGCGACCTCGGCATACACGCCGCGACGATCCAGCGCCTGCGGCACGACCTGGGCTCCCCGGGCGACCCGCTCGTCGCGGCGGACTCCGACAGCCCGTACTACACGCCGTGGACGCTGCTCCTCGGCTGCCTCGCGAAGGCGACCGGGCTCGGCGTGTTCGTGGTGCTGCGGATCGCGGCGCTGATCTCGCTCACCGTCCTGGTGACGGGCGTGTGGGCCTTCGTCGCGTCGTTCCGGGACCGGGCCTCCGCCTGGCGCAGCTCGGCCGCGGCGGCTCTCGTGCTGCTCAGCCTGATGCTGCTGTGGGGCACCACCCTGTTCGACTGGAGCGGCTTCCTCGGGCTCAACTCCCTTGCCCTGACGGTCTCCTACCCCAGTACCTTCGCGCTCGGCGCGTCCTTCTGGCTGTGGACCCTGCTGCGCCGGGCGGCGGCCTGGCCGCACTTCCTGGGGGCGGGCGCCCTGTGGGCGGTGATCCTGCTCAGCCACCAGTTCACCGGGGTCGTCGCCACGCTCGGCTCGATCGCCATGCTGCTCGGGACGCGGGCCACCGACGGCCGGGTCGGCTGGGAGCGGATCGGCGGGGGCGCCGCCCTGGGCGCGGTGCTGCTCGCGCTGTGGCCCTACTACTCGTTCTTCAAGCTGTTCGACATGGGCGGCGGCCTGGAGGAGATCCACCGCTCGCTCTACCGCGAACTGCCCGGCCGGATCTGGCTCGTGGCGCTGGTCGGCGGGGCGGCGCTCGTACTGCGCTGCCTGCGCGACCGGCGTGATCCGCTCGTGCTGTTCTGCCTGTTCGGGATCACCCTGTTCGCCGCGGGCGGGATCAGCGGGCACTGGTCGTGGGGCCGGGTGCTGCCCGCCGCCCTGATCCCCGCTCAGGTCGCGGCGGGCCTCGAGGTGTTCAGCGCGTCACGGCGCGCGGTGCGGGCGGCGTTCGGCACGGTGTTCGCCGGGGCGCTGCTCACCGGCCTGTGGACCCAGTCCGGCACGCTGGGCTACGTCCTGCCGCGCTCGGCCCTGCCGTCGGCCGTCGAGGCCAAGTACGGCGGGCAGTGGTCGGGCTACCAGTGGATCACCCCGTGGGTGAAGTACGGGGACGTGGTCATGGCCTCGACCTGGCCGGCCCGGCAGATCCCCGCGTACGGGCCCTACACGGTGGCCCCCGGGTACCCGGACTTCTTCCTGAAGGACCAGAAGGCGCGCGAAGCGGCGGTCGAGACGTACTTCGACGCGGGCACGTCGCGCGCCGAGCGGCGCGAGCTGCTGCGCGAGTACGACGTGAAGTGGGTCGTGGCGGCCTGGGACGAGAAGCCCGGGCTGCCGCTGGAGCGGGTTGCGCAGGGCCCGAAGGGGCAGCGCCTTTACAAGGTCACCCAGTAGTCCGGGCGAGCGCCGGACACACCGGAGCCCCGGTCACCCGTGAGCGGGCGACCGGGGCTCCGGTCCTGCTGCGTACGGCCGGTCAGCGCGTCACGAGGCGGACGGCCTTGCGGATCTTGCGCGCCAGCGGGTTGCTGTTGACCCTGCGGACCACCGGCTGCAGCACCTTCGCCTTGAGGCCCACCGGCTCCCAGCGCACCTGGATCCGGCCCGAGCCACGGCCCTCCGGCTCGACGGTGACCACGTGCTGGTCGACCTCGGCCGTGAACGAGGGGAACTCGAGCGGCGCGAGCAGCAGCCCGTTGTTGCGCAGCCCCTCCGGGGCCTGCAGCTGCAGCATCGGGTGGCGCACGCCCGCGAAGCCCTGCGCGGGCAGCTGGGCCTTCGCCAGGTCGAGCAGGACCTGGCCCTCGAAGACGCCGGGCCGCACCGGGTCGAGCCGGAACCGCACGGTCATCCGCTTGCGGCCGGGGGAGATCAGCAGCGAGGCGACCTGCGGCCCGAACGGCAGCCGGAGCCCCGGGTCGTACGTGCGCACCTTCAGCTGGACCGAGGCCGCGCCCGGGCCGCGCTTGAGGTCCACGATCTCGTTGCGGAACTGGGCGCGCGGGAACGGCCGGGAGTCCAGGCCGAGCCCGGTGAGGTCCAGCTCGCGCCGCCCCGTCTCCGTGTCCGGCACCCGGTCGCCCCAGTACAGGGCGCCGGACTCGTCCGTCGTCGTCGCCGGCGGGGCGACGTCGTGGCCGAGGCCGCGCGCCGCGGTGCGGGCGTCGTCCAGCCGTCCGTCGCGCACGAGCTGGATGACGACGCGCTCGCCGCGCGGCAGGCGGACGAACGCCCCCGGGGCCAGGCCCTCCAGGTACGGGTTGACGATCTCCGCGTAGCCCGCCATCCACGCGTCGTCGCGGTAGGGCAGGTCGCCGGAGTACATGCGCAGGTCGTGCTTGAGGAACTTGAAGTCCTTGGCCTCGCGCAGCTGCGCGCTGTAGCCGCCCTCGACCAGGAACGCGTCGATGAGCCCCTGCACGTACACGCGGTCGCGCACGTTGCTCAGCTTGTGGCGCTGGTTCGAGATGGACGCCGCGGACTCGGCGACGAACGGCGCGATGTACCAGCGGTAGACCCGCTCGGGCACCACCGTGAACGCCTTGGCCAGGCAGTACGCCTGTGCCGAGAAGAGCTGGTCCTCGTAGTGGATGCCCTCGGGGAAGCGCAGGTCGTGGCGGTCCAGGAAGTCCCGCGTGTACATCTTGCTGGTCGACAGGTGCTCGAAGAGCAGACCCGGCTCGGCCTCGATGCCCTCGACCGTGCGGCGCTCGGCGACGAGAGACGGCATCCACAGCGAGGTGCGGCCGGTGTCGACGCGGACGCGCTCGACCTGGCCCATCGCGAAGTCGATGTCGGGACGCTCGCGGTGCGCGGCGAGCAGCAACTCCACCGCGTTCGGCGTGAGTTCGTCGTCGCTGTCCAGGAACATCAGGTACTTGCCGCGCGCGATGTCGATCGCGCGGTTGCGCGGGGCGCTGCAGCCGCCCGAGTTCTCCGGCAGCCGCAGGTACGTGATGCGGCTGTCCGACGCCTCCAACGCCCGGGCCACTTCAGGGGTGTTGTCCGTGGAGTGGTCGTCGCTGATGATGATCTCGATGTTCTGGTGCGTCTGCGCCAGGAGCGAGGCGACGGCCGTGGGCAGCCGCTCGGCATCGTTGAAGACGATGACAGTGATCGTCACGTCAGGGGTCTGCGACATCAGGCGTTCGCTTCCTCGGGCGTGGGGGCGGGCGTACGGGACTCCAGCGGGACGATCGCCGGCAGCGACTCCTCGGACTCGCCGAGGAAGACGCGGCGCACGAACCGCTCCGAGGCGTTCCCGTCGTCGAAGTCGCAGAAGCGGCGCCGGAAGTGGGTGCGCGCCTTCGCCGACGCCTCGTCGTGCCAGGCGTCGGTGACGAGCAGCTCCTCGAGCTCCTCCTGGGTGCGCGCCACGTGCCCGGGCGGCTCCTCCATGAGGTCGAAGTAGACGCCGCGCGTCTTGGCGTACGTCTCCCAGTCGTCCGCGTAGCTGATGATCGGCCGGTCCAGGTTCGCGTAGTCGAACATGATCGACGAGTAGTCCGTGATCAGCACGTCCGCGGCCAGGCACAGCTCCTCGACCGGGTCGTAGCCGGACACGTCGATGACGCGGCCGGTACGGCGCAGGCTCGCCAGCGGGGAGGCCGCGCTGCCGTAGAAGTAGTGGCCGCGCACCAGCAGCACGGTGTCCTCGCCGAGCCGCTCGGACAGCGCCGCGAGGTCCAGACGCGGGGTCCAGCTCGCCTCGTAGTCGCGGTGCGTCGGCGCGTACAGGACGGCGCGCTTGCCGGGGGCGATGCCCAGGCGCTCGCGGATCGACCGCACGTCGGCGGCGCTCGCGTGGTAGTACACGTCGTTGCGCGGGTAGCCGATGTCGAGCGAGGTGAAGTGCGAGGGGTAGGCCCGCTCCCACATCCGCGTCGTGTGGCTGTTGGCGCTGACGCTGTAGTCCCAGCGGTCGACGCGCTCGAGCAGGGCGTCGAAGTCGAGGCCCTTGGACGCGGTCGGGTAGTCCAGCTGGTCCATGCCCATCTTCTTCAGCGGCGTGCCGTGATGGGTCATGACGTGCACCGAACCGGGGCGCTTGACCACCGCGTTCGGGAAGTTCACGTTGTTGATGAAGTACTTGGCGCGGGCCATGACCTCCCAGTACTGCCGGGTGCCGGGCACGACGTGGTCGGTGCCGGGCGGCAGCAGCGGCTGGGCCGCCTTGGAGACCACCCACACCTGGCGCACCTGCGGCGCGAGCTCGCGCAGCTTGGCGGCGATCGCGGCCGGGTTGCAGGCCACGCCGCGGTCCCAATAGGCGGAGAAGACAGCCAGGTTGGGGTCGATCGGCTCGCGCAGCGCCTTGTGGTAGTGGTGCTCCTGCACCTTCTGGCCGAGCTGCTTCTTGCGCTCGCGCAGCGTCGTCTTCAGCTCGCGCCGCTTGACGTTCGCGGTCTGGAACGCGCGGTACTTCGTGTACGCGTCCTCTTCGAGCAGGCGGCGCCGGATGCCTTCGAGGCCGCCCGGCGGCTTGTGGCCCTCGGGCTTCCAGCGCACGGCGGCGGCGGAGGCGCGGTGGAAGAACTCCTTGGCCACGGCGTCCGGCATCTTCTGGCGGGCCACGACGCGCGTGGACTCGGTCGCCATCTGGTTGTAGAGCACGGTGCGCGGGCCGACGGGCACGTCGAGGCTGCGCATCAGGCGCTGCAGGGCCTCGAAGGACTCGATGAGCTGGTAGCGCTGCTCGGGGGTGACCGGCGGCAGGCTCTCGGGGCGCAGCTCGCGGATGTCGATGACCGGGTGCTCGAGGCAGGCGATCCGGTCGGCGTGGATCAGCAGGGCGCGGGCGGCGAACATCTCGTCGGCCGTCAGCTCGCCCTGGTGTGCGCGCCACAGGTCGGCGTGGACGATGCGGTTGCCGAGGATCGGCGTGACCTGGAGCAGGTTCGGGGCGTCGGCCAGGGCCATCTCGCGGCGGCCGACGCGGGCCAGGCGGCCGGTGTCGAAGCTGCCGCGGTTGGTCGAGGGCCAGATGTCCCGCATGTGGTCGACGAGCAGGACGTCGACGGTCGCGGGCTGCTCGATCAGCCGGTCGAGCACCATGCGCAGGGCGCCGAGGTGGACGTGGTCCTTGGCATGCACGAACCACAGCCACTCGCCGCTCGCGCGCTCGGCGCCCGCGGCCCGGGCGTCGGCGTCGGACGTGCCCTCGGGCAGCGCGACGACGGTGCCGTCGTGCTCCGCGGCCACGCTCTGGGCGGCGGTGCCGACGGCGGCGACCACCAGTTCGGCCTCGGCCGGAAGCTGCGTGGCGACGCTCTCCAGACAGGTGCCGAGCAGGCCCTGCACGTCACGGCCGTAGACGATGACACTGAGCTTCGTCATGTCAGGCGACGCCCTTCTATCTCACTCAGCCGGGGCTGGGCCATGGCCTGCACGCGGCCTCCCTTATCCATTTCTGCGCACTGCACGGGGCGAACCATAGTTACATCAAAAAGAAAAAAGGCTAAACACAGCTTCTCTATGGTAAGCCTCACGAAGAAAGCGCCACTTTCTGCTGGTCAGTACGGGTCTACGCGGCCTTGCCCGCTTTCGCGGGGTTCGTAAAGGACTCGTAGGCCTTGAGGACCTCCTCGGTCGGCCCGTCCATCCGCAGCTCGCCGCGCTCCAGCCACAGCACCCGGTCGCAGGTGTCCCGGATCGACTTGTTGCTGTGGCTGACCAGGAAGACGGTGCCCGCACGCTTGCGCAGCTCGCGGATCCGTTCCTCCGAGCGCTTCTGGAAGGCGCGGTCGCCGGTGGCGAGCGCCTCGTCGATGAGCAGGACGTCGTGGTCCTTGGCGGCCGCGATGGAGAACCGCAGCCGGGCCGCCATGCCGGACGAGTACGTGCGCATCGGCAGGGTGATGAAGTCGCCCTTCTCGTTGACGCCGGAGAAGTCGACGATCTCGTCGTAGCGCTCGCGGAGCTGCTCGGGCGTCATGCCCATCGCGAGCCCGCCGAGCCGTACGTTGCGCTCGCCGGTGAGGTCGTTCATCAGGGCCGCGTTCACGCCGAGCAGCGAGGGCTGGCCGTCGGTGAAGATCCGGCCCCGCTCCACGGGCAGCAGCCCGGCGACGGCCTTGAGCAGGGTCGACTTGCCGGACCCGTTCGTGCCGATGAGGCCGATGGCCTCGCCGCGGTGGGCGGTGAAGGAGACGTTCCTGACCGCGTGCACGGTGCGCACGCCCGCGCGCTTCTCGGCCTTCTTCTTGTTGCCGAGCATCCGGCCGAGCGCGGCGGTGGCGGAGCCGCGGCCCGCGCCCGTGCCGTTGACGCGGTAGACGATGTCGACGCCGTCGACGATGACGGTGGGGGCGGTGGGGGCGGTGGGGACGGTCCCGTCCCGGTCCTTGGTGAGGTCAGCCACGGCCGTACGTCTCCTCTGCCTTCCAGAAGTAGATGAACCCGCCGGCGCCGAAGAGCAGCGCCCAGCCCGCGGCGAGCGCCCACACGTGGGGCGGCAGCTGGCTCGCGGTGAAGCTGTCGATCAGCGAGAAGCGCATCAGGTCGATGTAGACCGCGGCCGGGTTGGCCTGTAGCGCGGACACCACCCACGACGGGATGTCGCGGCCGGAGGTGAGGTGCTCCAGGCTCCACATCACCCCGGACACGTACATCCACGTACGCAGCAGGAACGGCATGAGCTGGGCGATGTCCGGGGTGTGGGCGCCGATCCGCGCCATGATCAGGGCGAGTCCGGTGTTGAAGGTGAACTGCAGGAACAGCGCCGGCAGCACCAGGACCCAGGACGCGGTCGGCGGGACGCCGAAGCAGAGCAGGATCACGACGAGCGCGCACATCGAGAACAGCAGCTGCTGGAGCTGTTGCAGGCAGTACGAGATGGGGAGCGAGGCGCGCGGGAAGTGCAGGGCCCGCACCAGGCCCAGGCTGCCGGAGATCGCCCGGGTGCCCGCCATCACCGAGGACTGCGTGAACGTCCACACGAACACGCCCGTGACCAGGAACGGGATGTAGTCCGGCACGCCCCGGCTGGTGCCCATGAGCACGCCGAAGATGAAGTAGTAGACCGCCGCGTTCAGCAGCGGGGTCGCGACCTGCCAGACCTGGCCGAGCTTGGCCTGGCTGTACTGCGAGGTGAGCTTGGCGGTCGCGAAGGCGGTGATGAAGTGTCGCCGCTGCCACAGCTGGCCCACGTAGGCGGGCAGCGAGGGGCGGGCGCCGCTGACGCTCAGCCCGTGTCTGGCCGCGAGGGCGGCGGGGTCTTCCGCGAGGGGGGTGGGGGCCGGCGTGGGAGGCGTGTCCAGGACCTGACTCACATCCGCTGCTTTCGCTCGGGGCTGGGGTGCCCTTGGGTGGGGGCTTGCCCTTTCGGGGGCCGGTGTTTGCTTGCCGTTTACGTCGGGACGGACCCGTATCGTCGTCACGTGACGATAGGGGGCATCGACGTCGGAACGCAACCGTTTCGTCGTTACGGAACTATGCTGGCGCCATGACGACCAACGCCGACTCCCCCCAGCCGACGCGTCGCCGAGCCCCGGCCGGGGCCGCCGTCCTGCGCGAGGACGTGACCGACGCCATTCGCGGCGCCGTCTTCGAGGAGCTCGCGGCCGTCGGATACGCGCGGATGTCCATCGAGGGCATCGCGCGCCGCGCGGGCGTCGGCAAGACCGCGGTCTACCGCCGCTGGCGCTCCAAGCTCCACCTGGTCCTCGACCTGGTCTCGGCCATAGCGGTGCAGGGCCTGCCCGCGCCCGACACCGGCTCGCTCGAGGAGGACCTGCTGCTCCTGTACCGGGTCACGTCCCGGGCCCTGAAGCACCCGGTGGCCGGCCAGATCATCCCCGACCTGCAGGCGGAGGCGGCGCGCAACCCGGACATCGCCGACGCCATGCAGAAGGCGCTGCGGGAGGGGCAGCACGGGGTGGCGAGCGGCATCGTGCGCGCGGCGGTCGCGCGCGGCGAGCTGCGCGAGGGTCTCGACGAGGAGCTCGCGCTCGATCTGATCTCGGGGCCGCTGTACTGGCGCTCGATCGTCGTCCGTACGCCGCAGCTGCCCAAGGGGCATCTGCAACGGCTGGCGGCGGCCACGACGGCGGCGCTCAAGGCGCTGTGACGTCGCAGCCACGGCCGGTGCGCCGACGGCTGCGGCGCCGCGCGTGCTGCGCGGCGCCGCTCACGTGACTCGCCCTGGTTCAGCGGTGGTTCACTGGCCGACGCGGCCGTCGACGCACTCGCGCAGCAGATCGGCGTGGCCGCAGTGGCGGGCGTACTCCTCGACGCGGTGCACCAGGAGCTCGCGGACCGACGTGCCGTCCTTGCCGAGGCGCTCGCCCAGGTCGGGGTGCGCGGCGAGAGCAGCGTCGGTCTCGGCCTGCTCGCGCGCCAGGTCGGCGAACGCGGCGTCGACCACCGACTGGTCGGCCACGGCCCCGTCGAAGTCGCCGTCGCGCCTGCCGTACAGCTTCGACAGCGGCTCCTCGTCGGTGATCCAGTTGCGCCAGTCCCGCTCCACCTCGGCGAGGTGACGGACCAGGCCGAGCAGGGACATCGTCGACGGCGGGACCGAGCGGCGGGCCAGCTGCTCCGGGTCGAGTCCCTCGCACTTCATCCGCAGGGTCGCCCGGTACCCCGACAGGAAGTCCTCCAGTGTCGCCAACTCGCCGTCAGGGGCCGGTCCTTCACGCGGATCGTCGTCCGGGTCGACCCACATGTCGGGGTGGACGGTCGCCTGGGTCCATCGCGCGGGTTGATCGGTCATGCGCCCATGCTCGGGGGAGCGGCGGGAGTCCGCCACCGAAATACTCCGGTGGCGGCCACCGCCGGGGACTGCGCGACGACGAGGGTCCGCCCGGGCCCAACAGGCCCAACGGGCCCTTCATGGACGGACGTTGTGGTTCCCGGTGAACAGGTTGCCGGGGTCGTACGCCCGCTTGACCGCCGCGAGCCGCTCGTACGTCCCGGCCGGGTACACCGCGGCCACGTCGTCCTCGGCGGTGCCCGCGAGGAAGTTGGCGTAGGCGCCCGTGGTGTGCGGGGCGAGCCGCCCCCAGACGGCGTCGAGGGCCGGGCGCGCGGCCGCCAGGGCGGGCTCGGGGCCGATCGACGTGGTCAGGACGAGCAGCTCCGCCTGCCGGTGCGCATAGGCGGTGGCCTCGGCCGGGACCCGCGACACCGCGCCGCCCACCGCGCGTACGGCGAGGAACGGCGAGCCCTGCGACGCCCCCGTCTCGGCGAGCAGCCGCAGCACGTCGGCCACGGACTCCTTGGCGACGAAGGCACTTCGGGTCAGCAGGCGGATGCCGGGCGGCGGCGTCGGGGCCGACGCCAGCGTGTCCGCGTACGGCTTGAGCGCGACGTCGTCGTGGAGCACCGTGCCGAGCCGGCGGACGGGGTCGATCGCCGCGGCCGCGCGCTCCGGGTCGTCGCCGTCGAAGGCGACCTTGACCTCGACCGGAGCCTCGGGGCCCCCGGCGAAGGGGTTGGCGAACTCCACGAGGGACGTGAGCTCCTCGGGCGCGGTGCGCAGGTGCTCCGCCCAGCCCTGGAGCACCGCGGACGCCTGTGCCGCCGGGAACGTGAGGGCGCCGTGGAAGACGTCCGTCGTCCGGTGCGCCGCGAACTCGAAGGCGGTCACGATCCCGACGTTCCCGCCGCCACCGCGAAGCGCCCAGAAGAGCTCCGGGTGTTCGGTCGCGCTCGCCCGTACGAACTCCCCTGCGGCGGTGACCACTTCGGCCGCGACCATGCTGTCCAGGGTCAGACCGTACTTGCGCACCTTCCAGCCGATGCCGCCCGACAGGGTGAGCCCGCCGACGCCGACCTCCCTGGTGTCGCCGGAGGAGAGTGCGAGGCCGTGCGGGGCCAGGGCGTCGGCGACCCGGCCCCAGGTGGCGCCGCCTCCGACGCGCACGAGGTGGCGCTCGGCGTCGATCACCGTCACGTCCGCGAGGCCGCCGAGGTCGAGCACGATGCCGCCGTCGTTCGTGGCGAAGCCCGCGAAGCCGTGCCCGCCGCCGCGCACCGACAGGAACAGGCCGGTGGCGGCGGCGAAGCGCACCCCCGCCCGTACGTCGTCGACGGTGCCGGGGCGCAGGACGAAGGCCGGGCTGCCCTCGGCCAGGGCCGAGCGGCTCGCTGCCGGGTAGGCGTCCGCGCCGGGCTCGATGAGGGCGCCGCCGAAGTCGCGGCGCAGGGTGTGGAGGGCCGAGTTGCTCATGACGTTCCTTTCAACTGGCTTGCGAAAAAGGGGAGTTGGGGGTCAGTTGAACTGGCCGGGCTGGTAGTCGCCGCCCGCCATCCGGTTGATGACACCCATGCGGTTGGCCGCGTTGATCAGCGAGACGAACAGCACGAGGGAGGCGAGCTGCTCCTCGTCGTAGTGCTTGGCGGCGTTCGCCCAGACGTCGTCCGGGACGCCGCCGGCCGCGTCGGCGACGCGGGTGCCCTGCTCCGTCAGCTCCAGGGCGGCGCGCTCCGCGTCGGTGAACACGGTGGACTCGCGCCAGGCGGCGACCAGATTGATGCGCGTCGCGCTCTCACCGGCGTGGGCGAGGTCCTTGCTGTGGGCGTCGGTGCAGTAGCCGCAGCCGTTGATCTGGCTGGCGCGCAGCATGACCAGGTCCTGCGTCGACTTCGGCACCGTCGAGCCGTCGATGAGCGCGCGGCTCGCGGCGGCGAAGTGCTTGGAGGCCTTGGCGGTGACGGGGTGGGCGAAGAGGTTCACGCGGGGTTCCATGGGGTTCGTCCTCACGGGGCGAGTGGCGGCCGCACCCGGTGGCGCGGCGTCCGACGAACACGAGATGCCGGTGGGCGAGGCCGTGTGACGGCCCGGGAATGTGATCTGTTCCACAGGGATTCGCGGGGGTCGGGGTGTCACAGAACGCCGCTCCCCGGCGTCTCATGCGCGTCCCTTGCAGCGAGAAGACGAAGCAAGAAGACGAAGCAAGAAGAAGAGCCGCCGGCTGTCAGGAGAAGCCGGCAGTGAAGAAGCGAAGAGGAGAGCCGAGATGGGCGACGTGCCGAACGGCGACGAGCAGCGCGGAGTGGGCCGCCCGGACCCCGCGACCGAGGCGTTCGTGGCCCACCGCAACCTGCTGTTCACCGTGGCCTACGAGATGCTCGGCTCGGCCGCCGACGCGGAGGACGTGCTGCAGGAGACCTGGCTGCGCTGGGTCGGCGTCGACCTCGACACCGTGCAGAACCAGCGCGCGTACCTGGTCCGGATCACCACGCGCCAGTCGCTGACCAGGTTGCGCACGCTCGGCCGCCGCAAGGAGTCCTACGTCGGGCCGTGGCTGCCCGAACCGCTCCTCATCGCGCCCGACGTCGCCGAGGACGTCGAGCTCGCGGACAGCGTCTCGATGGCGATGCTGCTCGTCCTGGAGACCCTCACGCCGACCGAGCGGGCGGTGTTCGTGCTGCGCGAGGTGTTCGCCCTCGACTACGACGAGATCGCCGAGGCCGTCGACAAGACCCCGGCCGCGGTCCGCCAGATCGCGCACCGGGCCCGCTCGCACGTCGCGGCGCGGCGGCCGCGCGGCGCCGTCTCCGAGGCCGAGAGCAAGGGCGCGCTCGAGGCGTTCCGGCGGGCCATCGAGACCGGCGATCTGCAGGGCCTGCTCGACGTCCTCGCACCGGACGTCGTCTTCCTCGGCGACGGCGGCGGAGTCGTCGGGGCCGCGCTCGAACCCGTCGTCGGCGCCGAGGCGGTGGCCACCCTGCTGGCCCGGGTCTCGTCCGCGGTGTCCATGCACCCCGTCCACGTCAACGGCGCCCCCGCGCTGATGGCCAGGGTCGACGGCGAGGTCAACACGGTCCTCGCCGTCCGCATGGACCACGGCCTCATCACCGGCGTGTACGCGGTGCGCAACCCGGAGAAGCTGTCGCGGGTGGAGACGGAGACGCCGGTGACGCGCTAGGACGGGCAGGCCCTAGGGTTGAGGTGCGTCCGGCGTCACGATGTCCAGCTTCGCCAACTCCTCGCGCTCCGCTACCACTTGGATGTCGGAAATGGTGCCGGCGGGCCCGAACGCGAAGCGGAGGACCAGGGCGAGGCGGCCGTGGACCGCCATGACCAGGCCGGGCGTCCCGTCGATGAGGGCCACGCCGGTGTGCCGTGCCCTGGCCACCGCCGCCATCGCGCTCTCGGCAACGACCCGCGCACCGGCGAGGACCACCGGCTGCGGGGTCGGGATGACCGCACGGTCGGCGTGCAGGACGACATCGGGGGCGAGGAGCCCGAGCAGCGCCTCGAAGTCGCCGCCGCGGGTGGCGGCGAGGAAGGCGTCGACCAGGCGGTGGCGCCGCGCCAGATCGGGGACGGGGACGGGGGCGGGCTCGGCGCCCCTGACCCGGCGGCGGGCCCGGCTGGCGAGTTGGCGTACGGCGGCGGGCGTGCGGTCCAGGAGCGGGGCGATCTGCTCGAACGGCACCGCGAACGTGTCGTGCAGGACGAAGGCGACGCGCTCGGCGGGGGACAAGGTGTCGAGGACGACGAGGAGCGCCACCCCCACCTCGTCCGCGAGCAGCGTCTCCTCCTCGGGGTGACCCGCCTCGTCGGGGCCGAGCGCCGGGTCGGAGGGGCGCTCGTCGAGCGGTGTCTCCCCGCGGGTGGTGCGCGAGCGCAGCAGGTTCAGGCAGATCCGGGCGACGACGGTGGTCAGCCACCCGGCGAGGTTGTCGACCTCGTCGGTGTCCGCGCGGTCGGCGCGTATCCAGGCCTCCTGCACGGCGTCGTCCGCCTCGCTGAGCGACCCGAGCATGCGGTACGCGACCGAGCGCAGCCGCGGCCGCTGCTCTTCGAACACCGCGGTCAGGTCCAGCAGTTCCTTGTCCGTCACGGCAGCAGTAGAACACGACGCCGCAGCCGGGATCCCGGGAGCGGGGATCTTCGGGGAGCGGGGACCGTCAGGAGACCCGGGTGGCTCCGGCGAACGGCATCTGGTCGATGGGCGCGATCCGCACCGGCGCGCTCGGGTTCGGTGCGTGGATCATCTGCCCGTTGCCGATGTAGAGCCCGACGTGGCTGATGCCGGAGTAGAAGAACACCAGGTCGCCCGGTTGCAGTTGGGACTTGGGGACCCGCTGTCCCGCGTTGATCTGCGCGTACGTGGTGCGCGGCAGCGAGACGCCCGCCGAGCGGTACGCGGCCTGCGTCAGGCCCGAGCAGTCGAACGCGTTGGGCCCCGTGGCGCCCCAGACGTACGGCTTGCCGAGGGCTCCGTACGCGAAGGAAATGGCGCTCTGTGCGCGGGAGTTGGGCGCCTTGGTGGACGTGCCGCGGGGTGCCGAGCGTGACGCCCGGTCCGCGGAGACGGCATCGGCACCGGTATCGGCACCGGCGCCGGAGGCGCTGCCGGTGCCGGCGAGTGAGCGGTCGGCCGGGTCGAGCCGGTCGAGCAGCTGTCGCGCCTGCGCCAGCTTCTTCGTCACCGTCTTCTTCTGCCGCTCCAACTCCTGCTGCTTGGAGCGCAGTTCGGACAGGGTGCCGTCGGCCTGCGTGTGCAGCTGGTCGATCTCGCGCAGCTCCTTGCGGACGCGGGAGATCGTGGCGGCCTGCCGGGTGCCGACGCGGTCCGCGAGGGCCGCCTCGTCGAGATAGCGGTCGGGGCTCGACGAGAGCAGCAGCTGTACGGACGGGTCGACGCCGCCGTTGCGGTACTGCGCCGCGGCGACCGAACCGAGCTGTTCCCGCTGGGAGTTGAGCGCCTCGGTGCGCCGGGCCGCCTCGTCCTGGAGGGCGTCGACCTTCTTCTGGGCCTGCCCGGCCCTGTCCTTCGCGCCGTTGTACTTCTCGGTGGCGACCTCCGCCTCCTGGTAGAGCCTGTCGACCTTCGCCTTCACCTGAGCGGGGGTGAGCTCCGGCTCCGCGTGTGCCGTGCCGCCGTCGAACGCGGTGGCGGTGGCCGCGGAGGCCAGGGCGAGGGTGGCCGCGGTGCGGACCGTACTGCCACTGAGCGAACGCTGTTTGGGCTTGCGATGCGCTGCGGGCACGAGGTGCCACGTCCTTCCCGTACGTGCAACCGCCGCTTACGCGTCCGGCGGCGGCCCGCACAGGGGGAGCGGGCCGCCGCCGGACCTTTCTCGGCGGTGGTGTCCGACTGCCGCCCCTGGCCCGGGCGGCGGTGGGGAGCCGGTCACCTGAGGAAGGACGCTAAACCTCGGCGTAACGGGTTGGTGCCGGATTTTTCGCAACTGGTCTATTTGTTCCGAGTGGTGTCAGAGAGTGACAGCCGGGTGTTCGGGGACGCCCGCCGATGGGTGGCAACCGACACCCCATTAGGCTCCGGAGTCATGGACGTACTCATCCATCTCTTCGTCGGCCTGCACATCATCGGCATCGCCTCGCTGCTCGGCGGCTTCCTCACGCAGATGTCCGCGATGGGGCAGGGCACCGCCCGGTTCAACAAGGCGATGCTGCACGGCGCCCTGACCATGCTGGTCACCGGAGTCGCCCTCGTCGGCCTCAACCAGGCGGACGACAACACGGTCAACAACATCAAGATCGGCGTGAAGCTGGCGATCCTGATCGTGATCCTCGGGATCGTCTACGTGAAGCGCGACCAAGAAGAAGGCGAGAAGACGGAGAAGGGCCTGTTCGCGGCGGTCGGCGGCCTGACGGTCGCCAACATCTTCATCGCGGTTCTCTGGACCTGATCCTCATCGTGGCTCTCGGGACCCGGCCGACCCCGTCGACCTGACGGCCCCCACGAGGACGGTCAGCCACACCGCGACCGCGATCCACAGCAGCACCTGCCCAGGACCCTCGAGCCAGGGCGTCCCGACGGCGGCGGCGACCGACAGCATCGCCACCGCCGTCATCCCCATCGGGAAGACGGTCGCCCAGCGCCGCACGTCGTACCTGAACCGCGGCTCGATCACCTCGGCGACGGCGAGCACCAGGTACCAGGCCACGTCCAGCACGAGCAGCACCCCGCACATGTCGCGCAGCACGCCCGTGGCGTCCGAGTTCCACAGGTCACCGGCCCGCCCCGCGACCACCAGCTTCGCCGCGGCGAGCGCCGAGATGGCGAGCGCGCCGCCCGCGATCCAGTGGTCCCCGGCCCCGTCGAACACCTGCCGCAGATCGAACCGGGCGAACGCGACGGCGTACAGCACGATGCCGGACCAGAACACCACCATCGCCGCGTAGCCCAGCCAGTCCACCCGCAGCTGCGCCGAGAGCGTCGCGCCGAGCACGGCGATCCCCTGCGTCGCGACGCACACGAGGAACACGGCCCCCGGCATCTTCGGCTTCCAGTGCCGCACCACGAGGAACAGCAGCACCGGCCACACGACCACGGCGATCACGAGCAGTGCCTCGGCGAGCCACTGCCACCCGGCCAGCGAGAAGCGGGTGCCGAGCACACAGGTCGCGGCGACGGCGGTCAGTGCGGGCGGGGTGTCGGCCTCGTGTTCCCAGCGGCTGCGCTCGCGTACGAGACGGAGCACGAAGTCGGCCGCGAGGAGCACCCAGAGCGCCGCCGCGAGGACGAGCAGGACGACGGACAGCACGTCGTACCCGGTGAGGTGGAGACCGACGGAGAGGATGCCGGTCGCCATGACGGCGGAGCCCGCGGCGGGCGGGAGCTGGGCCCAGAGGGCGGCAGCGGGGCGGGGTGTGCCGGGGGAGTCGGGCATGGGCCCTGCCCTTCGAGAAACGGAATCCTGAGGTCCGCTCGATGCTAGGAGTTCGGGTCGGCGGGATTCGTGATCCCGGTGGTTCGGGGTGGTGGTGTCGGGGAGGATGCGGGGGTGAGGGGACCGGGGGGTGACCGGGCGAGCGGCAGGAATGCCAGAAGGCTGGGCTTGTTGCTCGCCATGTCGGTGGCGCCTCTCGCCGCCACCGCCTGGACGCTGGCCGACGGCGAGGCGAAACTGCCGGGCTTCGTCGTCCTGCTGGTGGGCCCCGTCTTCTTCCTGGTGGCCTACCGGCTGAGCGGCCGGCGCCGGCCGTCGTACACCGTGACCCTGGAACGGCTCGCCCACGACGTGCACAGAACCCTGTCCGCGCGACTGGCCCGCCCCACGCCGGACGGATCCGGAATCGTCGCCGATCTGAGCCTCGTCTTCTTCGACGCGGGCACCGACACCGCGCAGATCGCGGCCCTGTCGTCGGCAGCGGACCGGTACCTGGCGCAGGCCGACCCCCGGCTCGTCCTCGTGGGACCGCCCGGCTCGGGCAAGACGGACACGGCGCGGCGCCTCGCCCACACCCTCTTGGAACGTCGGACGGGCGGTGATCGCGTCCCGGTGCTGCTGAGGTGCGCCTCGTGGGACCCCGCCGCGCAGCCGCTGCGCGAGTGGATCGTCCAGCGCCTGACGTCCGACTACCGCGTGTCGGCGCGGTCCGCGGTGGACCTCGTGGACCTGGGGCTCGTACTCCCGGTCATCGACGGGCTCGACGAGCTGCCTGCGGCCCAACGAGGCCTGGCCGTCGAGGTGTTGAACCGTCTGCAGTACGGCCGTGCGGGTGCCGCGTACATCGCCACCTGCCGTACCGAGGCCTACGACAACCTGGGTCCTGCCCTGCGGCACAGGCTCGGCACCGCCGCCCGGATCCAGCCGCTGCACACCGAGCAGATCACCGGATTCCTGCGAGGGGACCGGCGCTGGGAGGGGGTCGCGTCGGCCGTGCGTGCGCGGCCCGAGGGACCCGTGGCGCAGGCGCTGTCGTCGCCGTGGATGCTCACCCTGGCCATGGGGGCGTACGCGGCCAGCGAGGGCCGGGTGCCGGGCGAACTCCTCGACGAGGTGCGCTTCGCGGGCGTCGACGACGTGCGCCGGCGCGTCCTCGACACCGCCGACCCGGCGGCCGATCTCGAGCGGTGGAGCGGGTCCGACCGGCGCACGTGGCTGGAGACGGTCACCGACATGATGGGCCGGGAGGGGGACGCCCAGCTCCTGTGGTTCCGGATGTCGCAGCGGCGCGCCCCCGAGTTCGTCTGGCGGGTCCTCGCGCTGATCCCGTTCTTCCTGTCGTTCCCGTCGACGCGGCGCGGCTGGCTGGTGGCGGTCGGCGAGCTGCTGGCCATGCTGGCTGCCGCACCGTTCCTGGGGATGTGGCACCCACCACGCCCGCGGCGGCTCATCCCCAACCCGCAGTGGTGGCGCGTGGCGGTGGGGGCGTCGGCGGGCGCGCTGTTCGGCGCCTTCCTGTACGCCACCTGCACCGGGGGCCGCGCGAGCGGTGACGCGGCGACCTGGTTCGGCCTCGCCGTGGCGGCCTGTTCCCCGCTCGCCGGTGCGGCACTCGGCTTCGTGGTGCCCGATGCGGAACCGGTCGCGGGGCGCCGGGTGGCGGATCTGACGGCGGACCGCAGGGCGGCGCTCGTCACCGCGGTGGCCGTGACCCTGGTCCTGGGACTCCCGCAGTGCGCCCCGGTGCTGCGCGATGCGCTGGAGAAGGGATCGGATCCGTGGACGGCTGCCGTCACGACCGCCATGATCGTGCTCCCCTTCTTCCTGGGCGTGCTGCTGCTCGGCACCTGTGCGGGTCGCTTCCGCCTCGCGTACTTCTCCCTGAGCATGGAGGACAAACTCCCCCCTCGCCTGCCCGGGTTCCTCGAAGAGGCAGTGCGGGAAGGCCTGTTGACCCCGGCCGAGGGATACGGGTCCGGCTGCTACGCCTTCCGGCACGATCTGATCCGGGTGACGCTCGCCGAGCGCGTCGGCTCCGACACCCCGCACCGGGCCGCGCTGGAGCGGCACGGCGACGAGATCAGGGACGAGGTCCTCGACCTCCCCGAGTCCGTCGCGCACATCGGGTACGCGGCGGGCGGCGACCCGCAGCGGCACGTCCGCGCGCGTGAGCGGGTGGCGGACCTCGCCCGGAGCGCGCTGGACGAGGAACTGCCGACCATCGCCCAGGCCGCTGCCGCTCACTACGAGCGCTTCCGCCGGGCGCACCGCGACCTGACGGCCGCCGTACGTCAACCCTGGTGGACCCGACCGCTGTTCACCTACCTCTACCGCTTCCTGTTGTGGGCCGCCGTGACCGCAGGGCTCGGCAGCCTCGGGGCCAGGATTCCGGGGGCGCACCAGGCCGTGAGCGTCTGGGACGAGTTGCCCGCGCTCGCCGTGGTCGCCGTCGGGATGGCCACGAGCTTCGGGTGGGTGATGGACGGTTCCGGGTCCGCCGGCAGGTGGGCCACCCGACTGCGCCTGCCCGCAGGACTGGTCCTCGCCGCGATCTCGGGGACCGCCGCTCTCGGCCTCATCGACGGCGCGTCGACCCGGCTCGCTCCCGTCCCCCTCGTATCCGCCGCTGTCGGCATCGTCGCCCTCTTGGCCTGGATCAACGCCCGCCCCTACGCGGACCTCCACGACGACCTCGCCTCCCAGGACCCCGCCCGCTGGCCCGAGATCCGCCCGCCCCGCTCCCGCTACCGGGCGGCCGCGCTGCAGGCCCGCCGCGACTGGCTGAACACGGTGGCCCGCGACGGCGTCATGCCGTTCCTGCGCGACCGGCTGCGCGCCGACCGGGACGCGGGCACGCTCACCTTCCCCGGCATCGACCCCTCCCGGCTGACCGGCACGCGCGGCTTCGACCAGATCCTCGCCACCGACGCGGCCGAGCAGACCGCTTATCTGCTACGGGAGTTGGAGAGCGCCAGCATCGGAGTGAGCGGGGCGCGCGGCGCCGGGAAGAGCAGCCTGATGCAGCGGTTCTGCGCGCCGGACGCCGGCCGCGCCGCAGAGGACCTCCTTGTGCTCGTACCCGCCCCGACCTCGTACGACCCCAGGGAGTTCCTCATCCACCTCTTCGCCGAGGTGTGCCGCAAGGTCACCGGTGCGGACAGCGGCGCGGACGGCAGGCCGGGGCCCGAGCCGGGGCAGCGTGCGGTCCGGCTGCAGCGTGCGGGTGCGGCCCTTGCGGTGGTGGCGGGCGGTGTCATCGCGTTCTGCGCCGGGCTCTGGCCCGACCTCAGCGACGTCCTCGGCCGGATCTGGACGGTGAGCCCGCGCTGGCTGTGGCTCGCGGGCGGGCTGCTCCTGGTGGCCGTCGGCTTCGGCTGGGCGCGCGTGGTCTCGCGCCGTTCGGCGACACGCGGCCACCGGTATGCGGAGGGTCGGGCCGATGCCGCGGCCCGGGGCCATCTGCGCATGCTGCACTACCAGTTGACCGTGCTGCGCAGCCGCACCGCCCAACTCGCCGTCCCCGGCGGCCTGCAGCTGGCCGAGGGTGCCCAGGTCCAGCACACGGAGCAGGTGCTCGCCTACCCCGAACTGGTCGCCCGGTTCCGCTCGTTGCTCGACCTCGTCGCTCTCGAACGGCGCCCGCTCGGTGGCCGCGTCGTCATCGGCATCGACGAACTCGACAAGCTGGGCGACGCCCAGGAGGCCGAGCGATTCCTCAACGACCTGAAGGTGATCTTCGGGATCAGGGGCTGCCACTTCCTCGTCGCGGTGTCCGAGGACGCCCTCACCGCCTTCGGCCGCAGCGTCCTCGACGTGCGCACCACCTTCGACAGCGCCTTCGACCGCGTGGTCGCCGTCCGCCCGCTCGGGGTCGACCAGGCGCGTGCGCTGCTCGAACTGCGCGGGGTGTGGCTGCCCGAGCCGTACCTGTGGCTGTGCCAGATCCTCTCGGGCGGACTGCCGCGCGACCTGCTGCGCGGCGTGATGAGCCTCGCCACCACGCGCGCCTTGCGAGACGTGGCCGAACTCGCGCCGCTGGCAAGCGAGTTGATCCAGGACGACGCGCGCACCGTGCTCTCCGCGCAGACCCGGTTCGCCGCTTCTCTCGCCGGGGACGAGGCACCGGCCGTGGCCCGGTGGATCGCCGACGCCTCGCAGGCCCCCGTCACGGCTGCCGACTGGGAGGCGCTGATCCAGGACGCGCCGACGATCCCGCCGCAGGACTACCGGAGCGCGCACACCGTCAGCCAGGTCCGTGCCTATCTCGCCCTGGGCGCCACCTTGATCCGTACGTTCGTCGAGGGCGACACCGCCGACACCGCCGACACCGCCGACGTCGCCCCGCACCTCGCACGGCTGCGCGCGGCGGGTCCGGACGCCGTGGACCTCCTCACCACCGCACGCGCCAAGCTCGCGGTGGAACCCGAGGCGTCGTGGGCGGCGGTGGCCCGGTACCGCAGGGCGATACCGGGACTCGCACCGCTTCCCTAGGGCCGGTCAGGCCGGGCGCACCACGCTGTGGATCGACGCCGTGCCGTCGTAGTAGATGGACTCCTCGCGCACGTACGCCCCCGGCTTCGGCGCGTGGATCATCATGCCGTCGCCGAGGTACAGGCCGACGTGGCTGATGTCGTCGTAGAAGAACACCAGGTCGCCCGGCTGGATGTCGGAGAGGGGAACCGTCGTGCCGACCTCCACCTGGTCCCAGGTGGTGCGCGGCAGCGAGATGCCGGCGGCCTTCCACGCGGCCTGCGTCAGGCCCGAGCAGTCGTAGGAGTCGGGGCCCGTGGCACCCCACACGTACGGCTTGCCCTCCTGGGACTTGGCGAACGCGAGCGCCTTCGCGGCCTTGGCGGCGTAGCCGGAGGAGTCCGAGGAACCGGAGCCGTCGGACGAGCCGGACGAGCCGGACGAACCCGATGAGCCGGAGGACTCCTCGTCCTTCTTCGCCTGCTCGGCCTCCTGGCGCTTCTTCTCCTCCGCGGCCTTCTGCTGCCGGGCCAGCTCGGCGGCCTTCTTGCGGGCCGCCTCCTCCTTGGCCTGCGCGATCTTCGCGAGCCGCGCCTTCTCCTCGGCCGTCAGCTTCGACAGCAGCTCGCGCGCGTCGGAGAGCTTCGTCTGCACGCTCTGCTTCGAGGTCTTCAGCTCGGTCTGCGACGTGGAGAGCTGCTCCAGGCTCTCCTGCGCCTCGGTGCGCTTCTTCGCGGTCGTGCGCGCCTGCGTCTGGAAGTCGTCGACCGCCTTCTTCTGGCGGGACGTCATCCGGTTCATCAGCTGGTCCTGCGCGAAGTAGTCCTCGGGGTTGTCGGCGAGGAACATCGTCGCGGTGTCGCTGACGCCGCCCGTGCGGTACTGCTCGGCGGCGAACCGGCCCAGCTCCTGGCGGGCCGCGTTCATCTTCTCGGTGCGCTGCGCGATGTCGTCGAGAAGCTTGTCGACCTGCTTCTTCTTGGCGGTGGTCTGCTCCTTGGCGGAGTTGTACTTCTGCGTGGCGACCTCGGCCTGCCGGTACAGGGTGTCGACCTTCTTCTGCACCTCCTCCAGGCTCGGCCGGTCCGGCTGCGCGGGCGCGGCCTGTGCCGTCTGCGAGAGCAGGGCGACGGAGGTGAGGGCCGCGGTCGTGATCCCGACCGCGGGCGTGGTGCGAAGACCGCCGGTTATTCGGGAGCGGGTGCGCGGCTTGCGGTGCGACGCCAAGAGAGGCGACTCCTTCCGTGGTCCGCCTACCGGGTTAGCTGTCGGGTTCGGGCTGGTGGTACTCGCGTACGGAAGGCTGCCCTACGGTCAACTGCCCTGTCTGCATGAGCTGTTGAGCCGATTCACCCCAAGGTCGGTTGGGTCCCCGGTTCCCTGCCTCACGGCGTACGGGACTCGGCGGGGGCTGCCCGCTCGCCGCGTTGCTCGCGGGCGGGGGGACGGGCTGCCCGAGCAGCACCGTAGCCAACTCGTGTTGCTGCTGTGAAGGTTGATGTTCGATATGCCCGATACATTTTCGTGACCTTGGCGCCGGGCCTCGCTCCCCGTGGTCAATCCGGAAGGATCTGCGCCGAGTTGTCCGTGGATTGCCCGGAGTCTTCCCGGAGTTACGGAGTCCGCCGACTTGTCCCTACTAGGGTCCTGCCCCCATGGACTGAGGGGGTACGGAGATGAGTGTCAGCAGCCAGGGACGCAGGGCCGTCGCCGCCACCGCCGGGGCCGCGGTCGCGGTCGGCGTCGCACTGAGCGCGGGCCCGGCCGTCGCGACGCCCGCAACGCCCGCGGGGCCCGCCGTCGAGGTCCTCGCACGCGGGCTCGACAACCCGCGCCAGCTCGCCGTCGACCACGGACGCCTGTACGTCGCCGAGGCCGGCCGGGGCGGCAGGAAGTGCCTGCCGGGCGGCGGACCCGAGGGCGACACCTGCATCGGCACGTCGGCCGCGGTCACCAAGATCTACTGGGAGGACGGACAGCGCAAACGGTTCCGCTTCGTCGAGGGCCTGCCGTCCGCCGCCACGAAGGACGGCGGCTTCGCGACCGGCCTCGACGGCGTCTCCGTGCGAGACGGCCGTGCCTGGGGCGTCATGACGTGGGCGCCGCCCGACCAGGTGCCCAGGGGCAGGCCGTGGAACACGCTCGGCAAACTGCTCCGGCTCGACTGGGGCCGCTACCAGGTCGCCGCCGACATCGCGGCCGTCGAGCTGAAGCACAACCCGCACAGGGCGAGCGTCGACTCCAACCCGTACGCGGTCCTCGCGCTTCCCGACGGGCGGACCGTCGTCGCGGACGCGGCGGGCAACGACCTGATCGTCGTCTCGCCCGACGGAAAGGCGAAGCCGTTCACCGTCTTCCCGAACCACAACGGCCACGAGGCGGTCCCGACCTCGCTCGCCCTCGGCCCCGACGGCAACCTCTACGTCGGCGACCTGAACGGCGAGGCCACCAGGCCCACCGCCCGCGTCTGGAAGGTCAGCCCCCGCGGCAGGATCCTCGGCTGGACGTCCGGCTTCGGCTCGATCACCGGCCTCGCGGTGGGCGGCCACGGCGACCTGTACGTCAGCCAGCTCTTCGCCGGGGCCGTCACCAGGGTCGACCACGGGACGGGGAAGCGTACGAGCATGAAGGTGCCGTTCCCCGCGGGCGTCGCCGTCGACCGCCGGGACGGCAGCGTCTACGTCTCCGCCTGGTCGGTCGCGGACCGTGACGGGACGGTGATGGAGGGCGGCAAGAAGTCCCCCGGCGGCCAGGTCTGGCGGATCACGGGGTTCTGACCTGCCGGTCTTTCGGGTCTTGTGAAGGTGGCGGCGTGGTGTCAGTGGGGCGGCCTAGACTCGTAAGGCGATGAGCAGCCTCTTTGACGACAACTTCCTGGCCAGCCTCCAGAGCGGTACGCAGGAGCCCCCGCCGCCGCCCGAGGAGCCCGAGCACGACAGTGCCCCGGAGCCGATCCCGGACGACCTGTTCGGCGGGAAGTTCGACGTGCCCCCGGCCAGGGACGCCCACTACCGCGACGGCGCCCCGCGCCCGGTGATCGACCCGGCGGCCCTGCTCGACGGGCTGAACGAGAACCAGCGGGCGGCCGTCGTGCACGGTGGTGCCCCGCTGCTCATCGTCGCGGGCGCGGGCTCCGGCAAGACCCGCGTCCTCACGCACCGCATCGCGTACCTGCTCGCCGAGCGCGGTGTGCACCCGGGCCAGATCCTCGCGATCACGTTCACGAACAAGGCCGCGGGCGAGATGAAGGAGCGCGTCGAGTCCCTCGTCGGCCCGCGGGCCAACGCGATGTGGGTGTCGACCTTCCACAGCGCGTGCGTGCGCATCCTGCGCCGCGAGTCGAAGAAGCTCGGCTTCACGTCGTCCTTCTCGATCTACGACGCCGCGGACAGCAAGCGCCTGATGGCCCTGGTCTGCCGTGACCTGGACCTCGACCCGAAGAAGTTCCCGCCGAAGTCCTTCAGCGCCAAGATCTCGAACCTGAAGAACGAGCTGATCGACGAGGAGGACTTCGCCGGTACGGCGGCCGACGGTTTCGAGAAGACCCTCGCCCAGGCCTACGCGATGTACCAGTCGCGGCTGCGCGAGGCCAACGCGCTCGACTTCGACGACCTGATCATGACCACGGTGAACCTGCTGCGCGCGTTCCCCGACGTCGCCGAGCACTACCGCCGCCGCTTCCGCCACGTCCTCGTCGACGAGTACCAGGACACGAACCACGCGCAGTACGCGCTGGTGAAGGAGCTGGTGGGACCGACAGAGGGCGAGGGCGCGGACCCGGCCGAGCTGTGCGTCGTGGGTGACGCCGACCAGTCGATCTACGCGTTCCGCGGCGCCACCATCCGCAACATCCTCCAGTTCGAGGAGGACTACAAGGACGCGACGACGATCCTGCTCGAGCAGAACTACCGCTCCACGCAGACGATCCTCTCCGCGGCCAACGCGGTCATCGAGCGCAACGAGTCGCGCCGCCCCAAGAACCTGTGGACGAACGCGGGCGCGGGCGCGCAGATCACCGGCTACGTCGCGGACACCGAGCACGACGAGGCGCAGTTCGTCGCCGAGGAGATCGACCGGCTCACCGACGCGGGCGACGCGAAGGCGGGCGACGTCGCCGTCTTCTACCGGACGAACGCGCAGTCCCGTGTCTTCGAAGAGATCTTCATCCGCGTCGGCCTGCCCTACAAGGTCGTCGGCGGCGTCCGCTTCTACGAGCGCAAGGAAGTCCGGGACGTCCTCGCCTACTTGAGGGTCCTGTCCAACCCGGAGGACTCCGTCCCCCTGCGCCGGATCCTGAACGTGCCGAAGCGCGGCATCGGCGACCGCGCCGAAGCGATGATCGACGCCCTTTCGCTGCGCGAGAAGATCAGCTTCGCCCAGGCGCTGCGCCGCGTCGACGAGGCGTACGGCATGGCGGCCCGGTCGACCAACGCCGTGAAGCGGTTCAACACGCTGATGGAGGACCTCCGTACGATCGTCGAGTCCGGCGCGGGCCCGGCCACCGTCCTGGAAGCCGTCCTCGAACGCACCGGATATCTCGCCGAGTTGCAGGCCTCGACGGACCCGCAGGACGAGACCCGGATCGAGAACCTCCAGGAACTCGCCGCCGTGGCCCTGGAGTTCGAGCAGGAGTCCGGCGCGTCCGAGGAAGGGGAGGGCGGCGGCACGCTCTCCGACTTCCTGGAGCGCGTCGCCCTCGTCGCCGACTCCGACCAGATCCCGGACGAGGACGACGGCAGCGGCGTCATCACCCTGATGACCCTGCACACCGCGAAGGGCCTCGAGTTCCCGGTGGTCTTCCTGACCGGCATGGAGGACGGCGTCTTCCCGCACATGCGCTCCCTTGGCCAGACCAAGGAGCTGGAGGAGGAGCGCCGCCTCGCCTACGTCGGCATCACGCGCGCCCGCGAGCGGCTCTACCTCACGCGCTCGACCATGCGCAGCGCCTGGGGCCAGCCCTCGTACAACCCGCCGTCGCGCTTCCTGGAGGAGATCCCGGACGCGCACCTGGAGTGGAAGCGCACGGGCGGCTCGGCCCCGGCGGCGCCGACCAAGGGCATCGGGGGCGGCATCGCGGCCTCGCTGTCCGCGCAGTCTTCGGCCCGCTCGCGCACGACCCCGGCGTTCGCCACGCGCCGGGCGACCGAGAAGCCGGTGGTGTCCCTGGCCGTCGGCGACCGCGTCACGCACGACCAGTTCGGCCTCGGCACGGTGGTGGGCGTCAGCGGCTCGGGAGGGAACGCGGAGGCGACGATCGACTTCGGCGACCCGAAGCCGAAGCGGCTGCTGCTGCGGTACGCGCCGGTCGAGAAGCTGTAGCCGACTCGGGCTCAGGTGGGGTCGAGGCCGTGGCTGCGCAGCCACGGCAGCGGGTCGATCGCCGAGCCGCCGCCGGGCCGTACCTCGAAGTGCAGGTGCGGTCCGGTCGAGTTCCCGGAGTTGCCCGACCGCGCGATCACGTCACCGGCCTTCACGGGCCCGCTCATCACGGTGTGCGCGGAGAGGTGGCAGTACCAGGTCTCCGTACCGTCCTTGGCGGTCACTATCGCCATGTTTCCGTAGGCGCTGTTCCACTGCGTCCGCACGGTGCCGTCCGTCGCGGCCATCACCGGAGTGCCGTACGAGACGGGGAAGTCGATGCCGGTGTGCACGGACATCCAGTTGATGCCGGCCTGGCCGTAGTACGCGCTCAGCCCGTGCTGCGTCACCGGCAGCGCGAACTTGGGCCGCAGCGCTTCCTTGCGCCTGGCCTCCTCGGCGGCCTTCTTGCGGTCCGCCTCCTGCTTCGCCTTCAGGTCGATGCGCTCCTGCGTGCGGCTCGCCCGGTCGGCGAAGTCGCCCGCGTCCGCGGACATCTCCTTGAGCTGCGTGTCCAGCTTGTTGTTGGCGACGGACGGCTTCACCGCGCTCGCGTCGGGCACCGACGCCGCCTGCGTCTCCTTGCCGTCGTCCCCGCCGCCCATCACCGACGCCGCCGCGACTCCGGCGACCCCGACCACGCACACCGAGGGCACGGCCACGGTCAGCAACGCGGAACGCTTGGCGGGGGTGCGGCGGCGGGTCCGGGTCCCACGGGAGGCCGCGCGCGGGGTGAACTCCCGCTCGGGGGAGGAGTGTTGGGGCTCGTCGGCTTCGGGTTCCGGCTCGGGGCCGAGCTCTGGTCCCCGTTCGGGTTCGGGTTCGGGTTCCGGCTCGTGGGCCTGGGGGAACTCCGGGGGGCTGTACTGGTCCGGTACGTACTCGTGCGCGGTGCCGCCGGAGTTCCAGGCCGTGGCGTCGTACGCGCCGGTGTCATAGGTGCCGGTGTCGTACGTGCCGGTGTCGTACGCCGTCGTGCCGAACACCGGAGTCTGTGTGGTGTACGCCTGGGTCCCATAGGACTGCGCGGGCCACTCGCCGGTCTGCGCCCACATGGCGGTCGTGTCGTAACTGCCGGTGCTGTACGGGTCCGTGTACTGCTGCTGTTGGGGCTGCGCGGCCGTGTACCACTGGCCGGTGTCGTAGGAACCCGTGTCGTACGCGGGCTCGCTGCCCGGGAGGTCTCCGAAGAGCGGGTCGGCGGCGAAGCTGGTCGTGGAGTAACCGTCGTACGCCGCGTCGTACGCGGTCCCCGACGGATGACGGTCGTTCACCAACTTCTCTTTCGCCTCGACAACAGGGGCTGCCAGAGCAGTGCGGCGACTGTACCCGGCGGTACGCGGGCACGACAATCTTCGGCAGGTTTCATGCCTCGCGGAAACGGGCAATCGGCCGCCTTTCGGTGGACTGTGGGCAGAGCTTTGGCTCTGAGTTCGACATGCGTTCGAAGAAATGGGCCGGTGACGGGGAGTTCGCGGGGGCAGATCGGCCGTTCGTCAGGTGGTGGGCAGCGCCACGGCCGTGACGAAGGGGCATGCCACCAAGGCGCCGCTGCCGTCGAGCGCGACGGCCGACCGCTCGTCGATGCCCTGGTTCTCCCACCGCCAGCGCCGCCTTCCGTCCAGGACGTCGAGCCCGATGAGGAACGGCGGGCGCGGCGCACGCCCCAGCAGCCCCGTGCTGCCGCGACCGGCCTTCGCCACCACCAACCCCGAACGGACGCCCACGAGTTCCAGGCCCCCGGCCGTGCGCAGCCGCCGCTCCCAGCGGACCTCGCCGGTCGCCGCGTCGAGAGCGAGGACCACGTCCGTGCCGCGCCCGGTGCCGTACGAGGTGACGAGCGCGTCCGCGGCAGGGAGCACTGGCGACGGCGTGCCCGGCAGCTGATGTCTCCACAGGCAGGCGCCGGTCGCGGCGTCCAGCACGATGACGGCGCCTTCGTCGGCGAGGGGGAGGGGGAGGAGGTCGGGGGCGGGGGCGGAGTGGTCGTCGGTGGCTCCGTCGGTGGTGGAGTCGGTCTCGGGGTGCGCGGTTCTGGCCCGTGTCCAGCGGACGTCGCCCGAGGTCTGCGCCAGGCCGTGGATCAGCGTCCCGTCGACGACGGCGACGCAGCCGTGCCCGGCGGCGACCGGCCGCGGTGCGCCCTGCCGCGCCCGGAAGGTCCACGCCACCTCGCCGGACGCCGGGTCGAGCGCGGTGACCGTGACGTTGTCCCGGTACAGCACGAGCCCGTTGAGTCCGTTGAGTCCGTTGAGTCCGTTGAGTCCGTTGAGTCCGTTGGGTCTGTCGAGTCCGTTGAGGACAAGCAGGGGGTTGGTCGAAGGGTCGCGCACCGCCTGTGGCAACTCCCGCCACCACAGCACCCGTCCGTCGCGCACGCCCCGCGCCACGACCCGCACACCGGGGCTGCCCACGCCGCCGGTCGCGAGGTAGATCGCGTGCGTGTCCACAGCGCAGCGCAGCGGTTGACCGGCCTCCTTGGGAGGCTCCGGTACGCCGTGGTCGTCGACGGCGGTCCATCGCTGGAGCCCCGACGCCGCGTCGAGCGCGCCGATCACGTCGCCGGAGGACCAGACGACGGTGTCCCCTGCCGCGGCGAGGTCTGCGGGGGTGACCACTTCGGAGATCCAGTCGGTGTGGTGGGGCGACGGACGGGCGTGGTCGTCGGGGGGTGCGGTGATGGTGGGGGCCGCGTGCAGGGGGAGCGGGAGTGGGGCCTCGGGGAGGGGTGGTGCGGCGCGGTCGATCAGGGCCGAGGCGGCGTTCGTCAGCTTGAACGCGCGCTCGCGGGGATCGGCCAGGGCGCGGGCCTCGGCCGCCGTCTGCCGTACCGACTCCGGTGTCGTGCGCGGCCGGGGACGCGAGGCATCGAGCCCTTCCCCGGTCATCCGAAGGTGCCTTAGGACGCGGTCCAGCGAGCTGTCCGTCGTCGTCTCGCCGGGGCCGCGGCCGAGTATCCGCTCGACCATGTTCCGTGCCTTGGCCGCTTCCACCAGGGCGCCGCGCTCCTCGGCCTCCGCCGCCTGCTCCCGCAGTTCGGCGATCCGCTCCTTCGCTGCCAGTTCGACGGCGCGCTCCATGGCCGGCAGCAGCTGCGCGGCTTCGGCGTAGCGGCTACGGCACCAGCCCATGATCACGAGCCACAGTGCCTCGACGCGTTGCTCCGGCCGCATCCCCTCCAGAACGTGCAGCGCGGCTTCGGGGTCCTGCGCGGCCGTGGCCTGTTCGGCGAGGACATGGACCATGGCCGACCGCCGCCAGTACTCGCCCTGGATCCGGTTCCGGTACGCGTACGCCTGCCCGGGGTCGCTGACCGCGACGGCTTCGGCGGCGTGCGCCAAGATCTTGTCCCGGCCGGGATTCCCGGGGCGCAGCAGATCGATGAGGTGGGTGGCGCGCTCGGGGTCCACGAAGGCCACCTCATCCAGCACCATGCTGAGCTCGACCTCCCGGTCCACACCCGCCAGGGGGAAGAGGGCCTGCAGCGCCTCGGCCCCGATCCGGCGGGCGCGGGCAGGCGCGAAGTTCCGCGCCTGCCCTGTCATGCGCGCCAGCTCGGACGCCAGGAGGGTGGGGGTGTCCCGCAGCTGCCGCTGCGTCTGTTCCTGGGCGACGCCCAACAAGCGGGCGGCGAGCTCCGCGTCGACGTAGGACGCGGTCAGGGCCATGTTCACGTACCAGCCGTCGGGCACGTCGCCGTCGGGCAGATCGATCGCGCGGGCCGCACGCTCGGCCTCCGCCAGCAGCTCGATGACGGTCTCGCGGAAGTCGGCCCGGCTGCTCGTGCCGGGGCCGGGGCCGGGGCCGGGGCTGGGGCCGGGGCCGACCTCGATCCCGGTCAGCGCCTCCGGCGTGTTCAGCAGCTTGAGCGCGTCGGCCACCGCCGTCGCGGTCGGCCGCTCCTCGGGGTCTTTGGCCAGCAGGTCAAGGACCAGTGCGTCGAGCGTGGGCGGTACCTCGGGCCGGGTCTCCCGAGGGCCGCGCGGGACGTCCTCCAGATGACGGCGCATGACCGCCATGGGGTGCGCGTCGGTCCCGAACGGCGGTTCTCCGGTGAGGAGTTCATTCAGTACGCAGCCCAGCGCGTACAGATCACAGGGCGTGTCCACGGGGTCGCCGCGCCACTGCTCGGGAGCCATGTACGGCGGCGTGCCCACCATCCAGCCGGGCGCGGTGAGCTGGGTGGACGCGTCCATGGCCCGCGCGATCCCGAAGTCACAGACCTTCAGGCGCCCGTCGGACTCGACGAACAGGTTGGCCGGTTTGAGGTCCCGGTGGACCACCTGCCGGGCATGGGCGGCGACCAGTGCCTCGGCCGCCTGCAGCCCGAAGCCCACCGCCTCGCCCACCGCGAGCCCGCCCGGCGAACGATTGAGGAGGACGGCCAGATCCGCGCCGTCCAGCAGCTCCATCACCAGATACAGCCGGCCGTCGTGCTGCCCCACGTCGTGCACGACGGTGATGCCGGGGTGCTGCAGCCGCGCGCCGAGCACGGCCTCGCGGCGGAACCTGGAGATGAGCTGGTCGTCGGCGCGCCCCGCCAGCAGCACCTTGACGGCGACGGCACGCTTCAGGGCCAGGTCGAAGGCCTTCCAGACCTCCCCCATGCCACCGTGCCCGAGCCGCTCGTCGACCCGGTACCGCCCGGACAAACGCTCCCCGACCTCCATGCGCTCCCCCGTCGAGACGTCGGATGTGCACATGATGCCGTATCAAATGGCCCTGAAACGCGGTTCATTGGGATCAGGGGCGGGGGTTCGGGCTGCGCGCGGCTCGGGGCGGGCGGGGTGTGGGATGCGGGGTGCGCGATCACGCCACGGTCAGGCCGCCCACGGAACCGGCGCGTGCCCCGGACGCCGGCTCCGCGTCGAGCGCCTGCCGGATGCCCGTCGCGACGGCCGGGTGCACCGGCAGCGCCAGATGACCGATGCCCGTGACCCGTACGTTCTGCGCGATCAGGTCCGGGTGGTCGACGCAGGCTGTCTCCACCGGGACCATCAGCTGGTCGAGATCGCTCCAGAAGCTCACGAAGCGCGTACGACAGCCGGGCGCGGGACGCTTCAACTCCTCGACCACGGAGGACCCCGGGCGCATCTGCCGCACGATCGGGTGCGCGTCGGCGAGCGGCGCCACGCTGGTGCCGCCGTGCGGAGTGCCGAGCGTGACCAGCGTGCGCACGTGGCGGTCGCCGCCGAGGCACTGCACGTAGTAGCGCGCGATCAGCCCGCCCAGGCTGTGCCCCACGATGTCGATCCGCTCCTGGCCCGTGCGCTCGCACAGCTCCTCGACGTGCCGGGCAAGGAGCGCGGCCGCCGTCCGGATGTCACAGGTCAGGGGCGAGTAGTTGAGGGACTCGACCGGGTGCCTGCCGTGCTGGGCCAGCGAACGGCGCAGCAGGACGAAGATCGAGCGGTTGTCGATGAAGCCGTGCAGGAGGAGGACCGGGGAGCGGTCGGGGGTGGGCAGGCGCGGCGCGTCCGCCAGGGGTTCGCTGTCCTGGGGGTCGGGGCCCACTTGGAGATCGGGGCCCTCCGGGAGGTCTGGGTCCAGGTCCGGTGATGACTTTGCCGGGAGCGCCGCCGGGTGCCTGCGGTCCGGGCGCTCCGGGAGGATTCCCGAGGGGTAGAGGAGCAGATGGCCCGCGAGGATCGTCAGCTCGAGTGCCGTCGCCTTCAACAGCGCGATGGACAGACCCGCCAGTCTGGCGGGCAGCAGGTGGCAGAGCGGGCGAAAGGGCAGGGCCCTCGTGACCTTCATCGGTCGACCTCCCGTCGGCACACGAGCGACGCCTCTGTCCCCCGTGTGCGCTCATGGGAGCCGTGCCGAGCAGACCTTCCTGGCCAGGTCCGGATCCGGTCCTGGCGATCCGATCCCGGTGATCCGGCCTCCGTGCGGCCGAACGCACCGGGAAAGCACCGTGCCACCGTGCCGTGCGGCTGTCGGCGCGGTGGCCCGGCGACCTCGAAGCGGCTCCCTTCGCGCCTGTCCCGGATGCGGCGGATGTCTCGCCTGGTGCGGTCGCGGCGCGCAGCGAACGTGTCCCACCGTGTGATTTCCCCCTCGGTCCGCACCGCGAAACGGCGGGGTGCGGGATGCTGTGGATAACGTTCGTTCACCTCGGGTGTCCGGGATGGGACGTCCGGAACCCGGGTACGGGACCCCACAAGGGCCCGCGGGTCAGTCACTTCATGGAGGCAGTGATGGGTGTGGCAACCGGTCCGATCCGCGTGGTCGTCGCGAAGCCGGGGCTCGACGGTCACGACCGTGGGGCCAAGGTGATCGCGCGGGCGCTGCGCGACGCCGGCATGGAGGTCATCTACACGGGCCTGCACCAGACCCCCGAGCAGGTCGTCGACACCGCGATCCAGGAGGACGCCGACGCGATCGGCCTGTCCATCCTCTCCGGCGCGCACAACACGCTGTTCGCCCGCGTCATCGAGCTGCTCAAGGAGCGCGACGCAGCGGACATCCTCGTCTTTGGCGGCGGCATCATCCCCGAGGCCGACATCCCGCCGCTCAAGGAGAAGGGCGTCGCGGAGATCTTCACGCCGGGCGCGACGACGGCGTCGATCGTGGACTGGGTCCGCGCGAACGTCAGGCAGCCCGCCCAGGCGTAGCCCTCCGGGTGGGGCGGGTTTTGTCGTGCGGAGGGTGTTGTTGTGCGGCGGGTTCCGTCGTGGGGCGGGTGTGTCGTGGGGCGGGGTGAAACGGGCGCCGTCACCCCGGTCGGCATCACGCGCCGACTGCTCGTCCTACCCGCCCTACCCGCCCTGCCTGCCCTGCCTGCCCTACCCGTCTTGTCCGGTCTGCTCGTTCTACCCGTCCAGCCCCGCCAGTTCCCTTCGCATCGCCCCGCGCAGCCGCAGCGTGCCGACCAGTCTCTGGAACGCCTCGGACCAGTAGCCCCCGGCCCCGGGCGCCGCGTCCTCCCGCTCCTCCACGGTGGCCGTGAGCCCCTCGAGCCGGGCCGCCTCCTCCGGGTCAAGACACCGCTCGGCAAGGCCCATCACCCCACTGAAACTCCACGGGTAACTCCCCGCGTCCCGCGCGATGTTCAGCGCGTCGACCACCGCCCGGCCGAGCGGCGGGGCCCACGGCGTCGCGCACACCCCGAGCAACTGGAACGCCTCCGACAGCCCGTGCGCCGCGATGAACCGCCCGACCCAGTCCGCCCGCTCCACCCCCGGCAGCGCCGTCAGCAACTTCGCCCGCTCCGCCAGCGACACCGCCCCGGGCCCCGCCGCCCCCGGCGCCGTCGGAGCCCCGAGCAGCGCCCGCGACCAGCCCGTGTCCCGCTGGCGCACCGCGGCCCGGCACCACGCCCCGTGCAACTCGCTCCGCCAGTCGTCGGCCACCGGCAGCGCCACGATCTCCTCCGGGGTGCGGTCGCCCAGCCTCGCGGGCCAGCTCCCCAGGGGCGCGGCCTCCACCAACTGGCCGAACCACCACGACCGTTCGCCCCGGCCCGCCGGCGGCTTGGCTGTTACTCCGTCCCGCTCCATCGCCGCGTCGCACTCGTGCGGAGCCTCCACGACGACCGTTCCCGTCGCACGGTCGAGCGCTACGCAGGACAGGGCCCGGTCCGCCATCCGCCCGGCCAGCGCGGAGTGCGGCAGCGCGGAGAGCAGCTCGGCCGCCGTCGCCCGCACGTTGCGGCTGCGGTCGGTCAACGCCCGCTCCAGGAACGGCTCGTCCGCGTCGCCCAGTCCCGTACGCAGTGAGTCCAGGAACATCAACCGGTCCTCGGCGCGCTCCGTGCCCCACGTGCTCTCCAGGAGAGTGCGGGCCGCCTCGGGATCATGGGCCCGGACAGCGGCCAGCAGCGCCACCCTCTCCGCGAACAGGCCCTCCTCCCACAGGAGTTGAACCTGTTCGGTCTCCTCCGGTGCGGGCAGCGCGGCGCCTGCGCCCGGGGTCGCGCGCAGGGCGAACTTCCAGTCCGGGTTGAGCCGGGCCAGCCACAGTGCGCGCGGGCCCGCGAAGGTGAGGGCCCCCGGGCGGAGGTCGGTGCGGCCGCGTGCCGCGTCCAGCAGGGCGGGGAGGAGTTCGGGCGGGGGTGCGTAGCCGTGGTTGTTGGCCGTGGCCAGCCACTGCGGCAGCAGTTCGAGGAGGTCCGGGGCCGTGCCGCGGCGGGTGGTGCCGGTGCCGGGGCGGTCGGTGAGCAGCATCGCCAGTCGGCCGCGGGCGGGGGCGGGCAGGGGTGGGCGCGGGTCGGTGGCGGCCGGGTCAGGCGGGGTCGCGGCCGGGGCCGGACGCAGGCCCGCGCGGCGTCGCACCGTCTGCAGGGCGGCCTCGTCGAGCAGCTCGCCGGGGCGGCTGAGTGGGCGCCGTTCGGTTCCGAGCAGAGCGGCGGTCACGAGGTCGTCCCAGGTCGTGTCGGTGGTGCCGGTGCCGGTGCCGGTGCCGGTGCCGGTGCTGGTGCTGATGGAACTGGCCATGAGTACCCCTCCGTGATGTAGCCGGGTTTGGTGCGCTGTTGCTTTCGTCGTGGGCCGGAGGCTGACTGCTAATACCCGGCCGGGTTCGGTGCGCTGTTGCTTTCGTCGTGGGGCGGGGCCGTGTCGGGGTACCTCCTCGGCCGGGCTCCGGTCACCGTCGCGTGTGCGCCTACGGCGCGGCGTCCCGGGTTGGGTGCCTGCGGTGTCCTGCGGGGGCACCCCGACACGTCCCCTCCCGTCGCCGAGCGGCCAACCGCCGGTGGGACCGCACCCTTCGATGAGGGCTGCGCCCGCCCGCCTTCGGCTGCGGGGCGCCCCCGCCTCTGGGTATCCGGTCACTCCGCCCCCGCCTTGGGCAGTCTGCCGCCTGGGGCGGCACGGGTGGGCAAGGCGGCACCCGAGCGCTGGGTGCGCGATACAACAAGGGCTCAGCCCGACCCCGGTCGAAGACACACACGCCGGGCAACCGTTCAAACAGGGCCCCGCGCCGAACCCGCCCCGCGCCGGAGGCGATCAGCACAGGGGGCGGATCTCGGGGGACGTCGCCGTCCACGTGGACAAGGGGCGGAAGCCCTGATGGCCGCATTCGCCGAACACCGTCACCGGCTCGCCGCCCGAGAGCGCGACCAGGCGCCACAGGCCGGGCGAGGCCGCCGCAGGGGCGGTCAGGGGGAGGGCCGACTTGCCGTCGGAGTCCGTCAGTTGCCAGGTGCCGTCGGGCGCCCGGGCCGGTATGACGTCGGCCAGGGTCACCGGCCACGAGTCGAGCCACGGGTCCAGCGCAAGCGCGTCCCCGTACGCCGCGACGGCGCCGCCCGCATCAACTCCCGCAGGGCGAACCCCTGTTGCCGAGGGCGTCGAGAACTGTTCGCCCAGCTCCGCCCGGAGGGCCCCCGCCCCGGGATGCCCCGTGACCGTCGCCTCCAGCGTCAGCCCGGCCGGCAGGGCGAGCGCGGGGGCACGGCCCGCCGCCCCGAAGGACAGCAGCAGGACCGTGCGGGCCGACTCGGCGCCGTACAGCCATATGCGGCGCGTGGTGAGGTGCCCGTCCGCCGAGTCGTACTGGGACAGGACCAGCCAGTCGTCCCGGATCGGCCGGCCCGTGGGCGAGGCGGGGAGTCCGACGCGGGAGCGGACCGTCGCCGCCAGGTCCTCGGGAAGCTCCGAACGGTGCAGCCAGCCCTGGTCGAGGAGGTGGAGGAGGGCGCATTCCTCGAGGAGCCGCACCGGCCAGCCCGGACCGGACCCGGGGATCGCCCCCAACTCCCGTACGCGCGAGGCAAGTCCGGGCGCCTGCGCGTCGACCATGCGGGCCGCCGTCTCCTCCCACATCCCATATCCGGCCCGCTCCGCCTGAGCCAGGCCGCCGCGGAGCAGATCGGTCAGGCGCTGCTCCAACTCCGAGGCCCCCGCCGTGATCCGCTGCGCGCGGCGCTCCGCTCTGCGCCGGGCCGCCTCAGGGTCTGCCCGTGCGTCGGCGGAACCGGGTGCGGTCGACTCCTCCTGCTTCGTCTCGGCCCGCTTGCGTCTGCCCTCCAGCCACTGCTCGGCCCAGTCCGGTGGCGTCTGTCCGGCCGGGATCCGCGGGTCCGCGCCCGCCCAGAGCAGCAGCAGTCCGAGCGCGTGCTTGCACGGGAACTTGCGGCTCGGGCAACTGCACTTGTACGCCGGGCCCGCCCCGCCGGAGCCGCCGCCGATGTCCACGATCGTCTGGTACGGCTTGCTGCCGCTTCCCTTGCACAGCCCCCACACCCCTCCCGCATCCGAACTCCCGGTCGCCGACCAGGGTCCCGCTTCCCCGAGCTTGCTTCCCGCCTTGCGTGACGCGGCGTCAGGCGCCAGTGCAAGCACCTGGTCCGACGTCCAGCGCACCCCCTGCTGTGTCATGTCGTCGACGGTAGGTCCCGGCACTGACAATCCAGCCGAAGTCCCTTCTGACCTGCGGTGATTGTGGGGGCGACGTCGATTGTCAGTGGCGTGGTGCACCGTGGAACCCATCGCGCGACGAGGCGTCACGACCTCTCGTCGTGATGGTTCGAGTTGGGCGAATCAGAAGGTGGGGGACAGCCATGACCGTTTCCGTCGAGGACCGGACAGGGGAGCAGGCCGAGGGGCAGGCGCTGCGCCCGCACGCCGAGGACGCGTTCGCGGGTGAACTGGCGGCGCTGGCCGCGCAGGACGACCGGCCGCGCCCCGCCCGCTGGCGCCTCTCGCCGTGGGCCGTCGCCACGTATCTGCTGGGCGGCACCCTGCCCGACGGCACCGTGATCACGCCGAAGTACGTGGGGCCGCGGCGCATCGTCGAGGTGGCCGTGACGACGCTCGCGACCGATCGCGCCCTGCTGCTCCTCGGCGTGCCGGGGACCGCCAAGACCTGGGTGTCCGAGCACCTCGCGGCCGCCGTCAGCGGGGACTCCACGCTGCTCGTGCAGGGCACGGCCGGCACTCCCGAGGAGGCGATCCGGTACGGGTGGAACTATGCGCAGTTGCTGGCGCACGGGCCGAGCCGGGACGCGCTCGTGCCCAGCCCCGTCATGCGGGCGATGGCGGACGGGATGACGGCGCGCGTCGAGGAGCTCACGCGCATCCCCGCCGACGTGCAGGACACGCTCATCACCATCCTCTCCGAAAAGACCCTGCCCATACCGGAGTTGGGGCAGGAGGTGCAGGCCGTGCGCGGGTTCAACCTCATCGCCACCGCCAATGACCGCGACCGCGGCGTCAATGACCTGTCGAGCGCGCTGCGGCGGCGTTTCAACACCGTGGTGCTGCCGCTGCCCGCGAGCGTGGAGATGGAGGTCGACATCGTCTCGCGCCGTGTCGAACAGGTGGGCCGGGCACTGGAGTTGCCCGCCTCTTCCGACGGCATCGACGAGATCCGGCGCGTCGTCACCGTCTTCCGCGAGCTGCGCGACGGAGTGACGGCGGACGGTCGTACGAAGGTGAAGTCGCCCAGCGGGACGCTGTCCACGGCAGAGGCGATCTCCGTCGTCACCAGCGGCCTCGCGCTGTCCGCCCACTTCGGGGACGGCGTGCTGCGGCCCTCGGACATCGCCGCCGGGATCCTCGGCGCCGTGGTGCGGGACCCGGCCGCCGACCGCGTCGTCTGGCAGGAGTACCTGGAGGCCGTGGTGCGCGAGCGCGACGGGTGGAAGGACTTCTACCGGGCCTGCCGCGAGGTGAGCGCATGAGCGAGGAAGCGCTGCTGCTCGGCGTCCGGCACCACGGGCCAGGGTCCGCGCGGGCCGTGCGGCGTGCGCTGGACGAGGCCCGGCCGGCGGTCGTGCTGATCGAGGGCCCGCCGGAGGCCGACGCCCTCGTCCCGCTCGCCGCCGAGGAGGACATGCGGCCGCCGGTCGCGCTGCTCGCGCATGTCGTGGACGAGCCGGGCAGGTCGGCGTTCTGGCCGTTCGCCGAGTTCTCGCCCGAGTGGGTCGCGCTGCGCTGGGCCCTGGAGCACGAGGTGCCGGTCCGCTTCATCGACCTGCCCGCCGCACACAGCCTGGCGCTGCGGGACACCGAGGAGGCGTTGCTGGAGGAGGAGGGAGAGGAGGGGGAGGCGGGTGACGTGCGCGTCGATCCCCTGCGCGTGCTCGCCGAGACCGCCGGGTACGACGACGCGGAGCGCTGGTGGGAGGACGTCGTCGAGCACCGTGAGGGCGACGCGTTCGCCGCCCTCGGCGAGGCGATGGGCGCGCTGCGGGAGTCGTACGGGGACGGCGGGCACGCCCGTGACCTGGTCAGGGAGGCGTACATGCGGCTCCAAGTGCGTGCCGCGCAAAGGGAGTTCGACGACTCCGTCGCCGTGGTGTGCGGGGCCTGGCACGTGCCCGCGCTCCGCGAGAGGACCACGGTCGCCGCCGACCGCGCCCTCCTGAAGGGGCTGCCGAAGGCCAAGGTCGACATGACCTGGGTTCCCTGGACGCACCGCCGGCTCGCGCGCGCCAGCGGGTACGGGGCGGGCATCGAGTCGCCGGGCTGGTACGGGCATCTGTTCGGCGTTCCCGACCGGCCCGTGGAGCGCTGGCTGACCAAGGTCGCCGGGCTGCTGCGCGACGAGGACAGGATCGTGTCGTCCGCCCATGTCATCGAGGCGGTGCGGCTCGCCGAGAGCCTCGCCGTGATGCGGGGACGGCCGCTGGCGGGCCTGACCGAGACCACCGACGCCGTCCGGGCCGTGCTCTGCGAGGGCTCGGACGTCCCGCTGTCGCTCATCCACGACAGGCTCGTGGTCGGCGACGTCCTGGGCGAGGTGCCGGAGGCGGCGCCCGCCGTCCCCCTGCAGCGCGACCTGACCCGGGCCCAGCGCACCCTTCGGCTCAAACCGGCCGCGCCGGAGCGGGAGTTGGACCTCGACCTTCGAGGTGACACCGACGCCGCGCGCAGCCGCCTGCTGCACCGCCTGCGCCTCCTCGGCGTCGCCTGGGGCGAACCGGCCAGATCCGCGCGGGGCTCCACCGGCACGTTCCGCGAGACCTGGCGGCTGCGCTGGGAGCCCGAGCTCTCGGTGCGGGTCGCGGAGGCCGGGGTGTGGGGGACCACCGTGCTCGCCGCGGCGAGCGCCAAGGCCGAGGCGGACGCCGTGGCCGCGCGTGCCCTCGCCGACGTCACGGCGCTCGCCGAGCACTGCCTGCTGGCCGGGCTGCCGGACGCGCTGCCCGTCGTCATGCGGGTCCTCGCCGACCGCGCCGCCCTCGACACGGACGTCGGCCACCTCGCCCAGGCCCTGCCCGCCCTGGTCCGCGCCCTGCGTTACGGCGATGTGCGCGGCACCGACACCGCCGCCCTCGCCGGGGTGGCGACCGGCCTGGCCGAGCGGGTCTTCGTCGGGCTGCCCCCGGCGTGCGCGGGCCTCGACACCGACGCGGCGTCCGGGATGCGCGACCACGTCGACGCGGTGCACTCCGCGGTCGGGCTCCTGGAGGACGCCGCGCTGCGGGACCGCTGGCGGGCCGTGCTGCGCACCCTCGCCGTGCGGGACAGCGTGGCCGGTGTCGTCCGCGGCCGCTGCGTGCGGATCCTGCTGGACGAGGGCGCACTCGCCGACGACGACGCGGCCCGCCTCATGGGCCTCGCCCTCTCGCCCGGCACCCCGCCGGCCGAGGCGGCGGCCTGGATCGAGGGCTTCGTCGGCGGCGCGGGCAGCGGTTCGGGCGGCGGCCTCCTCCTCGTCCACGACGAGCGACTCCTCGCGCTGGTCGACGCGTGGCTGACGGGAGTGCCGGGCGACGCGTTCATCGACGTACTGCCGTTGCTGCGCCGCACGTTCTCGGCGTACGAACCCGGAGTCCGACGGGCCCTGGGGGAACTGGTCAGCCGTGGCCCCGCGTCCTCGGCGTCCGCCGGGGCGGGGGCGGTCTCCGGGTTCAGCGAGGAGTTCGACGCGGGGCGGGCGGACGCGGTGGTGCCGGTCGTCCGGATGCTGCTCGGGGTGGGGGCGGGGTGACTCCGTCGGCCGGCGGGTGCGGGCTGATGGAGATGGCGCACGAAGTGCGCATCTCCAGGGGCGCGGGGAACTGCGCGACCAGCCCCCACACGGCCGCACCCGCCCACGACGGAGTCACCCCGCAGACGAGAACGCGCATCAACGACCCTGAGGAGACCGCGAGATGACGGACGCCACGACCACGACGACTGCTGGCGACGAGCGACTCCGGCGCTGGCGCATGGTCCTCGGGGGCGACGCCGGGGCCGACGGCACGGGTTGCCCGCTCGCGGACCGGGACGCGGCGATGGACGGCGCGCTGGCCGCACTGTACGGCTCGGGCGGCGGAGGAAAGCCGGCACCGGGCGGCCCCCGAACCGCCGGGCTCGGAGCCTCCGCCCCGTCGGTGGCCCGCTGGCTCGGGGACATCCGCACGTACTTCCCGTCCTCCGTCGTCCAGGTCATGCAGCGCGACGCCATCGACCGGCTCGGCCTGTCCGCGCTGCTGCTCGAACCCGAGATGCTGGAGGCGGTCGACGCCGACGTGCACCTCGTCGGCACGCTGCTCTCGCTCAACAAGGCGATGCCGGAGACGACGAAGGAGACGGCCCGAGCGGTCGTCCGCAAGGTCGTCGACGACCTGGAGAAGCGGCTCGCCACCCGGACCAGGGCCACGCTCACCGGCGCCCTCGACCGCAGCGCCCGCGTCAGCCGCCCGCGCCACCACGACATCGACTGGAACCGCACGATCGCGGCCAACCTCAAGCACTACCTGCCCGAGTACCGCACGATCGTGCCCGAGCGCCTCGTCGGGTACGGGCGGGCCGCGCAGTCCGTCAAGAAGGAGGTGATCCTCTGCATCGACCAGTCGGGCTCGATGGCCGCGTCCGTCGTCTACGCCTCCGTGTTCGGGGCCGTGCTCGCCTCGATGCGGTCGATACAGACCCGGCTCGTCGTCTTCGACACCGCCGTGGTCGACCTCACCGACCAGCTCGACGACCCCGTCGACGTCCTGTTCGGCACCCAGCTCGGCGGCGGCACCGACATCAACCGGGCGCTCGCGTACTGCCAGTCGCAGATCACCCGCCCCGCCGAGACGGTCGTCGTGCTCATCTCCGACCTCTACGAGGGAGGCATCCGCGACGAGATGCTGAAGCGGGTCGCGGCGATGAAGGCATCCGGGGTCCAGTTCGTGACGCTGCTCGCGCTCTCCGACGAGGGGACGCCCGCCTACGACCGGGAGCACGCGGCGGCACTCGCCGCACTCGGGGCGCCCGCGTTCGCCTGCACCCCGGATCTGTTCCCCGACGTGATGGCCGCGGCCATCGAGAAGCGGCCCCTGCCGATACCCGACGCGGCATCCGATACCGGGGGAACAGGGGGAGTCGCGGCAAACCGGATATGAGTACCCATCGGTAACACGGGGCTTGCGCAGGCGCCCTCGTCCCGTGCGAGGATCGGCGCACCGTGACTTCCCAGACCACTCTTCCCGTTCCCGCCGGGCGCCTGCTGCGCGCGGCGGTCGGGCGACGTGCGCTGCAACTGGCGCTGCTGCTCGGCGGGTTGATCGGCCTCGGCCTCCTGTGCGGCGGCCAGGCCCATGCGGACGACTCCGTCGGTTCTCTCCTGCAGCGTCATGCGGCCGTGCACGAGGTGGGCGAGGTGCGCCCCATGCGCGAGGTGCGGGAGCGGGTGGTCGAACGGGTGCGCGACCTCGCGCCCGTACGCGCAACTGAAGCCGTACGCGCAACTGAACCCGTACACGCAACTGAAGCCGTACGCGTCACCGAACCCGTACGGGACAAGGTCGTACGGCCCGTCGCCGATGTCGTCCGCCAAGTGGTGCGGCCGGTGGGTGAGTTGACGGGGCAGGTCGTCGAGGGCCTCGCCGGGGCGGCGTCCCGGCCGCTGCCGTCCGGTACGCCGAGGTTGCCCGGACTTCCCGGCTGGCCCGGCGGTTCGGACCCCGAGCCGGCGCCGTCGGTACCCCCGGTGCCGTCCGCGCCCGCCGACCGGTCGGGCACCGCCGCCCCTGCATCCGCGCACGCCGCCGAGGGCGAGCACCACAAGCGCTCCGCCGAGGTCGCGGGCCCGAAGGCGTACGGTGCCGCGCTCTTCAGCGACGTACCGGCGCACGAACCGCACCGCGGGTCCACGGCCGCCCGGCACACCGCCGCGCAGTCGCCGGCACCCGGCGGCATCCCGACGCGCCCGGACGGCGCGCCCGTGGCCAACGCCTCGGCGGGCGACGGCAGTTCGACGCGGCACGGAGATCTGCACGCGGCGGCGTTCGACAGCCGCGTGCCCGTGCTGCTGCCGCCCGGCGCGCCCGCGTCGGCACGGCCCGCGCCGGTGGCCGACCGGCATCGCGACATTCCCGAATTCCCCGGCTAGGGCAGCCCGTTCCCCGCTCGTGACCTGCCGCGCGGGGGCGGAACAGGTCTGCCCACCCCTGAGAATTCGAAGGAACCACGCACCCATGAACAAGAACATCCGCCGCTCCCTCGTCATAGCCGCGGGCGTCGGCGGCGCCTGGGCCCTCGGCTCCGCCGTGGCCAGCGCCGACGAACTGCCCGCCCACCACTCGCTGTCCGTGCCGGACGTGACCCCGGACGCCGTGTCCGACGTACAGGACCACGTGCAGGACCACGTGCAGGACCAGGTGCAGGACCGCGTACAGGAAACGGCGTCGCACCTGACGCGGGACGCCGCCGCCAAGTCCGCCGAGGTCGGCAAGTCCGTCAACGTCGGCAAGGCTGCCGAGGCCGGCAAGGCTCAGGACGACGTCGATTACCTCTTCGGTCCGCTCTCCGCCTTCGCGCCCGAGCTCGAGGACCAGGGTCAGGGCCAGGTCGAGAGCCGGGTCCAGGACCAGGTTCAGAACCAGGTGGCCGCCGCCACCCCCATCGCCGGTGAGACGGCGTCCGCCGTGCTGCCGCCCGTCGCCGCCACCGCCGTCCAGGGCGTGCTGCCCGTCGCGGGCCAGGCCGTCGGGGACGTGACGGTGCTCGCGGGCGGCGCGCTCGGGGACGTCGCTCCCTTCGCGACCGGCCTCGTCGGGCAGCAGGTGGGGCCCTTCGCCGAGGGCGTGACCGGCCGGGTGCAGCCGCTGGCGGCCGGGGTCACCGGTGAGGCGGTCCCGTTCGCGCAGGCGCTGGCCGGGGGCGACGTCCAGCCGTTCGCCGCCGGGGTCGTGGACGCCGTGCAGCCGGTCGTGCGGACCGTCGTCGACCACGTGAGCCCCGTCGTGCAGGGCGTCACCGGCAGCGCCCACGGACTGGTGCGGGGTGTCACCGGAGACGTCACGCCGTTCGTGGGCGGGGTCGTCGGGGACAACGTCGCCCCGTTCGCGCAGACCGTCGTCGGCGGTGAGGCGGCTCCTCTCGCCGCCGGCGTCACGGGCACGGTCGCCCCCTTCGCGCAGGATCTGACTGGCACGGTCGTCGCCGACGCGCAGCCGCTGGCGGGCAACGCGGTCACCGGCGTGCAGGGCGTCGCCACCTCCGTCGCGCCCAGCTACGTGCCGGGCATCTGACCGACGTCGCGCAGCCCGGTCGGCCGAATGCCGTCGGGACGAACGGGCAGAGCGCGGCGTACGAGCGGGCGGACCGTGGGGACGGGCCGCCCGCCCAGGACCCCGACCGAGCACCACCCGGGGTCCTTCGGGTGGCCTCACCGTGCGTACCCCCGCACGGTGAGGCCGCGAAGAACGCGACAACAGCGAGAAAAACGGTCCATGAGAATGCGCTCTGTGACCGGTATCACCGCTCAGGTGTGATCTGCGATTTAGAAGCCATCGCTGAGCGGCGATAACCTGCGAGACGGACATGCCGCGTACCGGCCACTGTGTACGCCTCGTACGCCTCCCTTGTGACAGCGGAGTCACGTTGCCCATCGCGGCACGCCCACGCAGACGAAGACCGCAGAACCGCGAGATCACTGATAGGGACGGACGCGCGTGGACCTGTTCGAGTACCAGGCGAGGGACCTCTTCGCCAAGCACGGTGTACCGGTGCTGGCCGGTGAAGTCATCGACACGCCTGAGGCAGCCCGCGAGGCGACCGAGCGGCTTGGCGGCAAGTCCGTCGTCAAGGCGCAGGTGAAGGTCGGCGGCCGCGGCAAGGCCGGCGGCGTGAAGCTGGCGGCGAACGCCGACGAGGCCGTGGCCCGAGCCACCGACATCCTCGGTATGGACATCAAGGGCCACACGGTCCACAAGGTGATGATTGCCGAGCTGTCTCCGGAGATCGAGGCGGAGTACTACGTCTCGTACCTCCTCGACCGCACCAACCGCACCTTCCTGGCCATGGCCTCGGTGCAGGGCGGCATGGACATCGAGGAGGTCGCGGAGAAGACCCCCGAGGCCCTCGCGAAGGTCCCGGTCAACGCCGTGGACGGCGTGGACATCGCCAAGGCCCGCGAGATCGTGGCCCAGGCGAAGTTCCCGGCCGACGTGGCCGAGGGCGTCGCCGAGGCCCTGGTCACCCTGTGGGACACCTTCGTCGCCGAGGACGCGCTCCTCGTCGAGGTGAACCCGCTGGTCAAGACCAAGGACGGCCGGATCCTGGCGCTCGACGGCAAGGTGTCCCTGGACGCCAACGCCGACTTCCGCCAGCCGGAGCACGAGGCGCTCGAGGACAAGGACGCAGCCAACCCGCTCGAGGCTGCTGCCAAGGAGAAGGGCCTCAACTACGTCAAGCTCGACGGCGAGGTCGGCATCATCGGTAACGGTGCCGGTCTGGTCATGTCGACCCTGGACGTCGTCGCGTACGCCGGCGAGGCGTACACATCGGCGAATGGCGGCGGCGTGAAGCCGGCCAACTTCCTCGACATCGGCGGCGGCGCCTCCGCCGCGGTCATGGCGAACGGCCTGGAGATCATCCTCGGCGACCCGGACGTCAAGTCCGTGTTCGTCAACGTCTTCGGCGGCATCACCGCCTGTGACGAGGTCGCCAACGGCATCGTCCAGGCGCTCGCGCTCCTCGAGGAGAAGGGCGAGAAGGTCGAGAAGCCCCTCGTCGTCCGCCTCGACGGCAACAACGCCGAGCTGGGTCGCAAGATCCTCTCCGACGCCAACCACCCGCTGGTGCAGCGCGTGGACACCATGGACGGCGCGGCCGACAAGGCCGCCGAGCTCGCGGCCGCGAAGTAAGGGACGAGGGACAGAACAGCCATGGCTATCTTCCTCAACAAGGACAGCAAGGTCATCGTCCAGGGCATGACCGGTGCCACGGGCATGAAGCACACCAAGCTCATGCTGGGTGACGGCACGAACATCGTCGGCGGCGTGAACCCGCGCAAGGCCGGCACGGACGTGGACTTCGACGGCACGTCGATCCCCGTCTTCGGCACGGTCGCCGAGGCGATGGAGAAGACCGGCGCCAACGTGTCCGTCCTCTTCGTCCCGCCGGCCTTCTCCAAGGCCGCCGTGATCGAGGCGATCGACGCCGAGATCCCGCTCGCCGTGGTGATCACCGAGGGCATCGCCGTCCACGACTCCGCCGCCTTCTGGGCGTACGCGCAGTCGAAGGGCAACAAGACCCGCATCATCGGCCCGAACTGCCCCGGCCTCATCACGCCGGGCCAGTCGAACGCCGGCATCATCCCGGGCGACATCACGAAGCCGGGCCGCATCGGCCTGGTCTCGAAGTCCGGCACGCTGACGTACCAGATGATGTACGAGCTCCGTGACCTCGGCTTCTCGTCCGCCGTCGGCATCGGTGGCGACCCGGTCATCGGTACGACGCACATCGACGCCCTGGAGGCGTTCGAGGCGGACCCCGACACCGACCTGATCGTCATGATCGGTGAGATCGGCGGCGACGCCGAGGAGCGTGCGGCCGACTACATCAAGGCCCACGTCACCAAGCCGGTCGTCGGCTACGTCGCGGGCTTCACCGCCCCCGAGGGCAAGACCATGGGCCACGCGGGCGCCATCGTCTCCGGTTCGTCGGGCACCGCCCAGGCGAAGAAGGAGGCCCTGGAGGCCGCGGGCGTCAAGGTCGGCAAGACCCCGACCGAGACCGCCAAGCTGGCCCGCGAGCTGCTTTCGTAGTTCGTACGCCGCTACGCGAATGGGCCCGCACCTTTTCGAAGGTGCGGGCCCACTCGCGTGTCCGGCTACTCGGCGGCCGGTGCAAGGCGCTCGGGCCCGCCGCTCAGCTCGTCCCGCAGCTGCTTGCGCAGCTCCCGCTCGTGCTCGGTCAGCCGTCCCGGGCCGGTCAGCGGCGGGACCCCGCTGATCGGGGCGCCGGGCGCGGGCGCCGGCTCGTAGTGCGTGGGGGCCACCCGGACCGTGAGCGCGGTCGCGCCGATGATCAGGACGGTGACGGCGATCGCGGCGCGCGTCCAGAACCGGGTGCGCTTCTCGCCGACGTCGCGGACGAGCGTGGGCTTCGGGGCGTCGAGCTTCTCCGCCCCCGCCAGCTCGGTGAGGCGCTGCTGCAACTGCTCGGGAACGGACAGGTCAGGCAGCTGCTCGGCGACGGCCGCGCGGGCGTGCAGGATCCGGTTCGCGGCGGCCGGGGTGCTGGCCTCCGTCTCGGCCGCGGTGTCCGGCAGGTCGAGCCCGACGCCGTCGTAGAGCAGCAGGGTGCGCCGGTAGGCGGGCGGCAGGCTCAGCAGGACGTCCATGAGCTTGCGGTCGTCGGCGTCGGCGGGCGGCGCGTCCGGCTGGCGGTGCGCGGGGCGCAGCCGGTGCCAGGGCGACATCGCGTACTCGTACGCCGCGGCGCGCACCCAGCCCGCCGGGTCCGGGTCGACGGCGACCTCGGGCCAGCGCTGCCAGGCCAGCTGGAAGGCACGCTCGACGGACTCCCGGGCGAGGGTGCGCCGCCCGGTGAGCAGATAGGTCTGGCGGACCAGGTGCGGGGCGCAGTACGCGTACAGCGCGTCGAACGCCTCGGCCGGACTTCTGCCCGGCGCCTGCTCCGGCACGGTGACGGGCTCGGCCTCGGCGCTGGACCCGGGGTCGCCCCCGGTGCCCTGCGGCGGGCGCTCCTTGACGGCGGTCGCGGCCTTCGTCTTGGTGAGGGCCACGGGCGCTACGGGGGCTACGGATACCGCGGCCACCGGCGCCGCCACCGGTTCGGGTTCCTTCACGGGTTCCTTCACGGCCTTCGGCTCCGGGGCCGCAGCGGTGGGCGCCGCGGCCAGCTCCGCCAGGAGCTTCGCGTAGACCTCCCGCTTGCGGCCGCGCGGAGCGGTGCGGCCCGTCTCCCAGGACTGGACCGTCGCGCGCGTGACGCCGACCCGCTCCGCGACCTGAGTCTGCGTCAGCGACTTCGCCACTCGGATCCTGCGGCGCTCGGTGGGTGTCGGCAGGGAGGTCGTAGGACGCTGCGTCATCGGGAACTCCACACACCCTTTCGCGCGAAAAAGTACATAAACGTATCTTGAGCGACACATCCGTACTTCGCCTGTTACGCGGCGAAAGCGCGTGTCGTTGGGAGCATGGCCCGGTGACCCAAATGACCGGCCGTGGACTGTCGTTGCCCCTGCTGCTGACCCGCGCGCGGGAGCGTGCACCCGGGCCCGCCGCCGGAGTGCTCGGCGGCGCCGTCGCGGCCGGGCTCGGGCTCGGGGCGTGCGCCGTCCTGGTGATGGTCCTGTGGATCAGCTCGCCCTACCCCGACAGCGGGCCCGGCGGCGCCCTGCACACGGCCGCCGCGGTGTGGCTGCTCGCGCACGGCGCCGAGATCGTCAGGACGGACACGCTGTCCGGGGTGCCCGCGCCGATGGGGCTGACCCCGCTGCTCCTGCTGGTGCTGCCGGTGTGGCTGCTGCACCGGGCGGTGCGCGACGCCACCGAGGACACCGCGGACACCGTGGACACCGAAGGGGCGGAGGCGGCGGGCGTCTGGGGCGGGGCCGTGCTCGGCTATCTGCTGGTCGGCGCGGCCGCCGCGTCCTACGCGTCCGGCGGCGAGCTGCGCCCCTCGTGGGTGAGTTGCGCGGCCCATCTCTTCGTGGTCGCCGTGGCGGCGGCCGGGGCCGGGGTGTGGACCGCGCTCGGGCGGCCGCGGGGCCCGCTGCCCGGGGTGCTGCGCCGCTGCACGGACGTGCTGCCCGAGGTGTTCCTGCGCGAGGTGCTGCCGGTCGCCGCGCGGGCCGCGGCCGCCGGGGTCCTCGCCCTGGTCGCAGGCGGCGCGCTGGTGGTGGCCGCGGGCCTCGTCTGGCACGGGGGAGCGGTCCACGCGTCGTTCCTGGAGCTCACCGAGGCCTGGTCGGGGCGGTTCGCGGTGCTGCTGCTCTGCCTCGCACTGGTGCCGAACGCCGTGATCTGGGGCGCCGCGTACGCGCTCGGGCCCGGCGTCGTGCTCGGCGCCGGCCACACGGTCGGCCCGCTCGGCAGCGCGGGCGGGCCGCTGCTGCCCGCCTTCCCGCTGCTCGCGGCACTGCCGTCGGCGGGCGCCGGGTCACCGCTGACCTGGGCGGTGGGTGCGGTGCCGCTGGTGGCGGCGGTGACCGTGGCCTGGTTCGTGGCCACGGCGGGCGAGACGGAGCAGTGGTCGCGGGGCCGGGTCGGCTACGCGATGGCGGTGGCGGCCGCCCTGTGCGGGGTCGCTCTTGCCGTGCTCGCGGTGGCGGCGGGCGGGGCGCTCGGGGGCGCGGCACTCGCCGCGTTCGGGCCCGTGGGCTGGCTGACGGGTCTGGCGGCGGCGGCCTGGACCGGCGTCGTGGGGCTGCCGACGGCGCTCGCGGTGCGCTGGTGGCGCGGCCGGGAGTTCGCGGTGCGGGCCCGCGTCGCGGCGTGGGCGGCGTCGGTGGTGGCGCGGCGGCCCCGCAGGTCCGCGGCCGTGCCGGAGCCCGAACCCGGCCTGGAACCGGCCGAGTTCGAGCCCTATGACTTCTTCGACGAGTCGTCCCGTGAGACGCGCTGGGCGCTGCTGAAGGAGGCATCCGCCGAGCCGTCGCAGCCGCAGCCGCAGCCGCAGCCTCAGCCGCTGCCGGGGGAGCAGCCCGAGGCCTGACGTGCCCGAGGCCTGACGCCCGAGGCGCCGCGTCCTACTTGGTGAGCAGAGGACGCAGTTGCTTCGGCAGGAGGTCCTCGCAGGACTTCTGCGCCGCGTTGGTCAGGGCGTCCGACCGGCACTCGAAGTAGTCGCTGTAGACGAGCTTCGCCGTGAACAGCGACGCCACCATCACCAGGGCGAGGCCGCCCGTGACCAGGCCGCTGATCGCCGCGGTCGTCGTCGGACGCGACGATTCCTGGACGGCGGGCGCGGCGGGCGCGGTGGGCGTGGCAGGCGCGACGGGCTCGTCCGGATTGCGCTTGCGGGGCTTGGTGCGCAGCGCGCTGATGCCCCAGTACAGGGCGAGCGCACCGAGCAGCAGCGCCACGGACGGCACACCGAACAGGACGAAGAAGAAGCCCCACATGCCCGCGAGGAGCGCGAAGCGGGCGCGGCGCTGGGCCGGGTCCGTCGGGTCCCAGCGCATGCCGGAACCGGGGCCGGGTCCGCCGGGCCCGCCCTGCCCCTCGGGTCCGCCCTGTCCGCCGCCCCCGCTGCCCGGGCGCTCGCCGAACCGGCCGCCCTGGGCGCGGCCCGGCTGCTGGTCGCTCCACTGGCCGCCCCACGGCGAAGGGCCACCGCCCGAGGCGTCGCCGGTGCCGTCGGAGTCGCCCGAGCCCTCGGGGCGGCGCGGCTGCCAGGGGCGGTCCGGCGCGTCCTCCGGCGGCGGGGCGAAGGGATTGTCGTCCCCGGCGGGTGCGGGCGTGGATCCGTCGGCCTCCTTGGACGGCCCGGTCGGCCCGGTCGGCGACGGAGACGGAGACGGCGACGTGGGTCGGCCTTCGCGCGGCAGGACGGCGCCGGCGGGCAGCGTGAGGCGAAGGCTTCGGTCCGGCATCAGGTGTGCGTCTTCCCCTAGGTCGTCGGTCACAAGCCGCCTTCCGTGTGTCACGCGCGGCTTGGTTCGTTCTTGCGGCTTGGTTCGTTCTTTACGTCAACGCTCGGTCGTCGCTCAGCGTTCCGCTTCGCTGACGCTACCTGGAGCGCCGCCACCCGTCCCATGGGGCCCGTCGGGTGTGCCGGTATCGTTGCTGACGGTCGGCCGCTTCGTAGGGTTCCCCGTATCGGGGAGTGCGAAGCCTTCGTAGGAACGGACAAAGGCCGGCCGTCGGACATGCTCTCCCGAGAAAGGGCCCCGCCGTGGCCAAGGCCAAGCGCCTCGTCGTGCTGGTCTCCGGATCAGGTACGAATCTGCAGGCTCTGCTGGATGCCATCGAGGCCCGGGGGACGGACGCGTACGGAGCGGAGATCGTCGCCGTCGGCGCGGACCGCGACGGCATCGCGGGCCTGGAGCGCGCCGAGCGCGCCGGGCTCCCCACCTTCGTGTGCCGGGTCAAGGACCACGCCGCGCGCGAGGACTGGGACCGGGCGCTCGCCGACGCGACGGCCGCGTACGCGCCGGACCTGGTGGTGTCCGCGGGCTTCATGAAGATCGTGGGCAAGGAGTTCCTGGCCCGCTTCGGCGGCCGGGTCGTGAACACGCACCCGGCCCTGCTGCCCAGTTTTCCCGGTGCGCACGGTGTGCGGGACGCACTCGCGTACGGCGCCAAGGTCACCGGATGCACCGTCCACTTCGTCGACGACGGCGTCGACACCGGACCGATCATCGCCCAGGGCGTGGTCGAGATCCGTGATGAGGACGACGAGAGCGCTCTGCACGAGCGCATCAAGGAAGTCGAGCGCACGCTGCTCGTCGATGTCGTGGGGCGGCTCGCCCGTAACGGCTTCAGCATTGAGGGACGAAAGGTAGTCATCCCGTGACCGCGGAAAACACCGCCGGAAGCAACAAGCGGCCCCTGCGACGGGCGCTGGTCAGCGTCTACGACAAGACCGGTCTGGAGGAGCTCGCGCGCGGGCTCCACGAGGCGGGCGTCGAGCTGGTGTCGACCGGTTCGACCGCCGCGAAGATCGCCGCGGCCGGGGTGCCGGTCACCAAGGTCGAGGAAGTCACCGGGTTCCCGGAGTGCCTCGACGGGCGCGTGAAGACCCTTCACCCCAAGGTGCACGCGGGCATCCTCGCCGACCTGCGCCTGGAGGACCACCAGAAGCAGCTCGCCGACCTCGGCGTGAAGCCGTTCGAGCTCGTCGTCGTGAACCTCTACCCGTTCCGGGAGACCGTCGCCTCGGGCGCCACCCCCGACGAGTGCGTCGAGCAGATCGACATCGGCGGCCCGTCCATGGTCCGCGCCGCCGCCAAGAACCACCCCTCGGTCGCGGTCGTCACCAGCCCCGAGCGGTACGCCGATGTCCTCGCCGCGGTGAAGGACGGCGGCTTCGACCTCACCACGCGCAAGCGCCTCGCCGCGGAGGCGTTCCAGCACACCGCCGCGTACGACGTGGCCGTCGCCTCCTGGTTCGCCGATGACTACGCCGCCGCCGACGACAGCGGTCACCCCGACTTCCTGGGTGCCACGTACGCGCGCAAGAACGTGCTGCGTTACGGCGAGAACCCGCACCAGGGCGCCGCGCTGTACGTCGACGGCACGGGCGGCCTCGCCGAGGCCGAGCAGCTGCACGGCAAGGAGATGTCGTACAACAACTTCACGGACACGGACGCCGCGCGCCGTGCCGCGTACGACCACGAGGACCCCTGCGTCGCGATCATCAAGCACGCCAACCCGTGCGGCATCGCCGTCGCCTCGGACGTCGCCACGGCCCACCGCAAGGCCCACGCCTGTGACCCGGTCTCCGCGTACGGCGGCGTGATCGCGGTCAACCGTCCGGTCACCAAGGAGATGGCGGAGCAGGTCGCCGACATCTTCACCGAGGTCATCGTCGCGCCCGACTACGAGGACGGCGCCCTCGAGGCCCTCACCAAGAAGAAGAACATCCGCGTGCTGCGCGCCCCGAACGGGCCGTCGGCCCGCGTCGAGACCAAGCAGATCGACGGCGGCGCGCTCCTCCAGGTCACCGACCGCCTCCAGGCCGACGGCGACGACCCGTCCAGCTGGACCCTCGCGACCGGGGACGCGCTCTCCCAGGGCGAGTTGGACGAGCTGGCCTTCGCGTGGAAGGCGTGCCGGGCCGTGAAGTCCAACGCCATCCTGCTCGCCAAGGACGGCGCCTCCGTCGGCGTCGGCATGGGCCAGGTCAACCGCGTCGACTCCTGCAAGCTCGCCGTCGAGCGGGCGGGCGAGGAGCGGGCGCGCGGTTCGTACGCCGCCTCCGACGCGTTCTTCCCGTTCCCGGACGGGCCGCAGATCCTGATCGACGCCGGTGTGAAGGCGATCGTGCAGCCCGGCGGTTCGATCCGTGACGAGCAGGTCGTCGAGGCCGCCAAGAAGGCGGGCGTGACGATGTACTTCACGGGGACGCGGCACTTCTTCCACTGAGCCGTGCTCGTACGTGGCGAGGGCCCGCCGGTCGACCGACCGGTGGGCCCTCGCCGTTCAGCCGGAGATCGCGGCGAGACAGCCGCCGAGCGCGGCGTACAGGACGGTCACCATCGCGAGCGCGATGAGGTCGCGGCGGCCGAACGCCGCGGACGTGACGCGCTCCGCGAGCACCGCCACCTGAAGGTCCTCGGGGTCGTACACGATCCGGACGGCGTCGCCGACCTGCGGAAGGTGTGCGCCGGACTCGACGACGACCTCGTACTCCCCGGTGCTGATCGACGGCGGCCGGAAGGCGCACCGCAGGCGCGGCGGGCGGCCCGCGTCGACCGGCTGGAGGTGGCCGCGGCACACCGCGTCGATGCTCTGGCCGTGGCGGCGCAGGCGGCGTTCGCGCCGGGAGCGCGGGACGAGGCCGAGGACCACGCCCGCGCCGCACGCCGCGTAGAAGACGCCCCAGACGATCAGGACCACGACGAACACCGCCACGAGGGCGTCAGCCCTTCACCTGCACCACGACGGTGCCCGCCACCTTGTCGTGCCAGCCCTGCTTGCGGCCCGACTTGTCCCACAGCGGGGAGAGGTAGACGACCCAGGTGCCGATGCCGCAGGCGAACGTGCCGACCGTCGGGATGACCCAGCGCAGGAAGCCGCCGCCGATGCCGGGCTTCTCGCCGGTCTCCGCCTTCAACGCGCGCAGTCCCAGGGCGAGTTTGCCGAGCGTGGCGCCGACGAAGCCGATCATCAGCGTCTCGTAGAGGGCGACGACGACCCACAGGATGAGCATGAGCGGCCAGAACCCGGAGTAGAAGTCCGACTGGGCGTGGTCCACGCAGGCGTTGAACACGGAGTCGGAGGCGTCGGGATCGCAGTCGACCATGGCCCGGACGAGGTCCACGAGCTTCGGGCCCATCACGATCCCGTACACGACGCTGATCACCACGCCGTCGATGAGCCGCGCGGCGAACCGCCGCCCCATCGAGGCGAGCGGCGGCACCCCCGGCATCCCCATCGGCTGCTGCGGATGGGCGCCGTACGGCATGCCCGGCTGCTGCGGGTAGCCGTAGCCCTGCGGCGGGACGCCCTGCGGGGCCTGCTGGCCGTACGGGTTCGGCTGCTGCGGCGGCTGCTGGCCGTAGGGATTGTTCGGATCGCCGTAACTCATGGCGGGTTTCCTTCGGGGACGGTGAGGACGGTGAGGGGGACGGCGTCGATCATGCTTCTCAGGCTGTTGGGCCCTGTCCAGAGGGGCGTACCCGCTGTTGTGCAAGTGCAACTTGGGTGAACCAGGGCGGCCCTGAAACAATGGGCACCATGACCGCCCAGATTCTCGATGGCAAGGCCACCGCAGCCGCGATCAAGTCCGATCTGACCGCCCGCGTGGCGGCCCTGAAGGAGAAGGGGGTCACGCCCGGCCTCGGTACCGTCCTCGTCGGCGAGGACCCCGGCAGCCAGAAGTACGTGGCAGGAAAGCACCGCGACTGCGCCCAGGTGGGCATCGCCTCCATCCAGCGCGAGCTGCCCGCCACGGCCACGCAGGAGGAGATCGAGGCCGTCGTCCGCGAGCTGAACGAGGACCAGGCCTGCACCGGGTACATCGTCCAGCTGCCGCTGCCCAAGGGCATCGACGAGAACCGCATCCTCGAGCTGATGGACCCGGACAAGGACGCGGACGGACTCCACCCGATGAACCTGGGCCGTCTCGTCCTGAACGAGCCGGCGCCGCTGCCCTGCACCCCGTACGGCATCATCACGCTCCTTCGCCGGTACGGAGTGGAGATCGCCGGCGCCGAGGTCGTCGTCGTCGGCCGCGGCGTGACCATCGGCCGCCCGATGCCGCTGCTGCTCACCCGCCGCTCGGAGAACGCGACGGTCACCCAGTGCCACACCGGCACCCGTGACCTGGCCGCGCACCTCAAGCGGGCCGACATCATCGTGGCCGCCGCCGGTGTGCCGCACCTGATCAAGCCCGAGGACGTGAAGCCCGGCGCGGCCGTCCTCGACGTCGGTGTCTCGCGCGACGAGACCGGCAAGATCGTCGGCGACGTGCACCCCGGCGTCACCGAGGTCGCCGGCTGGATCTCCCCGAACCCGGGCGGTGTGGGCCCCATGACCCGCGCCCAGCTCCTGGTCAACGTGGTCGAGGCCGCCGAACGGAACGCCGGTGTTCGCTGACGCCTCCCGGGGAGGGAAGAAGCAGGGGCGGCGCTTCCCGCTGTGGACGCGGGACACCGCACGCCCCGAGGGCGGCGGCCGCGCGGCGCCCGGTGACGCCCCGGCGCCCGCCCGCCAGTGGCCGCTGATCGCGGTGCTCGTGCTGACCGGCGTGGGGTTGCTGCTCACGGCCTTCGACCAGTTCCGGGTCGGCTGCATCCTGGTGGGGGTGGCGCTGCTCGGCGGGGCCGTGATGCGGTGGGTGCTGCCGGGCGTCGGCATGCTCGCCGTGCGCTCCCGCTTCACGGACATGGTCACGTACGGGATCCTCGGCCTCGCCATCGTGCTGCTCGCGTTGATGGCGCAGCCGTCACCCTGGCTGAAGATCCCCTTCCTCCAGGACACCTTGCACTTCACTGTGCGGTGAGTGATCTCAAGTGAGGTGCGGGGCCTTCGAGTTGGAGGCCCCGCCTCCTTGTGTGGCGATCTCTGGGCAGGTTCGGGGATTTTGTCGCACGACGGTGGACAGCGCGCATAGCCTGGAAAATCCGGACTGTTCCGGACGTCCCGGGCCTGGCGGCGTGCGAGGGGGCACGCCGCGCTGTCGAACGCTGTCGAATGCCCCCGTGCGCCCCCGCCCGGGGAACTGACATCCTGGCTACTCGCATCCCATTGGGTAGCCAGTGGGGGGCCGAGGCCACGGCGCGGCGCGGGGGGATACAGGTACGTATGGGGGGAATAGGGGGAAGGCAATGCCTCGTTGGAGGGCGCTACCGGACGAACTCGACCCGCAGGTCAAGGAGTTCGCCAGCCAGTTGCGCAGGCTGGTGGACCGCAGCGGGCTCGGGATCGCCGCTCTGGCGGACCGCACCGGGTACAGCAAGACCTCGTGGGAGAGGTATCTGAACGGCCGGCTGCTCGCACCCAAGGGCGCCATCGTGGCGCTCGCCGAGGTGACGGGCACCAATCCCACGCATCTGACCACGATGTGGGAGCTCGCGGAGCGCGCCTGGAGCCGCTCCGAGATGCGCCACGACATGACCATGGAGGCGATACGGATCTCCCAGGCGCGGGCAGCGCTGGGGGAGTTCGGCGGCCCGACCGCGCCGGGCAGCAGCAGGAACGGGAGCGCGACGGCCGCGCCCGCGCCCCGGGTCACCGGTGTCGCGGGGCCCGCGGGCGTCTCGCCGACCGTGCCGCCGCAGGGGCAGCCGCCGCGCGTGGACCAGTTCGGTCCGCCCGTGCAGCCCGCCGCGCCCGCGCCCAAGTCCGGTGCGCAGGGCGGCGGCGGGGGCAAGCGCCGGGCGGTCATGTTCCTCGCCGGAGTGCTCGGCGCCGCCATCGTCGTGCTCATCGCCTACGTCCTGACCAACGGCGGCGACAAGGGCAAGGACGCCGACGCGACGCCGACGCCGTCACCGACCACCAGCGCGCCCCGACTGCCCGCGGGTGTCCAGTGCGTGGGATCCGGCTGCACCGGCAAGGACCCGGAGGCCATGGGCTGCGGCGGTGACCTCGCCGACAGCCCCGCCAGGACCGCCGTCGGCACGGCCACCGTCGAGGTCCGCTACAGCAAGACGTGCAAGGCGGCGTGGGCGCGCATCCAGGGCGCGGCCCCCGGCGACAGCGTGCAGCTCACCGCAGGCACCAAGTCGTCGAAGAAGGGCCTGGTCGGCGACGCGGACACGGACGCGTACACCCCGATGGTGGCCGTCTCGTCGGCCACCGAGGCCAAGGCCTGCGCGACGCTCGCCGCCGGTACGAGCGGCTGCACCCCGTAGCTGTGCATGGGGGCGCTCCTTCGGGGAAGGCGCAGCAGTACCCCCACGGGAGCGGTCACGAAAAGTGGCACCCCCACGGCGGCCGCCGGTCCCTCTCTCCCGAGGCCGGCGGCCGCCCCACGTTCGGGCGGGGGCACTGCGGGGCGCTCTGTGGGGTGAGCCACACGAACCCGTGGGTCCGGTGGGTGCGGGGCGCGATAGCCTGACGAGCGGATCTCTTGATGTAGAGAGATCGATCAAAAGACCTGCTGTCATACGGAGAACGCCATGACCCGCACTCCCGTGAACGTCACCGTCACCGGCGCCGCCGGCCAGATCGGCTACGCACTGCTCTTCCGCATCGCCTCCGGCCAGCTGCTCGGCGCGGACGTGCCGGTCAAGCTGCGCCTCCTGGAGATCACCCCGGCCCTGAAGGCCGCCGAGGGCACCGCGATGGAGCTGGACGACTGCGCGTTCCCGCTCCTCCAGGGCATCGACATCACCGACGACCCGAACGTCGCGTTCGACGGTGCCAACGTCGCCCTCCTCGTGGGCGCCCGCCCGCGCACCAAGGGCATGGAGCGCGGCGACCTGCTCTCCGCCAACGGCGGCATCTTCAAGCCGCAGGGCAAGGCCATCAACGACAACGCCGCGGACGACATCAAGGTCCTCGTCGTCGGCAACCCGGCCAACACCAACGCCCTCATCGCCCAGGCCGCGGCCCCGGACGTACCGGCCGAGCGCTTCACCGCCATGACGCGCCTCGACCACAACCGTGCGCTGACGCAGCTCGCGAAGAAGACGGGTTCGACGGTCGCCGACATCAAGCGCCTGACGATCTGGGGCAACCACTCCGCCACGCAGTACCCGGACATCTTCCAGGCGTCCGTCGCGGGCAAGCCGGCCATCGACGCCATCGGCGGCGACGAGAAGTGGCTGGCCGAGGACTTCATCCCGACCGTCGCCAAGCGCGGCGCCGCGATCATCGAGGCCCGGGGCGCGTCCTCGGCGGCCTCCGCGGCCAACGCGGCGATCGACCACGTGTACACCTGGGTCAACGGCACGGCCGAGGGCGACTGGACCTCCATGGGCATCCCGTCGGACGGCTCCTACGGTGTCCCCGAGGGCCTCATCTCGTCCTTCCCGGTCACCACGAAGGACGGCAAGTACGAGATCGTCCAGGGCCTGGACATCAACGAGTTCTCGCGGGCCCGCATCGACGCGTCCGTCGCGGAGCTGGCGGAGGAGCGCGAGGCGGTGCGCGGCCTCGGGCTCATCTAGCCCTCGGCCCCGATAACTGCTGCCGCCCACGGCGGGTCATTGCGACTCGCCGTGGGCGGTTTGTGCGTGTGGGCGAGTGCGGGTCCGTGGGGCTTCTCGCGCAGTTCCCACCAGCCGTCGGCCGCCGACGAATCAGCAACCCGGCAGACGGTCAGGCGCGACCCCGATAGCCAAGACTGACCGCCACCGTCGCGAGCAGCAGTACTGATCCCACGACGGCCAGAGCGGACGACATGCCCGAGGAGAAGTCCCGCCCGGCAGACGCGAGCACCGTTCCGGTGACGGCCACCCCCAACGCCGCCCCCAGCTCCCGCGACGCCGTGCCGAGGCCCGAGCCGAGGCCGGCCTGGTGCGCGGGGAGCGAGTTCAGCACGCCCATCGTCAGGGCGGGCATGCACGTGCCGGTGCCGAAGGAGATGACCAGGAGCCAGATCACGTAGATGCCGTACGGGGTGTCGGGCCCCGCCGTCGAGGTCCCCAGCAGGCCGAGGCCGATCAGCGCGAGCCCGATCGTGACGACCGGCCGTGGCGTCGCCTGCCGGCGCGCGGCGAGCCTCGGCGCCAGGGCCATGCCGACGGTGACCGGGATGATCGCGAGGCCGGTCAGGGCGGGCCCGTACCCCTTGATGTCCTGCAGGTACTGCGAGTTGACGAAGAAGAGCGAGAACAGGCCGAAGAACCCGGCGGCCGTCCCGAGCGTCGCCGCCCGCAGCCGAGCGGAGCGGAAGACGCGGGGGTCGAAGAGCGGGGCCTTCGCGCGCAGGGCGTGCCGGGTGAACGCGGCCGCGAGCAGCACGCCGAGGGCGAAGGCGCTCAGGATGCGGGCGGACGTCCAGCCGTAGGAGGGGCCTTCGATGATGCCGAAGAGCAGTGCCACCAGGGCCGCGGTGATCAGGAGGGTGCCGAGGGGGTCGGGGTTGCCCCGCGCGGAGCGGTCCGTGCGCGGGACGGCGTACGCGACCGCGAGGGCGAGCAGTGCGGTGAGCGGGACCATCGCCCAGAACAGGGCACGCCAGGTGAGGAACTGACCGGCCAGACCGCCGCCGAGGTTGCCGAGCGCGCCGCCGACGCCGATCGCCAGGGTCCAGGCGGCCATGGCCTGGGCGCGGCGCATCGGGGTCCCGGCCAGGTGGACCAGGATCGACATGGTCGCCGGGGTGATCAGCGCGGCCCCGGTGCCACAGACGGCGCGGCCCGCGATGAGGACGGCGGGGGTGGCGGCGAGCGCGCTGGTCGCGGCGCCCGCGGCGAACAGCGCGAGGCCGGTGAGCAGGGCGCCCTTGCGTCCGTACCGGTCGGCCGCCGCGCCCGCCGGGATCAGCAGGCCCGCGAACGCGATGACGTACGCGTCGACCGTCCACAGGACCTGGCTCGACGACGGGTGCAGGGACGACGAACTCAGCTGCGGTATCAGCAAGTTGATCGCCGCGACCATGCTCTGCGCGATCATGACGCAGGCGCAGACGGCGAGCAGGGTGGTGCGCTTGAGCGCGGACGCGGAGGGCGGGGTGTCGCTCGGCACGGGCGGCGACGTCGTCTGGGCAGGCGCGGACATGGCTCCTCCCGGGAGCTCGGCGTGGTGGTGTGGGGTGCCCCCTTCTGTGGGGTGCCTCTTCAACGTAGGCCCGGAGTGATCTGCTTTCCAGTGCAACTTATGCAGGTGATAATTGCGTATGGAGCAATCCGCGAAAGCCTCGCCCGCCGAGCCCTCGCCCGTCGAGTCCTTGCCTGCCGAGCCCTCGCCCGTCGAGCCCTTGCCTGCCGAGCCCTCGGCCGTCGGGCTCGATCTGAATCTGCTCGTCTCCCTCGACGTGCTGCTCGAGGAGCAGAGCGTGCGCGGTGCCGCCCGCAGGCTGCATCTGTCCGAGCCCGCGATGAGCCGCACCCTGGGCCGGATCCGCAAGGCGCTGGGCGACCCGGTCCTGGTGCGCGCCGGACGGCAGATGGTGCCGACGCCGTACGCGCTGTCGGTACGGGCCGAGGTCGGGGCGGTGGTGGAGCGGGCGCGGGCGCTGTTCGCGGCGCGCGGGGAGGAGGATCTGCGGTCGGTGACGCGGACGTTCACCGTGCACGGGCAGGACTCGCTGGCCGCGCTGCTCGGGCCGCCGCTGCTGAAGCGGGCGCTGGCCGAGGCGCCCGGGATCAGGATCCGGTTCCTCGGCGAGAGCCATCTCGACGCGCCGGTGCTGCGCGAGGGCACGGCGGATCTGGAGGTCGGCGTCATCGACTCGGCCGCGCCCGAGGTGCGGGTCGAGTCGCTGTACGTGGACCGGATGCTGGGGGTCGTCCGGGCCGGACATCCGTTGCTGGAAGGGAAGTTGACGGCGCGTCGGTTCGCGGAGGCCGCGGAGCACCTCACCGTGTCGCGGCGGGGCCGGCTGCGGGGTCCGGTGGACGAGGCGCTGGCCGAACTCGGGCTGCGGCGGCGGGTGGTGGGCAGCGTCGGCTCGTTCCCCGCGTCGCTGTTCTTCGTACGGGACACGGATCTGATCGGCCTGGTGGGCGGCTGGTGCCGGCCGATGACGGACGCGCTCGGCCTGGTCACGTTCCCGGTGCCGCTCGATCTGCCGCCGCTCGACATCGGCCTGGCCTGGCATCCCCGGCACGACGCGGATCCGGCGCATGCGTGGGTGCGCGGGTGCGTACGGGAGATCATGGCGGGCGCGCCGTCCTCGGCGTCGGTCTGAGTGCGGCGGCAAGCTCTGAGGATGCTCAACTCGGCGGCGGGGCACGGAAGCCGTCCGGCACCATGGAGTCATGATCATCAAAGCGAAGCGCGAGCTGAACGTCCTGGTCCTGCGGGACGCCGACCGGATCGCCGCGGCCGTGCACGCCGCGCTTCAGGACGCGAGCGACGCGGAACGGCCCGGACTCGAGCGGGCCGCCGCGCTCGTCGCGGAGGCGGCCGACGCGAGCGACGCCGAGGTGCGCGGCCGCTGGGTGCGGGACCGGCTCGATGACGCGGGGCACGAGGGCCCGGCCGACTCGGTCCAGGCGATCAGGGCGCTGCGCGCGGCGGAACCGAGCCTGAGCCTGTACGCGGCGGTGCGGCTGGCGAAGGACGCGGCTTCGTAGCGACGGGGCTTCGTAGCGACGGGGCTTCGTAGCGACGGGGCTTCGTAACGGCGGGGCTTCGTTGCGACGCGGCCTCGTCGCGGCGGGTGGGCTCAGGCCCCGAGTCGCGTCGCCATCCAGTCGGTGAGCCCCGGCAGCCACAACTCCCTTACGTTGCCCAGCAGATGATCGCCGCCCGGCACCGACCAGTACGTGCCGCCCGGCGCCTGCGCCGCGAGCCGCTCCCCGTTCTCCACCCCCGGGATCACGTCGTCCGCCCCGTCGACCACGAGCAGCGGCACCTCGATGTGCCGGGCCACCGGGCGCAGGTCGACCCGGGTCAGGAAGTCGCGTGCGGCCCGCTCCGACCCGGCCCGCTGCGTCAGCGTCTCCCGGACGAACGGCACCGTGTCGTCCCACCCGGTGATCCGGTACGGCCCGCTCACCGTGGCGGCCGCGCGGATCCGCGGCTCGTGGGCCGCGCTCCACGCCGCGTAGTAGCCGCCGAGGCTGAGGCCGACGACGCCGACCGGGACCGGGCCGAGGCGGGCGTGCAGCGCGTCGACGACCCGGGCCATGACCTTGTCGTAGTCCGCGGTGACCGTGGTCGTGGCGGCCCGGACGCCCTGGCCCGGGCCGTCCATCGTGAACACGGCACAGCCGCGGGCAAGCAGCGCCTCGGTCACGTCGTGGAACTCCTCCTTGGACGAGTCCAGGCCGGGCACCACGACGACCACCGCCCGTGCCCCGCGCTCGGCGCCGCGCAGCCAGCCCGCGTACGACGCGTCCTCGATGCGTACCGCGCCCGGTTCGAGGAGCGCGAGCGCGCGGCCCATCGCGGCGTCGGCCCGCGCGGCGGCGTCCGCGGCCAGGGCGCGATCGGGGTGGGGGAGCAGGACGGCGCAGTGGAACCAGCAGGCAGCCCGGCGGTACGCCTCACCGGCGGAGCGGTCCGCACCGTCGGCCGCGCACTTCTCGGCGACGGCCGTGCGCTCAAGTCCCTCGCGGATGAAGGCCGTTGGCCACTCCTTCAGGGCGGTGAGCGGGCCCGTGACGCGCTCGTACGCGAACGGGTCGAGGCCCGCACCGTACGTCCGGGAGCGGTTCTGGGCGATGAAGTCCGGGAGGATTCCGGGGAGTTGGAGGAAGGAGGTCGTCATGAAGGTGCTCCGGAGGGTCAGGAAACGGTCAGGACCGCGTTGCCGCGGATGCGGCGTTCGCGCAGGTCGACGAGGGTGTCGGCGGTGTCCGCCCAGTCGGTGACGCGGCCGAGTTCCGGGTGCAGCCGCCCCGTGGCGACGAGCCGGACGAGGGCCGCGAGGTCGTCGGCGTACGACTCGGGGAAGTCCATGTAGTGGAAGTGGCGCAGGGTCGCCGACTCGGGGCCCTTGAAGAAGTCGAAGAAGTCGAGGGTGACCGGGGTGCGGCTGGCCTGCCCGAACCAGATGAGGGTGCCGCCGCGGCGCAGCCGCGACAGGGCCACCGGGAGTGCGGAACCGCCCGTCGACTCGAGGACCAGGTCGTACGGGCCGCTCGCGTCGGCGACGTCGTGCACGACCGTCGCGGCGCCCAACTCCCGCAGGCGTGCGCCGCGTTCGGGCGAGGAGGTCACCGCGGTGAGGTCGGCGCCCGCGGCGGCGGCGAGCTCGGTGACGTAGTGGCCCACCCCGCCCGACGCGCCGGTCAGCAGGATCCGGCGGCCGCCGACCGGGCCCGCGGCGCGCAGCAGGCGCAGAGCGGTGAGACCCGCCAGGGGCAGCGCGGCGGCCTGTGGCGAGGAGACCGCGTCGGGCAGTTCGGCGAGGGCGGAGGTCGGCACCGCCGCGTACTCCGCCCAGCCCGCGCCCATCGGATGCCCCACGACGCGGCGCCCCGCCTCGGGCCCGCTGCCGTCCGCGGCCTGCTGCACGACGAGTCCCGCGACGTCCTTTCCGGGTCGCCAACTGGCCCCTGGTTCCTCCAACTTGAAGGTCTCGCCCCGGTTCACCGAGTAGGCCTCGACCTTGATCAGCGCCTCGTCCGGCCGCAGCCGCGGCTGCGGCAGCTCGGCGAGGACGACGTGCGGTTCGATGGGGGACTGTCCGGTGTGGGCCTTGCCCGTGGGTACGTAAGCTCGCATGCCCACAGTGCACCGGCCGCGGGGTGGAGGGGTCCAACAACTGGGCACCGGGTGTGACAACCGATGGTTGTTTTCTAGGGTGACGGTCATGGAGCCCGCTGATCTGGACGCTGATCTCGACGTCGGCATCGACCCCGGCATCGACCCTGGCATCGACCCTGGCATCGACCCTGGCATCGACCTGGACCTCGACCTCGCGCAGGTGCGTGCCTTCGCCGCCGTCGCCGACGAGCAGCACTTCGGGCGGGCCGCCGCCCGGCTCGGCATCACCCAGCAGGCGCTGTCCAAGCGGGTCGCCCGCCTGGAGTCCGCTCTCGGCGTGCGGCTCTTCGACCGCGGCGCGCGCGGGGTCGCGCTCACCGGTGACGGCGGACTGTTCCTCGAACCCGCGCGGCGGGTCCTCGACGCGGGCCGGGCCGCGGTCGACGCCGTGCGCGGTGCTCCGCCGCGACCGCTGCGCATCGACGTATGGGGACATCTGTACGCGCCCATGCGCACCGTCGCCACCATGATCGAGTCCGCCCCCGGCCTGGACGCCGAACCGGGGGCCGGGCGCGACTATCCGTCCGTGGCGGATGCGCTGATGCGCGGCGAGGTGGACGCCGGGTTCGGGCGGGTGCACGCGCTGCCCGACCGTGACAGTGGCGACAGCGCCCTGGTGCGGCGCCTGGTCCGGCTCGAGCCCGTCGACGCGGTGCTCAGCGCCCGCCATCCGCTGGCCGGCGCCGACGCGCTCAGCCCGGACCGGCTGCGCGGCTCCGTGCTGCGCTACCCGGCGGAGACCGTACGGCTCGACTTCCTCACCCGGTTCGCGGACCGCTTCGGCATCGAGCGACGCGCGGGCGGCCCGAACCTGGGCCTGGAGTCCTTCCTCGCCCATCTCAGGGACGAGCCGGGGCAATTCACCCTCTTCCCGGCCGATGTGCCCCTTCCCGACGATCCGGGGCTGCGCGTCGTGCCACTGGTCGACCCGACCCCGCTGTACGCCTGGTCACTGGTGTGGCCTGCCGGTCGCGAACACCCGGGCATCACCGAACTCCTTCGTGCCTGCGGTCAGTTGGCGGGTGCGCGGCGCTGGCTCGACTACGACCCGGCGCGCGACTGGCTGCCGGACACCGATCGTCCCTGAGCCCTCGTCGAAGGCGCGGCGGGTGGTGCGCACGTGACGCAGCGCACTTCCCGGCCCTGATCACGCATGCTTTCCCCACCTGAGGGCAGGGGCTTCCGACGTCACCGTGGAACCGCCGACCGGCGGTCCGCGATGCCGGGGGAACACCTCAGGAACGGAAGGCAATGCAGGACGTGTCAGCACAACACACCATCCATGTCGGCGGTCAGTGGCGCGGCGCCGCCTCGGGCGCGGCGCGCGAGATCCTCGATCCCGCCGACGCCAAGCCGTTCGCCGTGATCGCCGAGGGTGGCGCCGAGGACGCGGACGCCGCGATCGCCGCCGCCCGGCGCGCCTTCGACGAGGGACCCTGGCCGCACACGCCCGTCGCCGAACGCGCCGCGCTGCTGCGCCGCGTCGCCGACCTCCTCGTCCGGGACCGGGAGAAGATCGGCCTCCTGGAGAGCCGGGACGCGGGCAAGACCGTGGAGGAGGGCCGCGTCGACGTCGACTGCGTCGCGGACGCCTTCCGCTACTTCGCCGACCTCGTCATCGGCGAGGGCGCGGGCCGCGTCGTCGACGCGGGCTCCGACGAGATCCACAGCGTCGTCGTGCACGAGCCCGTCGGCGTCTGCACGATGATCACGCCCTGGAACTACCCGCTGCTGCAGGCCAGTTGGAAGATCGCCCCGGCCCTCGCTGCGGGCAACACCTTCGTCATCAAGCCGAGCGAGATCACGCCGCTGACCACGGTCGTCCTCGTGGAGCTGCTGATCGAGGCCGGGCTGCCCGACGGCGTCGCCAACCTCGTGACGGGGCCGGGTGCCTCGGTGGGCGCACGCCTGGCCGACCACCCCGACGTCGACCTCGTCTCCTTCACCGGCGGCCTGGCCAGCGGCACCAAGGTCGCGCTGGCCGCCGCCGCGGACGTCAAGAAGGTCGCCCTCGAACTCGGCGGCAAGAACCCGAACGTCGTCTTCGCCGACGCCTGCGAGACCGAGGACGGCTTCGACACCGCCGTCGACCAGGCCCTGAACGCCGCGTTCATCCACAGCGGCCAGGTCTGCTCCGCCGGCTCGCGCCTCATCATCGAGGAGTCCGTGCGCGAACGCTTCGTCGCCGAACTCGCCCGCCGCGCCGCGAGGATCCGCCTCGGCCGCGGCACCGAGGCGGGCGTCGAATGCGGCCCGCTCGTCAGCGAGCAGCAGCGCGACAAGACCGAGTCGTACGTCGCCTCGGCCCTCGCCGAGGGCGCGGTGCTGCGCTCCGGCGGCAAGCGGCCCGAGGCGAGCGACGTACGCCCGGCCACCGGGTACTTCTACGAGCCGACCGTCCTCGACCAGTGCCACCGCGAGATGCGGGTCGTGCGCGAGGAGACCTTCGGGCCGATCCTCACCGTCGAGACCTTCCGCACCGAGGCCGAGGCGATCGCCCTCGCCAACGACACCGAGTACGGCCTCGCGGGCGCCGTCTGGACGGCGGACGCGGGCCGCGCCCGCCGGGTCGCCGCCCGGCTGCGCCACGGCACCGTCTGGATCAACGACTTCCACCCCTACCTGCCGCAGGCCGAGTGGGGCGGCTTCGGAAAGAGCGGCGTGGGGCGCGAACTGGGCCCCGCCGGACTCGCCGAGTACCGCGAGACCAAGCACGTGTACCAGAACCTGGCGCCGAAGCCGGTGCGGTGGTTCGCGGGCTGAGCCCGTACCCGTACCCGCGCCCGTACCTGCACCCGTACCGACCCATTACGCGAAGTACCTTGCGAAGCCCTGGAGTTGACGCATGCCTGAACACGAGAAAACGTACGACTACGTCATAGTCGGCGGCGGCACCGCCGGGTCGGTGATCGCCTCCCGGCTCACCGAGAACCCGGACGTCACCGTCGCCGTCATCGAGGGCGGCCCCAGCGACATCGACCGCGACGACGTGCTGACGCTGCGCCGCTGGCTCGGTCTGCTCGGCGGCGACCTCGACTACGGCTACACCACGACCGAGCAGCCGCGCGGCAACTCGCACATCCTGCACAGCCGCGCCAAGGTGCTCGGCGGCTGCTCGTCGCACAACACCCTGATCTCGTTCAAGCCGCTGCCCGGCGACTGGGACGAGTGGGCCGCGGCCGGTGCCGAGGGCTGGGACCACAAGGCGATGGACCCCTACTTCGCCAAGCTGCGCAACAACATCGTGCCGGTCGACGAGAAGGACCGGAACGCCATCGCCCGCGACTTCGTCGAGGCCGCGCAGACGGCGACCGGCGTGCCGCGCGTCGAGGGCTTCAACAAGGGCCCGTTCAAGGACGGCGTCGGCTTCTTCGACCTCGCGTACCACCCCGAGAGCAACAAGCGGTCGAGCGCGTCGGTGGCGTACCTCCACCCCCACATGGAGGCGGGCGACCGCCCCAACCTGACGCTCCTGCTGGAGACTTGGGCGTACAAGCTGGAGTTCGTGGACGGCACCCGGGCCAGCGGTGTGCGCGTCCGCGGCAAGGACGGTGTCGAGCGGCTGATATCCGCGCGGCGCGAGGTGGTGGTGTGCGCGGGCGCCGTCGACACGCCCCGGCTGCTCCTGCACTCCGGCATCGGGCCCAAGGCCGACCTGGAGAAGCTCGGCATCCCCGTCCTGCACGACCTGCCGGGCGTCGGCGAGAACCTCCTCGACCACCCCGAGTCCGTCATCGTCTGGGAGACGGACGGGCCGATCCCCGACAACAGCGCGATGGACAGCGACGCGGGCCTGTTCATCCAGCGCGACCCCGAGGCCGCCGGGCCCGACCTGATGTTCCACTTCTACCAAATCCCGTTCACCGACAACCCGGAGCGGCTCGGCTACGAGAAGCCCGCGCACGGGGTGTCGATGACGCCGAACATCCCCAAGCCCCGCAGTCGCGGCCGCCTCTACCTGACCAGCGCCGACCCCGAGGTCAAGCCCGCCCTCGACTTCCGCTACTTCACCGACGAGGACGACTACGACGGGCAGACCCTCGTCGACGGGATCCGGATCGCGCGCGAGATCGCGCAGACGGCCCCGCTGGCGGGCTGGCTCAAGCGCGAGGTGTGCCCCGGGCCCGACGTCACCGGCGACGCGGAACTGAGCGAGTACGCCCGCAAGGTCGCCCATACCGTCTACCACCCCGCAGGCACCTGTCGTATCGGCGCCAAGAATGATGAACTCGCCGTGGTCGACCCGGAGTTGAGGGTCCGCGGGCTGCAAGCCATCCGAATCGCCGACGCGTCCGTCTTCCCGACGATGCCCGCGGTGAACCCGATGATCGGGGTGCTCATGGTCGGGGAGAAGTGCGCCGAACTGCTGGGTGGTGATGCGTGATGAGTACGAAGGCCAGTGAGATACGAACGTCCTCCGGTACGGGTACGGGTACGGGCACGAGTGCGGGGTCGGGTACGGGGTCGGAGACCGTCTTCTCCGTGCGCAACCTGTGGAAGGTCTTCGGCCCGAAGGCCGAACGGGTGCCGGGCAACGCCGAGTTGGCCGACCTCGACGCCGCCGGGCTGCGCGCCCGCACCGGCTGCACGGCCGCCGTGCGCGACGTCTCCTTCGACGTGAAGCGCGGCGAGGTCTTCGTGGTGATGGGCCTGTCGGGCTCGGGCAAGTCGACCCTGGTGCGCTGCCTCACCCGCCTCATCGAGCCGACGTCCGGCTCGCTGTCCATCGACGGCGAGGACGTCCTCGCCATGGACAAGTCCCGGCTGCGTGCCCTGCGCCGCCACCGCGCCGCGATGGTCTTCCAGCACTTCGGCCTGCTCCCGCACCGCTCGGTCCTCGACAACGTGGCGTACGGCCTGGAGATCCAGGGCCTGAGCCGCGCCGAACGCCGCGCGAAGGCGGCCGAGGTCGTGGCGAAGGTGGGCCTCGAGGGCCTGGAAGCGCGCAGGCCCGGTCAGCTCTCCGGCGGCCAGCAGCAACGCGTGGGCCTGGCACGGGCGTTGGCCGTCGACCCCGAAGTCCTGCTCTTCGACGAACCGTTCAGCGCGCTCGACCCGCTGATCCGGCGCGACATGCAGGAAGAGGTCGTACGCCTGCACCGCGAGGAAGGCCGCACCATGGTCTTCATCACGCACGACCTCAACGAGGCGCTCCGCCTCGGCGACCGCATCGCCCTGATGCGCGACGGCCGGATCGTCCAACTCGGCACGCCCGAGGAGATCGTGGGCGCCCCCGCCGACGACTACGTCCGCGAGTTCGTCCGCGACGTCCCCCGCGAACAGGTCATGACCGTACGCCGCGCCATGCGCCCGGCCGACGCGGACGAGGCCGACCGGGGACCCGCGATCGCCCCCGACGCGACGGTCTCCGACGCGATCGAGGCGGTGGCGCGCAGCGGGTTCGCGGTACGGGTCGTCGACGACGGGCGCTGCGTCGGGGTCATCGACCACGAGGGCCTCATCGGGGTCGTGGCGGGCACGAACCCGCCTGCCTCCGCTGCGGACGCGAATCTGCCTGGCTCTGCTGCGGGCGCGAACTCGCCGGATCTGGCTGGGGGCGCGAATCCGCCTGCCCCGGCCGGGGGCGCGAATCCCCCCGCCCCTGCCGCCGGCACGAACTCGCCTGCCTCCGCTGCGGGCGCGAACTCGCCGGATCTGGCTGGGGGCGCGAATCTGCCTGGCTCTGCTGCGGGCGCGAACTCGCCGGATCTGGCTGCGGACGCGAACCCGCCTGCCCCGGCCGCAGGCACGAACCCGCCTGCCCCGGCCGAGGGCGAGCAGCCCACCGCGGCGCCCGCGAAGGACGAGGAGGCGGTATAGATGACGGCCGCCACCACAACAGCCCCGCTGGACAGGGACAGCGCGAGCCCTCTCATGGCCGCGCTCCGCCACCGCGTACTCGGCAAGCTCCTGCTGCTCGCCGTGGCCGCGGCGGTGATCGTCCCGATCGTCAACGCCAAGTGGCCCGGAGCCAGTTGGCCCGGCGCCCTCACCGTCGACGTCTCCGAGCCGCTCGGCAGGACCAGCGACTGGATCATCGACAACCGTGACAGCTCCCCGCTGTTCCTGTACTTCCTCGGCCACATCAGCAACGCGGTCATCGTCTCCGTCCGCGCCGTCTACGTCGTCCTGCTCGCCGCCGGCTGGGCAGGCGTGACCGCGGCCGCCGGACTCGTCGCCTGGCGCGTCGCCGGGTGGCGCCTCGCCGCGTCCGCCGTCGTCGCCCTGCTGGCCTGCGGCGCCCTCGGCATGTGGGTCCCCACGATGCAGACCCTGGCCCTCATGGTGATCGCCGTGCTCGCCTCGGTCGTGCTCGGCCTCCTGCTCGGGCTCGCCGCCGGCCTGAGCGAGCGCATGTACCGCGCCCTGCGCCCCGTCCTCGACACCATGCAGGTGCTGCCCGCCTACGCGTACCTCCTGCCGGTCGTCCTCGTCTTCGGCATGGGCGTCCCGGCCGCGGTCCTCGCCACCGTCGTCTACGCGGCCCCGCCGATGGCCCGCCTCACCGCCCTCGGCCTGCGCTCGGCCGACAGCGGCGTCATGGAGGCCGTCACCTCGCTCGGCGCGACGGCCCGCCAACGCCTGCTCTCCGCGCGCCTTCCGCTGGCCCGCAAGGAACTCCTGCTCGGCCTCAACCAGACGATCATGATGGCCCTCTCGATGGCCGTCATCGCCTCGGTCATCGGCGCGGCCGGACTCGGCGACCGCGTCTACCAGGCCCTCGCCTCCGTCGACGTCGGCGTCGCACTCGGCGCCGGCATCCCGATCGTGCTGCTCGCCGTCATCCTCGACCGGGTGACCGGCGCCGCGGGCGAACGTCTTGGCGCACACGAACCCCCGGCCCACTGGAAGTGGGGCGTCGTCGCCGCAGGCACCGTGGCCGTCGCGCTCGCCTCCCGCTTCGCCGACCGCCTCGACTGGCCCGACTCCTGGGTCGTGAACATCGCGAACCCCGTCAACGACGCCGTCGGCTGGATGACCGACCACCTCTACACCGGCGTCCCGGTCATCGGCGGCACCGCCGACTGGGCCGCCCACTTCACCACCTGGGTCCTCGACCCGGTCCGCGACGGCCTCACCTGGCTGCCCTGGTGGTCGGTGCTGCTGATCGTCGCCGCGCTCGCCTGGCTCATCGGCACCTGGCGCACCGCCCTGACCGCCGTGCTCGCCATGGCCGCGATCGGCGTACTCGGCGTGTGGAAGCCGTCCCTCGACACTCTCTCCCAGGTCCTGGCGGCCGTGGCGGTGACCCTGGTCCTCGGCTTCGCGATCGGCATCGCGGCCGCCCGCAGCGAACGCCTCGAGCGCGTGCTGCGTCCCGTCCTCGACGTCTTCCAGACGATGCCGCAGTTCGTGTACCTCATCCCGGTCGTCGCCCTGTTCGGCGTCGGCCGGGCCCCCGCGGTCGCCGCGGCCGTCGTCTACGCGCTGCCCGCCGTCGTCCGCATCACCACCCAGGGCCTGCGCCAGGTCGACCCGGCCGCGATGGAGGCGTCCCGCTCGATGGGCGCCACCGCGGGCCAGCAACTGCGCCAGGTCCAACTCCCGCTCGCCCGCCCGGCGTTGCTCCTCGCCGTCAACCAGGGCGTCGTCCTGGTCCTCGCCGTCGTCATCATCGGCGGCCTCGTCGGCGGCGGCGCACTCGGCTACGACGTCGTCTTCGGCCTCGCCCAGGGCGACCTCGCCACCGGCCTCGTCGCGGGCGCCGCGATCGTCTGCCTCGGCCTGATGCTGGACCGGGTGACCCAGCCGACCCAGCGACGCACCCGCACCGGAAAGGAGGCCTGACGTGATGCGAACCCGTAAGGCCACAGGGGTCGTTGTCGCGGCGGCGGCCCTGCTGACGGTCAGCGGCTGCGGCGCCGCCGACATGACCAAGCAGTCCTCCCCGTACGCCAATGCCCACGGCGCCAAGACGGTCACGCTCTCCGTCCAGTCCTGGGTCGGCGCCCAGGCCAACGTCGCCGTCGCCCAGTACCTCCTGGAACACGAACTCGGCTACCGCGTCGACACCGTCCAGGTCGACGAGGTCCCCGCCTGGGACGCCCTCAGCCAGGGCCGCGTCGACGCGATCATGGAGGACTGGGGCCACCCCGACCAGGAAGCGCGCTACGTCAAGGACAAGAAGACCATCGTGAACGGCGGCGGCCTCGGCGTCACCGGACACATCGGCTGGTTCGTCCCCACGTACTTCGCCAAGCAGCACCCGGACGTCACGGACTGGAAGAACCTCAACAAGTACGCCGACCAGCTGAAGACCGCGGAGAGCGGCGGCAAGGGCCAACTCCTCGACGGCTCACCGTCGTACGTCACCAACGACAAGGCCCTGGTCCAGAACCTGAAGCTGAACTACCAGGTCGTCTTCTCCGGCTCCGAAGCCGCCCAGATCACCCAGATCCAGCAGTTCGCCAAGCAGAAGAAGCCGTTCCTGACGTACTGGTACCAGCCGCAGTGGCTCTTCAAGAAGGTGCCGATGACCGAGGTGAAGCTGCCCGCCTACAAGGAGGGCTGCGACGCCGACCCGAAGAAGATCACCTGCGCCTATCCGCAGACCCCGCTGCAGAAGTACCTCAACGCCGACTTCGCCAAGGACGGCGGCAAGGCCGCGGCCCTCCTGAAGAACTTCCGCTGGACGACGGAGGACCAGAACGAGGTCTCCCTGATGATCGCCGAGCAGAAACTCTCGCCCGACGACGCGGCGAAGAAGTGGATCGACGCTCACCGCTCCACGTGGGAGGCGTGGCTGCCCGAGTAACGGGCAGATTCCCCACGCACCACCGTGCCGGGTGCCTTTCCTGACGGGGGCACCCGGCACGTCCTTCGAGTACGGGACAACGGGACACGGGACACGGGACAACGGGGCACGGCAACTGCCGGTCGGGGACTGCCCGGTCGGGGACTGCCCGGTCGGGGACTGCCGGTCAGGGGCTGCCGGTCAGGGACTGCCGGTCAGGCGAGATTGGCCGCGATGTCCCGTAGCGCCGCGGTCGCCCGCCGCTGCAACCCGGGCCCGAAGGTGATCCGAGTGGCCCCCGCCTCACCCCACCCCTTCAGCGACGGCCCGCCAGGCAGCGCCGCCACGTTGATCGGCCCTTCGATACCGGCCCGCAGCCGGGGCACCACGTCGGCCGGTGCCCCGATCGGATACACACAGTCCGCGCCCGCGGCCACGTACAGCCGCGCCCGCTCGATCGCCTCCGCGACCGGATCGCCGACCCCTCTGAGGAACGTGTCGATCCGCGCGTTGAGCACGATCCGTCCCCCGGCGGCCGCCCGCACCTCGGCCAGCCAATCGGCGTGCCGCGCCGGGTCCTTGAGGGTGCCGTCCGGGGCGGTGTCCTCCAGGTTGCACCCCACGGCCCCGGTCTCCAGAAGCCGCTCGACCAACTCCTTGGGCGCCAACCCGTACCCGCCCTCGATGTCCGCCGACACCGGCACCGACACCGACCGCACGATCCGGGTCACCGCGGCGAACATCTCCTCCGCCGGCGTCTGCCCGTCCGCGTACCCGAGCGACGCCGCGACCCCCGCGCTCGGCGTAGCCAGGGCCGGGAACCCGGTCTCCTCGAAGACCCGCGCACTCGCCGCGTCCCAGGGCCCCGGCAGGACGAGAGGATCGGCGGGGGAGCGCCCGTGGTGCAACGCCCGGAGGATGTCCACGGGCTCGGCGTTTTCGGGGCTCCCGCTGTTTTCGTCGTTCTCAGGGCTCTCAGGGTTCTCGGGGTTCTCGGGGTTGTTCACCATGCGGGGCCTCCCGGCTCGATGCGGCGACTGACCATCAGCCGGTTCCAACTGTTGATCACCGTGATCGCCCCGATGAGATGCGCGAGCTCGGTCTCGTCGAAGTGCTTGGCCGCGACCTCGTACACCTCGTCCGGCACGAACCCCTCCGTGAGCAGGGTGACCGCCTCCGTCAGCGCGAGCGCCGCCCGCTCCCGCTCGCTGTACAACTCCCCGGCCTCTCGCCAGGCGTTGAGCAGCGCGATCCGCTTCGCACTCTCGCCGTTCTTCTCCACGGCGACGTCGACATGCATGTCCAGACAGAACGCGCACTCGTTGATCTGCGAGGCCCGGATCATCACCAACTCGGCGAGAACCGGATCCCCGAGCCCCTTCTTCGCCGCCGCACTGAACGCGACCATCGCGTCCCGGACCTTGGGGTCCAACTGCGTCATCCGCGCGCTCACTTGAAGTCCCCCGCCTTGTAGTGCCCGGCAACCATGCGCGTGGTGACCCCGAACCGGTTCCACGCATTGATCGTCGTGATCGCCGCGATCAACTGGCTCAGCTCCCGCTCGTCATAGAGCCGCGCCGCCTCCGCGTAGACGTCGTCCGGCACGAACCCCTCCGTGAGAACCGTGATCGCCTCCGTCAGCGCGAGCGCCGCGACCTCCTTCTCGGTGTAGAAGTGCTTGGACTCCTCCCAGGCGCTGAGCTGGATGATCCGCTCCACGCTCTCGCCCGCGGCCAGCGCGTCCTTGCTGTGCATGTCCACGCAGAACGCGCAGTGGTTGATCTGCGACGCCCGGATCTTCACCAGCTCGTACGTCACCGGGTCGAGCCCCTGACGCGCCGCCGCGTCGAGCCTGACCATCGCCTTGTACACCTCGGGCGCGTGCTTCGCCCAGGCGAGCCGCGGCGTGTGCTCGTGCACGTACTCGGCGGGGCCGGAGGTGGTTCCCGTACCGGTGGTGTCCGTGCCGGTGGTGCCCGTGCCGGTGGTGCGTGCGGGGGCGGTGCCTTCGTGGCTGCTGGTCTCACTCATGGTGTCCTCGCCTGTCGTACGCCGGGCTGTCGTACCCGGGACTGCGGTGCCGGTGCGCTGATCGGCTGTGCCTGTGTGCCTGTGTGCCTGTGTGCCTGTGTGCCTGCGTGCCTCTATGCGATGCGCTTTCGTGCGTCGTCATGCTTCGACCCTACGAACCAATTAGCCCAGGGGTATGGTCCATTTCCATGGCAGAATCCTGGGCCACTTCGCCCTCCGGTCAGGCACTCGGCATCGACCTCCACATCGAGCCCACGGGCTCCGGCCTGCGCCGGGGCCTGACCGACGCGCTGCGCGAAGCGGTACGCGGCGGACGGCTCGCCCCCGGCACCCGACTGCCCTCCTCCCGCACCCTCGCGGCCGACCTGGGCATCGCCCGCAACACCGTCGCCGACGCCTACGCCGACCTCGTCGCCGAAGGCTGGCTCACCGCCCGCCAGGGCTCCGGCACCCGAGTCGCCGAACGCCCCGTCGAGGCCCCCCGCCCGGCCCCCGCCCCGGGCCGCCGCGCCGCGGGCCATCTGCTCCACGACCTCCACCCCGGCACGCCGGACCTCGCCTCCTTCCCCCGCGCCGAGTGGCTCAAGGCCTCCCGTCGAGCCCTGACCAACGCTCCGAACGAAGCCCTCGGCTACGGCGACCCCCGCGGTCGTCCCGAACTTCGCACCGCCCTCGCCGCCTACCTCTCCCGCGCCCGCGGGGTCCACGCCCACCCCGACCACATCGTCATCTGCGCCGGCTTCGTGCACGCACTGAAACTGCTCGGCGAGGTGCTGCGCCGCCGGGGTGACCGCGACATCGCCGTGGAGACCTACGGCCTTGACGCCCACTGGGACGTCCTGACCCACTCCGGGCTACGCACCCACCCCCTCCCGGTCGACCAACTCGGAACGGACACAAGTGAGTTGGATGCCTGGACATCAAAGCGAGGCACCTCTCGCAGGGCCCACGGTCCGAGTCCTGCCGGTTCGAGTCCCATCGGTCCGAGTCCTACCGGCCCGAGTCACGTCGGTGCGGTCCTGCTCACGCCGGCCCATCAGTTCCCCCTGGGCGTCCCACTGCACCCGGACCGCCGGGCCACCACCGTCGACTGGGCACGACGTACGGGCGGACTGATCATCGAGGACGACTACGACGGTGAATTCCGCTACGACCGCCAACCCGTGGGCGCCCTCCAGGGACTCGACCCCGACCGCGTCGCGTACCTGGGCACAGCGAGCAAGTCACTCGCCCCCGGCCTGCGTCTGGGCTGGATGGTCCTGCCCGCAGCGCTCACCCGAGAGGTCATCGAGGTCAAGGGCACCATCGACTGGTCCTGCGGCGTCCTCGACCAGCTGACCCTCGCCGAGTTCCTGAACTCGGGCGCCTACGACCGCCATCTGCGCAGCGCCCGCCTGCGCTATCGACGCCGCCGCGACCAACTCGTCGCAGCCCTGGCCGAACACGCCCCCTCCGTCCACGCCACCGGCATCGCCGCCGGCCTGCACGCGGTCCTCCAACTCCCGCCCGGCACCGAGCAGTCCGTCGTCCGCGCCGCCGCCTGGCAACGCCTCGGCGTAGCCGGCCTCTCCAGCTTCCGCCACGAGGACGCCGCCGCCGACGCCACCGCACGCGACGCTCTGGTGGTCGGCTACGGGACCCCACCCGACCATGCCTGGTCCAGCACCCTGGACGCACTGTGCAGGGTGCTGCCCTAGGGCCGTTGGGGCATTGGCGCGTTGGGGCGGGGCGCTGGTGCGTCGGGGGATTGGGGCGGGGCACTAGGGAACTAGGACACTGGTGCGTTGGTGCGTTGGTGCGTTGGTGCGTTGGTGCGTTGGTGCGTTGGTGCGTTGGGGCAGGGGAGTGTGACGGCGCCCGACAGGTCCACCCCGTGCCCTACTCCGCCGCCCGGGTCGGCTTCCCTTCCTCCACCGTCGGCGCTTCCCCGAACCGAGCCAGGGCCAACGCCCCCGCCACCGCCACCGCGAACCCCAACACCGCCAGCCACTCGAGCCCCGACCGCGTTCGGTCCCCGAGCCACACCACGCCCACCAGCGCGGGACCCACCGTCTCCCCGACGACCATCCCCGCCGTGGCCACCGTCACAGACCCGCGCTGCAACGCCGACGTCAGCAACAGGAACGCCGCGCCCCCGCCCACAAGGAGCGCATACGTCGCCGGATTCGTCAGCAACGCCCTCGGCGACACATCGTCGATGAGCCGCACGCTCACCTCGACGACCCCGAACCCGAACCCCGCTCCGAGCCCCAACGCCAACGCCCGCCCCCGCCCCGGCAACCGCCCCGCCGCGGCCCCGATCGCCAGCACCGCGAGTGCAACCCCGAGCATCACGAACCGCAGCGTGTCCGAACCGGCCCGCTCGCCCTCGGCCCCGGAAGCCAGCCCCAACATCGCGAGCCCCGCGCACACGGCACCCACCGCGCCCCACTCCGCACCGCTCAACCGCACGTGCAGCAGCCGCGCGGCGACCACCGCGGTGACGGCCAGGCTCGCAGCGAGCGCCGCCCCGACGGCGTAGATCGGAAGGGACCGCAGAGCCACGACCTGCAGCACGAACCCCAGGCCGTCGAGCCCGAGCCCCGCGACATAACGCCACTGCCGCAACGCCCGCATCAGCAGCGCCGCATCCACTCCGGACCCGGTCCCGGGCTCCGCGGCCCGGGCCGCCATCGCCTGGAGCACCGAGGCCGTACCGAAGCAGACCGCGGATCCCAGCGCGCAAATCATTCCAAGGGGCACAAAGTGACTGTAGAGGAAGGGGAGTCGGACCTATAGCGGGAGGGGGTGGGCGCGAGGGGCCCGTGGTCTTCTACGCTGACCGCCGACATGCACGAGGCAGAGACGGGGGAGTTGCACCGATGGCGGAGAAACGAAGGCGGCTTCGGTCCAGCACCGTGGTGCTCGGCGGCATGGGCGTCCTCGCCACGGCCCTGACCTCCTGCGGCTCGGATCCGGATCGGCGCTGCGTGGACCGGGACAGCTACGACGCGGTCACCGGGTACAAGATCGTCGGCGACCAGTACTGCAAGAGCGGGTCGGGACCCACCACGGGCGGCAAGGGCCGCAAGGCCGGCACGGGCACCGGCAGCAGTGCGAGCGGCACCGGCCGCAGCGGTCGGGTCGACGGAGCCTGGTACTACGACGCCGACGTCAGCGGGAGCCATGCCGACTCCGGCACCTTCAGTCGCAGCGAGGCAGTCGACCGGGGTGGCTTCGGCTGCTCGGGCTCCGGCTCAGGAGGTGGCTGAACCAGCGATGCGGCGCCACACCATCCAGCCCCGCGACGGCTGGCAGCAGACCGTCGAGGAACAGGGGTTGATCTACCCGCTCACCCGCTACCCGGACGACTCCCTTCGCCCCTACTGGGACGAGAGCGCCTATTACGAGTTCTCCCTTCCCGAGGTGGAGGCGCTGGAGGAGGTCGTCGAGGAACTGCACGGGATGTGCCTGGCGGCGGCCGAGCATCTGGTCACCCAGGACCGCCTCGCCGACCTGGGCATCACCGAGCCGCGCCTCGCCTCACTGGTGTCCGAGTCCTGGCACCGGCGCGATGAACTCCCCTCCCTGTACGGCCGGTTCGACCTGCACTACGACGGCCGCACCGGAGCCCCGGCAAAGCTCCTGGAGTACAACGCCGACACCCCCACCTCCCTCGTCGAGGCCGCCAGTCCCCAATGGTTCTGGATGGAGGAGCGCTTCCCCGGAGCCGACCAGTGGAACTCCCTCCACGAGCGGCTGATCGAAGCCTGGAAGAAGCAGGCCCCACTCCTCCCGCCCGGCAGCCCGCTGCACTTCGCGCACTCCGCCGCCGACGAACTCGGCGAGGACCTGATGACCGTGGCCTACCTGCGTGAAACGGCCGAGCAGGCGGGACTGGACACAGCGGCCATCTCCATGGAGGACATCGGCTGGGACCCGCTGTCGCGGCGCTTCGTCGACAAGAAGCTCCGCTTCATCCGCAGCTGTTTCAAGCTCTATCCCTGGGAGTGGCTGACCACTGACCGCTTCGCTCCGCAGGTCCTGGACACCCTCGACAACGGCGGCGGCACCGGCACCACCCTGTGGATCGAGCCCGCCTGGAAGATGCTCCTGTCCAACAAGGCCCTGCTGGCGGTGCTCTGGGAACTCTTCCCGGGCCATCCGAACCTCCTTCCCGCCTATCTGGACGGCCCCCGCGAACTGGCCCACACCACCGGGTACGTCGCCAAGCCCCTCCTCGGCCGCGAAGGCGCGGGCGTCACCCTTCACCCGCCGGACAGCCCACAGGCCGTAGCCGGCTCTCTTGAAGAGGCTTACTGCTACCAGGAGTTGAGTCCACTGCCCGACTTCGACGGCAATCGCGTGGTGCTCGGCGCCTGGGTCGTGGAGAACGAAGCGGCGGGTCTCGGCATCCGCGAGTCCTCCGGCCCGGTCACGGACGAGTACGCCCGCTTTCTGCCCCACGTCATCCTCTAGAGGCCGACCGGTGGTCGAGCCCGGGCCGCCGACCCCGGACCCGACCACGCGCCTCGCCCCGCTGGGCGTCATCACTCTTCAGGTGTCAAGGAACTCTCGGCGACTCCAGAACTGTCCGGAGTCTCCGGGCGCCGCCGTTCATACGCCGAGTACCGCACGGAGCTGGTCGAGCCCCCAGTCGAGATCCTCCTTACTGATCACCAGCGGCGGAGCGATCCGGATCGTGGAGCCATGGGTGTCCTTCACGAGCACCCCGCGGTCCATCAACTTCTCCGAGATCTCGCGGCCCGTCCCGTACGCCGGATCGATGTCGACTCCGGCCCACAGGCCACGGCCCCGGACCTCGCTCACCTTGCCCGTGCCGGTCAACAGCCCCAGTTCGGTGTGCAGATGCTCGCCCAGCTCCGCGGCCCGCTGCTGGAACTCCCCGCCGCGCAGCATCGCAATCACCTCGAGGGCGACAGCACACGCGAGCGGATTGCCGCCGAACGTCGATCCGTGCTCGCCCGGCCGGAACACCCCCAGCACCGCCGTGCTCGACACCACCGCCGACACGGGCACGACACCGCCGCCGAGCGCCTTGCCCAGCACATACATGTCGGGCACCACACCCTCGTGCTCGCAGGCGAACGTCCGCCCCGTCCGCCCGAGCCCCGACTGGATCTCGTCCGCGATGAACAGCACGCTGCGCTCGCGCGTCAACTGCCTGACCCCAGCGAGGTATCCGGCAGGCGGCACGAGCACCCCCGCCTCGCCCTGGATCGGCTCCAGCAGGACCGCGACCGTGTCCTCCGTGACCGCATCCCGCAGCGCCGCCAGGTCCCCGTACGGGACGATGTCGAACCCCGGCGTGTAGGGCCCGAAGTCCGCCCGGGCCTCCGGATCCGTGGAGAAGCTGACGATCGTCGTCGTACGGCCGTGGAAGTTGTCGCTCGCGACCACGATCCGGGCCCGGCCGTCGGGCACCCCCTTGACGCGGTACCCCCACTTCCGGGCGGTCTTCACAGCGGTCTCGACCGCCTCCGCGCCCGTGTTCATCGGCAGCACCATCTCCATGCCGCACAACTCGGCGAGCTGAGTGCAGAATTCGGCGAACCTGTCGTGATGGAACGCCCGGGAGGTCAGCGTGACCCGCTCCAACTGGGCCTTGGCCGCCTCGATCAGCCGCCGGTTCCCGTGCCCGAAGTTGAGCGCGGAGTATCCGGCGAGCATGTCCAGATAGCGGCGTCCCTCGACGTCCGTCATCCATGCGCCCTCCGCCGTGGCGACGACGACGGGCAGTGGGTGGTAGTTGTGCGCGCTGTGCTCGTCGGAGGCGGCAATCAACCTCTCCGTAGCGGCACCAGGGTCCCCGGCGGTGGGGGGAGGAGTCACAGAAGTCACGGGATCTCCGTTCTTACGGCTCTGAGGGCCTTGCGGCTCTTACGGCGCGAGACGGGTTTGTGGCCCTTTCCTATCGTCGCTCGCATCCTGGACGTGGAAACCTCGCGCACCGGCGCGCCCGGTAGTGTGATGCCAGGGCCGTGACTGGCGCGCTGGGATGGGACCGACCATCGGGGAGCGGCCCGTGAACTGTGTGCCGTGCGCCTGGGCCGAACCGTGCACTGCCCCTCGAGCCCGACATCACGCGGGCAGGGGAGAACCCGTCCCGGAGGTCCTTCATGCCAGAGCCCACTCATTCTTCCTCCTCTGCGTCCACCGGTCTGTCCACTGAGTCCGTCGCCTTCCGCAGCGCCCTCGACGTGATCCGGAGTGTGGAACCCCGGGTCGCCGACGCCATCGGCCAGGAGATCGCCGACCAGCGCGAGATGCTCAAGCTGATCGCCAGCGAGAACTACGCCTCTCCGGCCACCCTGCTGGCGATGGGCAACTGGTTCAGCGACAAGTACGCCGAAGGCACCGTCGGCCGTCGCTTCTACGCGGGCTGCCGCAACGTCGACACCGTCGAGTCCCTGGCCGCCGAGCACGCGCGCGAACTCTTCGGGGCCCAGCACGCGTACGTCCAGCCGCACTCCGGCATCGACGCCAACCTCGTCGCCTTCTGGGCCGTCCTCGCCGACCGCGTCGAGGCCCCCGCCCTGCAGCGGGCCGGCGTGCGCAACGTGAACGACCTCGGCGACGCCGACTGGGCCGAACTGCGCCAGGCCTTCGGCAACCAGCGCATGCTCGGCATGTCCCTGGACGCCGGCGGCCACCTCACCCACGGGTTCCGGCCCAACATCTCCGGCAAGATGTTCGACCAGCGCAGCTATGGCACCGACCCGGCCACCGGACTCCTGGACTATGAAGCGCTGCGCGCGACGGCCCGCGAGTTCAAGCCGCTGATCATCGTCGCCGGATACTCCGCGTACCCGCGCCTGGTGAACTTCCGCATCATGCGGGAGATCGCCGACGAGGTCGGGGCGACGCTGATGGTCGACATGGCGCACTTCGCCGGCCTCGTCGCCGGCAAGGTCCTCACCGGCGACTTCGACCCGGTGCCGCACGCCCAGATCGTCACCACGACCACCCACAAGTCGCTGCGCGGCCCGCGCGGCGGCATGGTCCTGTGCGACGACTCGCTCGCCGACCAGGTCGACCGCGGCTGTCCGATGGTGCTGGGCGGCCCGCTGCCGCACGTCATGGCAGCCAAGGCCGTGGCCCTCGCGGAGGCCCGCCGCCCCGACTTCCGCGACTACGCCCAGGCCGTCGTCGACAATGCCCGCGCCCTCGCCGAAGGGCTCACCCGACGCGGCGCCACCCTGGTCACCGGTGGTACGGACAACCACCTCAATCTGATCGATGTCGCCACCTCCTACGGTCTGACCGGCCGTCAGGCCGAGTCCGCGCTCCTTGATTCCGGCATCGTCACCAACCGCAACGCGATCCCCGCCGATCCGAACGGCGCCTGGTACACCTCCGGCATCCGCATCGGCACTCCCGCGCTCACCACCCGCGGCCTGGGCGCGGCCGAGATGGACGAGATCGCCGCACTCATCGACCGTGTCCTCACGGCGGCCGAGCCCGGCACCACCAGCAAGGGCGCCCCCTCCAAGGCCCAGCACGTCCTGGAGACCAAGGTCTCCGACGAGGTGTCGCAGCGGGCCGCCGACCTTCTCGCCGGCTTCCCGCTCTACCCCGCCGTCGACCTCACCTGAGTGCTGACCGCCGCCTCCGAACGGGATCTCCCAGCAGGAGGCGGCGGCGTCGATGAGCCCAAGGCCCTGCTCCTCGCGGCGGTCACATGTCCCGCAGCTCCTGCCGAGGCCCTGGCTCCCTGCGCCCGCGCGCCGGAGCGAACGTCTCCGGCAGACGTATGAGCAGCGGCCGCAGCAGCAGGGCTGCCGCTGCCCCGGCGGCCAGACCGGGCAGCGCCCACCACCAGTCGGTTCCCCCGCCCTGCGATGTCGACGCGGTCGCGGCCGGCGCGGTGGCATCGGTGCCCGGATCCGCCACGGCCGGAGCCGCGGATGTCTCCGGGGTGGGAAAGATGGGTGAGACGCCTCCTGGCACCCGCTTGCCCATCACGCCCAACTTGCGCAACAGCGCCCGCAGTTCAGCCGGCTTCTGGGCCTTGTGCCAGTAACCGTTGTACGACTTCGGGACGCTCGTGGACGTGTGGATCCAGACGTCCATGCTGCGCGGAGTGTCCGGGTAGACCCGGTCCACGCGCCATGGCTGCACGTCATGGATCATCCACGTCACATTGAGCTGCCGTCCCGCAGCGACGCCGAGTCCGGGAGGCACGGTCTCCTGTCCCATGTCTGACTCGCCGAGCAGGGCGCTCAGTTGGTCGTACGCCTTGTCACTGAAGTAGAGCGACTTGCTCTGCAAGCTCTCCGGCGACACGACGAGGACGCTCGTCGGTCCGCCGGCCACAGCTTGCGTCCCACTCAGAAGGATCATGGCCAGTGCGGCTGTCAGCGCTGCGGCCAGCGCCGCCCATCTCCGTACCGTACGCATCCGAACCCCCAGCCGATCTCCGGCGCGGCCCCTCCGCGCTGGTTTCACTTCTGGTACACCGCTCGAGCGGTCCGGGTTCCCAATCCGGCGGCACGTCTTTCGACGCCAGGACAGGCTCTAGCGCGGTTCGCGAACCGATCTGGCGACCTTCAGCGCCTCGTCCTGGGACGCGATCCCTTCCAGGCGCAACGTGAGCCGGCCCTCGGACGTCCACAGCAGAGTCGGTCCAGCCGTCCGCTCCGTCCGCTTCCACTGGTCGCCCTGTGGGTCGAACATCCAGAAGGTCAGTCGGTGCTCGCCGGTGAACCACAGTCCGGTGTCGCCACGCACCGTCACCCAACGGGGCGGAACCGGGATCGTCTTGGCGAAGCCGATGTCCAGCGTGGCCGGATACTCGTCGAGCCGTATCGTCCGACCCGTCTCGCGCCAGCACAGGGTGAGCAGAGCACGATGGCCCGGCTCGCCGGTGACAGAGATTCCGTCGGGCGACCCCAGCTCGGTCGGGATCATCGGCCGAAACCCTGCCCGGCGCACAGCCTGCTCCATGGAGAGGGAGGGGCTGCAGCCAGGGATCTGGGCACCGGTCGACGGCGTCGCCGAAGGGTCGTAGCGCACTTCGACGCCGCCGAAGCCGAACCAGTCCGCGACCGCGGCCCGCACCGGAGGCGTGAGCACGGCGACCGTCGCCACGCCGCACAGGGCAGCGGTGAGCACGCGCCGGCGCAGTCGCGCCCAGCGTCGTATCCGGCGAAGGAGCCGTCGAGGCCCTGGCGGCTCGGCGACAGGCGTGGGCACACGCTCGGCGAGTATCTGCGCCAGGACACGCTCCGCCATCGTCTCGCCCGCGCCGTCCGACCCCTCCATGAGGCGACCCAGCGAGCGCAGCTCGTCGGGCAGCCCCGGGTCCTCATCGCGCCGCTCGCCCACGTCTGTCACCTCCCTTCCTCAGCCGCTGCGCCGGTACCGATGAGGAATTCTGTCCCGCGGGCAGCAACTGGCCGAGCTTGTGCAGCGCACGATTGAGCCGGGACTTGACCGTGCCACGCGGCCAGCCGAGTGCCTGCGCCGTCTCCACCTCGTCCATCTCCAGCAGATAGCGATAGGTGACGACGAGCCGATGCTCCTCGCTCAGCAACTCCAGCGCGGCCAGCAGCTCCGACCGGCGTTCTATCTCGATCGCGGCGACCGCCGGGTCGGCCGCCTCCGGTATCAGCGGCTCGGCCTCGGCCATCGCGGCCTCCCGGCCGACGGCGGAGCGATGCCGCCCTGCCGATCTCACTGTGTTCCTCGTCTCATTGGCGACGATCTTGAGCAGCCACGGTCGGAAGGCCGAGCCGTCCCTGAATCGTCCCAAGCTGCAATACGCCTTGAAGAAGGACTGCTGTACGACGTCCTCCGCGTCCGCCCCTGCGCCCAGCGCTGTCGCTGCGCGCAGGGCGATCCCGGTGAAAGCGCGGACCAACTCCGCGTACGCCTCCGGCTCTCCGGCGCGCACGCGGGCGATCACCGCACCCTCGTCGACGACGCGGCCCCCCTCCAGGACTTCCCCCTGTGCCCTCACACCTTTGATACACCGGCCGAGGGTGATCGGTTCCCACCCGTCACGCACGAGTTCTCACAGCCCGTCACGCGTTGGCCCGCGGTGAGCGCACCACGTCCCTGCTTGGCGTGCACGCGTCGCACACCGGGCCCCGAGCAATGAGAGACACCTGAGAGAATGAGGGGCATGGCCTCTGACAGTCCTCGTGTGCTCTCCGGAATCCAGCCCACCGCAGGCTCGTTCCACCTCGGCAACTACCTCGGCGCGGTCCGCCAGTGGGTGGCGCTGCAGGAGTCCCATGACGCCTTCTACATGGTGGTGGACCTGCACGCGATCACGGTTCCGCAGGATCCGAAGGAACTGCGTGCGAACACGCGTCTTGCCGCCGCCCAGCTCCTGGCCGCCGGCCTCGATCCGGAGCGCTGCACGCTGTTCGTCCAGAGCCACGTCCCCGAGCACGCTCAGCTCGCCTGGGTCATGAACTGCCTCACAGGCTTCGGCGAGGCCAGCCGTATGACCCAGTTCAAGGACAAGTCCGCGAAGCAGGGTGCCGACCGTGCGTCCGTCGGCCTGTTCACGTACCCGATCCTGCAGGTCGCGGACATCCTGCTGTACCAGGCCAACCAGGTTCCGGTCGGCGAGGACCAGCGGCAGCACATCGAGCTGACCCGTGACCTCGCGACGCGCTTCAACGGCCGCTTCGGTGACACCTTCACGATCCCGGCGCCGTACATCCTCAAGGAGACGGCCAAGATCTACGACCTTCAGGACCCGTCGATCAAGATGAGCAAGTCGGCGTCGACGCCGAAGGGCCTCATCAACCTGCTCGACGACCCGAAGACCACCGCCAAGAAGGTCAAGAGCGCGGTCACCGACACCGAGACCGTCATCCGCTTCGACGCGGAGAACAAGCCGGGTGTGAGCAATCTCCTCACCATCTACTCCACCCTCACCGGCACCGGTATCCCGGAACTGGAGCAGAAGTACGAGGGCAAGATGTACGGTGCGCTCAAGACGGACCTGGCCGAGGTCATGGTCGACTTCGTGACGCCGTTCCGGACCCGCACGCAGGAGTATCTGGACGACCCGGAGACGCTCGACTCGATCCTGGCCAAGGGCGCGGAGAAGGCGCGGACCGTCGCCGCCGAGACCCTTTCCCAGACGTACGAGAAGGTCGGCTTCCTGCCCGCCAAGCACTAGCCGCACCAGCTGCACGTCCCGCCCGCACGCCCACCACACGACGAAGGAGTACGACGTGGGGACCGTAACGATCGGCGTTTCGATCGCGGTCCCGGAGCCTCACGGCAGCCTGCTCCAGGAGCGGCGTGCGGGCTTCGGTGACCCCGCGGCGCACGGCATTCCCACGCACATCACCCTGCTCCCGCCGACCGAGGTGGAGGCCGGGGAACTGGCGGCGATCGAGGCACATCTGGTGGAGGTCGCGGGTCTGGGACGCCCCTTCGCGATGCGGCTCTCGGGGACGGGAACCTTCCGCCCGCTGTCGCCCGTTGTGTTCGTACAGGTCGTCGAGGGCGCCGAGGCCTGTACCTGGCTGCAGAAGCAAGTGCGCGACGCGTCGGGGCCTGTCGCGCGTGAGCTGCAGTTTCCGTACCACCCGCATGTCACCGTCGCACACGGCATTGTCGAGGAAGCGATGGACCACGCCTTCGAGGCGCTGGCCGACTATGAGGCGGCTTGGCCCTGCCAGGGCTTCGCTCTCTACGAACAGGGTGCGGACGGTATCTGGCGCAAGCTGAGGGAATTCACCTTCGGCAAGCCCGTGCTTCCGGCCCAGGGTGCCGATCGCACGATGAGTGGGCGCCGACTGCCCACGCGCTGATCCGGGCCGGGGGCGGCGTCGACCACCACGACGGCGTGCACGCGCCTGTTGGCCGTCCAGGGTCACCGGGCGCCGCCTCCGTCACCTTCGCGGTGCGGTTCCACCCGGTTCCCCGTGTACGCGCGTGTCAGACCGGAAGCTTGCGGAACACCGGACGTGGCACGTGCCGCAGTGCCGACATGACCACCCGCAGGGTCCCCGGCACCCACACCGTCTCCGACCGGCGCCGCAGCCCGATCTCGATGGCCTGCGCCACCGCCTCCGGCGTCGTGGCCATCGGCGCCTCCGCCATTCCTGCCGTCATCTTCGACCGCACGAACCCCGGCCGCACCACCATGACGTGGACACCCGTGCCGTGCAGTGCGTCCCCCAGCCCCTGTGCGAAGGCGTCGAGACCCGCCTTGCTCGACCCGTAGATGAAGTTGGCGCGACGGGCCCGCTCGCCCGCGACGGACGACAGCACGACCAGCGAACCATGCCCCTGGGCCTGCAGCGCCCGAGCGCACACGAGCCCCGCCGAGACGGCGCCGGTGTAGTTCGTCTGCGCGACGCGCACCGCCGACATCGGCTCGCCCTCGTCCCGGGCCTGGTCCCCGAGGATGCCGAACGCCAGCAGCACCATGTCGATGTCGCCTTCCGTGAAGACCTTGCCGAGGAGTTCCTCGTGGGACTCCGCGTCCAGGGCATCGAACGGAACCGTGCGGGCGTCGGCCCCCAGGTCGCGCAACTGGGCCGCGGCACTGTCGAGCGCGGGCGACGGACGGCCCGCGAGCCACACGGTGCGGGTGCGCCGGGCGACGAGACGGCGTGCCGTCGCGAGCGCGATCTCGGATGTGCCGCCGAGGATCAGCAGGGACTGGGGGGTGCCGAAGGCGTCCTTCATGAGAACCAAACTCCAATGAGCTGGGGGCTGGTCGGCGGCGTGGCGGAGCCGGCCGAGTGTGCCGGATGCGGAATTCGAGGATCGGGATCGGGAACCTGGTCGGCCCGAGCGGTGTATCAGAAGTGACGAAGGCGCGGAGGCCCGCACCAGGGGAATCGGGAGGGATGGCGGGATGGTCAAGTGGCAGCGGAACTGGGTGAGTTGAGTCGGATGCGAACGGATCAAAGGAGGGGCGGAGCCCGTTGGAGGGGCCGTGAGCACGGTTGCGCGCGCAGGCAAGGGGTGGCCGCGGCGGCTCCGGCACGCCTCAAAGGTCCAGTCGACGTGACAGGTCAGAGCGGAAGACGCCCCGTGGGTCCAGCCTCGCCCGCAAAGACCGGAAGTCGTTCAGGCGCGGATACATGGCGGACAGGAGTTCCGGACGCAGGCGAGAGTCCTTGGCGAGGTAGATGCGCCCGTCCGCGGCGGCCACCTCCTCGTCGAGCTCGTCGAGGAACGCGCCGAGTTGCGGCAGGTTCGCGGGGATGTCGAGGGCCAGGGTCCAGCCCGGCATCGGGAAGGAGAGCCAGCCGGGGTCCCCGTCACCGAAGCGCTTGAGGACCGCCAGGAAAGAGGGGCAGCGGCGGTCCGAGATGCGCTGCACGATCCGCCGGAGTGCCTCTTCCTTGCCGTATCCGATGACGAATTGGTACTGCACGAAGCCGCTGCGCCCATAGATGCGGTTCCAGTGCGGGACCCCGTCGAGGGGGTGGAAGAACGTGGAGAGCTTCTGGATCTCGCCGACGCGCGACTTGGGGGCCTTGCGGTACCACAGCTCATTGAAAAGGCCGACGCTCGTGCGGCCCAGCAGTCCTTCGGGCAGGAAGGAGGGAGCAGAGGGCAACTGCCCTGGGCGGAAGGCCAGAGGGGCGCGGCGTGCGCGGGTGGGCAGGGCATCCAGAGGTGCGTGGTCCCCGCGGGTGAGGACGGAGCGGCCCATCGACGCTCCGCGGGCCAGCAGGTCGATCCAGGCGACCGAGTAGCGGTAGCGGTGATCGGTGGCGGTGAGGCGGGCCATCAAGTCATCGAGATCCGTGGCACGTTCGGTGTCGACGGACATCAACGAGGTCTCGACGCGCTGCAGTTGCACGGTCGCGGTGAGGATGACTCCGGTCAGACCCATGCCGCCGGCCGTGGCGTCGAAGAGTTCGGTGCCGCGTTCGACGACATGGACCTCGCCGTCCGCGGTGAGGAGCTCCAGCGCGAGGACGTGGCGGGAGAAGGAGCCGGAGACATGGTGGTTCTTGCCGTGGATGTCGGCGCCGATCGCTCCGCCGACCGTGACATAGCGAGTGCCGGGGGTCACGGGGACGAACCAGCCGAGGGGAAGGAGCACTTCCATCAGACGATGCAGGGAGACTCCCGCGTCGCACAGCACGGTGCCGCCGTCGGCATCGATCGCGTGGATCCGGTTCAGGGCCGTCATGTCCAGGACGGCGCCGCCCGCGTTCTGAGCCGCATCGCCGTAGGCCCGTCCCAGGCCGCGGGCGATGCCGCCACGGCGACCAGGCGCGGCGCACTCGCGGACCGCCGCCACGGTCTCCTCGTACGAGCGGGGGCGCACCAGATGCGCCGAGGTGGGGGCCGTGCGACCCCACCCGGTGACGGGCACGGTGTCGTACCCCGGGTGTGTGGGGAGGCGGGATGCCGTGCGGGGAGGGGTGGCCGCCGTCGAGGAGTGAGAGCCCGGTGCCGAAGCGGGAGTTGGCGCCGAGACCGAGGGCGACGCTGGTGGTGTCGCAGCCGTGGTCGAGCGGGCGGATACGGATGCGGAAGGGGGGCCGGACGGAGGGGCGGCGACGGGTGCGGGCACGGAAGTGGAGGTGGATACAGGGTCGGCAGCCATATGCGTGACCGTATCGTCCGAAGTGAGAGGCTTTGCTCTAAACCTAGTGGACCCTCACCGAAATGGGTGATTGAGCGGGTGTCACTCTAAATTGCCCAAGCTGTGGGCGATTTGGGACTCAGAGTGGGCCACATGGACGACATGGACCACCGATTGCTGTCGGCGATGCGCGACTGCGGCAGCGACCGCCGTGTGGCTTCAGCCGCTCGTGCGCTGTCGTGGGCCGGTGAGCACGGGGCGCTGTGGCTGGCTGCCGGGCTGGTAGGAGCCGCCACCGACCGGGAGAGGCGTTCGGCGTGGCTGCGCGGGACGGTTCTCATCGCCGGTGCGCACCTGGCCAGCATGGGCGTGAAGCGGGTGGTGCGTAGGCCGAGACCCGGCGTCGATGCGGGTATTGAGCCGCTGGTGCGGACGGCGGGCAAGCACTCGTTCCCCAGCTCGCATGCGACATCGGCTGCTGCCGCGGCGGTCGCCTATGGAGCGTTGAGGCCGGCGGGAGCCCACCTGGTGCCGCCACTGGCTGCCGCGATGTGTGTCTCGCGGATGGTCGTCGGCGTTCACTATCCCTCCGACGTCGCGGCGGGCGCCGCGTTGGGGGCGCTCACGGCGCGGCTCGGCGTGCGCTGGATGACCGGGGGTGAGTCGCGATGACGGAGCGCATGGAGCGTGCGGACCAGCGGCGTGGCACACCCGAAGAGGTCGGTGAGATGGGCGAGTTGGGTGGGCCAGGTGTCACTGGGGCGCCCGATGAAGGGCTGGACGGTCGAGGGGGTGAGGAAGGAATGGTGACGGGAAGCGGAGTCCGGCTGGTCGGGGCAGCCCGGGGCGGTGCCGGTGCTGCGACGGCGGTGCTGGAGCGGCCGCGGGATCCGGTGGCGGCGACAAGTGCGGCGCTGTCGCGTGGGCTGCCCGCCGGATTGCTGCGGACGGCGAGGCCCCGGCAGTGGGTGAAGAACGTGCTGGTGGTGGCTGCGCCGGCGGCTGCGGGTGAGTTGTTCTCACAGCACGCGATGACTCAACTGGCGTTGGTGTTCGTGCTGTTCACGGCGGCCGCCTCCGCGGTGTATCTGATCAACGACGCGCGGGACGCGGAGGCGGACCGGGCCCACCCGGTGAAGCGGAACCGCCCGGTGGCCGCAGGGCTGGTCCCCGTGCCGGTCGCCTACGCAGTCGGGGGAGTGCTGGCCGTGCTGGCCCCGGCCGCGGCGGCGGTGCTGTGCAACCCCGTGACCGCGGCGCTGCTGACCGCGTACGTCGGCATGCAGTTGGCGTACTGCATCAGCCTCAAGCACGTACTGGTCGTGGACCTGGTCGTGGTGACGACCGGGTTCCTGATGCGGGCGATGATCGGTGGGCTCGCGCTCGGGATTCCGCTGTCGCGCTGGTTCCTGATCACCACGGGGTTCGGTGCGCTGTTCATGGTCTCGGCCAAGCGGTACTCCGAGGCGGTCCAGATGGCGGGCAAGGCGGGGGCCACGCGGGCTCTGTTGACCGAGTACACGACCGGCTATCTGCGGTTCGTATGGCAGTTGGCGGCAGGGGTGGCCGTGCTCGCGTACTGCCTGTGGGCGATGGAGGAAGGGGGTGTCGCGCGCAGCAGCCTGTTGCCGTGGCGGCAGTTGTCGATGGTGGCGTTCATCGTCGCGGTCCTGAGATACGCGGTCTTCGCCGACCGGGGCACGGCCGGTGAGCCGGAGGACGTGGTGCTGCGCGACCGGGCGCTGGCCGTGATCGGGCTCGTGTGGCTGGCGATGTACGGGCTCGCGGTCGCCGACTGGTGAGCGGCGAGAGCGTGAAGCGGTCGGGAGGCCGTGAGGGGAAGGGTGAGAGGGAGGGCGCGTGCGGCGCGACGCCTCATGCCGGGGCGGAAGCGGAAGCGGAAGCGGTGCACGGAGGGGGAGCGGCGGAAGCGGAAACGGAAGCGGTGCACGGAGGGGGAGCGGCGGAAGCGGTGCGCGGCGGGGGAGGGGTGGAAGCAGTGCGCCGAGTGGAAGCGCGGGAAGTGGGGGACGTGGTGAGTGCTCGGAGTGGAGTGGGCCAGCGAGTACGGGAGTTGGGGCCCGAGCTGATGGGGTTCGCGGCGGTCGGAGTGTGCGCCTACGCGGCTGATCTGGGGGTCTTCGTGTGGTTGCGCGGGGGTGCCGGGATGGATCCGCTGTCGGCCAAGGCCCTGTCGTTTGTGGCGGGTTGCTCGGTGGCGTATGCGGGGAACGCCCTTGGCACCTACCGGAGAAGGGCGGCCGGAGTATCGCGGCTGCGGCAGTACGGGGTGTTCTTCGCGGTGAACGTGGCGGGGGCCCTGGTGCAGTTGCTGTGCCTGGGGGTGTCGCACTACGGGCTTGGACTGACCTCGCCGCGGGCGGACACGATTTCGGGTGCGGGAGTGGGGATGGCCTTGGCCACCATGGTGCGGTTCTGGGGTACCCGGACCCTGGTCTTCGGTGCGAGACCGCGTGAGTGGCCGGTCGGCGAGAGGCCGGTAACCCAGAGACCGGCCGATGAGCGGCCGGCCGGAGCGAGACCGGTTGAACCGGTCGACCAGGGCAGGCTGAGATCATGGACTGGCTGACAAGACTCCCCGTTGTCGGGCCGATGGTCGCCCGGCTGATGCGAACGCATGCCTGGCGGGCCTACGAGCGGCTCGACGAGGTGATCTGGTCGCGGCTCGCGGCGGCGATGACCTTCATCAGCTTCCTCGCCCTGTTCCCGCTCCTCACGGTGGGTGCCGCGGTTGCCGCCGGCACGCTCGGTGCCGACCGGCAGCAGAAGCTCGAGGACACCATCAGCGATCAAGTTCCGGGCATCGCCGACCAGTTGGACCTCGGGGCGCTGATCGACAACGCGGGGACGGTCGGGGTCGTGGCCGGAGCGCTGCTGTTGTTCACCGGTGTCGGCTGGGTCGGGTCGATAAGGGGCTGCCTCCGGGCGGTGTGGGAGGTGCCGGACGAGGAGGAGAACCCGGTCCTGCGCAAGCTCAAGGACGCCGGAGTGCTGGTGGGGCTCGGGGGTGCGGGGCTGGCCTCGGTGGTGGCGTCGACGTTGGCGTCTACGGCGGTGGGGTGGTCGGCGGATCAGCTGGGGATCGACAAGGCGGGGTGGGGCGGGGCGCTGCTGCAGACCGTGGCGTTCGGGATCGCGGTGCTGGCGGACTTCCTGTTGCTGTTGTACGTGCTGACGTTGCTGCCAGGGGTGCAGCCGCCGCGGCGGGATCTGATCACTGCGGCGTTGATCGGGGCCGCGGGGTTCGAGCTGCTGAAGCTGTTGCTCGGCGGCTATATGAAGGGCGTCGCGGCGAAGAGCATGTACGGGGCGTTCGGGACGCCGGTCGCGTTGCTGCTCTGGATCAACTTCACGGCGAAGCTGGTGCTGTTCTGTGCGGCGTGGAGTGCGACGGGGAGCGCTGCCGCGCAGGAACGGGGGGAGGAGGACGCGCAGGAGGAGCAGGAACAACGGGAGGAGCCGGAGGGAGAAGGGGGCCCCGAGTCCGACGGTGGCGCCGAGCCTCGCACCCCTGCGGTTGAGGCTCATCCTCCGGGCCGCCGAAGCAGCTGAGGTTGGGAGGCGAGGCGGGAACGGTCGGTGTCAACGGTCGGTGTCAGGCGGCCCACTGCGGGGACGTGACAGGCCCTCGGCGTCGGGGAGTTGAGCGAGTGGGCCCGGGCAGGGCCCGGCTCCGGCCAGGATCGGCCCGGCCACGACCAGCTGGCCAGGATCGGCCCGGCCAGGATCAGCCCGGCCGTGAGTGACCAGCCCAGCCAGGGACGGGCACTCCGGCCGCGGCCGAGGGCGATCCACCCCGGGTCGGCCGCCTCGGTCAGGTCAGTTGCCCTCGGGCCAGTCCCGCTCGGGGCAGCCACCCTCCGGGCAGGCACCTTCGGGGGGTCAGCCACCCCCGAGTCAGTCACCTTCGGGGGGGGGGCAGCCACCCCCGGGCCAGCCACCTCCGGGCCAGCCACCCTCCAGACGGCCACCCCGGGTCAGTCACTCTCCGGACAGGCACCTTCGGGGGTCAGCTACCCCGGGCCCAGCCACCCTCCGGACAGTCACCCCTGGGTCAGCCACCCTCGGGTCAGTCACCCTCCGGACAGTCACCCGTGGGACAGCCACCCCTGGGTCAGCCACCCTCCGGACAGTCACCCTCAGGACCGGCCCCCGTCCGCCCCGTCGATCACCCCTTGACCCGGACCGGCCACTTCTTGCGGACCACGAAGACCGCGGCGGCCAGGGCCACCAGGATGCCGCCCGTGATGGCGAGGGCGATGCCGATGCCGCTGGAGCCGTTGCTGGAAGCCTCGGCGTGGGCCGCGGGCTTGGCGGGGCCTGCGTCGCCCTGGGGGCTGGCCGAGCCGGCGGCGCCGGAGCCGGGGGCCGCGGCGCTCTTCGGGGCGACGAGGGAGCCGACTGGGGTGACCTTCCCGGCGGCCTGGAAGCCCCAGTCGAGGAGGCGGGCGGTTTCCTTGTAGACGGCGTGGCTCTCCTTGCCGTCGGGGTTCATGACGGTGACGAGGAGGACCTTGTTGTTCCGCTCGGCGACGCCGGTGAAGGTGGCTCCGGCGTTCGTGGTGTTGCCGTTCTTGACGCCGGCGATGCCCTTGTAAGGGGAGAGGTCGCCGTCGCCGGTGAAGAGGCGGTTGGTGTTCTGGATCTCGAAGGTCTCGCTGGTCTTGCCGTTCTTCTGCTTCTTGGGCAGCTTGGCGGTGACCGTGGAGCAGTACTCCCGGAAGTCCTTCTTCTGCAGCCCGGAGCGGGCGAAGAGGGTCAGGTCGTAGGCGGAGGAGTGCTGGCCCGGTTCGTCGTAGCCGTCGGGGCTGACGACGTGGGTGTCGCCCGCCTGCAGTTCCACCGCGTGGGCCTGCATGTCCTTGACGGTCTGCGGGACGCCGCCGTTCATGGCGGACAGCACGTGCACCGCGTCGTTGCCGGAGCGGAGGAAGACGCCGAGCCACAGGTCGTGGACGGTGTACGTGTAGTTCTCCTTGATGCCGGCGATGCTGGAGCCCGCGCCCATGCCCTGCAGGTCGGAGAGGGCGACCTTGTGGGTCTGCGTCTTGGGGAACTTGGGGAGCACGGTGTCCGCGAAGAGCATCTTCAGGGTGCTGGCGGGCGGGAGTTCCCAGTGCGCGTTGTGTGCGGCGAGGACGTCGCCGGACTCGGCGTCCGCGACGATCCAGGACTTCCCGGTCAGGTCCTTGGGCAGGACGGGGGCGCCGCCGGCCAGGTTGACCTGGGTGCCGGGCCTGCCGAGCTGGGCGCCGCCGATCGTCGACATCTGCGCCGGAGGCTTGTCGTCGGCGGATGCCGGGGCCGTCGCCGTGAGCGACAGCGCGGAGGCCGTGAGCAGCACCGCGGAAGTCGACAGGAGCGCGGACCGCAGTGGGGCGGCCGGGCGCGCGGACTTCTTCGTGGCGGACTTCTTCATGTACGACATGTACGACGCATGGGAGGCAGGCACGGTCGGAAACGTACATGTACCCGGCCCGTAAGTCTCCGCCGAGGTGATCTGTGTCTTGCCGTCCCCACCCCGGCGGCGGTGCGCGAAGGCGGCTGGCGATACTGAACGTATGAAGCTCAGCCGCCCCGTCTCCTGGTTCCTGCTCGCCTTCGGGGTGTGGAGCTGGATCATCTGGATCACTTTCGTCAAGAACCTGTGGAAGGACGGCAGCGGCCTCGCCTTCGACGATGCCGGGGACCCGACGGCGTACTTCTGGGTGCATCTGACGCTCGCCGTCGTCTCCTTTGTCTTGGGGACGGTGGTCGGAGGCATCGGGTTCCGTGGAGTGCGTGCGCTGCGGCGGACTTCATAGACGTCGCACGTCACATCGACGTCGCACGTCGCACGTCGCATTTCATAGGCGTCGGACTTCATCGACTCATAGGCGTCGGACTACATCGACATCGGACGTCGTAGACAGAAGCGGGCGAGGTTCTCGTGGTCGTCGTCTTCGTGGTGATCGACGTGGTCGTGCTGGCAGCGCTCGTCGGGCTGCACTACTACGCGTGGCGCCGGCTCGTGCGGGACACGACTGCGGGGCCAGGGCCGGCCCGGCGTCTGGGCACGGTGGTGTTCGTGGCGGGGCCGGTGCTGATGTGCGCGGCGTTGGTCGCGGAGCGGGCCGGGGCGCCGTTCCTGTTGCAGCGGATTCTGGCCTGGCCGGGGTTCCTGTGGATGGCGTTCTCGCTCTACCTGGTGCTCGCGCTGCTGGTGGGGGAGGTCGTGCGGCCGGTGCTGCGGCGGGTGCTCGATCGCAAGGCGCCGGTTGCGGCGGGCCCCGCGCCCGTACCGGAGATGCAGCCGACCCCGAACTCCTCACACCAGTCCCCGGAGCCGGCCCCGAACCCCTCACAGCAGTCCCCGGAGCCGACCCCGAACTCCTCACACCAGTCCCCGGAGCCCCCGGCCCACTCGGCGTCGTCGCCCCAGGACCCCACCCGTCGCCTCCTCCTCGCCCGCACCATGGCGGCAGCCACCACCGTCGTCGCCGCGGGCGTCGTGGGCAACGGGGCGTACGGGGTGCTGCGGGGGCCGAAGGTGAAGCGGGTGACCGTTCCGTTGGCCCGACTGCCGCGTGCGGCCCATGGGTTCAGGATCGCGGTGGTCAGCGACATCCACCTCGGCCCGGTGCTCGGCAGGGGTTTTGCCGAGCGCGTCGTCGACACCGTCAATGCCACGCAGCCCGATCTGATCGCGGTCGTCGGTGATCTCGTCGACGGGAGCGTGGCGGATCTCGCCCCGGCCGTGGCGCCGCTCGCCCGGCTCAGGGCGCGCCACGGTGCGTACTTCGTCACCGGCAACCACGAGTACTTCTCCGGCGCGGACCCCTGGGTGGCGCACGTGCGGGAGATCGGGCTGCGGCCGCTGGAGAACGCCCGGGTCGAACTGGGCGCCTTCGACCTCGCGGGCGTCAACGACGTGTCCGGGGAGAACTACGGAGCGGGACCCGACTACGCGAAGGCGCTCGGTGACCGCGACCCCGCACGTGCGGCCGTCCTCCTCGCCCACCAGCCCGTGATGATCCACGAGGCCGTCAAGCACGGGGTGGACCTGCAGTTGTCCGGGCACACGCACGGCGGTCAGCTCTGGCCGGGCAACTTCATCGCGGACGCGGCGAATCCGACCCTCGCGGGCCTCGAGCGTTACGGCGACACCCAGCTCTACGTGAGCCGGGGCGCGGGCGCCTGGGGCCCGCCGGTCCGGGTCGGTGCCCCCTCCGACATCACGGTCGTGGAGCTCGCCTCGAAACAGGCTTGAAATGCCGTTGCGCACACCGGGGCCCCGTATGGGCCGGACAACGTGGAACTACCTCACGGACCTCCCTTCCCCCACCCCGAACTCCTGTGATTCAGTGACCTCTGTCACTGGGGAGTGACGCGGGGAGGGACACCGATGCGCACGGTTCGCTGGCGGATCATCGCCACGCTCATGGTGCTGGTTGCGGCCGGGCTCGGCGGCTGGCAGCTGTTGCCGAAGAAGGACGATCCGGGCCGGACCGTGGCGGTCGGCACGACGGACGCCGTCACGTCACTGGACCCTGCCGGTGCGTACGACGCGGGGTCGTGGGCGCTGTACAGCAACGTGTTCCAGTCATTGTTGACCTTCACCCCGGGTGCCACCACGCCCGTGCCCGATGCCGCGCGCAGCTGCCGGTTCGTGGGCTCGGGGCTGCGGACGTACCGCTGTGAACTGCGCGAGGGCGTCCGCTTTCCGAGCGGCCGCGCGATGACCGCGCAGGACGTGAAGTACTCCTTCGACCGGGTCAGGAAGATCAAGGCGAAGGTCGGCCCGGCCCCGCTGTTCGACACGCTCGGCACCGTCGAGGCGAGCGGCCGCACGGTCACGTTCAAGCTCTCCTCGCCGGACGCCACGTTCCCGTTCAAGGTCGCCACGGGCGCGGGCTCGATCGTCGACCGGGACACCTACCCGGAGGACGCGCTGCGCGGGGGCACCTCGGTGGACGGCACGGGCCCGTACACGCTGAAGACGTACAAGGCGGGCAGCGAGGCCCAGCTCGTCCCCAACTCCCGCTACAAGGGCGCCGCGCAGGTCCCCGACCACCCCACCACCGTGCGCTACTACAAGGAGTCCGACGCGCTCGAGTCCGCGTGGAAGGCGCACGCCGTCGACGTCGCGGCGCGCCAGCTGCCGCCGTCGATGCTCGCGACGCTGTCCACGAGCGACCCGAAGCAGCGCCTCACCGAGGTCGACGGCGCGGAGACCCGCAACCTCGTGCTGAACGTGCGCGGCGGTAAGCCGCTGCACGACAAGAAGGTGCGGCAGGCGCTCGCGGCGCTGCTCGACCGGGACGAGCTGGTCGAGTCCGCGTACAAGGGGACGGTCGACTCGCTGTACTCGCTGGTGCCGCGCGGCATCACCGGGCACACGACCGCGTTCTTCGACGCGTATCCGAAGCCGGACGTGGCGCGGGCGCGCGAGCTCCTCGCGCAGGCCGGGGTGAAGACGCCGGTGAGGTTCGAGTACGCGTACTCGCGCGGCGCCGCGTCCAAGGCCGAAGCCGCGGAGGTGAAGCGGCAGTTGGAGGCCTCGAAGCTGTTCGAGGTCACGACGAAGTACTACGACTGGACGGACTTCCAGGAGCGTTACGCCGCCGGGAAGCTGGACGCGTACGCGCTGGGCTGGCTGCCCGACTTCCCGGATCCGGACACGTTCACCTCGGCGCTCGTGCGCACCGGGTCCGGCATGCACAACGGGTACAGCAACAAGGCCGTGGACGCCCTGATCGTCTCCAGCCAGCAGTACGAGGACCGCAGCCGCACCCTCAAGGACTTCCGCAAGCTGCAGCAACTCGTCGCCGACGACGTGCCGATCCTCCCGCTGTGGCAGCGCAAGGAGTACGTGCTGAGCACGGAGGACATCACGGGCGGCCAGTATCTGTCGGACGGGGCGGGCGTGTTCCGCCTGTGGCGGCTCGACTGGATCTGACCGCGCTCCCACCACGCATCATGTGCACCGTTGCCCCGACGCTGCATCATGTGTCGAACCTGTGTTCATGATGCGGAGGAGGTGGCTACGTGTGTTGCGGCGCAGTGCGTTCAGACTGCCCCGACATCCGGCCTCGGTGGGGGTGGCGCGGCTGCGCGTGCGCGAGCACCTCGCAGTCTGGGGCCACTCGGGACCGGCGGACGCGTTCGACACCGTCGTCCTGCTCGTCTCCGAGCTGGCGACGAACGCGATCCGGCACGGACCCCTGCGCGAGCGGGAGTTCGAGGTGGCGGTGACGGTCCTCGCGGACGGCTCGTGCTTCATCGAGGTGTCCGACGAGTCCACGGCCGACCCCGAACCCCGGCCGACGCGCACCCCCGACGACGAGACCGGCCGCGGCCTGCACCTGGTCGACGCCCTCTCCGAGGCGTGGGGCGTGTGGCACCGGGGTCGTTACGGAAAGACGGTCTGGGCGCTGGTGCGCTCCTGACCCTGCTCCATGTTCGTCAAGGAGTCGGGCCCTGACCCCGCCCTCTCTGCAGTCGGCTCCCCCTCCGCGCCGGTCCCGTCCGGCAGCGCAACGGTCACCGCAAGACCCTCCCCGGGCGCCGTCCGCACCGTCACCTCGCCCCCGTGCGCCGCCACCACCCCCTGCACGATGGCCATGCCGAGCCCGCTGCCCGCGCCCCCGCCGGCCCGGAAGAAGCGGTCGAAGACCCGCGCGGCGTCCTCCTGTGACAGCCCGGGGCCCTCGTCGGCGACGCAGAGCCGCACCACTCCCGCCCGTCGCGTCACGGACAGCGCGACCGGCGTCTCCTGCGGCGTGTGGACGCGTACGTTGGCCAGCAGGTTGGCCAGGACCTGGCGCAGCCCCGACTCGTCGGCGCGTACGAGCACCGCCCCCCGGGCGGAGACCGTCACGGGACGCTCGGGCTGCTGCACCCGCAGGTCGTCCGCCGCGTCGCGCACCAGGCGGCTCAAGTCGACGTTGGCGAAACGCAGTTCGGGCCGCTGGTCGAGGCGGGCCAGGGTGAGCAGTTCGTCGACGAGGCGCTGCATGCGGTCGGCCTCGGCGGTCATCCGGCGCAGGGCGCGGGCCCGCTCCTCAGGGTCGCGGAGCATGCCCTTGTCGTAGAGCTGGAGGTAGCCGCGGATCGCGGACAGCGGCGTACGCAGTTCGTGCGAGGCGTCGGCGACGAAGCGGCGCAGCTGCGAGGTGCTGCGCTCGCGCGTCTCGAAGGCCGACTCGACCTGGTGGAGCATGGAGTTGAGGGCGAGCCGCAGCTGCTCGGTCTCCTGGACGGGCGCGCGGCTTGACGGCACGCGCAGCGTCAGATCGCCCTCGGCGATGGCGGACGCGGTCTCCACCATGTCCTCCAGGGGGCGCAGGCGCCGGTGCGCGCCGATCATGGTGAGCACGGCGAGCAGCAGCAACAGGGCGACGCCGACGGCCAGATCGAGCTTCAGCGCCTTGTGCAGGGCGGACTGCACGGCGCCCGTGGACGTGGCCATGAGGACGGTGGTGTCGTCGGCGAGGTGCGCGCCGACGACGCGGTACGGGTCGCCGTCCACCGTCAGGTCGCGCACGGTGTCGTCGCGCGCGAAGGCCTCCGGGTCGGTGACGGAGGTGACGGCGGCCGCGAGCGCGCGCTGGCGCGGTGTCGGCGCCAGCGAGCCGACGGCGACCGGACGCCCCTCCTTGCCGACGGCCACGAACAGCGAGTCGGACCGCGGCAGCGAGCCGGGCGCCCCCGAGCCGCCGTCCCCGGAGACCTTGTCCAGGGCGATGCCCAACTGGCTGAGGACCTGGACCTGTTTGAGGGTGATGCCGGTGCTCTGGATCGAGGACCGGGAGCTGCGCAGCTCCCGGTCGACGTTTCCGACGAGGTAGTGGCGCAGGCCCATCAGGCTCACCGCGGTCGCGGCGGCGATGCCGAGCGCGAGCAGTGCCACGCTGGCGAGCGTGAGCCCGCCGCGCAGCGAACGCATCCCGCGCCTGCGCCGCCTCACAGCGCGGCCAGCCCGTAGCCGACGCCGCGCCGCGTCGTGATCAACGGCGGCCCCAGGGCGTCGAGTTTGCGCCGCAGGTAGCTGATGTACGTCTCGACGACGGTCGACTCGGCGGTGGCCGCGTGCTCGTACTGCCACACGTGCCGCAGCAGTTGCTCCTTCGGCACGATCCGGCCGCCGTTGCGCACGAGGAAGCGCAGGAGCGCGTACTCGGTCGGCGTCAACTGCACGGCCCGCCCTGCCCGTTGGGCGGTGTACGTGGTCTCGTCCAGCTCCAGGTCCCCGTACGTCAGCGGCGGCCGCTGCGGCAGGACGTCGGCGGGCCGCCGGGTGCGGCGCAGCACGGCCCGGACGCGGGCGATCACCTCGTCGACGTTGAACGGCTTCGTGATGTAGTCGTCGCTGAAGCCGAGGGCGCCGACGACCTCGGCGGGGGAGTCCCGCGCGGTCAGGAAGACGAGCGCCAACTCGGGCTGTCGCAGCCGCAGTTCACGGCCGAGGGCGCGGCCGTCGCCGTCCGGCAGCATGATGTCGAGCAGCGCCGCGTCGGGCCTGGTCCGCTCGGCGAGCGCGAGGGCGCGCCGCACGGTGCCCGCGGTCATCACCTGGAAGCGGTGGTAGCGCAGGGCGATCGCGAGGACGTCGGCGATGCTCGGCTCGTCCTCGACGACGAGCACCGTGGCGGTCGCGTGTTCGGGGGTTTCCTGTTCAGGGTCCGTGCCGTTGACCGTCATGAGCCCAGTATCGGCGCGCGCCCGGCACCGGTGACCTCCGGCCTCCTTGGAGTTCCTTGAGAGTCATGGTGGCGGACGGCCAACGGCAGCCCCGGCGTCGGATGCTGAGGCTCGACGCCCGGGGGACGCCGACGCATCGACAAGGAGCGAGCACGTGACGACATTGGCACGGTGGTGCTTTCGGCACCGGCTTGTGGTCCTCGTGCTGTGGCTGGGGGCGCTGTTCGGCCTCGGGGCCACGGGCACGGCGGCAGGGACCGACTACTCGAACGTCTTCTCCCTGCCCGACACCGATTCGAAGACCGCGTACGACCTGATGGCGAAGGCGTTCCCGGAGCGTTCCGGCGACACCGACACCATCGTGTGGAAGGCGACGGACGGCGCCCGGGGCTCCGTGCGCGACGAGGCGGTGCGGTCCCGGATCGAGCCCGCGCTCAAGGAGATCGCCGCCATGAAGGGCGTCGGCGAGGTGGCGGGCCCGTACGGGAACCCGCAGGGCGCGGCGCAGATCAGCAAGGACGGCACCATCGCCTATGCGCAGGTGACCTTCACCGAGCAGGCCAACGACGTGCCCAAGCAGCTCGTCCAGGACGTCGTCGACCGCGCGCAGGCCGCCGAACGCAGCGGTCTCCAGGTCGAGTTGGGCGGCCAGGCCATCACCCGGATCCAGGAGCCGCCGCAGGGTCTGTCCGAGGCGGTCGGCATCGTGGCCGCGGCCGTCGTGCTCTTCCTCGCCTTCGGCTCGCTGTTCGCGATGGTGCTCCCGATCGTCGTCGCGATCATGGGCGTGGGCACCGGCATGATGACGACGATGCTGCTCAGCCACGTCACGAACGTGCCCGAAGTGGCCCCGCTGCTCGGCTCGTTGATCGGGCTCGGCGTCGGCATCGACTACGCCCTCTTCATCGTCACCCGGCACCGGCGCGGCATCCAACGCGGCCTGGAACCCGAGGAGTCGGCTGTCCAGGCCCTCAACACCTCAGGCCGCGCCGTCCTGTTCGCGGGCGGCACCGTCTGCATCGCCCTCGCCGGCATGCTGGTGATGAACCTGCGCTTCCTCGACGGCGTCGTCATCGCCACGTCCCTCACGGTCGTGCTCTCCGTCCTCGCCGCGGTCACGCTGCTGCCCGCGCTCCTCGGCCTGCTCGGCCCGCGCGTCCTCAGCCGCCGCCAGCGCCGCAAACTCGCCGCGCAGGGGCCCGAGTCGCCCGAGGCGAGCGGACTCGCGGCGCGCTGGTCCTCGTACGTGCAGAAGAGGCCGCGGACGATCGGCGCGGCGGCCGTCGTCGTCATGCTGGTCCTCGCGATCCCCGTCCTGTCGCTGCGCCTGGGCGCCACCGACCAGGGCAACCACAAGAAGTCGACGACGACCCGGCAGGCCTACGACCTGCTCGCCGAGGGCTTCGGGCCCGGCTTCAACGGCCCGCTCCAGGTGGTCGTGCCGGGCGGCGCGGACGCCTCCGCGCTCGTGGCGAGGATCCGTACGACCGAAGGGGTCGCGCAGGTCGCGGCGGCGCCGCCCGCGCACGGCGTCTCCGTCGTCCAGGTGGTCCCGACGACGTCACCGCAGTCGGCCGACACCGACGACCTCATCGACCGGCTGCGCGACGACGTGATCCCGCAGGCCGGAGTCGAGGCGCACGTCGGCGGCGTGACGGCCGTCTTCAAGGACTTCGCGTCGGTGACGGGCGACCGGCTCCCGTACTTCATCGGCACGATCATCGCGCTCGGCTTCCTGCTGCTCCTGATCGCGTTCCGCTCGCTCGTCGTCCCGCTGACGGCGGCGCTGATGAACCTGATCGCGGCCGCGGCCTCGTTCGGCGTGCTCGTCGCGATCTTCCAGTGGGGCTGGGGAGCGGAGGCGCTGGGCCTCGGCAAGTCCGGACCCATCACGGCCTTCCTCCCCGTGATCATGCTCTCGCTCCTCTTCGGCCTGTCCATGGACTACCAGGTGTTCCTGGTGAGCCGGATGCACGAGGAATGGGTGCACACGAAGGACAACGCGCGCTCCGTCCGCGTCGGCCTCGCCGAGACCAGCCGCGTCATCAACTGCGCGGCCCTGATCATGGTCTGCGTGTTCTCCGCGTTCGTCCTCAGCGGCGACATGGAGGGCGCGATGGCGGGCATCGGCCTCGCGGCGGCGGTCGCCCTCGACGCGTTCGTCCTGCGCACGGCGCTGGTCCCGGCCGCGATGCACCTGCTCGGCCGTGCCAACTGGTGGCTGCCGAAGGGGCTGGAACGCCGCCTGCCGCACCTGGCGGTGGAGCCCCGCGAGACCCCGCAGGCGCCGCCCGTGCCGCAGCCGCGCACCGAGGCGTCCGGCACCACGGTCGTGCACGGCTTCCTGCGCACCCTCGACGGCGGCCCGCTGGCCGACGCGGCGGTCACCCTGATCTCCCGGGGCGGCCGACAGCTCGACCGCGTGACGTCCCTCGCGGACGGCTCGTACATCGTCTCCGTGCCCGCTCCCGGGGCGTACGTCCTGGTGGTGACGGACCGTCAACAGGCGCCGGTGGCACGGCACATCACGGTCGGGGACGAACCGCTCGTGTACGACGTGGAGCTGCCGGACGACGTGGACGCGACACCCTAGGGCCCGTCTCTCAGGCCCGGCGCCGGCGGCCCGACGGCCTGGCCCGCCGCCGCAGCGCCCACAGGCCGCCGCCCGCCACGGCCGCGAGAGCGGCCGAACCGCCGAGCGCCCAGTCGTCGCCGTGCGAACCGCCGGAGGCGACCGGGCGCGCGGCGGAGGCGCCGGCGGCGGGCGACGCCGACGAGCGTTTCGGCTGCTCGCTCAGCGGCGTGACGAGCTCGCCGACCGCGCTCGCCCTGTCGCCTGCCGCGAAGCCCCAGTCGAGCAGCGCGGCCGTCTCCTCGTAGACCGCCTCGTAGCCGGACTTCGGGTGCATGACGGTGACCAGGAGGGTGCGCCCGTCGCGGGTCGCGGCGCCGGTGAAGGTGTTGCCCGCGTGCGAGGTGTAGCCGTTCTTGACGCCGATGAGCCCCTCGTACGCGGCCACGCCCTGCCCGGTCAGCAGGCGGTCGGTGTTCTGGATCTGGAACGTCTTCCTGCCGCCCGCCGGGAAGTCGGCGGTCTTCGTGGCGCAGTAGCCCCGGAAGTCGTCGTTCTTGAGGCCCGCGCGGGCGAACAGCGTGAGGTCGTACGCGGACGAGAGCTGCCCCGGGTGGTCGAAGCCGTCGGGGCTGACCACATGGGTGTCGCCCGCCTGCAGGTCCTCGGCGCGGGCCTGCATCGCCGCGACCGTCTTGTCGACGCCGCCGTACATGTGGGCCAGCACGTGCACCGCGTCGTTGCCGGAGCGCAGGAAGACGCCCTGCCACAGCTGGTGCACGGTGTACGTCGTCCCGGCCTGGATGCCGACGAGGCTGGAGCCCGCCGGTATCCCGGCCAGGTCCTCGGCCGTCACCTTGTGCTTCAGGTCATGCGCGAACGAGGGCAGCACCGTGTCCGCGAACAGCATCTTCAGCGTGGAGGCGGGCGGCAGCGCGCGGTGGGCGTCAAAGGAGGCGAGCACCTCGCCGCTGTCGTTGTCGGCGATCAGCCAGGACCGCGCGTTCAGCTTCGGCAGCTTCGGCGCCCCCGAGCCGAGCCGCACCTGGACCCCGGACGAGGCGAGCCGCTCGCCGCCGACGGCACTCGCGGCGGACGCGCGCTGCGCGGGCAGGGCGAGGGCGGCGGCCGTACCGAGGCCCATGCCGAGGGCGGCACGGCGGCTGAACCGGGGCGATCGTGGGGACGAGGGTGTGCCGGGCATCCCGTGACCGTACCGGCCCAAGCTGAGGCAAAGGTAAGAGGGGTCGCCCGCGGCTACGAGGGGGAGCGCGTCATCCCCGGCAGGAAGTCGATGAACAGCTCGTGCACCTCGAGCACCAGCGGCCGCAGCACCCGGAACCGGGCGAGCGCCACGCCGCGCGCCGTGAGCGCCGCCCCCCGCTCGGCGAGCCGGCGGCTGCGCTCACGGTCCTTCGACGAGTCGAAGACCCAGTACAGCACGAGCCCCATCTGGGACAGCCACATCAACTCCGGGAGGATCTGCGCCAGTTCGGCCGGAACCTTGGCCTTCGACCCGGCGAGCACCTCCCGGTGCACGGAGATCGCGGCCTCGCGCGCGTGCTCCGACTCCGCCGAGAACGGGCTGAGCGGCGAATCCGGGTCCGCCGCGTTCTTGAAGAACTGCGACGCGAACTCGTGGTACGGCTCCGCGATCTCCAGCCACACCCGCAGAACCCCCGCGAGCCGCGCCTGGAGATCGGTCTCCGTGTCGAGCACGGGCCGGACCGCCGCCTGGTGCTCGGCGGCGATCCGGTCGTAGAACCCCTGGACGAGATGTTCCTTGCCCGCGAAGTAGTAGTACGCGTTGCCGACGGAGACCCCGGCCTCCTGGGCGATGGCACGCATCGTGGTCTTGTCGTACCCCCGCTCCCGGAACAGCCGCATCGCGGTCTCCAGGATGAGCGCCCGGGTCTGCTCGCTCTTCACGGTCTTCTCTCCAGCCACACCACGAGCCTAATCGCCCACGCGGCAGCCACTGTCACAGGCGGCCGGATCGTTCGCCGGGAGGTACGTCCAGCCGATGCTCCGGTCGTACGTCCACCCGTCCTGCCTGCGGTACGCGCCGCCGCCGAACTGCCGCTCGCGGTACTTCGCGACGCCGAGCACGATCTGCTTGGCCACCTTCATCCCGGCGGGCGTGCACATCCGGTGGGCGGTGACCCGGTGCTCGCGCAGCGCCCACATGCACACGACCCAGGCGGCGCCGCCCCGGTAGAGCTGCCCGCCGTCCCCGATGACGGTGATGTCGCCGAGCGTGGCGGCATGATCGATCCCGGGGTACCGCTGCCGGGCCTCCCGGCTCCCCGCCGCCACGAACTCCAGCGGCACGAGCTGCCGCTGCCGGCCCAGCCAGCCCCGGACGAACGTGCACAGCGGGCACTGAGCGTCGTACAGCACGGTCAGCCGGCGGACCGGGACGTCCCCCCGGGCGCCCCGATCCACCACTTCCCCCGCTTCCCCCGTGCTTCCCACCGCTGTCACGCCCCGGCGACCGGAGCGGCCCACCCCTGCGGCGGTACCGGCGGCTGCTGCTCCTTCTCGAGGACACCGCGCCGCCGGATCTTGTTGAGGACATAGACGTTGCCCAGGTGCATCACGCCGAGCACGAGCAGGACGACACCGAGCTTGGTCGACAGGGCCTCGAAGACCTCGCGGGCGCTGACGATCTCCTCGTCGCTGCTCAGGTAGAGGGCGACGAACCCGAGGTTGACCAGGTAGAAGCCGACCACCAGCAGGTGGTTCACGGCATCGGCGAGCTTCTCGTTCCCGTGCAGTACGTCGGAGAGGAAGACCCTTCCGTTACGGCTCAGGGTGCGCGCCACCCAGATGGTCAGGCCGATGCTGACGACGAGGTAGACGACGTAGGCGACAACTGTGAGGTCCATGCCCCACCCCTCCTTGAACGCGTTCAAAAACGCTGACAGGGATGAAGGTAGCCCTGTTTTTGAACACGTTCAAGCGAGAGTTGTCGTACGTGACGGGGGTCACCCCGAGTCGGCTCGATGGCGTCAGTTCCGGGCGAGCTCGGGGCGCTTGAGGTAGTCGGTGAACCCGATGACGTTGCCCCACGGGTCGGCGATCTCGACGACGTACCCGGTGGAGGTGGAGAAGGGCGGATCGATCGGCTCGACGCCCGCGGCGGCCAGGGAGCGGGCCACCGCCCGGGCGTCCGGGACCTCCAGCCACAGGCGCGCCGCGGGCCACGCCGGAGGCCGGTGCCCGAACCCGGCCCCTTCTTCTTCGGCGCGCAGCAGCAGCCCCGGCGTCTCCTTGCCGACGCCGAGGAGCGCGATCCCGGCCTCGTCGAGGCGGAACTTCACGGGGAACCCGACGCGCTCGTAGAAGGCGACGGCCTCGGGCAGGTCGCCGACGGGCAGCAGGGCGTTGTCGAAGCCGAGGATCTCCAGGCCTGCATCTTGTGACATACCGTCAGATTAGCCATGCAACAGGCAAATCATGGCAATGCGCTTCAGCGTCGAATCCGTGGCGCCCCGGTGACGGTCGTCATCATGCAGTACAGGGAGGTGGAGGCGGCGAGGAACATCAGGTTGTTCTTGGGGCCGCCCCAGACGATGTTGGCGACGGGTTCGGGCGTGAGGATGCGCCCCAGCAGGGTGCCGTCGCGGTGGTAGCAGTGCACGCCGCCGCTCATGGCCGCGGCCCACAGGTGCCCCTGGTCGTCGAACCGGATGTTGTCGAACCGGCCGAGCCCGTCCTTCGCCTCGGCGAACACCTTGCCGTCGGAGAGCGTCCCGTCGTCCCGGACGTCGAAGACGCGGAGGGCGCCGCCCCGCGTGTCGGACACGAACAACTGGCTCTCGTCGGGCGAGAACACCAGCCCGTTCGGCGCCCCGAACCCCTCGGCGGCGAGCGTCACTTCACCGCTCGCGGGGTCGATCCGGTAGACGTTGTTCGCCCCGATCTCGGACTCGCCGCGAAAGCCTTCGTAGTCACTGGTGATCCCGAAATCCGGGTCGGAGAAGAAGATGAACCCGTCGGACCGCACCACGGCGTCGTTCGGGCTGTTGAACCGCTTGCCCTGCCACCGGTCGGCGAGCACGGTGATCGTCCCGTCGTGCTCGGTCCTGGTCACGCGCCTATTGCCCTGCTCGCAGTGGATCAGCCGTCCCTCGCGGTCGGGCGCGTTGCAGTTCACGTATCCGGCGTTCGTCCGGAAGACGCCGACCGTCCCCGTCGTCTCGTCCCAGCGCAGCAGTCGGTCGTTCGGGATGTCGCTCCAGACGACCTGCCGCCAGGCGGGCAGGTAGACGGGCCCCTCGACCCAGCGCCCGCCGGTGTGCAGCACCTCGAAGAAGTGATCACCGCTGGCGCACTTCTCGGTGCGGAAGCGGTCGTCGAGGATGTCGTACGAGACGGGGACGCGCTCTATGGACACGGTAACCCTCCAAGGCTTCGAAACGGAATCTCGTTCAGCTGTACCTGACTATGACAGAACGAGATACGGTTACGCCATGGAGATCGGGCAGATCGTGGATGACATCGACCGCAAGCTGATCGCGGCGCTCCAGCGCGACGCGACGACGGCCTACGCCGCACTCGGCAAGGAGGTCGGCCTCTCGGCGGGCGCCGCCCACGAGCGCGTGCGCAAGCTCCGCGAGCGGGGCGTCATCCGCCGCACGACGATCGACGTCGACCCGGCGGCGCTCGGGCACGGCGTCCTCGCGTACGTGATGGTCGACTCGTCGGCCTGGATGGGCGAATCGGCGGCGGAGTTCGCGGCGATCCCGGAGCTCGTGGAGGCTCATGTCATCGCGGGCAGCGCCTCGGTCCTGGTGAAGGTCAGAACGGCGACGACGGAGCAACTGCAGGACGTGCTGCGGCGGTTGTACGGGATCGAGGGGGTGAGCGGAACGCAGGCGACGGTGGTGCTTGAGACGTTCTTCGAGCGGGGGGTGACGGCTACTCGGGCTTGACCCGGCGGGCCGCGGCCTTGAGCAGGGCCTCGACGTCGACGGTCACCGGGGCGCCGATCGAATCGGGGAGGGCGACGCTCTCACCCGGGGCGTGCACGCGGTGGTTGGCGTACTCGTTGCCCGAGGGATCGGTGAGCACGTGCAGGCGCTGGTGCTTGCGGTCGACGATGACGTAGACCGGAACCTTGGCCTCGGCGTAGGCGGCGACCTTGGTCTTCAGGTCGTCCTTCCAGTTGCTGGAGGTGACCTCCAGGACCAGCCGGAAGCAGACCGGGTCGTAGGCGTTGTTCTCGACGAAGTGGTCGTCGATGTCGGCGTCGACCACCACGAGGTCGGGGATGGCGTAGTCCTCGGCACCGGTGGGCAGCCAGAGGCCCACGTTCTGGAGGACCTCGGTGCCGTCGTCGTCAAGTCCTGCGGCGATGAACGGGCGCATGAGCTTGGTCAGGGCCCGGGCGTGGGGGGCATCCGGTGAGGGGGTCACGAGGAGGTGTCCTCCGATGATCTCGACGCGGTAGCCCGGATGGCGCTCCATGATCTCGTCGGCGATGGCCGTGAGCGAGAACGGCTTGTCGTCGTCGAAGTACTGCTCGACGGATGCAGCGGACATCGCGTGCCTCCTTGAGGGCTGGTGTCGAGAGCATCATCGTAGGCCGGTCAGGACCCGAACGTCCGGATCCGAGCCGTTCACCGGTACGAGTGAGGGCCCCGCCCCCGGAGCGAATCCGGGAACGGGGCCCTCACCCTCGTACGACAAGAAGTGTCAGTAGCGGCGCGTGATCAGTGCGCGCTTCACTTCCTGGATCGCCTTCGTGACCTCGATGCCGCGGGGGCACGCGTCCGTGCAGTTGAAGGTCGTGCGGCAACGCCACACGCCGTCACGGTCGTTGAGGATCTCCAGGCGCTGCTCCCCGGCCTCGTCACGCGAGTCGAAGATGAAGCGGTGGGCGTTCACGATGGCGGCCGGGCCGAAGTACTGGCCGTCGTTCCAGAACACCGGGCAGGACGAGGTGCAGGCGGCGCAGAGGATGCACTTCGTCGTGTCGTCGAAGCGCTCGCGGTCCTCGGCGGACTGCAGGCGCTCGCGCGTCGGCTCGTTGCCCTTGGTGACGAGGAACGGCATGACGTCGCGGTACGCCTGGAAGAAGGGGTCCATGTCCACGACCAGGTCCTTGAGGACCGTGAGGCCCTTGATGGCCTCGATCGTGATGGGCTTCTCGGGGTTGATGTCCTTGATCAGGGTCTTGCACGCCAGGCGGTTCTTGCCGTTGATGCGCATCGCGTCGGAGCCGCAGATGCCGTGCGCGCAGGAACGACGGAACGTCAGCGAGCCGTCGAGCTCCCACTTGATCTTGTGGAGACCGTCGAGCACGCGCTCCTTCGGGTCGATCTCCAGCTGGAAGTCCTCCCAGACTGCCTCCGCCGAGACCTCCGGGTTGAACCGGCGGACGCGGAAGGTGACGGTGATGAGGTGGGAGGACGTGGAGTCGGCTTCCAGCGCCTCCAGCTTGTCCATGGTCGGAGTAGCCATCAGTACTTACGCTCCATCGGCTGGTAGCGGGTCTGGACGACCGGCTTGTAGTCGAGTCGGATCGAGTCCGTGCCGTCGTCGGCGACCTCGCGGTACGCCATGGTGTGGCGCATGAAGTTGACGTCGTCGCGGTTCGGGTAGTCCTCGCGGTAGTGACCGCCGCGGGACTCCTTGCGGGCGAGGGCGGAGGTCGCCATGACCTCGGCCAGGTCGAGCAGGTTGCCCAGCTCGATGGCCTCGAGGAGGTCGGTGTTGAACCGCTTGCCCTTGTCCTGGATCGAGACGTTCCGGTAGCGCTCGCGCAGCTCCGCGATCTTCTCGACCGCCGTCTTGATCGTCTGCTCGGTGCGGAACACCATCACGTTGGCGTCCATGCACTCCTGCAGCTCGCCCCGGATCACCGCGACGCGCTCGGTGCCCGTGGAGTTGCGCAGGTGCTCGACGAGCTCCTCGACCAGCGACGCCGGGTTCTCCGGGAGCTCGACGAAGTCGGCCGTGTGGGAGTACTCGGCGGCCGCGATGCCGGCCCGCTTGCCGAAGACGTTGATGTCGAGCAGCGAGTTCGTGCCGAGGCGGTTGGCGCCGTGCACGGACACGCACGCGACCTCGCCGGCGGCGTACAGGCCGGGGACGACGGTGGTGTTGTCCGCGAGGACCTCACCCTCGACGTTCGTCGGGATGCCGCCCATGGCGTAGTGCGCGGTCGGCTGGATCGGGATCGGGTCCGTGTAGGGCTCGATGCCGAGGTACGTACGCGCGAACTCCGTGATGTCCGGGAGCTTGGCGTCGAGCTGCTCCGGCGGGAGGTGCGTGAGGTCGAGGTAGACGTGGTCGCCCTCGGGACCGCAGCCGCGGCCCTCACGGATCTCCGTGTAGATGGAGCGGGACACGACGTCACGGGACGCGAGGTCCTTCATGACCGGCGCGTACTTCTCCATGAAGCGCTCGCCGTCCTTGTTGCGGAGGATGCCGCCCTCACCGCGGGCGCCCTCCGTCAGGAGGATGCCCATGCGCCAGATGCCGGTCGGGTGGAACTGGAAGAACTCCATGTCCTCCAGCGGGATTCCGCGCCGGTAGCAGGCGGCCTGGCCGTCGCCGGTCAGGGTGTGCGCGTTCGACGTCACCTTGAAGAACTTGCCGGTGCCGCCGGAGGCGTAGATGACCGCCTTGGCCTGGAAGACGTGGATCTCGCCGGTCGCGAGCTCGTACGCGACGACGCCCGCGGACTTCTTGACGCCGTCTTCCTCGACGATCAGCTGGTCGAGGACGTAGAACTCGTTGAAGAACTCCACGCCCTCCTTGACGCAGTTCTGGTACAGCGTCTGGAGGATCATGTGGCCGGTGCGGTCCGCGGCGTAGCAGGACCGGCGGACCGGGGCCTCACCGTGGTTGCGCGAGTGTCCACCGAAACGGCGCTGGTCGATCGTGCCGTCCGGCGTCCGGTTGAACGGCAGGCCCATCTTCTCCAGGTCGAGGACCGAGTCGATGGCCTCCTTCGCCAGGATCTCGGCGGCGTCCTGGTCGACCAGGTAGTCGCCGCCCTTGATCGTGTCGAAGGTGTGCCACTCCCAGTTGTCCTCCTCCACGTTGGCCAGCGCGGCGGCCATGCCGCCCTGCGCGGCGCCCGTGTGGGAGCGGGTGGGGTAGAGCTTGGTCAGCACGGCGGTGCGGCTGCGCTTCGTCGACTCGATGGCCGCGCGCATGCCCGCGCCGCCGGCGCCGACGATGACGGTGTCGTACTTGTGAATCTTCACGTTCTCGCTCGCCTCGGCTTTAACGGATGTTGGGGTCGAAGGTGAAGATCACCAGCGTGCCCAGCAGGACGGTGAAGACCGTCGCGGCGTACAGCAGGCCCTTGAGCCACAGGCGGGTCTGGGGGCGCTCGGCGTAGTCGTTGATGACGGTACGCAGGCCGTTGGCGCCGTGCAGCATCGCGAGCCACAGCATCAGCAGGTCCCAGCCCTGCCAGAACGGGGACGCCCAGCGGCCCGCGACGAACGCGAAGCCGATCTTGGAGACGCCGCCGTCGAGCACGAGCTGGATCAACAGGTGGCCGAGGACGAGAACGACCAGGACGACACCGGACAGGCGCATGAACACCCATGCGGCCATCTCGAAGTTGCCGCGGCTGCCCTTGCCCGTCTTCGAGGTGCGCTTGCGCGGCGCCTCGATGTACGGGGCCGGGTTGTCAGCGTTGTAGAGGGCATCGAGCGATGCGCCCTCGACGGGGCCGACGCCGGAGGAACCGGAGTCCTTGGTGAGGGTGGTGTCAGACATGTCTGGCCTCAGCTCCCGAAGAGTTCACGGACGGCGTGGCCGAGGACGGGGTACAGGGCCCCGACCATCAGGACGACCCAGATGCCCACGACGGTCCAGAGCATCTGCTTCTGGTAGCGCGGGCCCTTCGACCAGAAGTCGACGGCGATGACACGCAGGCCGTTGAGCGCGTGGAAGAGGATGGCGGCGACGAGGCCGTACTCAAGGAGCGCGACGATCGGCGTCTTGTAAGTGGAAACGACGTCGTCGTACGACTCCGGGGAGACGCGGACGAGAGCGGTGTCCAGGACGTGTACGAACAGGAAGAAGAAAATGAGGACACCGGTGACTCGATGAGCCACCCACGACCACATGCCTTCCCGGCCGCGGTACAGCGTTCCAGCCGGCACGGAAGAACCCTCCGGGAGCGGGGACTAGGGCCGCGCCGGCTTCGGTGTCGGTCGGGCCCGGCCGGGTACGGTCCACCGGCCGCTCGTCATCGTATCGACGAGTTGTCGGCTCGCTCGCCCGGGGGCCACTGGTGTGATCAAACAGGCAATCAAACAGGCACGTACGGGCTATTGCCGACGCTTTCCTGCCGTGCTGAGTCGGACACCTGGGAGCGACCGGGCGGAAGATTCCGGACAAGCCGGGTAATGCGGCCCCGGGCGAGTCGGCGCAGCTCCTCCGCGGCGAGCACCCGCTCCTCCTCCGCGTCGTTGCCGAGGCGGGCGTGGAGGGCCGCGAGCAGGTGGTCGAGCGCCTCGCTCGGGGCGATGTCGTCCAGGCAGACCACGAAGGCGTGACCGAAGCTCGCGCGGTACGCGCTGTGCGCCGCGGCCAGTGCGGTGTACGCCGCCGTGTACGCGTCGGCGCCCGCGGGCCGGGCCAACTCCTCGCAGGCCAGGGCCTCGGCGAGGTCGTCGGGGCTCAGGTCGTACGCCGCCTCGTCGGCCGCGGCGAGCAGCGCGTCGAGGTCCGGGTAGGGGCGGTGGTCGGCGAGCCGGAGCGCCCAGGCGCTGCTGCCGCAGCAGGTGCGCAGCGCGGCCTCGGCGGCGTCCTGCGGCAGCGCGTTGAAGTGGGCGAGTCCCCCCGAAGGCGTGGCCTGTGCCGGTATGGGCAGGCGGCCGGGAACGTGAGGGGCGCGGTGCGCGGGCAGGGATGCCTCCGGGCGGGGACAGCGGGGACAGCGGGGACAGGTGGGGGCGGTGCGGTGTCTGTGCGATGTCTGTGCGGTGTTTGTGGCGCAACGGTAGCGATGGCTGATTGCGGGTGTCCGACGGATGCGCGAATTTCACTCGGACGGGAAGTTTGCGGGCCGGGGGTGGACGTTTCGCCTTGGCGCTGTTGGCCTGACCTGTTGGGGTGGCGTCTGACGGTCCGTTGTGGCTGGTCGCGCAGTTCCCCGCGCCCCTTCAGGGCGCTGAACTTGATCGGGGTTGTTCGTGGAGAAAGAGCGGAAGGTTCTGCTCGCCGGAGCTGGGGTCGTGGCGGCCGGGGCCGTGGTGCTCACCGCTGTGCTGTGGCCGTCGGACGGCGGGAGTCCCTCGGGGGCGGCGCCGTCCGACGGGAAGTCCGCCGCGTCGGCCACGCCCACGCCCTCGCCGAGCCGGTCGTACCCGTTGTCGTCGCCGCCGCGCACGATTCCCGCCGTGCGGGACTTCACCCCGGCGCACGGGCCCGGGTGGAAGCCGGACGGCGGGCGGGTCGTGGTCGGGGACGGGAAGCTGGCCGACGAGGGGCGGCTGGTCGCCGACGAGTTGGGGCTCGGCTACGGGGGCGAGGGCGAGGCCGGGCCCGGGGACGTCGAGTTGGCGCTCGGCGGGGCGAGCGGCGCGAACCCCGAGTCGTACCGGATGACCGTGCAGGGCGGCCGGGTGCGGATCGTCGGACCCGGTGAGGCCGGGGTGTTCTACGGGACGCGCACCCTCAAGCAGGAGGTGCACGACGGCGGCACCGCGCCCGAGGGCGTGGTCGCGGACGAACCCGCCAAGGCGCAGCGCGGGTTCATGGTCGACATCGCGCGCAAGCACTTCACGGCCGGCTGGATCAAGGACCGGATCCGGGAGATCGGCGACCTCAAGTACAACCAGCTGGGGCTGCACTTCTCCGACGACCAGGCCTTCCGGATCGAGTCGGACACGCACCCGGAGGTCGTCTCCGCCGACCACCTGAGCAAGGCGCAGGTGCGCGAGATCCTGTCGCTCGCCGCCGAGCGGCACGTGACCGTCGTGCCCGAGATCGACTCGCCGGGACACCTCGGCGCCGTCATCGAGGCCCACCCCGAGCTGCAGTTGCGGAACGTCGGCGGGGTGCCCGCGCGCGGTGCCGTGGACATCTCCAAGCCGGGCGCCGCGAAGATCGTGGACGATCTGCTGAAGGAGTACGCGGGGCTCTTCAAGGGCGCGTACTGGCATCTGGGCGGGGACGAGTACCGGGCGCTGACGGTGCGCAGCCCGGAGGCCTCCTACCCGCAGCTCGCCGCCGCCGCACGCCAGAAGTACGGGGCGAACGCGCGCGTGCAGGACCTCGCGCAGGGCTGGCTGAACGACCGGGCGAAGACCATGGCCCCGTACGACCGGAACCTGAAGGCGTGGAACGACGGGTTCTACGCGGGCGGTGCCGTCGGCGCGGACAAGGACCTCGAAGTCGCGTACTGGACCGGCAAGGAGATCGGGGCGCGCGAGCCCGTCTCGTACCTGAGCGCCGGGCGGAGGCTGACCAACTACAACGACGAGTACCTGTACTACGTCCTCGGCCAGCCCAACACCTTCGTCTACCCGACCGGCCGGCGGATCTACGAGAGCTGGACGCCGCGCGTCGTGCGCGGCACCACCCCGGTTCCCGCGAAGTACGACGGCCAGATCCTCGGCGGCACCTTCGCCGTGTGGTGCGACCTCGCGCAGGCGCAGACCCAGGCGCAGGTCGCCCAGGGCGTGCGGATGCCGCTGCGGGCGACGGCGCAGAAGCTGTGGGATCCGGGCACGCCCGAGCTGACCTGGCCGCAGTTCGTCGAGCTGGCGGCGCGTCTGGGCGGCTGACCTGCGGATTCGAGTAGACAGCGCGGTCGGCGGAGCCTTATCTTCCGGAGGCCGCGCGGCCGGGGGGGCCGGATCATCCGCGGTGTTTTCGGGGAGGGGCGCAGCTGTGCTGTGCGAACGATGCAAGAAGAACGACGGGCTGCTCGTGGACGGGCTGTGCGCGCAGTGCGCGGACGAGAGCGGCACGCTCGGCGCCGACCCGCCGGCCGGGCTGCCGGTCGCGCCGCCCGTGGCGGCCGCGCAGGGTGCGACGTACGACCCGAGAGCCGCTTGGGCGCTGCTGCGGTCGCCGAACGGGCTCGCCACGGTTGCCACTGTGCTGCTCGGCCTGGTTGTCCTGGCTGATGTCGGCGCGGTGGCGGCGGGGATCGCCGAGTACCGGATGGTGTCCGCGCTGATGGACGGAACGGCCGTCTACGACGCGGACGCCTCGCACACCGAAGACCTGTACATCCTGGCCGGCCGCGCTCAGACGGGGGCGCTGATCGTCACCGCCATCGGCTTCATCGCGTGGTTCCTGCGCGTACGGGACAACGCCCATGTCTTCGCGCCGCAAGGGCAGAGCAAGGCGAGGGCGTGGGCGATATTCGGCTTCCTGGTGCCGGTCGTCTCCCTCTGGTTTCCGCGCCGGATCGCGCTCGACAGCTGGCACGCCAGCGCCGGCGGCCTGGAACCGGACCGTGGGCAGAGCACGTCCATGGTGGTCGAGACGTGGTGGTTCCTGTTCCTGGGCAACATGCTCGTGGGGCGGCTCGCCGGGAGCATGTACAGCAACGCCGAAACCCTCGCGGAGGCCAGGACGGCCACGGGCGTGGTGATGTTCAGCGACGTCCTCGACATCGTGAGCGCCGGCGCGGCGATCGTCTTCGTACGTTCCCTGACCCGGCTGCAGAACCAGAAGGTGACGGCCGCGCACCCGCAGGTCGCCTAGTTCGCGTTTTTGGTGGCGAAGTCCCTTACCGCTGTGGTGTATTCGGCCAGGACAACAGGGACGGGGACGGGGGCACGGTATGGGCTACTGGGGCTACTACGTGGTGGCCAGAAGCGAGCGTCCGCTGAAGGAGCTCGAGGCCCTGGGCGGGGTGCGGGACGAGCTGATGCTCCTGGAGGAGCGGGCCGCGGGCTGGCAGGTGTGGGAGTGCCCCGGCGGGGGCGGGGAGCAGGCGCGGGACGTGGGGAGCATGAACTCCCTTGCCGCACAGACCGGTTCGCCCGCCCTGTTCGCGTACGTCATGGACAGCCGGTGCGCCGTCGTCGAGGCGGCCGCGCCGCAGAGCGGCGGGTGGACGGCCTGTCTGGGGCGTTCCGCGATGACCGGGTACATCGGCGGCGACGAGCGTTCCCTGGAGGACTACTTCCTGCCGCCCGCGGACGCCGCCGAGCGGGCGGTGGCCTGGGCCGCGGAGTGCGGGCGGACGGTGCAGGCGCAGCTGCTGCTCGACGTGCTCAGGGCGGAGGCGCAGCCGTCGGCGGAGGAGCTGTTCTTCCGGTTCCTCGACCGGCTCGGCGTGGCGTCGATGTGACGCCCGGGGCGGTCCCGGCGCTGTAAGTCCCGTAGTCCTGAAGGGGAATTGTCGGGTCCGGGGTCCGGGAGGCGTACGTCGATGAGCCTGGTGGAACTGATCGCGCAGGCCGACGAGCGCGGGCTCGCCGTGAGCGCGCTCGGCTGCCTCGACCGGTGCCTGCCGCTGCTCGGCGCGGACGCGGGCGACGACGAGGTGCTGCGGCCGCTGTGGACGTGCCTCGCGGAGGGCGGCGAGGAGTGGGGTGCAAGCCTCGCCGCGGTGCGGGGCGTGCTGGACCTCCTGGACCTCGGGGACGCCCGCGACCAGGCCGCGGAGCTGGTGCGGCGGATGGCCGGGGCCGCACCGCCCGAGGCCCGCGCGGGCGGCTGGCGGGAGTGGGCCGACGCCTGCTCGGTGGCCGCGCTGCAGGTGCACCGGATGCTGGACGCCGCCGGTGACGCCGGAGGCGGGGTCGCGGCGCGGCGCGAGGGCCGCACGGAGGGGATGTCGCCCCTGGTCGCGGCCGAACTGCGGCGCCAGACAAGGATATTGACGCTCCTGTCGAGCGGTGGTGCGGGTGGGCTGCGCCAGGCGCGGGACGTGTCGACGGAGGGGCGGCGGGTGCTGCGGGCCGTGGTGTCGCGGCGGGCCAGGAGTGGGGCGTGACGTACGAAGTGGGGCGCGGTTCGTGGCGTGCCTGGGCGTGGGCCGCGGCCGTTGCCGTCGTCGTGGCGTTCGGGGTGGTGTGGCCCAGCGAGCCGGTGGAGAGTCAAGAAGGCCGCTGGGCGAAGGAGTTGGGGCTGAGTGACGTGCCCGGGTGTGCCGAGGGGGCGCCGGGGCGGTCCGTGGCCGGCGCCGAGGGCGTCCCGCGGCTGAGCATCGGCTCCTTCGGGTCCTACGACCCCGGGCCGCGCGTCGGGGGGAGCGCCCGGTTCACCGTGTCCGCACACCTCGACCCGGGGCCGGAGGCGCTGCGGCTCAGCGGGATGCGGGCGGCCGTCGACGTGTACGCCCCGCACGGCGAGGGCCCTACCGCGAGCGCCCGTGGCCTCGCCGTGCGCGTCCTCGTCGAACCGGACATCGGCGCGCCCGAACCGGACAATCCCGAGGAGGTACGGCCCGACGCGCGGGGCGGCTACCGCTTCACGCGGGAGCGCGAGGTGTACCTGTCCGTCGACCTTCCGGCCGGCGCCGTCTGCCCGGGGCACCAGTTGACGAAGCTGAACGCGTGCACGCCGCAGTTCACGAACCAGATCGAGAACTGCCCAGTGGTGCAGCTGGAGTTGACCGCCGAGGGTCTCACGAGCGGGCGCCTCGTGGCGGTCTCGCCGCAGGCGGGCGATGGGGGCGATGGGGGCGCTGCGGGCGAGCAGGACGGGCAGGCCGTGTAGTCGCCGCCCGGGCCGTCGGCCCGCATGCGCCCGGTGCGGTTGGTCCGGAATGTGCCGGGACTCGCGGGCGGCACGCCGGCCGTTGTATAACCGGGCCGCTTCCGGACGCCCAGGTCCGGCGCGCGATGAAGGGGCAGGCTGCCGTGGAGGGCATGGATGCGCTGGTGCGGCCGGTCGTCGAGGCGATCGTCGCGGAGGGACCGGACGGCTGGACGGACGCCGTGCTGCACGCCCGCGCGGGGCGCGGCGGGATCTCGCTGAGGGGTGGCTACAGCGCCCGGGGTGTGCGCCTGACGCGCGCCCTGCTGCCCAACCCCTTTGCGGAAGTGGGCCGGTTGGGGCAGGTCCTGGGCTCCGCGTACGGATGGGAGCCGGTCAGCTTCGAGCTCCGCTGCACGCCGTCCGGCGCGTACCGGTTCGTCGCCTTCGACGACACCGTGACGTACGAGAACGGGGTGCGCGGCGGCGGATTCCAGGTGGTGCTCGACCCGGCGTACCGGCTGCCGCAGCCGGGGGAGTGGCAGGAGGCCGGGACCGCCGGGCCTGCGGGCGACCCCGGGCTCGCCGTGGCCCGGATGCGGGAACTGCTCGCGCGGCGGGCCGCCCTCCTCGGCCACTACCTCGAACTCCTCGACCAGGGCGCGTACGAGCTCGAAGAGACCGACGCGCAGGGTGGCGGCGGTGGGCGCCTGTGGTTGCGCGAGCGGCATCCGGAGAGCCAGGAGGCGAGCGCCGTCCAGCAGATCGTCGGCGACATACCGGACGAGGTCCCGGCCACCCTCCAGGCGATCCACATCAACAACCAGTCCGAGCCCGTCGACCTGGCCCCGCTCGCCGCCGCCCCGGCGCTGCGCCTGCTGCACCTCAACCGGTCCACCGCGCTCGGCCTGACGCCCGTACGTGCCCTGCCGGTCGAGTCGCTGCGGGTCACCCTCGCCGACGGCGATCTGAGCGCGCTCGAAGGGCATCCGCACCTGGCCGCCCTGGACGTGACCTGCGCGGCTCCGATGGACGTCGCGGTGCTGCGCACCCTGCCCGAGCTGCGCGGACTGGACCTGTCCGACGCCGACGCACGGCGACTGCCCGCCCTCGGCGAACTGTCGGGACTGCGCTATCTCGCCCTCGGTGCGGCCCAGTGGGCGGAGCTCCTGGACGAGGGGAAGGCGCCGGCCGGGCTCGCCGCCGCGAAGCTGGCGGGCGCGGACGTCACGTTCGAGGAGGCGCTGCGGTGGGCGGCCCGGCTCGGACAGGACACCGGGGGCGCGCTCGTGGTGGTGTCCGGGGACTGACACTCCCTAGGTGCGAGGGGTGTCCGCCGTGACCTCGGGGGAGGGCAGTTCGCCCTGGCACGTGGCCCGGCCGTACGTGCCGTATGCGGTCGCGGTCTGAACGTGCTTGCCGCGTATGGCCAGTTGGCAGCTGACCCGGCCGCCCTTGCCGTCGAGCGCGACAGTCAGCACCGGCGGCCTGCCCAGCGGGACCCGCACCGTCTTCTTCCACGGCAGCGACGCCTGGCGCACCGTGACGGCCTCGCCCGTCTCGCTGCGCGCCTGATACGTGAGGTCGGCGCTGCCCTCACCCGTCACCTCGTACGTCACCGCAGCGGTCGGCACCCGCCGCTGCGGGGTCTCCTCGGTGTCGAGCACGCCGTACAGGACGAGCCCCGCGCAGGCGGCGAGCAGCGCGCCGCACACGGCGATGGCGCGGCGGTCGACGCCCTTGACCGGGACTGTCTTGATCCTTGTGTAAGCCCTGGTGACGCTGCTTTCGGTGTTGACGTCCAGGGTTACTGGTTCTCGGTGACGCGGTCGCCGTAGTAGCCGGCGAGGACGTTAATCGCTTCCTTCCAGTTGTGGGTGCGGCCGGTGGGGTTGCGCCGGTTGGGCTGCCGGTCCCGGATCACGAGGTAGAGCACCTTGAGGGCGGCCTCCTCGTTCGGGAAGTGCCCGCGGCGCCGAGTGGCCTGCCGGAACCGGGAGTTGAGACTCTCGATCATGTTCGTCGTGTAGACGATCTTCCTGATCTCGGGCGGGAACCTGAGGAACATGACGAAGTGCTCCCAGGAGCGGCGCCAGACCGCGATCAGCGCCGGATACCGTCGGCCCCATTCCTCTTCGAACTCGGCGAAGCGGGCCTCGGCGGCGTCCGCGGTGGCGGCCGTGTAGACCTGCCGCAGCTCCTTGGCGATCTGTGACCAGTGCTTGGTGGAGGCGTACTTGAGACTGTTGCGGACCATGTGGACCACACAGAGCTGGATGTCGGCGAGCGGCCAGATACCGCTGATCGAGTCGGGCAGGCCCTTCAGCCCGTCGCAGCAGGCGATCAGCACGTCCTGGACGCCGCGGTTCTTCAGCTCCGCCAGCCAGGCCATCCACTGCTTGGCGCCCTCGCCGCCGGAACCTACCCACATGCCCAGCACGTCACGCTCGCCCTCCAGGTTGATCCCGACCGCGATGTAGACCGGCCGGTTGGCGACCGCCCCGTCCCGGATCTTCAAGACGATCGCGTCGATCATCAGGACCGCATACGTGCGGTCCAGCGGGCGTTGGCGCCAGGCGTCGAGTTCCTCGGTGACCTTGTCGGTGGCCCGGGAGATCAGGTCGCGGGAGACGTCGATGTCGTAGATCTCCGCGAGGTGGGCCTGGATCTCCCCGGTGGTCAGCCCCTTCGCATACAGCGACAGGATGGCCTCGTCGAAGCCCTCCACCCGGCGTTGATGTTTCGGGACGATGGTCGGCTCGAAGCTGCCCGCCCGGTCCCTGGGCACGTCGATCTCCACCGCGCCGACATCGGTCAACACCCGTTTCCGCGAGCTGCCGTTGTGGGAGTTCCCGCTGCCGTGCCCGGCCCGGTCCCCGCGCTCATAGCCGAGGTGATCGCTCATCTCGGCCTCCAGGGCGCCCTCCAGGACCAGCTTCACCAGCCCTTTGAGCAGGCCGTTCTCCCCGACCAGGTTCAGGCCCTCGCTGCGGGCCCGCTCCACCAGCTGCTGGGCCAACTCCTGGTCGTGCTGCGACAGTCGTGCCAACTCGGCCCCCGTGCGTACGATCTTGCTGCTGTCACGGGGCCGTTCGTCCTTGCTGCCCATCATGATCCTTCCCGACAGAGACCACGTCTCATGCCAGACCGGTCACACCGGGCTTACACGATCTTCAGGACAGGCCCCCCGAACTCCACGGACAAGAAGACGTGGTGGAAGCTCGGCGCGGTCGTCATGTCCGGGCTGGCGTACAAGGGATACAAGAACGCCTACAACCTCCTCATGCACTACATGGAGAATTCCGGCGACGACTACTGGGTCGATCCTGCCGAAATGCTGCAGGACCTTCCTGGGTTCCGGGACAGCCTCGGTGAGACGCTGCAGAAGTACAAGGGGAAGAGCAAGTTCGACTCGGGGTGGGTCAGCACCCGGGCCAGTGAGAAAGAAAGCATGGATTGGTACTACGCCCTCAATGGGTTCCAGTACCGGGTCCAAGGGCGCCAGGTCACGGACGGGGAGGGGAACAAGACAATGGTGGCGCAGCTGTCCGTGTACAAGCGCTACAACTGGGGCAATGGCACCGAAAGCGTTCCTAGGAAACCGCTGCACCTCGGTCCGATGGAACTCACGCAGCCCGATATCGCCCATCTTCATGTGGCCGGAATGGCACAGGAGTACGATGTTCGCGGCGTGACCACGTTCAGTATCGAAGGGTGGTAGGGAATGCTGAAAGGCGCGAAAATCTTCGCGTCGCTTGCCCTCGCGATGACACTTCCCTGGATGCTCGGCTGCGGCGCGGAATCGGACCATGTTTCGACCGCGAGCCATGCGCAGGGAACCGGGGCGGAGTCGGCGGAGAGGGATCTCCGTTCAGGGAAGCCACCGGCGAAGGTGCTCACGTTGCACCGGCTGAGCATTCCCCGAGATGCGGAAGGGGTGCGCTACAGAATCGACGACGGATGGTCCTCGTACGGTCTTCAACTCACCTTTGAGGTCCCGCGCGCGGAAGCGGACGCGTTCCTCAAGAGTCTCGGAGTGTCCGAAGAGGAGCTGACGAAGGGGTTCTACCTGCCTGAAGCCGATGCGGCCGGATGGAAGGCCGCGAAGGCCAGGAAGTACGTGCACGGCTCGTCCGACGGAGCACAGTCGCCGAGCGACGCACCCACGCACTCAGTGGTGCTCGACGTGACCGATGCGTCCCGTACGACCGTCTACCTCACGTCGGTCGTCGTGGCCTGACGTCACCTGACAGACATGCCACGCCGGAGACCCGGCGTGGCATGTCTGTCGTTCGGCGATGGCGGTGGGTTGCTGTCGTGGCACGAACCGTTCCGTCGGGCGAGGGCAGCTCGCCCTGGCAGGTGCCTCGGCCGCCCTCGCCGTCGAGGGCGACGGTCAGCACCGGTCGGCGCTGCCCTCACCCGTCACCTCGTACGTCACCGCAGCACGCAAGGCGTCGACGCCGACCCGTGAACTTTTCAGTGTGCGGTTAAAAGAACGAGAACGTAAATGGAGGTGGCTGTTGAGTATCGAATCCCTGGAGGCGGCGCTGCCGGGGCTGATCGCCCAGCGTCTCGAGGTTCCGCATCGCATCGACTGGCACGTGCTTTTCGGTGGGTTGGGGACTGGGCTGCCGGACGACTACATCACTTTGGCGGAGTCGTACCCTCGGCTGAAGATCGGGCAGTTCCTCTTTGTGACGTCGCCGGCTCCAGGGCGCGAAGCGGGATACGTCGAGGTGGCTATCCGGTTTTCCCGGAATCGGGAGGGCTGTTGCCGTGGGGCAGTTCGATAGACGGGGACGAGTTCTACTGGCGTACAGCAGGGCAGCCCAACGAATGGACTGTTGTTGTGGCTGGTCGGAATGACGACTGGTACCACTATGAGGGCAGCCTCTCGAGCTATCTCGCCTGGCTGTGCTCCGGGACGGCTGAACCGCATGGGATCCCGCCGAACTTTCCGGGGCCTGAGCCCGTGGTTTCCGTCGGGTAAAAGGCTGTGCCGCACGCCCCCGCGTACAACCGCTCCAGGTCGACGAGGACCACCTCGGCGCGTGTCTGTGCCGCCCGAAGTTCGCGGCTGAAGCCCACGCCGCTGTAGCAGGCGAGCCGGGTGTGAGACGTGTCGATGCCGCGGGCCGTGAGCAGAGCCAGGATGTGGCAGAGGAGAGCAGGATTCCCTGGTCCTGGTCGGCGGCGCCGCGTACGCACTTGCCCAGCACGGTGAGTGGGTGGGAGACGTCCGTCGCCTTGCGGTCCACCGAACTCGCGATGCCGCCGCTCGTGTGACTGCCGGAGGCCACTGCCGCGAGCACCGAGTGGTAGAGGGAGCGGTCGCGGACGTCGGGTTCGGCGGCGAGGCCGAAGAGGAGGTCCACGGCCTCGTCCCGGTGCTGTGGACGGAACGGCGCCGATGCCGCGGTGTAGTCGGCGAGTGCCGCACCGAGCAGTCGCAATGACTCGGCTTCCGACGCCTCGGTCGCCGCGAAGCAGAAGCCGCCCGTGGCCTCCGCGAGAGACTGGAGCAGGAACGTCTTGCCCTGGCGGCGCCGCCCGGACACGACCGCGAGACGTGGGCCGCTGCCTTCGGCGGTGGCGAAAGCCGTGAGCTCGCTCCACTCCCAGTGCCTCGCGAACATGGACGGGGGTTTGGGCAGATTGCGGTGGCTGTCGGGGTACGGGCGGGGGACCGGGCACGCGGGCGGCCGGCTGACGATCGAGGGCCGTGAAGGGTTGTACGAAATCGCCGGACTCGTCGTGTGAGAAGCGACATGCCTGTGACGTGTGATGTCTGAGTGCTCTCTTTCGCTTGATGAGCGAAAGGGGTGGTCGCTCACCATGGGCAAGGACGAGGCAAGAGCCGCTGACATGCGGAAGCACGCGGCCGGGTTCACCGCGAAGGTCGCTTCCGCGCGGCTGCCGCTGGACTACTCCGTGGCCAGTCTGCGCGTCGTCGACTTTCTCATCGACGGGCTGCGGAAGGGGAGTTCGGGGCCCGAGCAGGCCGACCGTGTGCTGTTCGGGCTCGGCGCGTACGTGGGGGAAGTGCTGGTACGGCGGGCCGGGGCGGTGTGGGTGGACTTCGACGAGGTGCAGCAGGCCTATTTCCGGCAGTGCGCGGGGGTACGGATGCCGGACGGGCGAGTGTGGAATCCGCTCGGCAAGGTCGTGAACCGGTACGTGGCCGGCGCGGAGGAGTCGCTGCAGACCTTCTATCTGACGTTGCCGGGGAGGAAGCGGGCGGCTCAAGGAGCGTGCAAATGACTGATGTGTTTGTGAGGTTGCAGATGCGCCCCGCACCTTCTGTATAGAACGCGCCCCTCTTTACTTCCTCAGCTTTTTCAAAATTCTCAACTTCTTTTGCCGAAAGGTCATTTCGTGCTGCCCGGAATACGTTCACGCATGTTCAGATCCGTCATCGCCGTCAGTGGCGTGCTGCTTCTTGCTTCCGCCTGTGGGGGTGGCGGGGACGGGAGCGATTCCGCGGCCTCCGTCGTGTCGCCCGGGAGCGAGGCGGATCGGCCCGTGCCGTCGTCGCAGGCCACCGGATCTGCGGCTGCGTCCGCGTCGCCCTCCGCATCTGCCTCCGCGTCGGCGTCCACGTCCGCCTCTCCGTCGGCCGTGAAATCCCCGTCCTCGAAGGGGAGTTCGGCAAGTGCGCGCACGTCGGCCGCGCCGTCCGGGCCGGGGCGGACGTCTGCGCCGGCGCCCGCCTCGACCCCCGATTTCCCCGTCCCGGTCACCGTCGGCAACGCCACCCAGCTCATCACGGTGAAGTCCAGCGGCTCGTACGCCACCGTCACCGCCTGGGCCAAGGGGAGCGGCGGCTGGAAGTCCGTGCTGTCGACGACCGCCGGGCGGGTCGGCTCCAACGGCGTCGTCAACGGGGCGACCCGGCGGCAGAACACGTACACCACGCCCTCGGGGACGTACACGATCACCGAGGGGTTCGGCGTCGCGGCCGGAGGCACCAACATGCCCTATATGCAGGTGAATTCGACGCACTGGTGGGTCGAGGACCCGCAGTCGGCGTTCTACAACTCCATGCACAGTGCGGCCGGTGCCGACTTCCCGCTCACCGAGAGCGGTGACCGGGGCAGTGAGCACCTGATCAACTACCCGACGCAGTACGCCAAGGCCCTCGTCATCAACTTCAACCGGTGGCCCGCCACCCCCGGCCGCGGCGCGGGCATCTTCCTGCACGTCAACGGGGCCGGGGCGACGGCCGGTTGTGTGTCGGTGCCGCGCGCGACGATGGACCGGATCATGGGGTGGATCCAGCCGGGGGCGCATCCGCGGATCGCGATCGGGTGAGGGATTCCCGCCGGCGCGTGAGTGGCGAGCGGTGATTACTCGAAGTAGCCGTCCGATTACCGGAGTTGCGGTACCGTTGCCGAAAACTGAAGCGGCCCAAGACGCCGGAGGCAACCAGCGTCGAGGGCCTTCACTACCCGTGGAAAGGACCCACAGGGAATGATTCGCCATGCTATCTCGCCGCCCGGCTCCTTCACCCAGGTTCCGAACGCCGTCATCCGGCATCCCCGGCTGAACGCGAACGCCGTACGGCTCCTCACCTGGCAGCTCTCCCTCCCCGGCGACGCCCGCGACTCCCTCTCCCGGACCGCCGAACGGGCAGGTCTCGGCAAGTGCGCCTTCCTGGCCGCCAAGCGGCAGTTGAAGGCCGAGGGCTTTCTGCACGAGTGGCGGGTGCAGGGGGAGCGGGGGCGGTGGGAGACCGTGCAGCTCGTGTCCGGTACGCCGCTCAGCGCCGAGGAGGCCGTCGTCGTGCGGGACGGGGAACCGGCGGGTGGCGCTCCGGCCGCCGGTGAGCCGACCCGGCGGGACGTCGGTCGTCATCCAGGGCGGCAAGATCTTGTGGACAACACATCCAACCCTCCGGCGGCCGAGTCGGGCGAGCCGGGCGCGTCGGCCGAATCGAGCGACGAGGCCGGTCAATTCGTCGCGGGACTGGCCGAGTTGGACTCACGGCTGCGCATCCCGCGTGCCATGGTCGCCGAACTCGCCGCCCGCGTACGGGACTGGTTCGCGCGCGGGCACACCGCCGAGAGCGTGTGGCAACACATCCGCCGCAGCCTTCCCGGGCAGCGCGGCTGGATCGAGCGGCCGGGCGGGCTGCTGCGGTACGTGCTGGCCGACATTCCGGCCGCCGTCGTCACCGCCGACGTGGAGGTAGCCCGTGTTCCCGTACAGCGGCAGGCGCCGGTCCCGCGCGTCTCGCGGATGCGGGAGTGCGAGGGGAGCGGGCACGTGCAGGCGACGTTGTTCCTGCCCGTCGGGGCAGAAGCGCTGTGCGGGGCCTGCCGTGCGTGACGCGGTGCCGGACGTCGGGTCGCGGACTCTCCGTCGCGGCCGATGGTTGTACCCGTACCCCGGATTCGTCGTGTGAGAAGGGGCATAGGAGAAACCCGTGATGCCCAGGAGCTCTCGCCCGCTGATCGAGAAGGGAATGAATGTCTGACGCTGCCCGGGAGGGCGGGGAGGGGTGGGGTATGCGCCGCGCGGTGACGGCCGTCCTGGTCGTGGGGCTGCTCGGAGCAGGGGCCCTCGGGCACGGCGTCGCGGGGGAGATGGCCGCGCCGTCCGCCGCGAGCGGCTGGGACGTCCACCTGCTCGACCAGGTGAAGCCGCCCGCGCCCGCCGAACAGGCCCGCGGGGAACGGCTGTTGACGGAGTCGGTCCGGCTGCTGCGGGACACCGACTCCGTGCGGATGGCGGCCGACATCCGCTCGGGTGGTCGGCGGGTCCGCTTCGACCTGCTCATGGACCGGGCCGGGAACTGCGTCGGCACCCTCGACGGGGGCCCGGGATGCGCGGCGAGCTCATCGTGGTCGCGGGTGCGGAGCCCACGGCGTACATGAAGTTCAGCGACGCCTCGCTCGCCGAGCTCTCGGCCATGGCGGAACAGCGAGGTCCCGCGGTGGCCGAGCGGATGCGGGGGAACATCGCGCGGGCCAGGGGCAAGTACGTACAGGCGCCTCCCGGGCCGAAGGGTGCCCAGGCCGTCGCGGGCTCGTGCCGGATCGGCCGGTTCACGGCCTCGATGGAGGGTGAGACGGGCGGAACGCGGGCGCTGCCATCGGTGCGCCGCGCCGGGCACCGGATGGTGCCGCTGGTCCCGCCCTCCGACGACAAGAGCGACTCGGGCACGGTGTACGTGGAGGCGGACGGCAAGCCCTACATGCGCTCCATGGAGGGGACCTTGGACGGCGAACCCGTCTCCGTCGAGTTCTCCGACTACGGCACACCCGTGCACGCCCAGCGGCCGGGCCCCGCGCAGATCGCCGACATCCAGCGGGACGACGGCTCCCTGTTCGCCGCCTGAGCCGGGCCCGGGGGCTCGGGGCCTGTGACGTTTCTGTGGGCACCGGCGCAGTTCTGCATGGGGATTCGCGGACGAACACGTGGACGGGAAAGCGGTTGGGCCAGGGAGGGGAACCCCGTCGTACGCAGGCGTACGACGGGGAGCTGGGCGCAGCCGTCGCCCGGGCCCAGGGCGGCGACGAGGCCGCCTTCGCCACGGCCTACCGGCTGGTGCAGCCCGGGCTCCTCGGCTATCTGCGCGGCCTCGTCGGGGACGAGGCCGAGGACGTCGCGTCCGACGCCTGGCTGGAGATAGCCAGGGACCTGGGGCGCTTTCGCGGGGACGGAGCCGGGTTCCGCGGCTGGACCGCGACCATCGCCCGGCATCGCGCGCTTGATCTTCTACGTCGTCAGAAGGCGCGGCCGCGTACGTCCGTCATCGAGCAGGACGTGTTCGACCTGCCCGCAGCCCAGCGCACTGACGAGCAGGCCCTCGAGACCCTCTCCACCGAGCGCGCTCTCGCCCTCGTCGCCGAACTGCCCCGCGATCAGCGGGAGGCCGTACTGCTGCGCGTCGTCGTCGGGCTCGACGGGCCTGCCGCCGCACGCGTCCTCGGCAAGCGGCCCGGCGCCGTGCGCACCGCGGCGCACCGGGGGCTGAAGCGGCTCGCGCGACAGCTCGGGGCGGATGGCGATGGCGGGCGGGTGTGACGGATCAATGGCCGCGGACGCTGGGGGATTCGAGATGACTGAGACTCCAGCGCCCATCGGCCCGGTCCCCGAGCCGGTCCCCGAACCGGCTTCCGAGCAGGCCCCTGAACCGGCTTCCGAGCAGGCCCCCGAACCGGCTCCCGAGCCGGACTCTCTCGGGGAGTTGCTTGCTGCCGCCGTGCGTCCCGAAGGGCCGGACGCGGACGGGGAGTCGCGGGCGCTCGCCGCGTTCCGCTCGGCGCGCGACGCCGGGGCCCTTGATGCCGCACCGCGCCGCCGTGACGACTGGCGTCCGCGGCGCCGGGGGCGGTGGTCCCTGCGGGCGACGGTGGGCGCCGTTCTCGCCGGGCTCACGATGGGCGGGGTCGCGGTCGCCGGGATCGGTGGTCCGGGAGCCGAGCCGGTGCGTCCCCAGCCGCCGGGCAGTACCGCGACGCCGTCGGCACCGCCGTCGACCCCGCCGGTTGTGCGGGACGGGACGGCGGTTCCCGCGCACGAGAAGAGCGGCAAGGGCGGCAAGGGCGAGACGAAGCGCGAAGAGAAGAGCCAGAAGCAGAGGGAGAAGCTGAGCGAGAAGAGCGACAAGGAGAGGGAGAAGGAGAGGGAAAAGGAGAGCGAGAAGCGCGAGAAGCAGAGCGCCAAGGACGCCGCGAAGGACGCCAAGGACGGTGCGAAGCAGCTCGAGGGCGGCGCAGAGTAGCGGCGTAGCGGCGTAGCGGCGACGCGCACGGTGGTGACATACGGGACGGCCGAGGTCGCCACCCCCCACAGGAGAGACCCCGGCCGCCGCGCGGTACGGGTCGCGAGCGGCCCGTACTTCCTTCAGCGTCGGGGGTGCGTTTTCTGTCACACCCCGGTGAGTGACCCACTAGTTGCCCGTTGTACAAACATGGACGTGCGGTGTTTCAAGCCGTAGCGTGCTGATTCGCGCCGGGGGCGCATCGGGGGCGCGCAACGCCGAGTGGGGCAGGGACAGGGAGTGCTGGGGGACGACGCGGAGCTGACCGCCGCGGTGCTTGCGGCACAGGACGGGGACGAGACCGCGTTCCGGACTGTGTACCGCACCGTGCATCCGCGGCTGCTCGGATACATACGCACGCTCGTCGGCGACCCGGACGCCGAGGACGTCGCCTCCGAGGCCTGGCTGCAGATCGCCCGCGACCTCGTCCGCTTCGAGGGCGACGCCGACCGGTTCCGCGGCTGGGCCGCCCGCATCGCCCGCAACCGCGCCCTGGACCACATACGCATGCGGGGACGCCGGCCCGCCATAGGCGGCGACGAGAGCGAACTCACCGGCCGACCCGCGACGTCCGACACCGCCGACGAGGCGCTGGAAGCCCTCGCCACCGGTACCGCCATGGAACTCATCGCCCGACTCCCGCAGGACCAGGCCGAGGCCGTCGTGCTCCGCGTCGTCGTCGGGCTCGACGCGAAGAGCGCCGCGCAGACCCTCGGCAAGCGGCCGGGCGCCGTCCGCACCGCCGCGCACCGTGGCCTGAAGCGGCTGGCCGAGCTGCTCGGCAGCGACCCGAAGACCGCCGGCCCCCTCGATGCCGTACCGCATCCGAGGCAGCCGGGACCCCGCCCGGTGACGTCCGCCGGTGTGACGCATTCGCGTACGCGGACGCAGAAGGACATGTGATGGCCGACGAGCACGACAAGTGGCTGGACCGCGACGCGGCGGAGCGTCTGCTGCGCGGGGAGCCGCTGAAGGGCGTCGGCGGGGACGAGGCGCGGCAGGCCGAGCGACTGCTCGCCGCCTTCGACGCACTGACCGGGCTTCCGGTCGGCCTTGACGGTGAACTCCCCGGCGAGGACGCCGCGTTGAAGGCCTTCAGGGAAGCGCGCGCCGTCAGTGCCGTGGATGACGCGGTTGGTGCGGCCGGTGCGGTTGGTGCAGCCGGTGCGGGTGGTGCAGTCGGTGAGGTCGGTCGCACGGACGTCGCCGGGACCGTCGTGAACCGTGCTGCGGGTGGACCCGGCCGAGCCGGGCGCCACCGTGCCGGTGCGTACCCGGCGCCGGACCCCGCGGAGCCGGGACGCCGCCCGCGCTGGGGGCGGCCGGTGCGCTTCGGGCTCGCCGCCGCGCTTGCCGCGTGCATGGCCGGCGGGGTCGCCGCCGCCGGTGGGGCGGGGGTGCTGCCCTCGCCGTTCGGCGGCGACGACGATCCGGCGCCGGCCGCCTCCGTGTCCGCGGCGGCCAGCCCCGACCGGCCGCTCGCCTCGCCCTCGCGGGGCGGTTCCGGGAAGGACCGGACCGTGCCCGACGGCTCCGCGACACCGGACCCCGCCACGTCCTCGAAGCCGGGGCACGAGCGCCCGACCCCGGACACCAAGGGCGAGACCCGGACACCCAGCACGGGTCCCACCAGCGGCAGCGAGATGTCCGAAGGGCTGCGCAAGCGGCTGGTCGAGGCCTGTGTGCGCTATCGCGGCGGGCAGTTGGGCGCCGAGGAGCGCAACCGGCTGCAGGACTCCGCGAAGAAGTCGGGGCGCAGCGCCGCCGACGTCGGCCGGTTCTGCGACCGCCTGCTCGGCGAGACGGACGGCTCCGGCGGCTCCGACGGTTCCGGAGGGTCGAAGGGCGGGTCCGACGGACAGGGCGGGGACGACGACGGGGACAGCGGAAGCAACGGAGACGGGAACGGGAGCGGCATCGGTGACGGCGTGGGGAACGGCATCGGGAACGGGGGCGGCGTCGGCGACGGACAGAACGCCGGTTTCGAGCCGCCCGCCGGTTCCGCGCCCTCGCCCGACCCCAGCCCGACGTACACGGCACTGCCCGAGCTGCCGACGGCCTCTCCCTCCCCGTCCGCCTCACCTTCTTCGTAGAACCGCTGTGACTGCCGTGACCACAGTGATGACCGTGACCACAGTGATGACTGTGGCCACAGCGATGGCTGTGGCCGCTGTGACCTGCATAAATGCACTCCGCTGAGGTTCGCGGGAAAAAGTCGCGCGACAAGTGTGACGTTTTTTGAGCGTGAGGCGCAGTACTGAGTGAGCCGACTGGTCATCGGCCGCGCACGAGCCGGGGTTCCCCCCGTACCTACGGCTCAGTGCCACTGGCGCGGGTGGGACACGTTCCCCCGGTCCCGCCCGCGCCACTCAAACTCTCCGTCGCAGGGTCACCAGTAGATGACGACCTTGTCCCCGTTCTTCACTTGCTGGAACAGGGTGGCGATCTTCCCCTCGTCCCGTACGTTCACGCAGCCGTGCGAGGCGCCGCTGTAGCCGCGGGCCGCGAAGTCCGACGAGTAGTGCACCGCCTGGCCGCCGCTGAAGAACATCGCGTACGGCATGGCCGTGTGATAGATCGTCGACACGTGGTGCCGGGACTTCCAGTACACCTGGAAGACGCCCTCGCGGGTGGGTGTGAACTGCGAGCCGAACCGCACGTCCGTCGAGAGCTGCGTCTTGCCGTCCACCATCCACGACAGCGTCCGGCTCGTCTTGCTGATGCAGAGCACCCGCCCCGTCATGCAGCGCGGATCGGGCTTCGCCGGGGTCTGGCCGCCGGCCGCGTACAGCTCGTCGCGGGTCGGCTCGTGCGTCATCTTCAGCAGCCGCTGCCAGGTGACGGTGTCGGTCGTGCCGGTGCGGGGCAGGCCACGCTTGCCCTGGAATCCCTTGACCGCCGCGGTCGTCGCCGCGTCGTACGTGCCCGTCGGACCGTCGAAGAGCCAGGCCACCTGGCGCAGCCGCGCCTGCAGCTCCCGGACGTCCTTGCCCTTGTCGCCGGGGGCGTACAGCGTCCTGGGCGCGGGCGTCGGCGACGACGCGGCGGGGGCCGGTGTTGAGCCCGGTGAGCCGGAGCCGGACGGCTTCGCGTCGTCGGACGCCGTCGCCGAGGGCGCGGGCGACGGGTCCTTGCCGCCCGATCCGGCCGCCTGGGCCGTGCACCCGCCGACCAGGGCGAGCACCCCGGTGGCGGCAACCGCTCTGCGTATGACAGCTGCCCTCATGATGTCCCCCGCCTGTCGCGCCGTTCTCTGTTGTCACTACGGATGCTGCCCGCGCCGACTTGGTTGCGAACGAATCCCGGATTGCGGGTAGGTCTCTGTGCACACACCGATCCGCCGGTGCACTCACTGCTCCGCCGGTAACCGCTGGAGGCACAACCATGGCGCGCGAATCCGAGTCCGGTCTGCCCATCGAGCCGGTGTACGGCCCATCGGCGCTGCAGGGCTGGGACCCGGAGGAGAAGCTGGGGGAGCCGGGCGCCTATCCCTTCACCCGCGGCGTGTACCCCTCCATGTACACGGGACGGCCGTGGACCATGCGCCAGTACGCCGGATTCGGCACGGCGACCGAGTCCAACGCCCGCTACCAGCAGCTCATCGCGAACGGCACGACGGGCCTGTCGGTCGCCTTCGACCTGCCGACGCAGATGGGGCACGACTCGGACGCCCCGATCGCGAGCGGCGAGGTCGGCAAGGTCGGGGTCGCCATCGACTCGATCGACGACATGCGGGTCCTGTTCGCCGGGATCCCGCTCGACCAGGTCTCCACGTCGATGACGATCAACGCACCGGCCGCCCTCCTGCTCCTGATGTACCAACTGGTCGGCGAGGAACAGGGCGTGCCCGCCGACCGGCTCACCGGCACGATCCAGAACGACGTGCTCAAGGAGTACATCGCCCGCGGCACCTACATCTTCCCGCCCAAGCCCTCCCTGCGTCTGATCGCGGACATCTTCCAGTACTGCCGGACCGAGATCCCGAAGTGGAACACCATCTCGATCTCCGGCTACCACATGGCCGAGGCGGGGGCCTCTCCCGCGCAGGAGATCGCCTTCACCCTGGCCGACGGCATCGAGTACGTGCGCACGGCCGTGGCCGCGGGCATGGACGTCGACGACTTCGCCCCGCGCCTGTCCTTCTTCTTCGTGGCCCGGACCACGATCCTCGAGGAGGTCGCCAAGTTCCGTGCCGCACGGCGCATTTGGGCCCGTGTGATGAAGGAGGAGTTCGGCGCGGAGAACCCCAAGTCGCTGATGCTGCGCTTCCACACCCAGACCGCCGGGGTGCAGCTGACGGCACAGCAGCCCGAGGTGAACCTGGTCCGCGTCGCCGTCCAGGGCCTCGGCGCCGTCCTCGGCGGTACGCAGTCGCTGCACACGAACTCCTTCGACGAAGCCATCGCCCTGCCCACCGACAAGAGCGCACGCCTGGCCCTGCGCACCCAGCAGGTCCTTGCCTACGAGACCGATGTGACGGCCACCGTCGACCCGTTCGCCGGGTCGTACGTCGTGGAGAAGATGACCGACGACGTGGAGGCCGCCGCCCTCGAACTCATGGGCAGGATCGAGGACCTGGGCGGCGCGGTCAGCGCGATCGAGCACGGTTTCCAGAAGTCGGAGATCGAGCGCAGCGCCTATCGCATCGCGCAGGAGACCGACTCCGGCGAGCGGGTCGTGGTCGGCGTCAACCGCTACCAGCTCGACGAGGAGGAGCCCTACGAGCCGCTCCGCGTCGACCCCGCCATCGAGGCCCAGCAGGCCGAGCGCCTGGCCGCGCTGCGGGCCGACCGGGACCAGGCCGCGGTGGACACGGCCCTCGCCGCCCTGAAGAAGGCCGCCGCCGACCACGACAGCAACGTCCTGTACCCGATGAAGGACGCCCTGCGCGCCCGCGCCACCGTCGGCGAGGTCTGCGACGCGCTGCGGGAGGTGTGGGGGACCTACGTTCCCGCCGACGCGTTCTGACGTGCTCCGGCCAGCGATCTCAGCCCTGATCACTGCCCTGACCGCGGGCGATCGTCCGTGATCTTCCGCTGTGTGAAACCCCCGGGCAGAGCGTCCTGCGGCTGTGCGACACTCCGCTCATGCTGGGTGTCATCGATCTTCCGACCTATCTCGCGGGTCTCGTCCTCATCGTTCTCCTCCCGGGGCCGAACTCGCTGTACGTGCTCTCCGTCGCCGCCCGTCGCGGCATACGCACCGGCTACAAGGCCGCTGCCGGAGTCTGGTGCGGGGACACCGTCCTGATGACCCTGTCCGCCGCCGGAGTCGCCTCCCTCCTCCAGGCCAACGCCGTGCTCTTCGGGATCGTGAAGTACGCGGGCGCCGGCTATCTGACCTGGCTCGCCATCGGGATGCTGCGCGCCGCGTGGAGCATGTGGCGCACCCGCCGCGAGCGGCTCGCCGCCGCCGAGTCCGGCATCGACGAGGCCCAGGCGCCGCAGGAGCGCCCGTTCCGCAGGGCCTTCGTGATCAGCCTGCTCAACCCGAAGGCGATCTTGTTCTTCATCGCCTTCTTCGTGCAGTTCGTCGATCCTTCCTACGCCTATCCCGCCCTCTCCTTCGTCGTCCTCGGCGCCTTCGCGCAGGCGGCGAGCGTGCTGTACCTGTCGGCCCTGATCTTCAGCGGCACCCGCCTCGCCGCCGCGTTCCGCCGCCGCAGGCGGCTGTCGGCCGGCGCGACCTCGGCCGCCGGGGTGCTCTTCCTCGGCTTCGCGGTGAAGCTGACGCTGGCCAGCGCGTAGGCCTCCGGCGGGGCGGGCCTCGATCGGGTGACCCCGGGCGAACCTTCTGCGGTGCCGGTTACGCTCATGAAGAGTGCTCCCAAAAGGAGGTTGCCGTGGCTGTTCTGCAACACGAGCTGACGTTGGGCGAGGCCGCCGACCTGCTCTCTCATGCACTGCCGCCCGGGCACCGCGTGGAGATTCTCCAGGGGAGGCTCACTGTGACACCGCCGCCGGATGGCTCGCACGCGTTGTCGTTGACCAAGCTGGGCCGAAGGTTCGAGCGTGCCGGGGTCGAGGGCACCGGGGTCGAATACGTCCAGGGCATCGGCCTGTGGCTGCCCACGCTCCCCGACGACTACGCGATCCCCGACTTCTCCGTCGTCGACGAGGACTTCCGCGACGCCCACGTCCAGAAGAACTGCTACGCCCCGAACGTCTTCCGGATGGTCCTCGAAGTAACCTCCTCCAACTGGTCCGACGACTTGGGCCCGAAGGTCGAGTGCTACGCGGAGGCGGGCGTACCCGTGTACATCGTGGCCGACCGCAAGCACGGTGAAGTGCTGCTGTACCAGGACCCGGTGGACGGGCGGTACCCGGCGCCGCAGCGGTACAAGCGCGGCCAGGACGTGCCAGTGCCTGAGTCAGTGGGTGTCACCCCGGAGCTCTCCGTCGACACCCTCCTCGACGGCGACTGAGCCAGGTCCTAGGCCCCCAGCCAGACCCCGACCTCCGCCAGATACTTCTCCACCCCCTCGGCCGTCTCCCCGGCCCACGCCACGTAGCCGTCCGGCCGCACCAGGAACACGCCCGTGCCGTACGCCTCGTACGCCGGAATGCGTGCCGTGCGTATGAACTCGCCCTCCAGCGACGGCAGTTCGGCCTCCGTGCCCACCGTCAGCAGCGTCCAGTGCGGGCCCTGGAAGACGTCGAAGAGGCGCAGGCCCCCGCGCCGCCCGTCCGGGGCCCGGTCGCCCGCCCGCAGCGCGTCCTCGGGCACGTCCTTCCGGGTCTCCCGGCTCAGCGGCGACTCCCGGTAGCCGATGCCCAACTGCTGCACCTCGTCGCCCCGCTGGACGGGCTTGCCCTGCGCGCCCAGGCGGTGGATGCGGGTGCTGATGCCGAGGATGTCCGCCGCGATCGGCAGCCGCTCCTCCTCGTACGTGTCCAGGAGCGCGGCGGGGGCCGGGGACGAGGGTGACAGGACCGCCGCGAGCTTCCACGACAGGTTGTACGCGTCCTGCACGCTCGTGTTCAGGCCCTGGCCGCCCGCGGGTGAGTGGACGTGCGCCGCGTCGCCCGCCAGGAAGATCCGGCCCTCGCGGAAGCGGTCCGCGAGCGCCGCCCTGGCCCGGAAGTCGGAGGCCCAGAGCACCTCGGCGATGTGTGCCTCGGTGAGCGGCGTCCGGGCCGCGAGGAGTTCGACCACTGCCTCCGGCGAGGTGTCGGGTACCGCCGACTCGTCCTCGAACTGTGCCGCCAGTTGGAAGACGCGCCCGTCGCAGGACGAGCCGGACGAGCCGGACGAGCCGGACGAGCCGGACGGGAGCGGGCAGAAGGCCACACCGCCGTCCTGCGCCTTCGGCCACACGTGCCAGTGCGTGCCGGGGACCGGGGCGTCCTCGGTCAGCCGCACGTCCGCCACCAGCATCGGCTTCGGGTCCACCGTCTCGCCGGTCATGCCGATGTCCAGCAGCTTGCGCACCGTCGAGCGGCCGCCGTCCGCCGCCACCGCGTAACGGGCCCGCACCGCCGTGCCGTCCTCGAACGTCGCCGTCACGCCGTCCGCGTCCTGGTCGAGGCCGCTGAGCGCGGTGCCGAAGCGGACGTCCCCGCCCAGCTCCCGCAGTCGCGCGTACAGCACGGCCTGGGTGCGGGCCTGCGGGATCAGCCACGCGTTCGCGTACGGCACCTGTTCGGTCGGCTCCGTGCGCTTGAGCATGTCCCACTCCTGGCCCGGCTCGTCGCCCTCCCAGGCCAGCATCTTCGGGTACTCGGAGCCCGCCGCGTGTATCGCCTCGATCACCCCGAGGTCGTGCAGCACCTCCTGGGTGCGCGGCTGCAGGCCCTTGCCGCGCGAGCCGGGGAACAGGCCCTCGGCCCGCTCCACCAGCAGCGCCCGCGTCCCGCGCCTGGCCAGGTCCGCCGCCAGGACGAGCCCGGTCGGGCCCGCCCCCACGATCAGGACGTCCACGGCCTCCGTCGCCCTCACCATCACCATCACCGTCTCCGCCGTCATCGCCGTCTCCTTAACGCCGTTAAGTCCGCCATTTCGAGCATGGACTTAACGGCGTTAAACTGTCAAGCGTGGCTGAGCAGAAGAACCCCAAAGAGCCGAAGCGCACCGCCGAGCCGCCGAAGAAGGCCAAGCTCGACAAGGCGTACGTCGCCGACACCGCCCTTGACCTGCTGAACGACGTGGGTCTGGAAGGTCTGACGCTGCGCGCCATCGCCAAGGAACTGAACGTGCAGGCGCCCGCCCTGTACTGGCACTTCAAGAACAAGCAGGCGCTGCTCGACGAGATGGCGACCGTGATGTTCCGGCGCATGACCGAGCAGGGCGGGGCGGAGGTCGCGTACCGGCCGGACGCCCCGGAAGGCGGCTGGCAGGAGTGGCTCGTGCAGGGCAATCAGCAGCTGCGCGCCACGCTCCTGCGCTACCGCGACGGCGCGAAGGTCTTCAGCGGGTCGCGGTTCACCGGCACCGACCACGGCCCCGGGATGGAGGCGAACCTGCGCTTCCTCGTGGCCGCCGGGTTCACCCCCGACCAGGCCACCTGGGCGAGCTCCACGACGTACCTGTACACGCTCGGATTCGTCACCGAGGAGCAGGGCGTGCGGCCGCTGCCCGGCGAGCAGCGCCCCGGGTTCGACGTGGCCGAGCGTGCCGAGTTGCTCGCCGAGTATCCGCTCGCGGCGGCCGCGGGCGGGCAGCTCTTCGCGGCGTACGACGAGCGGTTCGAGGAGGGGCTGCGCCTGATCGTGGCAGGGATCGAGACGCGGTACGGGATCGGCTAGAGCGGCAGGGTCAACTGCCGGCGCAGCAGCGGCGTCAGCCACTTCTCCACGTAGCGGTGCAGCAGCCACGCCAGGAGCAGCATCGCGGCGATCGTCAGCGCGAACGTCGCGTACGACGGGATCCCCAGCGTGCGGTGGAAGGCCCCTATGGCGACCCAGCCCAGGTGTTCGTGGACCAGGTAGAAGGGGTACGTCAGCGCGCCCGCGGTCGTCAGCCAGCGCCAGTTCACGCGGTTCAGGAGGCCCGTCGCGATCGCCGCGACCGCGGCGAAGCCCGCCGTGACGATCGCGACGATGACCCAGGGCTCGCGGTAGGAGAAGAAGGCGGGGTTCGGCTTGTGCCAGAGCCCGGCCACCGCGTAGTGCTGGCCGATCAGCCAGCCCACCGCGACGATGCCCCAGGCCAGTACGTCACGCCGGTTGCGGTGGACGAGGTAGAGGCCGATGCCGCCGATGAAGAAGGGCGCGTACTCCGGCATCAGGAGGAGGTTGAGGAACGCCTCGCCGGACGCGTCGGCGAGGACCGCGGCCATCGTCCACACCGCGCAGAACAGCACGACGCGGCGCCGGTTGGCCCCCGGCAGCACGATGCAGAGCGCGAACAGGGCGTAGAAGCGCAGCTCGGCCCAGAGCGTCCAGCACACCCCGAGGACCCGCTCGGCGCCGACCGGCTGTTGCAGCATGGTGAGGTTCACGAGCGCGTCGCTCGGCGACACCGCGTGGTACGCGACCGGCGGCAGCGCGAAGACCAGGGTCACCAGGACGATCGCCGCCCAGTACGCGGGCATCAGGCGTGAGACGCGGGACGCGAAGAAGGAGCGGAGCGGGCGGCCCCAGCCGCTCATGCAGATCACGAAGCCGCTGATCACGAAGAAGATCTGGACGCCGAGCGGCCCGTACGCGAACCACTCGTGCAGCGTGGGGAATTGGGTCCTCGGCGAGCTGCCCCAGGCCTTGGTGATGTCGCCGTCGCGGCCGCCGTAGTGGTACGCGGCCACCATCAGCGCGGCGATCAGACGCAGGCCGTCGAGGGCGCGCAGGCGGGACTCCCGCGGCTTCTTCCCCGGGGCCTCTGGGGGCTCCGCGGATTGCGAGGGCTCCTGCGGGGTCGCCAGGGCCTGGGGGAGTGCGGCGCGGAGCACCACCGGTTCGGCGGAGTTCCCGCGCACGCCCTCGGCAGTGTTGCTCACGGGTTGCTCCTCGACGCACGGTTCAGGGGATCGAACAGCACGTTAGGGCGATTCGCGGCCCGGTGGCGGCCGCCGCACGAGGTTTCGCCGTGCGGCCGCGACGAGTTCACCTGCCGGTCGCCTCCCGTCCTGCGTTCCGTCCGGTGTTCAGCGGCGTACCGGTGTTCAGCGGCGCACCGCCCGCCGCAGCGACCGCGCGCGGCGGGCGACCTTGCGTACCGTCGCGTTGCGCGGAAGGAACGAGAGCTGCGCGGGCACCGCGCCCGGCAGGGCGAGCGCGGTCAGCCGCCGCCGCTTGAAGTAGCGCCGGGTCCGCTCGTCCAGGTGCGCGGCCAGATAGCGTTCGGCCGCCGGGCGCAGCTCCGGATAGATCTTGGCCTGCATCGCGAAGCCGACCGCCCGCAGCAGTTCCCCCAACTCGCTGACGGACATGCCCTGTTCCTGTGTCTCGACCGCCGCCCGGTCGGTCAGCTCGGGCAGCAGTGCGTCGGTGAGGGTGACGGGGACCCGGTTGCTGTTCTCGTACGGGGTCAGGCGCTCGAGGAGGAGGCCGGTGCCGGTCCGGGCGACGGGCAGGCCGTACAGCGTGGCCGCGGTGAACAGCGCGGTGGAGAAGCAGCCGACGACCAGGGCCGGACGGAGCCGCTCGTACAGCACCTCGGCGAGCACCGGCGAGTCCAGCACGGTCAGTTCGACGCCGAGCTCCGCCGCCTCCTTCTCCAGGACGCGCGACCAGCCGGCCGGGGCCGCGGGGTGCGGCTTGAACACGAGCTGCCTGTGGCCGAGTTGGGATGCACCTCTCAACATCCGTACGTGCAGCGCCTCTTCCTCCTCCGGCGTGAGGATGCCGAGCGCGGCCAGGTACTGACCGAGCAGCAGCGCCGGCCGGTCGTATACGGGCAACTCGCCACCTGTGCCCCCGAGTTCGGCCAGGACGCGCAGGAACGCGTCCGTCGGCACGGCCTCCGCCTCGACGCCGAACTCCGTGAGCAGCAGCGGCGTGAGCCCCGGCACCAGGTCGAGGTGGAGCAGCCGCGCCACGCGCATGCCGACCAGCGGATCCAGCTTGCTGCGGGTCGGGCCGTAGCTCATCAGGCCGTCCGCGTACACGGTGACCTGGGCGCCCGGGAAGATCTGTACGAGGCCGAGCGCCGGGTTGACCTGGAGCGACTCCACGACCAGCTCGACCGGTTCGTCCTCGGCGTCGCCGAGGTCCCAGGCGAGCCGCAGATACCGCTCCCACAGCGGGACGTCGTCCGGGCGCGGGGCCCAACCCCCGGGATGGAAGGGGGAGATGGCCGCGTTCCACGACCGTACGTCGTCGAAGCGGGTGCGAAGGCGTGCGAAGCCGGGCATCGCGTCGGGGGCCGGGGTCGTCTCGGGCGTCGCCGCGTTGTTGGAGACGAGCAGGACGCGTCGCGAGGCGGGCGCGAAGCAGCCGTTGTCCAGGGCCGCGGCCAGGGTCGCCGTGCCGTACGGCGTGGACGCGAGGAAGATCTGCGTGGTCACGCCGACACCCCCGCGGCCGCGACGGGGCGGCGGCGCAGCCGGCGCAGGCGCGTGGCGCGCTGCTCGTCCATCGAGGCGAGCGCCTCGTCGAGCACGTCCTGCGGCATCCGGCGCAGCGCGTGCGCGCTCATCGCCTTCAGCTTCCGGGCCACCGGCGGCTCGAACCGGTCGATGGAGCCCAGGTGGTGGGCGATGATCGCGCAGTACGTGCGGACGGCCTTGGGCAGCAGCGCGTCCGCGTCCCGGTCCTCGGCCGTCTCCGCGACGACCTGGTCGAAGGCGCGCAGGAAGTCGAGCTGGCGCACGTCGCCGATCTGTGTGAGCGACGAGGCGACCCCGCGCCGGTAGAAGACGCCGAGCAGGCCCACCGCGGCGAACGTCTCGGCCTCCCGGTGCAGTTTCCAGATCCACGGCCGGTCCTCGGCGGTGCGCAGCCCGTCCGTGAAGTGCAGCAGGCGCCGGTCGGCGAGGCGGCGGTGGTAGATGCCGGCCCACGCGTACGCGTAGTCGACGGAGGTCGAGCGGTGCGCGGGCAGGATCGCCTCGCGCGGGGAGAGGACGACGCCGCGCGGGGCCACGGGGGCGCGGTGCAGGGTGCGGGCGCGGGCCCGGCACTGCACGTGGTCGGTGCGCACGAAGTCGCAGCCCAACCCCTCGGCAACGCCAAGGAGTTGGGACAGATAGCCGGGCGCGAGCCAGTCGTCGCCGTCCAGGAACGTGAGGTACTCGCCGCGCGCCGCGTCGATTCCGGTGTTGCGCGCGGTGGCCAGGCCGCCGTTCTTCTCGTGCCGCAGGAGTATGGCGCCGGGAATGTCCCGTGCCGCTCTTTCGAGGATTTCCGCCGTGCTGTCCGTCGAACAGTCGTCGACGAGCAGGAACTCGAAATCTTCGCGGGTGTTCGAGCGCAGGCTTCTGAGGGTGTCAGGAGCGAATTGCTGAACGTTGTAGAACGGCACGATGACGGAGAGCTTGACCACGGGAGCGACGCTAGGGCGGGGCCCGCTCACGTTTCCGGACACAGAGGAGATGTCGCGTTAACGAAGGTCGACGGATTCGTTAACCCTCTTGACTCCTGAACGAACGGGGAATATGCGTGCGAGTCACCTGGCCGGGTTACCGGTCCTATCCGAGTGCGGATCGTTTGACCGCCCGCACCCGCCGCGCCACCCGCCGCACCGCCGCGTGCCGCGGGATGAAGGCGAGCCGCGTCGGCAGTCCGCCGGGCAGTCCGAGCGCGGTGAGCCGGCGCCGCTTGAAGTAGCGCGCGATGTCGGCCGGGCCGTGCGCGAGATAGGCGGTGGCCGCCCGCTCGAGCCCCGGGTGGATCTTCGGCTGCATCGTGAACCCGACCGTCTCGACCAGGTCCCTCAACTCGCCGAACTCCACGGTGCGCCCGCTCTCCAGATCGGGCAGCAGCGCGTCGGCCAGCGTCACCGGCATGCGGTTGCTGTTCTGGTACGGGGTCAGACGCTCGAGGAGCAGTTCGGTGCCGACGCGGGCCGCGGGCAGCCCGTACAGCGTCTTCGCGGTGAACAGCGCGGTGGAGAAGCAGCCGACGACCAGGGCCGGGCGGATCCGCTCGTACAGCAGCTCGGCCAGGACGGGCACGTCGAGCACGGTCAGTTCGACCTCCAGGCGCTCGGCGGCCTCCTCCAGGGCGCGGCTGTAGCGGGCGGGCGCCGTGGGGTGCGGCTTGAAGACGATCCTGCGGTGCCCCTGTGCGACGGCGCCCTTCAGCATGCGTACATGCAGCTCCTCTTCCTCCTCCGGCGTGAGGATGTCGAGGGCGGAGAGGTACTGGCCGAGCAACAGGGCCGCGTCCTGCGGCAGTTCGGGCAGCTCGGGCAGTCCGGGCGCTGCCGCGCCGACCGTGCCGAGCACCTTCAGGAAGGCGTCCGTCGGCACGGTCTGCGCCGGGGCGCCGAACTCCGTGAGCAGCAGGGGCTTCAGGCCGGGCACCAGATCCAGGTGCAGCAGCCGCCGTACGCGCGTACCGACCAGCGGGTCGATCTTGAAGCGGGTCGGGCCGTAGCTCATCAGCCCGTCCGCGTACACGTCGACCGGCGACACGGAGAAGATCTGGCCGAGGGCGAGCGCCGGGTTGACCTGGATGGACTCCACGGCGAGCTCGACGTGGTCGTCCCCGAGGTCCCACAACAGGCGCAGATACCGCTCCCACAGGACGGTGTCGTCGGGCCGCGGGGACCAACCCCCCGGGTGGAAGGGCGAGATGGCCGCGTTCCACGACAGGACCTCGTCGAAGCGGTCGCGCAGCACCGCGAAGCCCGGCATCTCGTCGACGGACGTACTGACTTCCGGGACGGCCGCGTTGTTGGAGACCAGCAGGATGCGCCGGTCGGCGGGGCCGAAGCAGTCCGCGTCGAGGGCGGCGGCGAGGGTGGCGACCCCGTACAGGGTGGAGGCGCAGAAGATCTGGGTGGTCATGCGGCAGTGGTCTCCGTCACCGGGCGGCGGCGCAGTCGCCTCAGGCGAGAGGCGCGCTGCCAGTCCATCGAGTCGAGTGCGTCGTCGAGAATGTCCTGCGGCAGGCGCTTGAGGGCCGCCGCGCTCATGGAGCGCAGCTTGCGGGCCACCGCGGGATCGAACTTCTCGATCGTGTTCAGGTGGTGGGCGATGATCGCGCAGTACGTGCGGACGGCCTTGGGCAGGAAGATGTCGGCGTCGCGGTCCTTGGCCGTCTCCGCTATGACCTGGTCGAACGCCGGTATGAAGTCGAGTTGGCGGACGTCGCCGATCTGCGTGAGCGACGAGGTGACCCCGCGCCGGTAGAAGATGCCGAGCAGCCGCCCGGCCACCGCGAAGGACTCTGCCTCCCGGTGAAGACGCCAGATCCAGGGCCGGTCCTCGGCGGTGTGCAGGTGCTCGGGGAAGTGCAGCAGGCCGCGGTCGACGAGCCTGCGGTGGTAGACGCCGGCCCAGGAGTACGGGTAGTCCACGGGCGTCGAGCGGTCGTCGGGGAGTATCACGTCGCGCGGCGACACGACGGTGTCGCGCAGGCCGAACGGGGCCCGGTAGACGGTCCGTTCGGTGCCGGTGCACCGCACGTGGTCGGTGCGCAGGAAGTCGCAGCCCAGCGCCTCGATCGACGCCACGAGCTGCTCGAAGTACCCGGGCGCGACCCAGTCGTCACCGTCCAGGAACGTCAGGTACTCGCCGCGGGCGGCGTCGATTCCCGTATTGCGCGCGGCAGATACCCCGCTTTCCGAGCGCCGGATGAGCACGGCGCCCGGCAGCTCGCGTTCCGCGCGCTGCAGGATCTCGCGCGTCCCGTCGGTCGAACAGTCGTCGACGAGAATGAATTCGAAGTCGTCCCGTGTGTTCGCACGCAGACTCTTCAGGGTTTCTGGGGCATATCGCTGCACATTGAAGAATGGCAGGATGACGGAGAGCTTGACCACGAGGTTGACGTTAGGCGGCGGCCCGGCATTCGTCTTGGCCGTCGGCTTGATACCGGGTGAACGACGTGTGGCGGGACTGTGAACCAGCCCTTCCGGAAGGCATTTCCGAGGCCGATTCCCCATTCGTCGGTGCGCTGTTAACCGTTTGTTGCACTCCGGTTGGGCCGCGGCTCGAAATGCCTTCCTAACTTCTTCGACGTGCCAGCAAGTGAAGTGCGAAGTACAGCCAAGCGGCAGCGCGTCGCCGTGCTCGCGGACTCCGACACCCGGTGGAAGTGGGGCTCGCTCACCGCGTCCCGCCTCACCTCCGACAGCTCTGGAGGCGCGGCCCTCGACGGATTCCTGTTGCGCGGCCGCGCCACCCCCACCGCCCGCCAGCTCACCGAGGTCGGCGTGCGCGCCGACCGCCTCGACGAGGTCACCGCGGTCGAGTTCCTGCGCGTGATGGAGCGGGACGCCGATGCGTACGACGTGGTCGTCCTCGCCCTGGTGGGCGGAGCCGTCCAGGCCGTACTGCACGGACTCGCCCACGCATGGCGGGAGGTGAAGCAGCGGCCCGTCGTCGTCACCGGCTACGTCGGCGTCGTCTACGAGAAGCTGGCCGACGGGCTGCTCCTGCGGCACGGCGCGGACGTGGTGCTCGCCAACTCGGCCTACGACGCGGAGCGGTTCCGTGCCGTGTACGAGGGCGTCGGCGCGGACGCCGCGGCGGTCACCGAGTGCGCGCTGCCGTTCCTCGGCGGCGCGCCCTACACGGAGCAACACGACCCGTACACCGTGGTGTTCGCCGCGCAGCCGTCCGTGCCGGACACCCCGGCCGACCGGGCGTACCTGCTCGAGCGCCTCGTGCGGCACGCCCGCTCGCACCCGGAGCGCGAGGTGCTGCTCAAGCTGCGCAGCAAGCCCGGCGAGCACACCACGCACATCGAGGAAGTGCCGTACCAGAAGCTCGCCCAGAAGCTCTCCCAGGAACGAGAGCTCCCCGCCAACTTCCGTCTCGTGTACGGAAACATGGGCGAGGTCCTCGACCGGACGGACCTGCTCGTCACCGTCAGCTCCACCGCCGCGCTCGAATCGCTGCACCGGCGCATCCCCACCGCGCTGCTCACCGACCTCGGGGTGCGCGAGGCGCTCGGCAACCACCACTTCACCGGGTCCAACTGCCTGGTGTCCTGGGACCAGTTGGACGCGGGCGTGCTGCCCGAGCCCGACCCCGCGTGGGTCGCCCGGCAGGGCGTCGCAGCCGACGGCACGTACGACAAGGCCTTCGACGGGGCACGCGCCAAGGTCGCAGGACTCCTCGAAGGCGACCTGCCGCCGCTCGCGCCGTACTACAGCCGCACCACCGCGCCCGGCTACCTGCCCCGCGTCCTCGCCCGCCACCACCTCGCGCCCGACGGGTCACCGCTGCCCGGCGCGCCCGCCGCCGACAAGGCCCCCGGCGCCGTGCGCCGCACCGTCCGCAGGGCCGCCCGCGGCGCCTACCGGCACGGCGTGCAGCGCGTCGCCCCCGTGATCCGGCGGATGGGGGAGCTGTGACCAGCCGCGCCCCCCGCATCCCCCAACTCCCCGAAGGAGACCCCCACATGACCGACCCGGAAGCGGGAGCGGCCGCCGCCCCCGTCCGCCGTGTGCTCGCGGTGATCCCCGCCCGCGGCGGCTCCAAGGGCGTACCGGCCAAGAACCTCGCCCAGGTCGCCGGAGTGCCCCTCGTCGCCCGCGCCGTGCACGCCTGCCTGGCCGGGCGGTACGTCACCGACGTCGTGGTCTCCACCGACGACGCGGCCATCGCCGCCGCCGCGCGGGAGGCGGGCGCCGAGGTCGTCACCCGGCCCGCCGCCATCGCCGGCGACAAGGCCACCTCAGAGGCGGCCGTCCTGCACGCCATGGACGCGCACGAGGCGCTGCACGGCGCGGCCGTGGACATCGTGCTGCTCGTGCAGTGCACCAGCCCCTTCACCGTCCGCGAGGACGTCGACGGGGTGGTCGCCGCGATCGTCGAGAACGGCGCCGACAGCGCGCTGACCGTCGCCCCCTTCCACGGATTCGTGTGGCGCGACGCGGCCGACGAGCCCCGCGCCGTCGCCGGTGAGCGCGCCGCCTCCGTCGGCGGCACCGACACCCTCGTCTCCGAGACGGTCGCGACCAGCGGCGGCTACGGCGTCAACCACGACAAGTCCTTCCGCCCGCGCCGCCAGGACCGCCCCCAGGACCTCCTCGAGACCGGCGCCGTGTACGCGATGGAGGCCACCGGCTTCCGCCGCCACGAGCACCGCTTCTTCGGCCGTACGGAACTCGTCCGCACCGACCCCGCACGGGTGTTGGAGATCGACGACCCGCACGACCTGGCCCGCGCGCGGGCCCTCGCCCCCCTTTTCGACCAGAGTGCCCTCCCCACCCGGGAGGACATCGACGCGGTCGTCCTCGACTTCGACGGCACCCAGACCGACGACAGGGTGCTGATCGACTCCGACGGACGGGAGTTCGTCACCGTGCACCGCGGTGACGGCCTCGGCATCGCGGCGCTGCGCAAGAGCGGCCTGTCGATGCTGATCCTGTCCACGGAACAGAACCCGGTGGTCGCCGCCCGGGCCAGGAAGCTCAAGATCCCGGTCCTGCACGGCATCGACCGCAAGGACCTCGCGCTGAAGCAGTGGTGCGAGGAGCAGGGCATCGCGCCGGAGCGCGTGCTCTACGTCGGCAACGACGTCAACGACCTCCCGTGCTTCGCCGTCGCCGGCTGGCCCGTGGCGGTCGCGAGCGCCCACGACGTCGTACGCGGCGCCGCACGCGCGGTCACCACCGTCCCCGGTGGCGACGGCGCGATCCGAGAGATCGCCAGCTGGATCCTCGGCCCCTCTCTCGACTCCCTCCACAGGTAAGGAAACACCCCCTCATGTCTTCTGTTCTCAACTCCCGTGTCCGTACGTTCGGTTCGCGCACCGCTGGCCCCGGCCACCCCGTCTACATCACGGGTGAGATCGGCATCAACCACAACGGCGACCTGGAGAACGCGTTCAAGCTGATCGACGTCGCCGCCGAGGCGGGCTGCGACGCCGTCAAGTTCCAGAAGCGCACCCCGGAGATCTGCACCCCGCGCGACCAGTGGGACATCGAGCGCGACACCCCCTGGGGCCGGATGACGTACATCGACTACCGCCACCGCGTCGAGTTCGGCGAGGACGAGTACCGCCAGATCGACGAGCACTGCAAGAAGCGCGGCATCGACTGGTTCGCCTCCCCGTGGGACACCGAGGCCGTCGCGTTCCTGGAGAAGTTCGACGTCCCCGCGCACAAGGTCGCCTCGGCCTCGCTCACGGACGACGAGCTGCTGCGCGCCCTGCGCGCGACCGGCCGCACCGTCATCCTCTCCACCGGCATGTCGACGCCGAAGCAGATCCGGCACGCGGTCGAGGTCCTCGGCAGCGACAACATCCTGATGTGCCACGCCACTTCGACGTACCCGTCGGTCGCCGAAGAGCTCAACCTCCGCGTCATCAACACCCTCCAGGCCGAGTACCCGAACGTCCCGATCGGCTACTCCGGGCACGAGACCGGCCTCCAGACGACGCTCGCCGCCGTCGCCCTCGGCGCCACTTTCGTCGAGCGCCACATCACCCTCGACCGCGCCATGTGGGGCTCCGACCAGGCCGCCTCGGTCGAGCCGCAGGGCCTGACCCGCCTGGTGCGCGACATCCGCACCATCGAGGCCTCCCTCGGCGACGGCGTCAAGAAGGTCTACGAGTCCGAGCTCGGCCCGATGAAGAAGCTGCGCCGCGTCGCGGGCGTCGTCGCCGAGTCGGAGATCGCCGTCGCCGCCGGTGAGCCGGTCGGCGTCTGACCCCCAACTCCGAGGCGGCTCAGCGGACTTCACGCGCTGGGCCGCCCTGGCGTCCCCGGGAGGGTCGCAGATGTCTGGCAGTACGGACAGCGGCAGCAACGCCGGCACGCTGTGCTTCGTCGAGAGCCCGGTACAGCTCCTCAACGTCCTCGAGTGGGCCCACCTGGAAAGCGTCACGGCCACCGTCGTGGTGCTCTCGCCCACCGACCCGATGACACGCGGCCAGTTGCGCCGCATGGCCGAACTGGCGCGCGGCGAAGGGCACTTGGTGCGCTGGGAGGAGGCGCGCGGCGGCGCGGGGGCGCCCTTCCAGACGGTCGGCGGCCTCGCCGGGCCGCTGCGCAGGGCGGACCGGATAGTGATCGGCGACCCGTTCTCCCGCTACGTCCAACTCCTGCTGACCATCACCCGCGCCCGCGACCTGGTCGTCGTCGACGACGGCACGGCCACGATGGAGTTCGTCGCCCAACTGGCCCGTGGCGAACGGCTCGTGCGCTGGCACCGGCGCGGCGGCCGCCCCGGCCCGCGGGACGTCGCCTTCGCGCCCGTCTCCGCCTCGGCCCGCCGCAGACTCACCCCGCGCCCCGGGCGCCGCACCGTCTCCGTCTTCACCTCCATGCCGGTGGACGAGGCCCCCGAGGGCGTGACGATCACGGCGAACGACTACGCCTGGACCCGCGCCCGCTTCGGCCCGCCGCGCCTGACCCGCGGCGCGGACCTGGTGGGAACGTCCTTGGTGGAGACGGGAGTCGTGGACCTGGACCGCTACCTGGAGGCGGTGCGCGGCCTGGCCGCCGCCCACGGCGCGACCCGCTACTTCGCGCACCGCCGCGAGGCCGCCGACAAACTCCACCGCCTGGCCGTGGAAACCGGCCTGGAGGTCGTGCGCCCCGACCTCCCCCTGGAGCTGATCGCACGGCGCGGCCCCATAGGACGTACGATCCTCAGCTTCCCGTCGACGGTCGTGCACACCCTGCCGCTCGCGCTGGCGGGCACGGACGTGAAGGTCGCGGTCTGCGAGATCGACCCGGCCTGGCTGACGCAGGGCGTCTCCGACCACGCGCAGGGGTTCCTGGCGGGGATCGCGGGGTCGGCGCGCGGGGTGCGGATGGTCTGAGACTCGCGGCTTGTGTGAGACCCACGGAGTGATCACAGGTCAATGGGGGCGGGTGCCGATCATGGCGCCCGCCCCCATTGACCTGTCGCGTTCACGGATCTAGCCTCCATCTCCATACGTAGACGCCATCTGCATACGGGAATGGGGTTCATGGTGGGGATCGAGCGGGACACCCAGGCGGAACGGGTCGCCCAGCGGCTGCGCGACGGCATGGCGAGCGGCGTCCTGTCGTTCCCGCTCACCAGCTTCGCGGCGGACAGCAGCCTCGACCCCGACGCCTACCGGGCCTATCTGACCGACAAGGTCGCCACCCGCCCCGGCGCCGTCTTCCCCGCCTGCGGCACCGGCGAGTTCTTCTCCCTCGACGAGGACGAGTACCGCACCGTGGTGCGGACCACCGTCGAGGTCGTCGACGGCCGCGCACCCGTCGTCGCCGGCACCGGCTACGGCTGGGCGCAGGCGCTGCGCTTCGCCCGGATCGCCGAGGAAGCGGGCGCGGACGCCCTGCTCCTCATGCCGCACTACCTGACCGCCGCCCCGCAGGCCGGCCTCGTCGAACAGGTCCGCAGGGTCGCCGCGGGCACCCGGCTGCCGCTCATCGCCTACCAGCGCGGCCAGGTCGCCTTCGGCGCCGACAGCCTGCGCGAGATCGCCGCGCTCCCCACCGTCATCGGCGTCAAGGACGGGCACAGCGACCTGGACCGCCTCCAGCGCCTCACCCTCGCCGCCCCCGACGGCTTCCTCTTCTTCAACGGCGCCTCCACCGCCGAGATCCAGGCCCGCGCCTACGCCACCGTCGGCGTCCCCGCGTACTCCTCGGCCGTGCACGCCTTCGCACCCGAGATCGCCGACGCCTTCTTCGCCGCCCTGCGGGCCGGCGACGAGGCGACCCTGACGACACTCCTGCGCGAGTTCTACGTCCCCCTCGTCGAACTGCGCGACCGGGTGCCCGGCTACGCCGTGTCCCTGGTCAAGGCCGCAGCCCGACTGCGCGGCCTGCCCGTCGGCCCGGTCCGCGCCCCGCTCACCGACCCGGGCCCGCAGGACCTCGCCGACCTGGCGAAGGTGCTCGACCGCGGCCTGAGCCTGATCGGCTGACCCGCCCCCGGCCCCCGCTCGGTCCGCACCCGCACAGCTCAGCACTCGCACAGTTCAAGGGAGAACTGGCATGCCGCTCCTCGTCGTCGGGATCAGTGTTCTGGTCCTGCTGCTCCTCATGACCCGGCTGAAACTGAACGGCTTCATCGCCCTGCTGCTCGTGGCCGTGGGCGTCGCCGTCGTCCAGGGCATCCCGGTGGCGACCATCCCGGACGTCCTGTCCGAGGGCATCGGCGGCCAGATCGGCGACACGATGCTCACCATCGGGCTCGGCGCCATGGTCGGCCGGGTGATGGGGGACTCCGGCGCCGCACAGCGGATCGCCGGACGGCTCCTGGACGCCTTCGGGCCGCGCGGGGTCCAGCTCGCCATGGTCGTCACGTCGATCCTGATCGGCGTGACCATGTTCTACGAGGTCGCGTTCATCATCATCGTGCCCGTCGCCTTCACCCTGGTCCGCGTCACCCGGACGAACCTGCTCTGGGTCGGCCTGCCGATGTCCATCACCCTGTCGACGATGCACAGCTTCCTGCCGCCGCACCCCGGACCCGTCGCCGTGGCCAGCACCTTCCACGCCTCGGTCGGGCACACCCTGCTGTACGGCCTGTGCATAGCCGTCCCGGCCGGTGCGCTGATCGCCCTCGTCTGGCCGCGCCTGCCGTTCGTCAGGAAGCTCGACCCGTCCATCCCGCTGGGCCTGGTCAGCGAGAAGGAGTTCGACGAGCACGAGATGCCGGGCCTCGGCTGGTCCCTGTCGGTGGCCCTGTTCCCGGTCGTGCTGATCGCCGGGGCGTCCATCACGGACATGGCGACCGACTCCGAGAGCCCGCTCGTGCACACCGTCGCGTTTCTCGGCTCGGCCCCCATCGCCCTGCTCCTCACGCTGTCCCTCGCGATCTGGGCGTTCGGGCCGCGCATCGGCCGGAGCCTGAAGGAGGTCACCGCCTCCTGCTCGTCGGCCGCCCAGGCCATGGCGATGATCCTGCTCGTCATCGGGGCCGGCGGCGCCTTCAAGAACGTACTCGTCGAAGGCGGCATCTCCGACTACATCAAGGACCTCACCGACTCCTGGTCCGTCTCGCCGATCATCCTCGCCTGGCTGATCGCGGCCATCCTGCGCCTCGCCCTCGGCTCGGCCACGGTCGCCGTGGTCACCGCCTCCGGAGTGGTGCTCCCGCTGCTCGCGGGCCAGCCCGTCAGCCCCGAGCTGATGGTGCTCGCGGTCTCCTGCGGCTCGCTCGCCTTCAGCCACGTCAACGACCCCGGGTTCTGGCTCTTCAAGGAGTACTTCAACCTCTCCCTGCCCGACGCCATCAAGGTCCGCACCAGCTACACGACGGTCCTCGCGATCCTGGGCCTCGGCGGCGTCCTCGCGCTGAACGCCGTCGGCATCTGACCTCCCTCCCCTCCAGCCAAGGAATCCGATGAGCAAGCCCCAACAGCAGCCCACCGTCACCGAGTTCGCCGTCTACCCCGTCGCGGGCCGCGACTGCATGGAGCTCAACCTCTCCGGTGCCCACGGCCCCTACTTCACCCGCAACGTCGTCGTCCTCACCGACTCCGAAGGCCGTACGGGACTCGGCGAGGTCCCCGGCGGCGAGCAGATCACCCAAACCCTGCGCGACGCGGAAGCCCTGGTCGTCGGCGCCAAGGTCGGCGACTACAAGCGGATCCTGCGCGCGATCGGCGACCGCTTCGCCGACCGCGACAGCGGCGGCCGCGGCGCCCAGACCTTCGACCTGCGCACCACCGTGCACGCCGTCACCGCCGTCGAGTCCGCGCTCCTCGACCTCCTGGGGCAGCACCTCGACGTACCGGTCGCGGCCCTCCTCGGCGACGGCCAACAGCGCGACTCCGTACGGGTGTTGGGGTACCTCTTCTACGTCGGCGACCCCGACCGCACCGACCTCGAGTACGCCCGCGAGGCCGACTCGGACGTCGACTGGTACCGGATCCGGCACGAGGAGGCGCTGACCCCCGGGGCGATCGTCCGCCAGGCCGAGGCGGCGTACGACCTCTACGGCTTCCGGGACTTCAAGCTCAAGGGCGGCGTCCTGGCCGGGCCCGAGGAGGTCAAGGCGGTCCGCGCCCTCAAGGACCGTTTCCCCGAGGCCAGGATCACCCTCGACCCGAACGGCGCCTGGTCACTGCGCGAGGCCATCGACCTGTGCACCCCGCTCACCGACGTGCTCGCCTACGCCGAGGACCCCTGCGGCCCCGAGGACGGCTACTCGGGCCGCGAGATCCTCGCCGAGTTCCGCCGCGCGACGGGCCTGCCGACCGCGACCAACATGATCGCCACCGACTGGCGCCAGATGACCCACGCCCTGGCCCTCCAGTCCGTCTCCATCCCCCTCGCGGACCCGCACTTCTGGACCATGCAGGGCTCGGTGCGCGTCGCCCAGCTCTGCAACGCCATGGGCCTGACCTGGGGCTGCCACTCCAACAACCACTTCGACATCTCCCTCGCGATGGTCACCCACTGCGGCGCGGCCGCCCCCGGTGCCTACAACGCCCTGGACACCCACTGGATCTGGCAGGAGGGCCTGGAGCGGCTGACCGTCGCCCCGCCGCGCATCGTCGACGGCGAGATCGCCGTCCCCGACGCACCGGGCCTCGGCGTCGACCTCGACATGGACCGCCTCCTCGCCGCCCACGAGCTCTACCGGGCCAAGGCGCTGGGCGCCCGCGACGACGCCGTCACGATGCAGTACCTCGTCCCCGGCTGGGAGTTCGACAGCAAGCGGCCGTGCCTGGTGCGCTGAGGCCGTCGGAACCATCGGGAACCATCGGAAGCCATCGGAAACCAATGGACGTCACGCCGGGCGGCTGCCTACGCTGCCCGGCGTGAACAATCCCGAGTCCGACAGACTCCGGCCACCGGCAGCCGTCCGGTGGCCTTCTTCCGCGCGGCGTTGAGAACCGCCCCTCCCCAGGGTGCCGTTCTCCGCTGACGCACGCCACCGCCATCGCCATCGATGTCGCCATAGATGTCGTCATCGCACGGACTGCCGTACCGCGACCACCTCTCACCCATCTGTACGGTCACGGAGTCCGCTGTGCCTCTCCCGCTTCCGCTCTATCTGCTCGCCCTCGCCGTGTTCGCGCAGGGCACCTCCGAGTTCATGCTGTCGGGCCTGACCCCCGACATCGCCCATGACCTGGGGATCTCCATCCCGGCCGCCGGGTCCCTCACCTCCGCGTTCGCGCTCGGGATGATCGTCGGTGCGCCCCTGTCGGCGGTGCTCGCGCGCCGCTGGCCGCGCCGGTCGGCCCTGTTCGGGTTCCTCGCGGTGTTCACCGCGGCGCACGTCGTCGGCGCCGTCACCACCAGCTACGGCGTCCTGCTCACCACGCGCGCCGTGGCCGCACTCGCCAACGCCGGGTTCCTGACGGTGGCCCTGACCACGGCCGCCGCGCTGGTCGCCCCCGATGCCAAGGGCCGGGCCACGTCGATCCTCCTCGGCGGCACCACCCTGGCCTGCGTCGCCGGGGTGCCCGGCGGGGCGCTGCTCGGTCAACTCCTGGGCTGGCGGGCCGCGTTCGGGGCCGTGGCGCTGATCTGTCTGCCCGCGCTCGCCGCGGTGGTCCGCTCGGTCCCGGCGGACCCGCAGGGACCGACGGGCGGCGCCCCCGATGACGTACCGCACACCGACCTGCACGCCGACCTGCGCACCGAACTACGGTCCCTGCGCTCCCCGCGCCTGCTCACGCTCCTCCTCCTCGGCGCCCTCGTGAACGGCGCCACGTTCTGCACGTTCACCTACCTCGCGCCCCTCGCCACCGGCGTCGCGGGCATCCCGGAGCCCTGGGTCCCGGCGCTGCTCGCCCTGTTCGGCCTCGGCTCGTTCGCCGGGGTGACCGCGGCGGGCCGACTCTCGGACGCGCGGCCGATGCCGGTGCTCGTGGGCGGCGGGGCGGCGCTGCTCGCGGGCTGGGTGCTGCTCGGGTACGCGGCGGCCGGCGCCACGGCCACCTTCGCGCTCGCCTTCGCCCAGGGCGCGCTGTCCTTCGCCGTCGGATCCACACTCATCGCGCGTGCCCTGTACGCGGCGTCGGGCGCCCCGCTGCTGGCGGGAGCCTGCGCGACGACGGCACTCAACGTCGGTGCCGCGGTGGGCCCTTGGGCCGGAGGACTCGCGTCCGGCGGCGGTTTCGAGGCGGTGCCCTGGGTGAGCGCGGGGCTCGTGGCGGCCGCGTTCGCGGTGGCGGGCGGCGCCATGGCCGCCCGCCGCACAGGACCCGTGAACGTCACGGGTCCAGCTGACAGTTGACCTCGCTCTCCGCCGCGCACTTGTTGGCCACACCGGCGCCGCCGTCCGCACTGTCGGTGCCGGTGTTCCCGATCAGCGTGTCGTTGGCGCCCTCGCCCTTGAGGACGTCGTCGCCGCCGTTGCCCCGCAGGTCGTCCGCGCCGTTGCCGCCCGTGAGGCGGTCCGCGCCGTCGCCGCCGAGGACCGTGTCCGCGCCGTCGAAGCCGAACACCTCGTCGTCGCCGGGACCCGCGTCCACGGTGTCGGAGCCCGTCACGAACGCGAAGTCGGCGCCCATCTGGTCGTTGCCCGAGCCCAGGCAGACCAGGTCGTCGCCGCCCGCGTCGGCGTAGGTGTCGCTGCCGCCGAGCAGCGCGATGACGTCGTTGCCGGGGGTGCCGGTCTCGAAGTCCTGGCCCTCCGTGCCGACGATCGTCGCGGGCTGCCCCATGCAGTACACGGTGCCGGAGGCGAGCGCGCCGGGAGCCGCCACAGCGGTCCCCGCGCCCGCTGCGACCAGAGCCGCCGACACGAGCGCGGCACTGAACGAACCGATCTTGCGCATGATGTCCCTCTTCCGTCGAGGCCAGTGGTGCGTCGTTGCCTCGGAGTTCGCCGGAGAGGGCGTCATGGATGGGATGCGTACGGAAATTCGTACGCCGATGGGGGAACGGTCCGGTGAGAGCGGGACAAGCCGCAGGTGGAAAGAGTCTTCCTACCCACCGCATACGATCCACATACCTGGCAAGGCGAGATTTCTTACGTCAATCTGGCTGAACTTTTGTTGATCGCGCGTCAGTTGACCCCCGGGCCGCCCTACCCTTCAGAGGGTGAACCAGTTGATGTCCCGAGAGTCCGAGGCCGACAACCCAGGGGAAGCCACCCCGGGCGGCGTGCTCCCCGGCACGCTGCCCGACGCACTGCGCGCCGAACTCATCGCCTTCCGGCGCGACTTGCACATGCACCCCGAGCTCGGCAACCAGGAGTTCCGCACGACGGCCGTGCTCAAGGCCCGCCTGGAGAAGGCCGGGCTCACGCCGCGCGTGCTCGGGATCGGCACGGGGCTCATCTGCGACATCGGCACCGAGTCGGGGGAGTGGAGCGGCGGGCGCGAGATGCTCGCACTGCGCGCCGACATCGACGCGCTGCCCATCCCGGACACCAAGGTCAGCTGCGCGTACCGCTCGACGGTCCCCGACCGCGCGCACGCCTGCGGCCACGACGTGCACACCACCGTCGTGCTCGGCGCGGGCCTGGTCCTCGCCGACCTGCACCGCAGGGGTCAACTGCCGCACCCGGTACGGCTGATCTTCCAGCCCGCCGAGGAAGTGCTGCCCGGCGGCGCGGCCGACGCCATCGAGTGCGGAGTCCTCGACGGCGTACGGAAGATCGTCGGGGTGCACTGCGACCCGAAGGTCGAGGCCGGGCGGATCGGCCTGCGGCACGGGCCGATCACCTCGGCCTGCGACCGCCTCGAGGTCACGCTCGACGGCCCCGGCGGCCACACGGCCCGCCCGCACCTCACCACCGACCTCGTCACCGCTGCCGCCAAGGTCGCCACCGAGGTCCCGGCCGTCGTCGCCCGCCGCGTCGACGCCCGCTCCGGGCTCGCCGTCACCTGGGGCCGCCTCGAGACGGGCCACGCGTGCAACGTGATCCCGCAGCACGCCGAGCTCTCCGGCACCGTGCGCTGCCTGGACCTGGAGTCCTGGCGCGCGGCGCCCGACCTGGTGCACGCGGCCGTCCAGGAGATCGCCGACCTGTACCGGGCCAAGCCGGTCGTGAACTACGTGCGCGGAGTGCCGCCCGTCGTCAACGACCCGGCGGTGACCGACCTGTTGAGGGACGCTATGGTCGCCCGGCTCGGCCCCGACTCCGTCGAGGACACCCAGCAGAGCCTCGGCGGCGAGGACTTCTCCTGGTACCTGGAGCACGTGCCCGGGTCCATGGCCCGGCTCGGCGTCAAGTCCCCGGGCGAGCGCGGCAGCCGCGACCTCCACCAGGGCGACTTCGACGCGGACGAGGACGCGATCACGGTGGGCGTGGAGCTGTTCACCGCGGCGGCCCTGCTGGACGCGCACGGGAAGTGACCGGCGCCCCCGCCCGTACGGGGGCTCAGGTGCAGTACAGCCCCTCCGCCGGCGAGCCGACCGCCCGCCGGCGCACCGGCTCGCCCTTCGGGTCGGTGTTCTGGCCCGGCCGGTCCGGCCCGAACAGGTTCGTGCTGAAGCGGGCGAAGGCGGCCGCGAGGGCGACGAGGAGGGCCGCCGCGATCGCGGTCGGCTTCGGGGCCAGGCGGCTCATGAGTGGATAATGAGGGCTGTTCGTGCCCTTCGTCACGCTCCTTCACCGGGACGTAACCGACGCCCGGCACGAATCGGTAACGGCAGGCCCGAACCCCGTTCCCCACCCCCTCTACGCGCGTTACGCTCCGCCGAACTCAACGCCCTGCGCGGCGTGTTGACGAAGGAGCAGCCGATCATGCGTCGTTCTCGTACAACCCGGCTCACGCGGATAGCCGTGGCCGTCACCGGTCTCGCCCTCGCCGCCACCGCCTGCGGCGGCACCAGCAATGAGAGCGACAAGGGTGGTTCGTCCGACAAGAAGGACCTCGGGCTCGCCATCGCCTACGACGTCGGCGGCAAGGGAGACCAGTCGTTCAACGACTCCGCCTACGAAGGCCTGGAGAAGGCCAAGACGGAGTTCGGATACAAGACGGCCGACCAGGAGCCGAAGGACGGCGAGTCCGACGACGACAAGGCCCAGCGCCTGTCGAACCTGGCGAAGGCCGGCTACAACCCGGTGATCGGCATCGGCTACGCCTACGGCCCCGCGCTGAAGGAAGTGGCGAAGAAGTTCCCGAAGACGACCTTCGGCATCGTCGACTCCGTCGTCGAGGGCAAGAACGTCACGTCGCTCGTCTTCGCGGAGAACGAGTCCTCGTACCTGGCCGGCGTCGCCGCGGCCAAGGCCACCAAGACGAACCACGTCGGCTTCGTCGGCGGCGTCGACAACGAACTGATCAACAAGTTCCAGGCCGGCTACGAGCAGGGCGTCAAGGACACCAAGAAGGGCGTCAAGGTCGACGTCCAGTACCTCGACGAGGACCCGGCCAAGGGCTTCGCCAGCCCCGACCTCGGCGAGGCCGCCGCGGACAAGCAGCTCGAGGACGGCGCCGACGTGATCTACCACGCGGCCGGTCTCTCCGGGCAGGGCGTGATCAAGGCCGCCGCCACGAAGAAGAAGTGGGTCATCGGCGTCGACTCCGACCAGTACAACCAGAAGACGCTGGCCGCGTACAAGGAGTACATCCTCACCTCCGCGCTCAAGGAGGTCGGCGGCGCCGTCTACTCCCTGGCCAAGTCGGTCAAGGACGGCAAGCCGCTGACCGGCGTCCAGACCTTCGACCTCAAGGTCAACGGGGTGGGTGCCGCGGAGTCGAACCCCAAGTTCAAGGAGATCGCGGGCCTGGCCGACGCGGTCGCCGCGGCGAAGAAGGGCATCGTCGACGGCACGATCAAGGTCGCGACCAAGCCGTAGTGGTGCACAGCGGTCCAAAGGGCCGCTTAAGTACCGACGCTGAACATTTCAGTTCGGACACACAGGTCATACGTACAACGTGCAGGGCGGGTGCGGAACCCTTTCCGCGCCCGCCCTGCATTGCGTTCGGAAAGGGCCTCCGAGGGGCCGCGAGGGGGTGCACAACGCCCCGGTAACGAGATGGACAGAAGGGGTTTTATGTTTTGTCTACGCGCGTTACTCTGCGGCGAACTCAGCGTCGGCACCTGTCCCTCCGGCGCTTGTACGAAGGAGCACTTCCCATGCGCCGGGTTTCCCGCATAGCGGTCGCAGGCACCGCCACCGCCTCTCTCGCCCTCGCCCTGGCCGCCTGCGGCGGCACCTCGTCGGACGCGTCGTCGTCCGCGGGCGGCAAGGATGGCAAGGGGGCCAAGGGCCTCGCGATCGCGTACGACGTCGGCGGCAAGGGCGACCAGTCGTTCAACGACGCCGCGTACCAGGGCCTGGAGAAGGCCAAGGCCAAGTTCGGTTACCAGGTCGCCGACCAGGAGCCGAAGGACGGCGAGTCCGACGACGACAAGGCCGCGCGCCTGGTCAACCTGGCGAAGGCGGGCTACAACCCGGTCGTCGGCATCGGCTACTCCTACGCCCCGGCGGTGAAGGAGGCCGCGGCCAAGTTCCCGAACACGACCTTCGGCATCGTCGACGACGCCTCGGTCCAGGGCAAGAACATCGCCGACCTGGTCTTCCAGGAGAACGAGGTCTCCTACCTCGCCGGCGTCACCGCCGCCCTGAAGACCAAGACGAACCACGTCGGCTTCGTCGGCGGCGTCGACAACGCGCTGATCAACAAGTTCCGCGCCGGCTTCGAGCAGGGCGTCAAGGACACCAAGAAGGGTGTCAAGGTCGACGTCCAGTTCCTCGACGAGGACCCGGCCAAGGGCTTCGCCTCGCCGGACCTCGGCAAGGCCGCCGCCGAGAAGCAGCTCGAGGACGGCGCCGACGTCGTCTACCACGCCGCCGGTCTGTCCGGTCAGGGCGTCATCGAGGCCGCCGCCGCCGCGAAGAAGTACGCGATCGGCGTCGACTCCGACCAGTACAGCCAGAAGCCCCTGGCGGCGTACAAGAAGTACATCATCACGTCCGCCACCAAGGGCGTCGCCGAGTCGATCTTCAAGCTCGCCGAGTCGGTCGAGAACAAGGCGCCGGAGACCGGTGTCATCACCGGCAACCTGAAGTCCGGTGAGGTCTCCCTCGCCGACTCCAACCCGGAGTTCAAGAACGACAGCAAGCTCCAGGCCGCGCTGAAGAAGGCCGAGACGGGCATCGTGGACGGCACCATCAAGGTCGCCGCCAAGTAAGGCAGCCGCAGCGCCGCAAGGCGTAGCGAAGGGGGGAGCCCGGACCGCGTGTGCGACGCGGTCCGGGCCGACCCGGTCAGGGACCGGGTACGGGGACGTTTCATTCAGGGGTCTTCTCAGGTGTATCCCCGCCGGACGCTTCTTCCCCGTAACGCGTTCGTGGGATCCTGCTCGGACTCCAGACTCGAACTCGGTCTCGAACTCGCTTCTCGCACACCGTTGTTGGGGCGCTACGCGTGTAGGCGGCCCCCCTTCCCAGGAGAGTGCGCCATCGCCACGTCAAGCTCCCCGCCGGCCACGGTCGCCGTAGAACTCAAGGGCATCACCAAGCGGTTCCCGGGCGTCGTCGCCAACCACGACATCTGCCTCACCGTCCGCAAGGGCACCGTGCACGCCCTGGTCGGCGAGAACGGGGCCGGCAAGTCCACGCTGATGAAGATCCTCTACGGCATGCAGAAGCCGGACGAGGGCACCATCGCCATCCACGGCGAGCAGGTCTCCTACTCCTCGCCCGCCGACGCGATCGCCCGCGGCATCGGCATGGTCCACCAGCACTTCATGCTCGCGGACAACCTCACCGTCCTGGAGAACGTCGTCCTCGGCAGCGAGAAGCTGTACGGGATCGGCTCCAAGGCACGGAAGAAGATCCTCGAGATATCCGAGCGCTACGGCCTCGGGGTGCGCCCCGACGTCCTCGTCGAGGACCTCGGCGTCGCCGACCGCCAGCGCGTGGAGATCCTCAAGGTCCTCTACCGCGGCGCCACCACCCTGATCCTGGACGAGCCGACCGCCGTGCTCGTGCCGCAGGAGGTCGACGCGCTCTTCGACAACCTGCGCGAGCTCAAGGCCGAGGGCCTGGCCGTCATCTTCATCTCGCACAAGCTCGGCGAAGTCCTCTCCGTGGCCGACGAGATCACCGTCATCCGCCGCGGGACCACCGTCGGCACGGCCGTCCCGGCCGACACCACCCCCAAGCAGCTCGCCGAGCTCATGGTCGGCAGCGAACTGCCCACCCCCGAGACCGCCGAGTCCACGGTCACCGACCGTCCGGTGATCGAGGTCGAGGACCTGCGCCTGGCCGCACCCGGCGGCGGCAAGCCGCTGCTCGACGGCATCACCTTCACCATCCACGCCGGTGAGGTCCTGGGCCTCGCGGGCGTCGAGGGCAACGGCCAGACCGAGCTGATCGAGTCCCTGATCGGCCTGGAGCACGCGGACAGCGGCGTCATCACGATGCTCGGCGAGGACATCACCGCCTGGGCGACCCGCAAGCGCCGCGAGAACGGCGTCGGTTACATCCCCGAGGACCGCCACCGCCACGGCCTCCTCCTCGAGGCCCCGCTGTGGGAGAACCGCATCCTCGGCCACGTCACCGAGCGCCCCAACAGCAAGGGCTTCTGGCTCGACCCGAAGTCCGCGCAGGCCGACACCGCGCGGATCGTCGAGGAGTACGACGTCCGCACCCCCGGCATCGACGTCACGGCCGCCTCCCTGTCCGGCGGCAACCAGCAGAAGCTGATCGTCGGCCGGGAGATGAGCCACAAGCCCAAGTTCCTGATCGCCGCCCACCCCACCCGCGGTGTGGACGTCGGCGCGCAGGCGCAGATCTGGGACCAGATCCGCGAGGCCCGCCGCGAGGGCCTCGCCGTGCTGCTCATCTCGGCCGACCTCGACGAGCTGATCGGCCTCTCCGACACCCTCCGGGTCATCTACGACGGCCGCCTGGTCGCCGACGCCGACCCGGCCTCCATCACCCCGGAAGAGCTGGGATCCGCCATGACCGGTGCCGCCTCGGGCCACCTGGAGCACACGGAAGACGGTGCCTGACCATGAACCTCCTCAAGCGCTGGTCCGCAAAAAACGGGGAGCGTTTCCTCCTTGCGGCGGCCGGCCCCGTCATCGCGCTGATCGTGGCCTTCGGGCTCACCTCGATCGTGCTGGTGGCCTCCGGCGAGAACCCGTTCGACCCGTTCTCGATCATGTTCGAGCAGGCGACGTTCTCCGACGTCCAGGTCCTGATCATCAATGACGCCGCCGGTCTCTACATCGGCGCGCTCGCGGTGGCCATCGGCTTCCGGATGAACCTCTTCAACATCGGCGTCGAGGGCCAGTACCGGCTCGCCGCCTGTGTCGCCGCCATCGTCGGCGCGCACCTCGCCTTCCCGGCCTTCCTGCAGATCCCGGTCCTGATCCTGTCCGCCGCCGTGACGGGCGCGATCTGGTCCGGCATCGCCGGCATCCTCAAGGTGACCCGCGGCGTCAGCGAGGTCGTCTCCACGATCATGCTGAACTCGATCGCGGGCTCGGTCATCGCGTACCTGACCCTGGAGGACGCCTTCGGCGTCGCCGTCGGCAACAACCGCACGACCGGCGAGATGGACAAGGCCGGCTGGTTCCCCGGCATCAACATGGGCGACCAGGTCGGCACGATCTACGGCTTCGTGGTCGTCGCCGCCGTGCTCGGCGTCGTCTACTGGGTGATGCTCAACCGCACCCGCTTCGGCTTCGACCTGCGTGCCTCGGGTGCCTCCGAGACCGCGGCCGCCGCCTCCGGCGTCTCCGCGAAGAAGATGGTCCTCACCGCGATGCTCCTGTCGGGCGCCATCGCCGGTATGGCCGGTCTGCCGACGCTGCTCGGCTCGACCCACACCTTCTCCGACTCCTTCCCGGCCTCGCTCGGCTTCAACGCCATCACCGTGGCGCTGCTCGGCCGCAACAGCCCGGCGGGCATGGCGCTCGCCTCGCTGCTCCTGTCCTGGCTGTTCAACGCGGCCGACCCGCTGGACCTGCAGGGCTACAGCTCCGAGATCGCCACGATCATGCAGGGCCTGATCGTGATCGCCGTGGTCGTCTCCTACGAGGCCGTCCGCGTCTGGGGCACCCGCCGCCAGCAACAGCGCGTCGGCGCCGAACTCGCGGCAGGCCGTGTTCTCGGTGGCCCCGACGCCTCCGACACCAACGACAAGAAGCAGGAGGTGGCCGCCTGATGAGTACGGCTCCCGTCCTCGACAAGACGCCTGCCGCCGCCCCGGCGGCCCGGCGCAAGCTCAGCCTCCCCGTCCTGCTTCTCCTCGTCGCCGGACTGATCTGCCTGGTCTCCGCGGTCCGTCTGATCACCGACGAGAACGGTCTGACCTCGGTCAGCCAGATGTCCACGGCGCTCCAACTCGCCGTCCCCATCGGCATGGCGGGCCTCGGCGGCCTGTGGGCCGAGCGGGCCGGCGTGGTCAACATCGGCCTCGAGGGCATGCTGATCCTCGGTACGTGGTTCGGCGCCTGGGCCGGTTACCAGTGGGGCCCCTGGGTCGGCGTCATCGCCGCACTCGTCGGCGGCGCGCTCGGCGGTCTGGTGCACGCCATCGCCACGGTCACCTTCAACGTGAACCACATCGTCTCCGGTGTGGCCATCAACATCCTGGCCCTGGGCGCGACCCGCTACCTGTCGGCCATGATCTACGACGGCATGGACAACGCCACCACGCGGCAGTCCCCGCCCGTCTCCAGCCTCGGCGAGTTCACCGTCCCCGGCCTCGCGGACTGGCTCGCCGACCTCAACCGGCACGGCTGGTTCCTGATCTCCGACGTCGCGGGCCTGCTCGGCGGCATCATGACCGGCGTCTCCTGGCTGACCCTGATCGCGGTCGCCCTGATCCCCGCCTCGTGGTGGATCCTGTGGCGCACGTCGTTCGGTCTGCGCCTGCGCTCCTGCGGCGAGAACCCGGTCGCGGCCGAGTCCCTCGGCGTGAACGTGATCAAGTACAAGTACATCGCGGTGCTGGCCTCCGGCGCCCTCGCGGGCCTCGGCGGCGCCTTCCTCTCGATGGTCTCCTCCAACTACTACCTGGAGGGCCAGACCGGCGGCCGCGGCTACATCGGCCTCGCCGCGATGATCTTCGGCAACTGGATGCCGGGCGGACTCGCCCTGGGTGCAGGCCTGTTCGGCTACAGCGACACCCTCAAGGTCCGCGGCGGCACGGACAACACGCACGCGCTGCTCCTGCTCATCGCCATCCTGGCCCTGCTGGCCGTCGCGTGGCTGATCTGGAAGAAGAAGTACGTCGGCGGCGCGGTCACGCTCGCCGTCTCGGTCCTCCTCTTCTTCTGGTACGCGTCCACGGACTCGGTCCCGAGCCAGGTCGCCACGGCCATGCCGTACGTCCTGACCATGATCGTCCTGGCGCTCTCGGCACAACGCCTGAGGATGCCGAAGGCGGACGGCCAGCCGTACCGGAAGGGCCAGGGCAAATGACGGACCCCGACTGGGAGTTGCTCAGGCAGGCGGCCCGCGAGGCGATGGCCCGCGCGTACGCTCCGTACTCGGGCTTCCCGGTCGGCGCGGCGGCCCTCGTCGACGACGGCCGCACGGTCTCGGGCTGCAACGTCGAGAACGCGTCGTACGGCCTCGGCCTGTGCGCCGAGTGCGGCCTCGTCTCCCAGCTGCAGGCCACGGGCGGCGGCCGCCTCACGCACTTCACGTGCGTGGACGGCAAGGGCGAGATCCTGATGCCGTGCGGCCGCTGCCGACAGCTCCTGTACGAGTTCGGGGGCGGCGAGCTGCTTCTGGAGACGTCGTCAGGAGTGCGGACGCTGGGTGAGATCCTCCCGGACGCGTTCGGCCCCGAGAACCTGAACTGAAGCCGGGACGTCATGGACGTGCGTCAGCCGACAGGCGGACGGCGGTCCGCGCACGGCCGAGCCTGTGCGGCTCGGCCGTGCGCGGCGTGAAGGGACGGCCGGCGCCTCAGCCTTCCTCCCGCTCCACCGGCAACCACAGCTCCGCCTCCGCCTGTTCCCCGTTCGCGAACGGCGTCGTGCGGAGGATCTCCGGGCCGGGCCGCGTCCGGTACGGGTTCGACGGGAACCACTCCGTGTAGACGTCGGACCAGAGTTTCTGGATGGACTCGGGGGCCGGGCCCGACGTCGTGAAGACGGCCCAGGTCCCGGCCGGGACCGGCAGGGCCACCGCGCCCTCGGGAGCCGGGGCCGAGGTCACCACCGCGTGGTAGTAGTCGAGTTCGCTGCCCTCGGCCCGCCCCGGATCCAGGTCGTCGCAGACCGCGACGATGCCCTCGGGCTCCTGGTCGGGCAGGGCCCTCAGGCGCTCGGTGACCTCCGGGTCGATGCCGCGGTGGAAGTCGATGATCGCCTGGTTCGGGCCCAAGTACACCAACGGAACCCGGGCCTTGAGCCCGACGACGTTGAACGCCGGGCGGTCCACCACTCGATAACGCATACTGCTGCTCCCTTCGACGGTGAGGCGGAAGGAGAGCCGGGGCTGCGAGACGAGCGCCGCTCCGGTGCGCCGGGCCTCGCCGGGGCCGACCCCGTGCAGCGCCCGGAACGCCCGCGCGAACGCCTCGCCCGAGCCGTACCCGTACCGGATCGCGGTCTCCAGCAACGTGCCCTGGCCGGACAGGACTTCGGCCCCCGCCACGGTCAGCCGTCGTCGGCGTACGTACTCCGACAGCGGCATCCCCGCGAGCGCCGAGAACATCCGGCGCAGGTGGTACTCCGACGTCGCGGCGATGCGCGCCAGGTCGGCCACGTCCAGTGCGTCGTCGGCGAGATGCCGCTCGATGTGGTCCATGGCCTGGTTGAGACGGTCCAGCACGCCCGGTTCCCTTCCTTGTTCGTGATCACCACGGTAGGAGCGGGGTCATGACCCCGGCCCGACATTCTGTGCCCGTTCGCGTCGGGTCGGCGGTCTTCCCTCCGTCGTGTCTATGCGCGTAGAGTCGGGCGGGCGTATCCCCGCCCCCTGGAAGGAAGTGCCATGGACGTCATCTCCGTCATCCGTACGAAGCGGGACCGGGGCCGGCTGACCGACGCGCAGATCGACTGGGTCGTCGACGCCTATACGCGCGGCGAGGTCGCCGACGAGCAGATGTCGGCCCTGGCCATGGCGATCTTCCTGAACGGGATGGACCGTGCGGAGATCGCCCGGTGGACCGCCGCGATGATCAACTCCGGCGAGCGGATGGACTTTTCCGTGCTCGCGCGCCCGGCAGCCGACAAGCACTCCACCGGCGGCGTCGGCGACAAGATCACGCTGCCGCTCGCCCCGCTCGTCGCCGCGTGCGGCGCGGCCGTGCCGCAGCTGTCGGGCCGGGGCCTCGGCCACACCGGCGGCACGCTCGACAAGCTGGAGTCGATCCCGGGCTGGCGCGCGAACATCAGCAACGAGGAGATGATGCGGGCCCTCGAGGACGTCGGCGCCGTCATCTGCGCGCCCGGCAGCGGGCTCGCCCCCGCCGACAAGAAGCTCTACGCCCTGCGCGACGTCACGGCGACCGTGGACTGCATCCCGCTCATCGCCTCCTCGATCATGTCGAAGAAGATCGCGGAGGGCACGGGCTCCCTCGTCCTCGATGTGAAGGTGGGCACCGGCGCCTTCATGCAGGAGCTGGAGCAGGCCCGCGAACTGGCCCGCACCATGGTCGGGTTGGGGGCGGACCACGGCCTGCCGACGGTCGCTCTGGTGACGGACATGAACACCCCGCTCGGGCTGACCGCGGGCAACGCGCTCGAAGTCCGGGAATCCGTCGAGGTGTTGGCCGGTGGCGGCCCCGCCGACGTCGTCGAGCTGACCCTCGCCCTGGCCCGCGAAATGCTGGACGCGGCGGGCCTGAAGGACGCGGACCCGGCGAAGGCCCTCGCCGACGGTTCGGCGATGGACGCCTGGCGGCGGATGATCGCGGCGCAGGGCGGCGACCCGGACGCGGCACTGCCCACGGCCCGCGAGACGCACACCGTCACCGCCCCGGCCCCCGGGGTCCTGACCCGCCTCGACGCGCTCTCGGTGGGCCTGTCCGCGTGGCGGCTCGGCGCCGGGCGGGCCCGCAAGGAGGACCCGGTCCAGGCCGCCGCCGGCATCGAACTCCACGCCAAGCCCGGCGACTCCGTCTTCGCGGGCCAGGCCCTGATGACGCTGCACACGGACACCCCTGAGCGGTTCGGGTACGCCCTGGAGGCGCTGGAGGGCGCGTACGACATCGCACCCGCCGGTACGCGGTTCACGGCGGGCCCGATCGTGCTGGAACGTATCGGCTGACCTGGGGTTTCCTCAGCTGCTCCCCTTTCGGGTGAACGGGATCGGTGGACCTGTGCCGGTCCCGTTCGGCATGCTGGTATCGGTGACGACCGATAGGAGCACCGCCATGAGCGCACTCGCCGCCGAGTCCGGGCCGTCCGCCGGTTCGGACTGGGACGAGACCGTTCGCCGCTGGGAGCGGACGGACGCCCCCGAGGGCTGCAAGGTGGAGATCATCGAGGGGATCGTCACTGTGCCGCCACCGCCTTCTGAGGAACACAACGACGCCGCTGAGCTGGTTACAGAGGTCCTCTGGCCGGCGCGGCCGGAGGGCTGCGGCATCTACCAGACCCTGGGCCTGATCGCCGAGGGCGCCGCCGGTCTCTATATCCCCGACCTGTGCGTCGTGCCCAAGGCGGCCCTGCGGCAGAAGCGTCGCGTCCAGGCCGCCGAAGCCGAACTGGTCGTAGAGATCACCTCGAAGGGCAACGCCAACCACGACCGGATCAAGAAGGTCCACGGCTACGCGACGGCAGGAGTCCCGCTCTACCTGCTGCTTGACCCCTGGCTCTCGGGCCGCCCCACCGCGACGCTCTACGGCGACCCGTCGAACGGGACGTACCGCGTGCTCGCCTCGGTCGAGTACGGCGAGGAACTCGCGCTCCCGGCACCGTTCGAGGTCACCTTGGACACCGGCGTCCTGCCCATCGACTGACCTCACCCCAACAGCGCCGCCACCACCACGAGCACCGGCACCGAAGCCATCGTCGACAGCAGGATCGACTCCCGGGCCAGCCGTTCGCCCACCCCGTACCGGCTCGCGTACGTGAACAGGTTCTGGGCCGCGGGGAGCGCCGAGGTCACCACGACGTCGAGCAAGTGGTCGTCGCGCAGGCCGAAGACGAAGGACGCGAGGGCCCACGCCGCCACCGGCTGGCCCACCGACTTCAGCGCCGTCGACAGCAGCACCGGCACCCGGTCGGCGCCCCGGCCGCCCGGCCAGGAACTGCCGTTCAGCGAGATGCCGAAGGCGATGAGGATCGCCGGGACCGACATGTTCGCGATCAGTTCCAGCGGGTCGAAGACCGGCGAGGGGACCGTCCAGCCGGTCGCCGAGACGAGCACGCCCGACAGCGCGCCGATCGCGATCGGATTGCGGAACGGGGTGAGCAGCCGCTGCCCCCACGTCTGCCGGGTCCCCGACGCCTCCGCCAGGTCGAGGATCGTCAGCGCGACCGGCGTCACCACGATCTGCTGGAAGAGCAGCACCGGCGCGACGAGCGAGGCGTCGCCCAGGACGTACACCGCGATGGGGATGCCCAGGTTCCCCGAGTTCACGTACGAGGAGCACAGCGCGCCGATCGTGGTGCGGCCCACGCCCCAGCGGCGTACCACCGCGACCGTGACGAAGACGCCCGCGACCGCCGCCGTGGACAGCGCCGTGACCAGCAGGCTCGGCGACAGGATCAGCGACAGGTCCGCCTTGGCGAGCATCGTGAACAGGAGCGCCGGGGTCGCCACGTGGAAGGAGAGCTTGGTGAGGACCTCGCGGCCGCCCTCGCCCAAGTAGCGGCGCCTGCCGATGACATAGCCGACCGCGATGACGATCGCGATGACCGCGAACCCGTTGAGAACCCCTTGCACGGGCTCCACCCTCGGCCGTGGCGGAACCGCAGGTCAACGTTGATCCGTATCAACGTGACCCAGCACACGCCACGTATCCGGGCGGCGCACCGATGAGTTCCGCGCGGCCGTCCGGTCTTGTCTACGTGGCTGCTTCCCCGTCTCCTCCTGTCGTGGTCGTCGCCGGGCCGATCGGTCCGGGCGACGCCCCTCAGTGGTGCGACCGCGTCCGCCGCGCCGCCCGGCAGGGCGACCCGGGCGGCGAGGTGATCTGTGACGTCTCCGGTGTCACCGGCACCGACTTCGCCACCATCGACGCGCTCGCCCGGATGCAGCTGGCCGCCCGCAGGGCCGGGGGCCGGATCCGGCTGCGCGATCCGTCCCCGAAGCTGGCCCTGCTGCTCCAACTCGCCGGACTCGCCGACACCTTGGGGCTGTCCGGCTCAGGCGGGCAGCCGCTCCGGAAGGCCGAACAGCGGGAACCAGCGCTTGCTGAGGTCCAGGAAGCAGTGGAATCCGGCGATCCGGCCGTCTGAGATCTCGAGGACCTGGATCGCCCACGGGACGAACCCGCCGCTGTCCGGGTCCGGCTTGTAGTGGGCGAACGCCGGTGTCCCGTTCGCCGAGACCGGCAGCAGCCGGGAGTTCTCGCACTCGTGGCCGATCGTGAGCATGAAGCCCGTGATGTCCTCCGTGCCGCGCAGCCACAGGTCGAACGGCGGCATCGTCATGACGGCGTCCTCGGCGAGCAGCTCGGTGAGCGCCTTCATGTCGTACCCCTCGAACGCCGCCACGTAGCGCTCCAGGAGCTTCTGCTGCTCCTCGTCCAGCGGGTTCGCCGTCGCCGAGTCCGCGGGCGGGGCGTCCGCAAGGGTCGAACGGGCCCTCTGCAGCGCGCTGTTGACCGATGCGACCGAGGTGTCGAGCAGCTCGGCGACCTCGCTGGCCTTCCAGGCGAGGACCTCGCGCAGGATCAGCACCGCCCGCTGCTTCGCGGGCAGTTGCTGCAGGGCCGCGACGAACGCGAGCCGCACCGACTCCCGCGCGACGGCCGCCTCCGCCGGGTCGTGCGCCGTCGGCAGCATGCGGGCGTCCGGCATGGGCTCCAGCCACACATTGTCGGGGCGGGGGTTGAGCGCGGCCTGGGCGAGCGGGGCCGCCGCCGTCAGGTCCATCGGCCTGGCCCGCTTGTTCCCCGCGTTCAACGAGTCCAGGCATACGTTCGTCGCGATGCGGTACAGCCAGGAGCGCAGGCTGGAGCGGCCCTCGAACTTGTCGAAGCTGCGCCAGGCCCGCACCATCGTGTCCTGCACGGCGTCCTCGGCCTCGAACGCCGAGCCCAGCATCCGATAGCAGTACCCGGTCAGCTCGACCCGGTGCTTCTCCAGGTCGTCGAGTCCGGCTTTCGTCGCGGTCTCGCTCATCGTCCAACGCCCCCAAAACGGCTGTGAGTCCCAGCACATCCCCAGCACTTGGAAAGCTACCGCAGCCCACTGACAACGGCCCCCGGACCGGCGAAATGCGCAGGTCCAAGGGCCGATGCCGAAACCTCTGTGACGGCTGTGGCCAGTGGTTCCTCCCCGGCCGGGCCGCGATCCGGTGCTCAGTGCGCGGCGACCGCGCCCACCGCCCCCCGACGCTGCTGCGCCCTGGCCGCGTACGTGCCCCACAGCGTGATCGACACGACGCCGAGCACGGCGACGAAGCCCAGGCCCACCGTCCCCGCCCAGCCGGCCGCGTGGAAGGCGACGGCGCCGACGGCAGAGCCGACGCTGGAGCCGATGTAGTACGCGGACTGGTACAGCGCGGAGGCCTGTGCCCGGCCGTGCGTCGCGGTGTGGCTCACCGACGACGACGCCGTGGCGTGCCCCGCGAAGAAGCCCGCCGTGATCAGCACCAACCCGAGCAGGACGACGGGCAGTTGGGGCACGAGGGCCAGCAGCAGACCGGCCGACGTCGTGCCCGCGGCCAGGTACAGGGTGCCGCGGCGCCCGAGCCGCGCGACCAGCTTGCCGGCCGCCGCCGACGAGGCGGTACCGACCAGGTAGACCAGGAAGATCGAGCCGACGACGCCCTGGGGGAGGGAGAACGGCGCCGCGGTGAGGCGGTAGCCGATCACCGTGTAGACGCCGCCGAACACCATCATGAACAGGGCGCCGATCACGTACAGGCGGCGCAGCAGCGGGTTCGCGAGATGGCTGCCGACCGTCTGCGCGAGGGCGCGCGGGCGCAGTGAACCGGGAGTGAAGTGGCGCGGCGCGGGGAGCAGCATCCGGAACGCGACGGCGCACACCACCGCGATCACCCCGATGACGCCGACGGCCGCCCGCCAGCCCCACTCCTGCGCGATCCAGCCGCCGATGACCCGGCCGCTCATGCCCCCGATGGAGTTGCCCGCGACGAACAGGCCGATCGCCGTGACCAGCGCCTTCGGCCGGACCTCCTCCGCCAAGTACGCCATCGCGGACGCGGGCAGACCGGCGAGCGCCGCACCTTGAAGGACGCGCAGTGCGATCAGTGTGCCGAGGTTCGGCGCGAAGGGGACGAGCAGGCCGACGGTGACGGCCACGGTCAGGGACGCCGTCATGACCGTGCGCCGCCCGAACCGCTCGGACAGCGCGCTCAGCGGCAGCACGCACAGCGCGAGCGCGCCGGTCGCTCCCGACACCGTCCAGCTCGCCGCGCTGGCGCTCGCGCCGAAGCCGTCGGAGACGAGCGGCAGCAGGGCCTGCGTCGAGTAGAGGAGGGCGAAGGTGGCGACGCCGGCCAGGAAGAGGGCGAAGCTCATGCGGCGGTAGCCGGGCCCGCCCGGGGTCATGCGCGTATCGCCGGTCGGGGGGACACGATGAACGGGGACGGCGACCGCAGGGGTGGCGGCCGCCTGGCTACTGGCGGGAGACATGCCATGAACGTAGGACCGTCCGACTCATGCGTCCAATGCATGAACGGTCCATAATCGTTCCCGTGGAGCATCAGCAGAGGTCACAGAAGCGAGTGTCATCAACCAGTGACACAGAAGACATGGCCATGTTGCTCGCCCCGCGGCTCTCGTACTTCGCCGCGGTGGCCCGCGCCGAGCACGTCACCCGCGCCGCGCAGGAGCTCCAGGTGCCCCAGTCCACCCTGTCGCGCGCCATGGTGCGGCTCGAACAGGACCTGGGTGTCGACCTGTTCGCCCGCCACGGCCGCACGGTGTCGCTGACGCCTGCGGGCCGTACGTTCCTGGCGTCCGTGGAGCGCGCCCTCGGCGAGGTGGAGAAGGCCGCGGAGTCCGTACGCGCGGATGCCGACCCCGCGTCGGGAAAGGTCGCCTTCGGCTTCCTGCACACCATGGGCACGGAGACGGTCCCCGGCCTGATCCGCGCCTTCCGCGCCGACCACCCCCGGATCCGCTTCAGCCTCGTACAGAACTACGGCGAGGCCATGCTGGAGCGGCTGCGCGCCGGGGAGCTCGACCTCTGCCTCACCTCGCCCGTGCCGGACGAGCCGGGTCTTGTCGCCCGGCGCCTGGACGAGCAGCGGCTGCGGCTCGTCGTCCCCGCCGACCACCGCCTCGCGTCCCGCAAGCGGATCCGGCTCGCCGAGACCGCCGACGAAACGTTCGTCACGCTCGAACCCGGCTACGGCCTGCGCCGCATTTTCGACGACCTCTGTACGGAGGCGGGCTTCAAGCCCCGTATCGCCTTCGAGGGCGAGGAGGCCGAGACGCTGCGCGGCCTGGTCGCGGCGGGCCTCGGTGTCTGTCTCCTGCCGCCACCGACCTTCCCCCGCCCGGGAGTCGTCGAGCTGGCGGTGACCGGACAGCGGGCGGTCCGCGAGATCGGCGTGGCCTGGCTGGACGGTCATCCGGACACGCCTCCGGTGGCGGCGTTCAAGAAGTTCCTGCTCTCGCGCCGCGGCAGGCTCCTTCCGGAGGAGTATGGCGAGTGACACTGGGGTGCGGGAGCAGGCAGCAGGGAGGGGCGGGGCGTGCGGGACTCGACGGAAGAGAGCGGCGCCGACAGACCGGGGCGGGAGCAGCGGCGCACCCGGATCGTCGGCTGGTTCGGGCTGGGCCTCACGCTGATCGGGGCGGTGCTGTTCGCCCTGGTGCCGCCGGCCGAGGCGGACAACCGGGCGTATGCCGCGGCTGCCGACTGCCCGGCCGGGACGCGGTCCGACAGCTGCCGGGCGGCGGTCGAGGTGACCGTCGCCGACAAGGACACCAGCTCCAGCGGCAAGAGCATCAAGTACCTCCTGTACCTGCACGAGCCCGGCACCCCGAAGGACGCCGAGCGCAAGGTGCGGCTGCCCGACGAGTCCCCGGTCTACGACGCGGTGCGGCGCGGTGACCGGATCACCGCGGTCTACTGGAAGGACGAGATCCGCCAGGTCCGGTTCGGGGACGTCACGCAGGACGTCAAGCTGTCCCCGGCGCAGGACGGGCGGCTGCCCGGCGCGTTCGCCGTGGCGCTCGTGCCGATCGGGCTCGGGCTGCTGTGGCTGTGGTGGTGGCAGCGGTACCGGCCCGTGCCCAAGGGGGCCCCGCGGCCCTGGCAGCCGGTCGTCGGACTGGTGGCGGGCATCTTCGCCGCCGTCCCCGGATTCCTGATCACGCTGCTGGCCGTCGACCACGTCGGCTCCGGCCTGAAGTTCTCGGCCGGGTGCGTCGTCGCGGCCGTTCCGCCGGCCGTCCTGCTGTGCTGGTGGGCGGGGCGCCGCTCCCGCCAGGTCGCGGCGGGCGTCGTGCCGCAGCCGCCCGACGGGAGAAGGGTGCTGCCCTGGGTGGTGGTCCACGGCGACGTGCCCTACAGCAAGCCGGGCTTCAGCTACTTGGTGGTGGGCGACGGCCCCCTGGCGGCCACCACCGACCCGGCCGGCCGCGTCGCCCTCGCGCCGCTCCCGGCGAGCCTCACCGTGCTGCGGGTGCGCGAACCCGTCGTCGGTGATCCGCCGTACGACCTCGGCGGACGCGGCGAGTACACGGTCGTCGTCGAGTGCCGCGACGGCGACGAGACCGTGCTCGTCTTCGTCGCCCAGAAGTCCGCGCCCCGGGCCCTCGGCGCGCTGCTCGCCGCGAGCGGCACCCCCGTGTCCGACTACCGCCCGAGCGTCTGACCGAACCCCGCGGCCAGCGGCATCCGAAGGCCCAGCGGCGGCGGCGCCGCCAGCGCGTCCTGGAGGGGACGCGAGAACGGGCGGCCGAAGAGCGTGCCGAGCAGGAAGTCGGCGGCCAGCGCGGTGACTTCGGCGCGGTGCTGGGCCAGCGCGTGCCCGTCCGAGTGCACCTCGAAGCGGCACACGTCACGGTTGGCCTTCTTCGCCCGCTCGGCGTACCGGAACGACAACTCCGGGTCGGTGCGCCGGTCGTCGGTGCCGTGCACGATCAGGACGTGGCGCCCCGCGAGCTGCTTCACCGGATCGGGGGGTGCGGCCACGTCGTCCTCGGGCAGCCAAGGGGCAAGCGCGAGCACGGAGTTGACGGCCGTGTGCCCGCCCGCGTGCAGCGCGGCCCGGCCGCCCATGTCGTACCCGGCGAGACAGACCGGCACGTCCCCGTAGCGGCGCACGACCTCGTCCGCGGCCCACTCGGCGTCCCGCGCCGACTCGGCCTGCGCCCCGTTCCACCCGCGGTAGCGGTAGTGCACGACGTGCGTGACCAGGCCCGCGTCCCGGCCCGAGCGGGCGAGGCGCCGGGCGAGCGGCCGCAGCACCGCGGCCGCCAGCGGCGACGGTCTGCGGGTGGACGTCTCGTCGCCCCCGGGCAGCAGCAGCACGACGCCGCCGACCGCCCCGGGCACGGGCCCGACCGCCTTGCCGAGCCGGGCCTCGTGGGCCGGCGTCGCTCGCTGCTGCATGACAGAACAGTGTCAGAAGGCCTGGTGTACGCCACCCGTCCGCAGGGTCACTGTTACGTATCGGCGGATCACGTTCTCCTCACTTTCTCCGGTCGACCCGGCGCGATCTACGCGCGTAGGAGTTAGAGTGCCGAAATGACGAGCCAGACGACGAGCCAGACGCAGAACGTGCCGACCCCGGACCAGATCCGCCGCGCGCCCAAGGTGCTCCTCCACGACCACCTCGACGGTGGTCTGCGCCCCGGCACGATCGTCGACCTGGCCCGCGAGCAGGGGTACGCGAACCTGCCGGAGACCGACGCCGACAAGCTCGGCGTCTGGTTCCGCGAGGCGGCCGACTCCGGTTCCCTGGAGCGGTACTTGGAGACGTTCGCGCACACCTGCGCCGTCATGCAGACCAAGGAGGCGCTGTTCCGGGTCGCCGCCGAGTGCGCCGAGGACCTCGCCGAGGACGGCGTCGTCTACGCGGAGATCCGCTACGCGCCCGAGCAGCACCTCGAGCAGGGGCTCACCCTCGAAGAGGTCGTCGAGGCGGTCAACGAGGGCTTCAGGGAGGGCGAGCGGCGCGCCAAGGCCAACGGGCACCGCATCCGCGTCGGCGCCCTGCTCACCGCCATGCGGCACGCGGCCCGCGCCCTGGAGATCGCCGAACTGGCCAACCGCTACCGCGACTTGGGCGTCGTCGGCTTCGACATCGCGGGCGCGGAGGCCGGGTTCCCTCCCACCCGCCACCTCGACGCCTTCGAGTACCTCAAGCGCGAGAACAACCACTTCACGATCCACGCCGGTGAGGCCTTCGGCCTGCCGTCCATCTGGCAGGCCCTGCAGTGGTGCGGCGCCGACCGGCTCGGCCACGGCGTGCGCATCATCGACGACATCAAGGTCGCCGACGACGGCACGGTCCAGCTGGGCCGCCTCGCCTCCTACGTACGCGACAAGCGCGTCCCGCTGGAGATGTGCCCGAGCTCGAACCTCCAGACGGGCGCGGCCAGTTCGTACGCCGAGCACCCCATCGGGCTGCTGCGCAAGCTGCGTTTTCGCGTGACGATCAACACGGACAACCGTCTGATGTCGGGGACGTCGATGAGCCGCGAGTTCGAGCACCTGGCGGAGGCGTTCGGCTACACGCTCACCGACTTCGAGTGGTTCACGACGAACGCCCTGAAGTCGGCCTTCATCCCGTTCGACGAGCGCCTGGCGATGATCAATGACGTGATCAAGCCGCGCTACGCGGAGCTGCGCGCGGAGTGGCTCTTCCAGTAGGAGGGCCTCCATGCGCCCCCCATGGTCAACATGGGATTGACGGCGATGGAACGATTACCGTCCCTTATCCAGTGCTCCCACCGTGCCGGTCTGACCTGCGACGCAGCGTCCGGCGCGGTGGGATCGCGGGCGGTTCGGCCAGGGGGTCGGCAGTAACTCCTTGACGATGCGGCGTGTTTGCCGGGCACGGAACCGCATCCCCCAGGATCAAGGAACAAGGGACCCCATGAAGCAGTCTGCTGCCAAGACCCTCGGCGTCGCCGCCCTCGGTGCCGCCTTCGCCGCCGCCGGCGCCGGTGCCGCGAACGCCGCCCCGGCCGTGCCGGACGCCGCCGAGGCCGTCGGCACCGTCACCTCGATGCTCCCCCTGGAGCAGACGGCGAAGACCCTGCCCGCCGGCGGCGCCGAGTCCCTGGCCGCCGGGCAGAACGCCCTGGGCAGCTCCCTGAGCACCGCCAAGCCCACCCTCGACTCGACCGCCCCCGCGGTCCTGCCCGCCGACGGCGGCGACCCGGTCTCCGGCCTGCTCGGCGGCCTGCCCGTCCAGCAGTCCCTGCCGACGGACGGCCTGCCCGTCGGTGGCGCGGGCGGCGGCCTCCCGGTCGGCCTCGGCTGATCGGCGCACCCGCACACCCGAAGGGGCGCCCCGCGACTTCGCGGGGCGCCCCTTCGGCGTACGTACGACGCGTGCGCGCCTACCAGGCCTCGCGCACCTTGTTCTCACTCGGGAACATGATCCACAGCGCGATGTAGAGCAGGAACTGCGGGCCGGGCAGCAGGCACGAGACCAGGAAGATCACGCGCATCGTGGTCGCGGAGGTGCCGAAGCGCCGTGCCAGCGCTGCGCACACTCCGCCGATCATCCGTCCGTTGGTGGGGCGGGCAAGGGCGGTCATGGTGGGCTCCTTCGCGAACCGTGGTGACTTCGACTTCGACGTGTGGTGCTTGTGCTTACGTCTTCGAAGGTACGGTCGCGAACCGGGCAAAGCGTCAGCTCAGGGGGCGATGCCGACCCTGGTAATCGTCGGGGTCGGACCCTGAGCCGGCTCCTGCCGGGGGAGGGGGAGGGGCTCGGTCCTGCGGCGGAGCCTGGCCCTGAGGGCGGGCACGACGGCGAGGTGCGCGAGGGCCACGCCCACCGTGTTCAGCAGCAGCGAGTCGATGTCCACGATCTGTCCGGGAACCCCGGTCTGCAACAGCTCGATGCCGAGCGAGATCAGCGCGCCGGCCGCGACGGTACGCACCAGCGAACCCCACACCGACACCTGGAGGCGGCCTCCCGCGAGCGGCAGCAGCACGCCGAGCGGCGCGAGCAGCCCGAGCCCCTCACCGATGCGCTTGGCGCCCTCGGCCCAGCCGAGCGCCAGATCGGCCCGGATGCCGGCCAGCGGATGCAGGTTCGCGGCGCTGACCCAGGGGACGTCCAGCGGGCGCAGCGTGACCCAGCCGACGAGCACGAGATGTACGGCGAGGAGGACGAGCCCTGCCGTACGGAAGCGGATGACGGCCCCTTGGCCGTCTGAGCTGTGGCGCTGCACGACCCCGTAGACGCCAGGGGTGGGACGATCGGTTCCGCCCCGGTCGAGTGAGGCGCGTGACGACGCTCTCAGCCCACCGTCTGGGCGGGCGCTGGCGCCACCCCGGGGCGGGCCTTGACCGCGTCCGAGCACGCGTAACTGCGCAGCGGATCGTCGCCGGGGCCGCCGAGCACCACGTGCTCGGAGCCGTCCGTCGTCACCTTGCTGTTCGCGAAGGTGCAGACGATCTGGGCGAGCGTGTACGGGGACAGCGCGTCCGGCGGCGTGTTCAGCCGCAGGGCGTCGGCGGGGTCGCCCTTGCGGGGCCCCGAGACCTTGGTGGCGGCGGTGACGTCCGTCGTGTAGCCGGCCTGCTTCTCCGCCGCCGTCAGCGGCCGCGCGAGCTGCGTGAGCAGCTGCTGGGCGATGGCGGCGCGGTCGGAGGTCGCGCCGCGGTCCAGGGTGACGGTCCGGTCGACCGTGACCAGTTGCGACGTACAGACGAGGAAGACCTGCACCGGGAACTCGCCGCCCGCGCGCGCCCCCACGTCGTCCGCGCCCGACAGCGAGCAGCCCACGCGGGTGGGCGCCGCACCGAAGTCGGTCGGCACCTCCGTGGAGCGGATCCCGCAGCCGGACAGCAGCACGGCGGAGAGTCCGAGCAGCCCCAACAGCCTTGCGTGGCGCCTCACTTGACGACACCGCCTTCCGCAGAGCCCTCGGGCTCGTCGGAGCCCTTGGCATCGTCGTCGTCGGGAGCGAGCTCCAGCGCCGAGGGATCGCGCGGCAGCCGGAACGTGAACACGGCGCCCCCGTCGGGCGAGTTGGCCGCGGTGATCTCGCCGCCGTGGATGTGCGCGTTCTCCAGGGCGATGGACAGGCCGAGGCCGCTGCCCTCCGAGCGGGGCCGGGACGCGCTCGCCTTGTAGAAGCGGTCGAAGACGTGCGGCAGGACGTCCTCGGGAATGCCGGGCCCGTGGTCGCGCACGGCGATGACGAGTTCACCAAGGTCCCCGTCCTCGGTGCGTACGGAGACGCGCACCGGGGAGCCGCCGTGCTTGAGCGCGTTGCCGATCAGGTTGGCGAGGATCACGTCGAGGCGGCGCGGGTCGAGGCGGGCCATGATGCCGCGCTCGGCGTCGAGGTCGACGGCGTCCAGCCAGGCGCGGGCGTCGATGCAGGCGGTGATCTGGTCGGCGATGTCGACGTGGTCGAGGACGAGCCGGGCGGTGCCCGCGTCGAAGCGGGTGACCTCCATCAGGTTCTCCACGAGGTCGTTCAGGCGCCGCGTCTCGCTCACCACGAGCCGCACGGCGGGCTCGATCATCGGGTCGACGGACCCGGTCTCGGCGTCGAGCTCCTCCTCGAGCACCTCGGTCACGGCGGTGATCGCGGTGAGCGGCGTCCGCAGCTCGTGCGACATGTCGGCGACGAACCGGCGCGAGGAGTCGTCGCGCGCCCGCATGTCGGCGACCTGCTTCTCCAGGTTCTCCGCCGTTTTGTTGAACGTCCTCGACAGCTCGGCGAGTTCATCGGTGCCGGACACCCGAAGGCGCGTGTCGAGCTTGCCCTCGCCCAGCCTGCGGGCGGCAACTCCCAAGCGGTGCACGGGTTTCAGCACGGTCGTCGCCGCGGCCTGCGCGAGCAGCGCCGAACCGATCAGCGCGAGCCCCGTGGCGATCCCCAGCGACCAGGCCAGGGAGTTCAGGTCCTTGGCCTCCGGCTCCAGCGACTTGAGCATGTACCCGGTCGGCCCGCCGTCCACCTTCGCGCCGCCCACCAGGAACGGGGTGTCGTCCTGCGTGGTGCGCTGCCAGTACAGGTGGTACGGGTGCTTGTTGCCGTCGGTGAGCGGCTGCTTCTTGTTCACGGCCTTCTGCAGCGACGCGGGTACGCCGGCGAGCGTGAAGGCGTCGAGATCCGAATTGCCCACCACCTGGCGGCCGTTGTCGTCCGTGCCGATGAGCAGCACGCTGAAGTGCTGGCTGCTGTCGGCCATCAGATTCGCCGCGTGCTGCAACTCGCCCTGCGTGGGGTGCTCGGGCAGCACCGCCGCCCGCTCCTGCATCTGCTGCTGGAAGTCGCTGAGCGCCGAGTCCTGCGTACGCGTGAGGACCGCCTCGCGGTTCAGCCAGTACGCGATCCCGGACGCGGACACCGCGGCGGTCAGGGCGACGAGCGCGAACACCACGACGAGACGCAGACGCAGGCTGGTGAAGCGCAGACCGGCCAGTATCGCCTTCTTCGCCGCGGCCCAGCCGCGGAGCTTGTCGTGCGGTTTGGTCACTGAGGGGAGTCCAGCCGGTAGCCCACGCCGCGCACGGTACGGATCAGGGTCGGCGACGACGGCACGTCCTCGACCTTCGCCCGCAGCCGCTGCACACAGGCGTCGACGAGCCGCGAGTCACCGAGGTAGTCGTGCTCCCACACGAGCCGCAGCAACTGCTGCCGGGACAGCGCCTGTCCGGGCCTGCGGCTCAGCTCGAGCAGCAACCGCAGCTCGGTGGGCGTCAGTTGGAGGTCCTCGCCGTTCTTCGTGACGGTCATCGCGGCCCGGTCGATGACCAGCGAGCCGAACGACGCCGCGTCGTTGGCCTCGCGCTCACCACGGCGCAGTACGGCCCGGATGCGGGCGTCAAGGACGCGCCCCTGCACGGGTTTCACCACGTAGTCGTCGGCGCCGGACTCCAGCCCGACCACCACGTCGATGTCGTCGCTGCGCGCGGTGAGCAGGATGATCGGCAACTGGTCCGTGCGCCGGATGCGGCGGCACACCTCGAACCCGTCGATGCCGGGCAGCATCACATCGAGGACGATCAGATCCGGCCGCGCCTCGCGCAGCAGCTTCAGACCGTCCTCGCCGGTGGCAGCGGTGGCCACCCGGTGACCCTGGCGCGTCAGAGACAGCTCCAGTGCCGTACGGATGGCGTCGTCGTCCTCGATCAGCAACAGGGAAGGCACGAGCGCCATTCTGGCCCATGGGAGGCCTTTAGTTCGACCGTGGGACGTCCCCCAAGCTCTTAATGAGCAGGGAGGGACCCCCATCCACACCCGACCCGCACAGCGAAAGCCGCTGTGACAGGTCTGTGACAGTCGACGGACACCGTCATGAAGTCGCCCGGGCAAGCTTTTGGACATCGCAGGAAGCGAGCTCAGAACACCGGACTCCACGACGGGGGGCGCGAGATGAACACGCTGCACAGCACCAGCTCTAGCGCAGTTGTCACGCGCCTGCACGACGTCCTGGGCGGCCGGTCCGAGTCCTCAGGGTTCTCAGGGTCCTCAGGGCTCTCAGGGAAGTCCGGTGCCGTGAGCGGGCGGGGGTGCGCTCGCGGCACCGGGCGTCAGCACCCGTCGTACATGACGGTGGTTGACGGATTCGAGGCGGTGAGTGACGGGGGTCACGGGGCTCACGCGGGCCTCGAGGGAACGGCGTACAGGGAGGAATCGGGGGAGCAGCGACGTACGTCCTTGTCGGAGGCCGAGTTCACGGCCTACGTCCAGGAGCGCCGCGCCTCCCTGTACGCCACCGCCTACCACCTGACCGGTGACCGCTTCGAGGCCGAGGACCTGCTCCAGAGCGCGCTCTTCTCGACGTACCGCGCCTGGGACCGGATCAGCGACAAGGCCGCGGTCGGTGGCTACCTGCGTCGCACCATGACCAACCTGCACATCAGCGCATGGCGCCGCCGCAAGCTGAACGAGTACCCGACCGAGGAGCTGCCGGAGACGGCCGGCGACACGGACGCGATGCGCGGCACCGAGCTGCGGGCGGTTCTCTGGCAGGCCCTGGCCCGCCTCCCCGAACTGCAGCGCACCATGCTCGTCCTGCGCTACTACGAGGGACGTACCGACCCGGAGATCGCCGAGATCCTCGACATCAGCGTCGGCACGGTGAAGTCCAGCATCTGGCGGTCGCTGCGGCGGCTGCGGGATGACGAGGTCCTGAGCTTCGGCCGGGACCAGGAGGAGTGCTTCGGGGAGCTCGTCGCCTGACACTCCCTCCGGGGGGAACGGGGGCCCTGTTCGGGGGAGCGGGGTTGTTACGGGGGTAAGTGGGGGGAACGAGCGGGACCAGGAGGCCGGGGGGTCTTTCTGGTCCCGCTTCCTTTTGTGCGCCTAGTCGCCGTAGGGCTTCTGCGGATGGTCGGCTGCTGCGCCGTCGTGGCTGGTCGCGCAGTTCCCCGCGCCCCTTTGGGGGCGCGGGGAACTGCGCGCGGCAGGACCACCGGCCCGCAGCCGCGAACGAAACCGCACTCGGCAGACGAGAAGGCGGGGCCCCTATGCGGCGCGGGCCTTGACGCAGCGGCCCGCGGCGGCAGCCGCTACGCGGCCCAGGGCCTCCTCCTTGTCACAAGCGTGAGCGCCCAGCGCGACCTGGCGGGCCACGATCGAGCGTTCCGCGCGCATCAGGCGCCAGCCCCGGCGCAGCAGGAACGGGACCGACTTGCGGCCCTCCTTGAGGTCACGGAGCAGGCGCCGCCGGAAGGTCGTGGACGGGCGGCCGCGCAGGCACAACGCGTCGGCCAGCACCCCGAGCTCACGGCACCGCTCCACGATGTCCGCCGCGAAGATCCCCTCCGCGATGAACAGGGGCGTGCGCTCGATGTCGAGCGCCTTCGCGCCCACCCGTGCGCTGACGGAGATGTCGTAGACGGGCACGTCCGTACGGCCCTTCTCGCACAGCGCGACGATCGCGGCGAGCGCCGTCTCGGTGTCCCAGGAGTCCGGCGAGTCCCAGTCGATGTCCGAACTGCCCGGCACCAGCGGCAGTGTGGGGTCGTCGGCCTCCTTGTAGAAATCGTCGAGGCAGAGCACGGGAAGCCCGGAACGGGTGGCGAACGACGACTTACCGGAGCCGGAGGGCCCGCTGAGCAGGACGACCCGGGTCGGTATCGGAGGATGCGAACTCACGAGAGACCAGTGTGAGGCATGGACGCCGCGCCGCCACCACCGCGTGGTGGCGTTGTGGCACGCACCACGTCAACTACGCTACGTGGCCACGCGATTACCCCGGATCGAATCCGTAGCGATCCGCAGCGAAAGGCTCAGGCGGAATCCACCATGGCCCGACACGCAGCCCCCAAGAACTCGACCGCCGCCCGGCGTACGCTCCTGCGCGCCGGCCTGACCGTGACGGCCGCCGGTGCGGCCGTCGCGGCGGGCGGCGGCGCCGCGAGCGCCGCCACGCCCCTGTCGGCGACCCAGTCCCTCGGCCTGTCCACCCCGGTGGGCGACTTCGACTCCGCGACCCCGGCGCAGGCCGTCACCAAGGCGCTGCACGCCTCCACCGCGGGCGGACTGGCGCCCGCGAAGCGGCTGCAGCTCGACCCGCTGGCCGGGACCGGGGTCGACCCCCTCGACAACTCGCTCGGTACGCAGGTCGCCGACTTCAAGCCGGTGAGTACGGCTTCGGCGACGTCGCCGCTCACGTCCGGGGGGTCGCTGGACGACCTGCCGGTGCTGGGTGCGGCTACCGGCGTGCTGCCGGGGTGACGTCACCGTCTCGGACCAGCCAGGCCACCCCGAACCCCAGCGCGCACAACACCGCCGTGCCCAGCGCCACCCCGTGCACCCCGGCGACCACCCCCGCCGGGGTCACCGCGGCGCCCACCTTCCCCGCGAACACCGAGCCGAGCACCGCGACCCCCAGTGAGCCGCCGACCGTGCGCAGCAGGGTCTGTGTGCCGCTGGCGGCGCCGATGTCCCGCGGTTCGGCGCTGCTCAGCGTGATCAGCATCGCGGGCTGCAACTGGCAGCCGAGGCCGACGCCGAGCATGAGCGTCAGGGCCGATGCCGCCCAGGGCGGGGTGCCGGTGCCCAGGAGGAGCAGGGCCAGGGCGCCGGCCGTGGCGAGCGCGCCGCCCGCGATCGGGTAGGGGCGGTAGCGTCCGCCCGCGCTCACCCGCCGCCCGATGGTGAGTTGGGCGCCCATCATGCCGAGCATCAGCGGGAGCAGCAGCAGACCGCTGGCCGTCGACGACATGCCGAGGACGAGCTGCATGTACTGCGGCAGATAACTGGCCGCCGCGAGCATCGCCGCGCCCGCGAGGAACGTGAGGCCCTGCGCGGCGGTGAAGTTCCGGTCGCGGAACAGCCGCGGCGGGATCACCGGCTCGGCCGCCCGCCGCTCCACCCGCAGGAACGCGACCAGGGCCGCCCCGGCGACGACGCCGAGCGCGGCGATCGGCGGCGACACCCAGGCGTACGTCGTGCCCGCCCAGGACGCGAGCAGCGTCAGGGCCAGGATCGCCGCCGTCAGGAGTCCGGCCCCCGCCAGGTCCATCCGGGCCCGGACGCGCTCGGTGCGGACCCGGACGCCGAGCCCGACGACGGCGAGCGCGACCGCGCCGACGGGCAGATTGACGTAGAACACCCAACGCCAGTCGAGCCGGTCCGTGAGGAAACCGCCGACGAGCGGGCCGCCGATCATGGCGGCGGGCAGCAGCACCCCGATGACCGACTGGGAGCGGCCCGCCTCGGCGGGCGGCAGCAGCGTCCCGATGAGCGAGAGCGCGCCGACGAAGAGGCCGCCCGCGCCGATCCCCTGGAGTGCCCGGAACGCGATCAACTGCCCCATGTCCTGGGCGAGTCCGCACAGCGCGGATCCGGCGAGGAAGACGGAGATGGAGACGAGGTACGACCCCTTGCGCCCGTACAGATCGCCGATCTTGCCCCAGAGCGGTGTGGTGACGGCGGTGGTCAGCAGGTAGGCCGTCACCACCCAGGAAAGGTGGGTGAGACCGCCCAGGTCCTCGACGATGACGGGCAGCGCCGTGCCCACGACGGTGCCGTCGAGCGTGGCGAGCACGATCCCGAGCAGGAGCCCCGCGATCACCGGCCGGGACGGCATGGCGGGCGCGGCGGGGGCGTTGGGCGCGGTGGGTGCCTGAACTCCGGGCTTCTGTGTGGAGGTTGTGGATGTCATGGCTCAAGCCGCGTACGGGCGAAGGGACTTGGCGTCGCGCAGCGCGTGCGCCCACCAGGTCAGCTGGTCGAGCATGGCCTTCGCGGCGGTGTCCACCGCCGGGTCGTCGACGCGGCCGTCCACGGTGAACGCGCCGTAGGCGTTGTGGAAGCTGACCGTGTTGCGGATGGTCGTCGCGTTCAACTCGGCCATGACGAGGCGTAGTTGCTCGACCGCGCGCAGCCCGCCCGACAGGCCGCCGTACGACACGAAGGCGATCGGCTTGCCGTGCCACTGCTCGTTGTGCCAGTCGATCGCGTTCTTCAGGGCCGCGGGGAAGCTGTGGTTGTACTCGGGCGTGACGAAGACGAACGCGTCGGCGGCCGCGAGGCGGGGTGTCACGAGGGCGAGTGCCTCCGTCGTGCCGGGTGCGGGTTCCTGGCCGAAGGCCGGCAGGACGGTCGGCAGCGGCGTCTCGGCGAGGTCGACGACATCGGCGCGCAGGTCGTCGCGCTGCCCGAGGAGCCCGGTCAGCCACTTCGTGACGACCGGTGCGAAGCGGCCCTCCCGGGTGGAGCCGACGAGGACGGCGACGCGGAGCGGGCTGGAGCTGTGATCCGGATCGGACATGGGGACCCCCTGGATGAGAACGCTTTGATGCGCCTGGATGTGTACGGCGTATCCGAACGCGTACAACGTACACACGAATGTGTACGCCGTCTACTGGGGATACGCTGTACACGATCGTGGGCGCTGAGCGAGAGGAGCCCGGCCGTGGTGGCGGAGAAGGAGACCGAGGGAGCGGAAGGCGCGGAGGGCAGGCTCGTCGAGCCCTCGCTCTGGGAGCGCCTCGAGAGGCCCGCCCCGGCCAGGCGTGCCTCGCTGACGCTGGAGCGGATCGCCGCCGCAGCCGTGGAGCTGGCCGACGAGGAGGGCGGGGCCGCCGTCACCATGCGCCGCCTCGCCACGAAACTCGGGGTCGCGCCCATGGCCGCGTACCGGCACGTGTCCGGCAAGGAGGATCTCTGGGCGCTCATGTTCGACCACGTCTCCGCGGAGCTGACCGTGCCGGACGACGTGGCCGACTGGCGCGAGGTGCTGCGCTCCTTCGGCCTGCAGACAAGGGAGTTGATGCTCAGTCACCCCTGGCTGGGGCAGGCGCCGCTGCCGCTGATCCAGCTCACCCCGGCCCGGATGGCCGTCGCCGAACGGCAGTTGAGGGCCCTGGACGGCCGGGGTCTCGACGCCGACTCGATGATGGCCGCGTTCCGCGCGGTCGGCGCGTTCGTGCACGGCTCTACGCAGACCGAGATCGCGTTGCGTCAGTACCGGGAGCAGCACGGCTGGGAGAGCGGTGACGAGACCCGGCAGGCGCTCGCACCGCAGATGAACTACCTGATGGGCAGCGGCCGTTACCCGACGTACCAGCGGTACGGGCTGTCCGCGACGCGCAAGGACGACCCCGCCTGGGAGTTCGCGTTCGGCCTCGACTGCGTGCTCGACGGGATCGCGCGACGCCTCGACATCTGACGGCCCCGGAGCGCGGCGAGGCCCCGGCCCCTCCTGGACGGAGAAGGGGCCGGAGCCTCTGGCTCGAGGAGCCCGTACGCGCTCTCGTAAGGGCTCCGGGCGTTCCTAGTACGAGGACCCGGACGCGCCCAGCGAACCCGTCGGGTGCCAGACCGTCTTGGTCTCCAGGAACGTCGTCAGCCGGTCCGTGCCCGGGTCGGCAGAGAAGTCCTCCACAGGCTGGGGACGGCGGACGCGCTTCAGGTTGTCCGCCGCCGCGATCTCCAGGTCCTTCGCCAGCTCGGCGTCGGCGCCCGTCAGATCGATGCCGTTCACGTCCTGGTGCGCGGCGAGCGACGGGGCGATCTCCGAGGCCTTGCCGGACAGGATGTTCACGACGCCGCCGGGGACGTCCGAGGTGGCGAGCACCTCGCCGAGGGAGAGCGCGGGCAGCGGGGCCTTCTCGCTCGCGATCACGACCGCCGTGTTGCCGGCGGCGATGACGGGGGCGATCACCGAGACGAGGCCGAGGAACGACGAGTCCTGGGGGGCCAGGACCGTGACGACACCGGTCGGCTCGGGCGTCGAGAGGTTGAAGAACGGGCCCGCGACGGGGTTCGCGCCCCCGACGACCTGGCCGATCTTGTCGGTCCAGCCCGCGTACCAGACCCAGCGGTCGATGGCGGCGTCGACGACGGCGCCCGCCTTCGACTTGCTCAGGCCCTCCGCCTCGGCGACCTCGCGCACGTACTGCTCGCGGCGGCCCTCGAGCATCTCGGCGACGCGGTAGAGGATCTGCCCGCGGTTGTACGCGGTCGCGCCCGACCAGCCGCCGAACGCCTTGCGGGCGGCGACGACCGCGTCACGGCCGTCCTTGCGGGAGGAGAGCGGCGCGTTGGCGAGCCACTTGCCCTTGCTGTCCGTCACCTCGTACACCCGGCCGCTCTCGGAACGCGGGAACTTCCCGCCCACGTACAGCTTGTAGGTCTTGAAGACCGACAGTCGTGTCTCAGACATCGAGGTAGGCCTCCAGACCGTGACGGCCGCCCTCGCGGCCGAAGCCCGACTCCTTGTAGCCGCCGAAGGGCGAGGTCGGGTCGAACTTGTTGAACGTGTTGGCCCAGACGACCCCGGCGCGCAGCTTGTTGGCGACGGCCAGGATCCGCGAGCCCTTCTCGGTCCAGATGCCCGCCGACAGGCCGTACTGCGTGTTGTTGGCCTTGGCGACGGCCTCCTCCGGCGTCCGGAAGGAGAGCACCGAAAGGACCGGGCCGAAGATCTCGTCGCGGGCGACGGTGTGCGCCTGCGTGACGTTCGTGAACAGCGTCGGCGCGAACCAGTAGCCGGAGGACGGCAGTTCGCACGGCGCCGACCAGCGCTCGGCGCCCTCGGCCTCGCCGGTCTCGGTGAGCGCCGTGATCCGGGCCAGCTGCTCGGCCGAGTTGATGGCGCCGATGTCGGTGTTCTTGTCGAGCGGGTCGCCCAGGCGCAGCGTCGACAGGCGCCGCTTCAGCGAGTCGAGCAGCTCCTCCTGGATCGACTCCTGGACGAGGAGACGGCTGCCCGCGCAGCAGACCTGGCCCTGGTTGAAGAAGATGCCGGTGACGATGCCCTCGACGGCCTGGTCGATCGGGGCGTCGTCGAAGACGATGTTCGCGCCCTTGCCGCCGAGTTCGAGCGTGAGCTTCTTGTCCGTGCCCGCGACCGAGCGCGCGATCTGCTTGCCGACGGCCGTGGAGCCGGTGAAGGCGACCTTGTTCACGTCGGGGTGGGCGGTGAGGGCCGCGCCGGTGCGTCCGTCACCGGTGACGATGTTGACGACGCCCTTCGGGAGACCGGCCTGACGGCAGATGTCCGCGAAGAAGAGCGCGGACAGCGGGGTCGTCTCGGCGGGCTTCAGGACGACCGTGTTGCCGGTCGCGAGCGCCGGGGCGATCTTCCACGCCAGCATGAGGAGCGGGAAGTTCCACGGGATGACCTGGCCGGCCACGCCGAGCGGCGCCGGGTTCGGGCCGAAGCCGGCGTGGTCGAGCTTGTCGGCCCAGCCCGCGTAGTAGAAGAAGTGCGCGGCGACCAGCGGGAGGTCCGCGTCGCGGGTCTCCTTGATCGGCTTGCCGTTGTCGAGGGTCTCCAGGACGGCCAGCTCGCGGCTGCGCTCCTGGATGATCCGAGCGATCCGGAACAGGTACTTGCCGCGCTCGGCGCCCGGCAGTGCCGACCACTTCTCGAACGCCTTCCGAGCGGCCTTGACCGCCCGGTCGACATCCTCTGCGCTCGCCTGGGTGTACTCGGCGAGTACTTCTTCAGTGGACGGAGAGACCGTCTTGTTCAGATCCCCACCCGAGCCTTCGACGAACTCACCGTCGATGAAAAGGCCGTACGACGGGGCGATGTCGACGATCGCGCGCGATTCGGGCGCGGGAGCGTACTCGAATGCCATGTGTCAGTCCACCGTAACGTAGTCGGGACCGGAGTAGCGGCCTGTGGCCAGCTTCTGACGCTGCATCAGCAGGTCGTTGAGCAGGCTGGAGGCGCCGAAGCGGAACCAGTGGTTGTCGAGCCAGTCCTCGCCCACCGTCTCGTTCACGAGCACGAGGAACTTGACGGCGTCCTTCGAGGTGCGGATGCCGCCGGCGGGCTTCACGCCGATCTGGACGCCGGTGGCGGCGCGGAAGTCGCGCACGGCCTCCAGCATCAGCAGCGTGTTCGCGGGGGTGGCGTTGACGCCGACCTTGCCCGTCGAGGTCTTGATGAAGTCGGCCCCGGCCAGCATGCCGATCCAGCTCGCGCGCCGGATGTTGTCGTACGTCGACAGCTCGCCGGTCTCGAAGATGACCTTGAGCCGGGCGGACCCGGAGGCCTCCTTCACGGCGCGGATCTCCTCGTAGACCTTCATGTACTTCCCGGCGAGGAAGGCGCCGCGGTCGATGACCATGTCGATCTCGTCGGCCCCGGCGGCGACGGCCTCGCGCACGTCGCCCAGCTTGACCTCGAGGGCGGCACGGCCCGCGGGGAACGCGGTGGCGACGGAGGCGACCTTCACGTCCGTCCCGGCGACGGCGGCCTTCGCGGTCTCCACCATGTCCGGGTAGACGCAGACGGCGGCGGTGCGCGGCGCGGTGCGGTCCGTCGGGTCCGGGTTCACGGCCTTGGCGCCGAGGGCCCGGACCTTGCCCGGGGTGTCGGCGCCTTCCAGGGTCGTCAGGTCGATCATCGAGATGGCCAGGTCGATGGCGTACGCCTTCGCCGTGGTCTTGATGGAACGGGTCCCGAGCGCGGCGGCGCGGCCCTCCAGGCCCACCGCGTCGACGCCAGGCAGTCCCTGGAGGAATCGGCGCAGGGTGGCCTCGGAGGCGGTGGCGTCGGCCAGCGCGTGTTCTTTGGCATGTGCGGATGCAGTGGGCATGGTCACGAGAGGAGCATATCTACGCGCGTAGCTGCTGTACAGGGGAGGCGAGTACTCCGCCAGGGGTGCGGGCAGGGGTGCGGGGCTGTCGTCGGCGGGGCCGGGCTCCTGGGGATCCGCCCCGCGCCGGGCCCCGGGCATCAGGCACAATCACCCCATGACCAGCGCCCCCACCCCGTCCACCGCGGACCGCATCTACCGGTCCTCCGCAGGCATCGCCGGCGGCGTCGTCCTGCTCGCCCTCGGTGCCTGGCTCGGGTTCGACGCCGTGTTCAAGGGCGAGGGCCGCACGCCGTGGCTGGCTCTGGCCGGGCTGCTGCTCGTGGTGCCGCTGGTCGTGGCGTTCACCTTCCGGCCCGCGGTCTTCGCCAACGAGGAGCGGCTGCGCATCCGCAACCCGTTCCGGATCGTCACCCTGCCCTGGGCCGCCGTCGCGAGCTTCCGCTCCGGCTTCTCGAACGAGGTCTTCGACCAGGCCGGAACCAAGTACCAGCTCTGGTCCATCCCCGTCTCCCTGCGCGACCGCAAGAAGGCCCAGCGCAATCTGGCCCGTGCCGCCGCCGCGGGCGACCCGGGCAGCTCGACGCTGCTGACGGGCGGCCGGGAGCGGCCGACGCGGTCCCTCGGTGACCGCACGATGGACGACCTGCGGGAGCTGCAGGAGGCCCGCGCGGGCGACCCGGGCGCACAGGGCGAGCCGTCGGTCCGCTGGGCCTACGAGATCTTCGCGCCGGCCGCGGCGGGCGCACTCCTGCTGATCGTGCTCATCGCCCTCGGCTGACAGCCGGCCGCGGCCCGCCCCCGTCGGGACGGGCCGCGACCGGCCCAAGTGGCGCCCGCGCAAGGGGGGTTGGCGGGACGCGGGGTGCTCCGGTGGACCCGCTGGGGGGCAGCGGGGGTCGGACACCAGTTTTCATAGTGGAGCGTAGGACGACCGGGGAGAAGACCGCTGCGCATGCCCGGCCCCGACTCCAGAGGGACCCGAGGGCGGCCCTAGGGCGCGTATCGAGTCGTGATCGATCCGCGGGATTCACCCTCGTGGCGAACGCTGATCACGCGGCTGCGGGCAGTCGTGCTGGATGCGCATGCCGGTCAGCCTGTGGGCAGGCCGATCTGGTCGCGTTCGAGTACGGAGCGCAACTCCGAGAAGATCTGTGCGGCGGCCGGTCCTGAGGGGCCGTTCAGGACGTCTGCGGTCAGCTCGGCCAGTGTTTTGGTGAAGGTCGCCTCCGCCGCCTCGACGAGTCGCAGGCCTTCGGGGGTCAGATCCAGCAGTGATGAGCGGCGGTCCGATGGATTGGTTCGCCGTATGACCCATGCCTGCTTCTCCAGGCGGTCGATGCCCTTGCTGGTCGCGCCGATCCCGATGGCGAATTCGGTGGCGAGTTCCGCGACCCGGGACCCGGGGTGGTCGCGCAGGAAGCGCAGGGACTCGAACTGCGACGTGACGATCCCGTGCCGCTCGCGAAGGCGGTCGTTCAGCGCGTTGTAGAGGCGTGTCTCGCAGCGGACGAGATCGGCGAAGAAGCCCGGCAGGTCGATCGGGCCACGGCTTGACTTAGATGCCATGGCATATATCGTAACTTACATGCCTGGGCATATACTTCTTTGGCATGCACTCGCGATGGAGGCGACCATGAGCAGGCAACAGCGCGCGGAGATCGACGCGATGGTCCGACGGCCTCAGCCGGAGGCCCCTCGGTCGGAGGCCCCTCCGTCGGTGGAGGAGATCCGCGCCGGGTTCAGGGCGATGATGGGGGAAATGATCGTCCCGGCCGGGATCCGCACCCGGACCTCGACGCTCGGCGATCGCCCCGCGGTACTCGTCGAGCCGGTCGGCACTCCGAAGGCCGGGACGATCCTCTACTTTCACGGCGGCTCCTACGTGGTCGGTTCACCGGAGACGGCGATGTCGCTGACGGGGAACCTGGTGACCAGAACAGGGTTCAGGGCGTTCTCCCTGGATTACCGGCTGGCCCCTGAGCATCCGTTCCCGGCCGCGATCGAGGATGGAGTGAGCGCCTACCGTGCACTTCTCGACAGCGGCGAAGACCCTTCGGCGATCGCGTTCGCCGGGGACTCCGCCGGCGGCGGCCTCACCGTCACCACCTGCCTCGCCGCCCGCGACGCGGGCCTGCCCATGCCCGCCGCGATCGTGGCGTTCTCCCCCGGACTCGACATGACCCGGACGGGCGAGAGCATGGACACCAAGGCGGGCGTCGATCCGTTCTTCACGCGTGAGGGCCTGGAGCACACCGGGACCATGTACCTTGCGGGACAAGATCCGCATCAGCCCATGCTCAGCCCCGCCACCCTCGCCGACCTGACCGGCCTCCCTCCGATGCTTCTGCAGGCGGGCACCAACGAAATACTGCTGGACGACTCCACCCGCATGGCCACGCGCGCGAGGGAAGCCGGAGTGGACGTCATCCTGGACGTCACCGCTGACGTTCCGCATGTCTTCCAGGCGTTCGCCGGCGTTCTGGACGAAGCCGACGAGGCACTGGACCGCGCCGCTCTCTTTCTCAGTCAGCGCATCCGCACCAGGGGCACGGCACGCACGTCGGCAGGCTGAAGCCCGCAGGCGGTCTTGCGTGACGCGAGTGCAACTGACCGACAACGAATGGGAGTTCGTCGGGAATGCTGCCCCCTGGTGTTCGTCCTGACGGCAGGCCAGGTACGGATTTGGGCCGCCAACCGGAAGAAGAAGGGCTCCCGTGGTGGTCGGCCCGTCGGCCTCGACGCCAACCTGTACGAGGAGCGCAACACTGTCGGGCGTCTGATCAACAAGCTCAAGGCCTGGCGAGGCATCGCCACTCGGTACGACAAGACCCCGGACAGCCACCTCGCCGGTCTTCACCCGCGCGCCTCGATGATCTGGATCAAAGACCTCTCCTGGACCACCCATTGATCACGACTCGATACGCGCCCTCGGGCCCGTCGGGCCCTGGCGGTGGACGTCAGGGAGCGCTCGGCCACACCAGGATCATGTACGCCCCGCAATACGCCGCCCCGAGCACCGCCCCCGTCACCGAGAGCACCAGGAACCGCCGCGACGCCCGCGCCATCACCAGCGCCACCGGCAGCAGCAGCGGAAAGCCGGGCAGCAGGAAGCGGGCGCGGGAGAAGTAGACGCCGCCGCTGCCGAGCGTGATCACCAGCAGGATGCCCGTGAAGATCAGCAGGGGCAGCGGCTGGCGGTCCCAGAGCGAGAGCGCGTACAGGAGGACCGCGCCGAGCAGCGTCACCGACACCATGATCAGGAAGAGCTCCGGCGTCGAGTCGTACGCGAGGAACTCCCGCATCCGGCGCAGGGTCTCGACGCCGCCGTCCAACTCGTTGTGCCACAGCTTCTGCACGGCGAAGTAGCCGTCCCAGCGGCCCAGTCGCAGCCCGACCCAGCCGACGTACGCGAGCCAGCCCAGCGGGGCGAGCAGCGTGCCCGCGAGGACCCGCCAGGAGAAGCGGCGCCGCAGCGCGAGCAGGCCGCACACGCTCACCGCCGCGGCGAGCGCGATACCCGTCGGCCGGGTCAGTCCCGACAGCGCGGCCAGCGTTCCGGCCCACACCCAGCGCCCGGTGAGCACGGCGTACAGGGACCACGCCACGAACGCCGTGAAGAGGGACTCCGTGTAGCCCATCCACTGGACGATGCCGACGGGGAAGCAGGCCCACAGGAAGGTGAGCAGCACGCCGACCCGCCGCCCGTGCAGCCGGTCGCCGACCGCGAAGATCCCCCACGCCGCGAACAGCGAGCAGATCCCGGCGAGGATCAGCCCCACCGTCGCCCGCGAACCCGGCGTCACCGCGGCGAACGCCTTCACCGCGTACGGGTAGAGGGGGAAGAAGGCCAGGTTGTTGGCGTCGTACTCGGTGCCGAGGGTGCGCTCGTAGCCGTGGTCGGCGATGCCCAGGTACCACTTGGAGTCCCAGTCCGCGGCCAGCGCGGGCCAGATCCCGTGCCCCTCCTTGTGTGCCCATACGCCGAAGACGAGCAGCGCGAAGGTACGCAGGGCCACGTAGGCGAGCAGGGCGGGGGCGGCTCGGCGCAGGCCTGTGGACCTGGTGCTCGGAGCGGTGCGGGTGGGACGTGCCGTCGCCTTCGGCAGGAGCGGGGTCTCGGTTGCGGTCGGGGGCACGTCTGCGGCTCCTGGGAACGGGGGCGGTGTGCGGGGGCAACCTTCCCGTTGCCCCCGGCACCTGTCGCCCTTCGTTCCGTCAACTGCCCCGCAGGAATCACTCGGTCGAGGTAAAACCAGCCTCCCCCGTCGATTGCGGGGGCGGGGTCCGGAGCGGAGCCCCGTGACCTGGGCTAGATGCCGGCCGCAGCAGACAGGTCCCGCTTGATCGCCGCGAGGAGTTCGGCACCCTTGGCCCGGGCCGCGTCCAGAGAACCCCGGTCCGCCACCGGCACCACGACCTCCAGGTAGCACTTCAGCTTGGGCTCCGTGCCGGACGGGCGGACGATGACCCGCGCCCCGTCCAAGGTGTAGCGGAGCCCATCGGTCGGCGGCAGCCCGCCCGCGCCCTCGGACAGATCGTCGGCCCGGGTCACCGCGAGCCCCGCCAGCTCCGCCGGAGGCACCTCGCGCAGGCGGCGCATCGCGTCGGCGATGACCGACAGGTCCTCCACGCGCACGCTCAACTGGTCCGTGGCGTGCAGCCCGTGGGCGAGCGCCAGGTCGTCGAGCGCGTCGAGCAGGGTGCGGCCCTGCTCCTTGAGTTCACTGGCCAGCTCGGTGACGAGCAGCGCGGCCGTGATGCCGTCCTTGTCGCGCACGCCCTCGGGGTCGACGCAGTAGCCGAGCGCCTCCTCGTAGCCGTAGCGCAGGCCCTCGACGCGGGCGATCCACTTGAAGCCGGTCAGCGTCTCCTCGTACGGCAGCGAAGCCGCCTCGGCGATCCGGCCGAGCAGCGACGAGGACACGATCGACTCGGCGAGCACGCCGCTCACGCCCCGCTGCACCAGGTGCGCGGCGAGCAGCGCGCCCACCTCGTCGCCGCGCAGCATCCGCCAGTCCCCGCCGTCCGGGACGGCTACGGCGCAGCGGTCCGCGTCCGGGTCGTTGGCGATGATCAGGTCCGGGGCCCCGGCCAGCGAGCGGGCCGTCGCGAACGACAGGTCCATCGCGCCCGGCTCCTCCGGGTTCGGGAACGCGACCGTCGGGAAGTCGGGGTCGGGCTCGGCCTGCTCGGCCACGAGCACCGGCTCGGGGAAGCCCGCCCGCGCGAAGGCGGCGAGCAGCGTGTCCTTGCCGACGCCGTGCATCGCCGTGTAGACGGTGCGGGCGGTGCGCGGGGACCCGGCCGCGAGGACCGCGTCCGTACGCGCCAGATAGGCGTCCAGGACCTCGTCGCCGAGCGTCTCCCAGCCGCTGTCCGGACGCGGTACGTCGTCGAGAGAGACCACCGCGTCGATCTCGGCGGCGATCTCCGCGTCCGCGGGCGGCACGATCTGCGAGCCGTCGCCGAGGTACACCTTGTAGCCGTTGTCCCGCGGCGGGTTGTGCGAGGCCGTGACCTCCACACCCGCCACCGCGCCCAAGTGCCGTATGGCGAAGGCGAGTACGGGCGTCGGCAGCGGCCGGGGCAGCACCGCCGCGCGCAGCCCGGCGCCCACCATGACCGCCGCCGTGTCCCGCGCGAAGTCCGCGGACCTGTGCCGCGCGTCGTACCCGATGACGACCAGGCCCTCGCCCTGGCCCTTGGCCTTCAGATACGCGGCGAGGCCCGCGGCCGCACGGATGACCACCGCGCGGTTCATCCGCATCGGGCCCGCGCCCAGCTCGCCGCGCAGACCGGCCGTGCCGAACTGCAGGGTGCCGCTGAAGCGCTCCCGGAGTGCCTCCGTCTGCCCGGCCGCCGCGCTCGCCGCGCTCGCCGCGCTCGCCGCGCTCTCGATGAGCTTGGCCAGCTCCTCACGGGTCTCGGGGTCGGGATCCTCGGCCAGCCAGGTCTTCGCCCGGTCGAGCAGTTCGCTGCCTTCAGCGGTCACGGTTCGTTTCCTTCACGCGTACGGATGCGGGTACGGGTCTCGGCTCAGATCCGGGCGAGGACCTTGGTCAGCAGCTCACCCATGCGGACGGCGGAGTCGCGGCCGGCCTGCAGGACCTCTTCGTGGTTGAGCGGCTCGCCGGACAGGCCCGCGGCCAGGTTCGTCACGAGGGAGATGCCGAGGACCTCCGCGCCCGCCTCACGGGCCGCGATGGCCTCGAGGGTGGTGGACATGCCGACCAGGTCCGCGCCGAGGATGCCGGCCATGCGGACTTCGGCCGGGGTCTCGTAGTGCGGGCCGGGGAACTGGGCGTACACGCCCTCTTCCAGCGTCGGGTCGATCTCCTGGCACAGCGTGCGCAGCCGCGGCGAGTACAGGTCGGTCAGGTCGACGAAGTTGGCGCCGACGATCGGCGACGTGGCCGTCAGGTTGATGTGGTCCGAGATGAGGACCGGCTGGCCCGGGCGCATGCCCTGGCGCAGACCGCCGCAGCCGTTCGTCAGCACGATGGTCTTGCAGCCCGCGGCGGCGGCGGTGCGCACGCCGTGCGCGACGGCGGCGACACCGCGGCCCTCGTAGTAGTGGGTGCGGCCGAGGAAGACCAGGGCGCGCTTCTCACCGACCTGGTACGAGCGGACCTTGCCGCCGTGCCCGGCCACGGCCGCGCCGGTGAACCCGGGCAGCTCGGTGAAGGGGAACTCGGCGGCCGGTGCGCCCAGCGCCTCGGCGGCCGGAGCCCAGCCGGAGCCCATCACGAGGGCGACGTCGTGGGTCTCGGCGCCGGTCAGCTCGCGCAGGCGAGCGGCGGCGGCGTCGGCGGCGGCGTAGGGGTCGCCCTGGAGGTTGTCCGGAGTAACAGATGCGTTCACGCGCTTGAGGGTAGCCGGTCAAGTCCTACGCGCGTAGATGTCAAGGGGCACGGGATGGCGATCGTTGTCTTGTCGTTTCCAACGAATGCGCTCCGTTGGGGGGCGGGACTCGCGCCGCGGGGGCCATGATCCGTCGTTGTCCGCGGGCCGCCGCGAACGAAGGCGCACCCGGCAGACGAGAAGGCGGGACCCGTTCCGGCGTCAGCAGGGGCGCTTGCGGAGCTCCATCACGTAGTCGTGCGGGGCGCCCGCCGACTCCGCCGCGTCCGCGAGCTCCCCGAGATAGCGCGCCGAGGGGAGGCCGCCCTCGTATCCGTTCAGTACGTACACCCACGCGGGCTCCTCGCCCTCCAGGGTGTCGATGCGCACCCGCATCCGCCGGTAGATGTCGAGGCCGACACCCTCCCAGCGGTCCATCGACTCCTCGTCCATGGGGGCGATGTCGTACAGCGCGACGAAGACCTGCGACCGGGGCGCCTCCACGACCGTGGCGAGCGCGCCTTCCCAGCCCATGTGCTCGCCCCCGAACGTCAGCCGCCAGCCGTTCAGCCAGCCCGTCGCGCGCAGCGGCGAGTGCGGGGCGCGGCGCGTCATGAGCCGCGGGTCGAGATTGCCGGCGTACGCGGCGTAGAGCGACATGGGTCCGAGGGTACGGCAGTTGCCTCGCGCGCTCTGAGCGAAGCCCGAGTGGGACCCGGGGGAGAACCGTCGCCGGCACCCCGCCCGGGCGTCCCCTTGAACCGTGCGGGACAATGGCGTACGTGACTCGGATCGTGATCATCGGTGGCGGACCTGGCGGATACGAAGCGGCCCTGGTGGCCGCGTCGCTCGGCGCGGAGGTGACCGTCGTCGACTGCGACGGTCTGGGCGGGGCGTCGGTGCTCACCGACTGCGTGCCGTCGAAGACCCTGATCGCGACGGCCGAGGTGATGACGACCTTCGACTCCTCGTACGAAGAGTTGGGCATCATCGTCGAGGACGACACCCCGGACCCGGACTCCCCGGCCCGCGTCGTCGGCGTCGACCTCGGCAAGGTCAACCGCCGCGTGAAGCGCCTCGCGCTCGCCCAGTCCCACGACATCACCGCCTCCGTCACCCGCGCGGGCGCCCGTGTGCTGCGCGGCCGCGGCCGTCTCGAGGGCCAGCAGGACCTCGACGGCTCCCGCAAGGTGATCGTGACCGCCGCCGACGGCACCGAGGAGACCCTCACGGCCGATGCCGTGCTGATCGCCACCGGCGGCCACCCGCGCGAGGTCCCCGACGCCCTGCCGGACGGGGAGCGCATCCTCAACTGGACGCAGGTCTACGACCTCGACGAGCTGCCCGAAGAGCTGATCGTGGTCGGCTCCGGCGTCACCGGCGCCGAGTTCGCCGGCGCCTACCAGGCACTCGGCTCCAAGGTCACCCTCGTCTCCTCCCGCGACCGCGTGCTGCCCGGCGAGGACCCGGACGCCGCCGCGGTCCTGGAGGACGTGATGCGCCGCCGCGGCATGAACGTCATGGCCCGCTCCCGCGCCGCCTCCGCCAAGCGGGTCGGCGACCGCGTCGAGGTCACCCTCGCCGACGGCCGGGTCATCTCCGGCACGCACTGCCTGATGGCGGTCGGCGCCATCCCCAACAGCAGCGGGATGGGCCTGGAGGAGGCCGGGGTCAAGCTGAAGGAGTCCGGTCACATCTGGACCGACAAGGTCAGCCGCACGTCCGCTCCCGGTGTGTACGCCGCCGGTGACGTGACCGGCGTCTTCGCCCTCGCGTCCGTCGCCGCCATGCAGGGCCGCATCGCGATGTACCACTTCCTGGGCGACGCGGTGACCCCGCTGAACCTCAAGACGGTCTCCTCGAACGTGTTCACCGACCCGGAGATCGCGACCGTCGGCTACTCGCAGGCCGACGTCGACGGCGGCAAGATCGACGCCCGCGTCGTCAAGCTGCCGCTGCTGCGCAACCCGCGCGCGAAGATGCAGGGCATCCGGGACGGCTTCGTCAAGATCTTCTGCCGTCCGGGCACCGGCATCGTGGTCGGCGGTGTGGTCGTCGCGCCCCGCGCCTCGGAACTGATCCACCCCATCTCGATCGCGGTCGACAACAATCTGACGGTCGAACAGATCGCGAACGCGTTCACCGTGTACCCCTCCCTTTCGGGCTCGATCGCCGAAGTGGCACGGCAGCTGCACTCGCGGAAGGTCGCCGAAGAAGGCTGAGCCGCGCGCGTCAGGAGTGAACGAGCCGCAGGTCACGGTGAGTTGCGGCCCATGCGGACGGCATAGGCACCGGGCGTAAACACCCTCGTTGTGCCTATACCACTTCCAGGGTTCCTGTGCGAACAGAATCTGTAATTCGGCGCAAACTGCTGAAAGCAGACGGTCGTTGGGGTTACTGTCAGTTTCGTGTTCGCTGCAGAACGTCGTCAATTGATCCTCGAAATGGTGCGGGCCAACGGGGCGGTATCGCTCCGTGAGCTCGCCCGCGTCGTCCAGACCTCCGAAGTGACCGTACGGCGGGACGTGCGCGCACTGGAGGCAGAAGGACTCCTCGACCGCCGACATGGCGGTGCGGTATTGCCGGGCGGATTCACGCGGGAATCCGGCTTTCCGCAGAAGTCACATCTCGCGACCGCAGAGAAGACGGCCATCGCCGATCTCGCCGCGGGTCTCGTCGAAGAGGGCGAAGCCATCGTGGTGGGCGCGGGGACGACCACGCAGGAGCTGGCCCGCCGGCTCGCGCGTGTGCCGGGCCTGACCGTCGTCACCAACTCGCTCCTCGTCGCCCAGGCACTGGCACACGCCAACCGGGTCGAGGTCGTCATGACCGGTGGCACGCTGCGGGGTTCCAACTACGCGCTGGTGGGCAGCGGCGCCGAGCAGTCCCTGCAGGGTCTGAGAGTCTCCCGGGCGTTCCTGTCCGGCAGTGGTCTCACGGCCGAGCGCGGACTCTCCACGTCCAACATGCTGTCGGCTTCCGTGGACCGGGCGCTCGTGCAGGCCGCGGCGGAGGTCGTCGTGCTCGCGGATCACTCCAAGCTCGGGACGGACACCATGTTCCAGACCGTGCCGACCGATGTGATCACGCGGCTCGTCACCGACGAGCCGCCCGCGCACGACGACCGGGCCGCCACGGAACTGCAGGCGCTGGCCGACCAGGGCGTACAGATCGCTGTCGCGGGGGCGGGCCCTTCGTCGGCCGGGGGCGGTGATCCCGTCCCGGCGCGCCAGCCGCGCCGGGATGTCCCGCTGCCAGGTCAACGCCGGGGCCAACTCCCTGGCGGGGGCCACCCGTTGAGGTCGGCAGCCGCGCTTGACGCGGGGCCCGAACGCACGGCCCGAGTTGCTGACCTGCGGAGGCGTTGAAGTCAGCCCCTCCGGCGTTCGAGGAGCGGGGTCCGGGGCGGAGCCCCGGTACCTCAGCGCTGACGCCGGTCAGCTTGCCGTGATGCCCCGCAGAGTAAGTCGCAACAGCCGATCCGCCAGATCCGGGTCGGACGGGGTCTCCTCGGCGGCCAGCGCAATCGCGTTGGTCAGCTGGAGCAAGTCCCCGATCGACACATCATCCCGCACCGAGCCGGAGGCCTGCGCCCGGGTCAGCAGGGCCTGGCCCGCCGCCCGCATCGGCGTACTGCACCGTGCGAGCGCCGAACTCTCGTCCTGGGAGGCCGACATGAGAGCCCGGGAAAGACCCCGGTACTCGCTCGCGTGCGTGATGATCTCGCGCAGCCAGGTGACGAGTGCCGTGCAGGGCTGGGGCGCGTCGAGCAGGGCCCGGGAGCGGGCGAGCAGATCGCTGACGGCCTCCTCGAAGACGGCGCTCACCAGCGCGTAGCGGTTCGGGAAGTGCCGGTACAGGGTGCCGATGCCGACCCCGGCGCTCCGGGCCACGTCCTCCAGGGACGCCCCCGTGCCGTGCTCGGCGAAGGCCCGGCGGGCCTGGGTGAGCAGCCGGTCGTAGTTGCGGCGCGCGTCCGCACGCATGGGACGGGCGCGCTCGTGGTCGGTGCCGGACGTCATCGGGCCTCCCTGGGCGGGCGCGGGCTTCCAAGGATGCCTGATCGCCCCGCCGGGCCGGTGCGGAGGGACGGCCACCGCAGTAGCGTCGGGAACAGGGAATCGTCCTGGAGCGGGCCATGGACATCAGCGACGGTGACGTACGGGACGTACGCGGACTCGTGCGCGAGCTCGAACAGGCGACGGACGTCGAGGAGTTGCGCACCGGCGCGGTCCGCGAGCTGATCCGGCTCGTCCCGGCCGACGGCGCCCAGTGGTACCGCTTCGAGGTGCCGGGCGCCGGCGTCCAGGCCGTCGCCGTGCCCGCCGAGTCGTTCCACGCCGACCCGACGGCCATCTACGACCACCCGGTGGACCATCCGCTGACCGAGGCGATGCTCGTCGGCGGCACCGGCGGCGCCCGCCGGGTCAGTGACGTCGCCAGCGACCGGGACTGGCAGCGCACGCACTGCTACAACCTGGACTTCCGGCCCTTCGGCGTGCGCCGCCACCTCGTCAGCAGCGCGCGCGACCCCGAGGGCGTCGTCGGGTACGCCCTCGTACGCGCCGGCACCGACTTCACCGACCGCCAGCGCGACCTGTTCGGCTACGCGCACACCCAAGTCGCCGCCCTGGAGCGGCAATTGGCCCGGCGGAACCGGCTGCTCGCCGTCGTCGCCGCCGCGCTCGACTCCGTCGGCCGCCCGGGCCACGGTGTCGCCGCCGTCGACGAGAGCGGCACCCTGCGCCCCCTGGACGCCGTCGCCGAGGCGCTGCTGCCGCTCGTGCGCGGCGATGCGCGGCTCGCGGGCCCCGATCCGTTCCGGGTGGGGGACGCGGCCGTCCGGGTCGTGCCCTGCGCGGTGCCCGGCGTGCCGCGCCTCGTGCTCCTGCGGGACCTGGCCGCGGGCCGCGCCGCCGCCCGCGGGCTCGGCCTCACCGAGCGCGAGCACCGCACCCTGGAACACATCGACGCGGGCCGCACCCCGGCGGAGGCCGCCCGCGCCATGGGCATCTCGCTGACGACCGTACGCGGCTACGTGGCGTCCCTGCACCGCAAGCTGGCCGCCGGGCACACCGCGGCACTGCTGCGCAGGGGACGGGAGTTGGGGCTGCTCGACGACTGAGGCGGGGGCGGCAGGTGAGGTGCCGCGGCACCCTCAGAATTGACGGATGGCCCGCGGCCCGCGGCGCGGCTTCACTGTCTGTGAGCAGGTCACCTACGGCATCGGGGGAACGCCATGACCGCCACACCGTCGCCCGCGCACGTGCCCGCAGCCGCGCCAGGGACCGCCGTCGGACGGGTGGGGCCCGCCCGCCTGACCATGGCCCTGGTCGCGTTCCTCGGCCCGGTCCTGTTCATCCTGGCGTTCCTGTTCCAGCCGTACGGGCTCGACGCCGACGACAAGGGGATGGTCCGGGGCATCGCCGAGCACCAGGGGCAGATGAAGGCCGACCTGTGGATCTGGGTCGTCGCCTCGCTGGTGCTGACCGCCGCCGTCCTGCTGGTCGGCGGCTACGCGATGGCCCGCTCCCGGAAGCTGGGGCTCGCCGGCACGCTGCTGTTCGGCGGTGCGCTGATCCTCATCAACGGCACCCCGTCCACCGACGCCGTCACCCTCGCGGGCCTCGACAAGGGCCTCGACCAGCCGGTGCTCGTCACGCTGCAGAAGGGCATCGAGTCGCTGCCCCAACTGAACGCGGCCGTCGTCGGGTTCATCGCGGGCCACGTCATCGGCTCGATCCTCATCGGCGTGGCCCTGCTGCGCAGCCGCGCCGTCCCGGCGTGGGCCGCGTGGGCGGTGATCGTGGCGATGCCGCTGAACGTCGTCGGCTGGATCTCCGGCATCGAGGCCGTCGCCGTGGTCGGCTTCGCGTTCCTCGCCGTCGGCTTCGGGGCCGTGGGCCTGAACATCATGCGCGGCGGCCTCGGCTGGGAGCGGGCCGCCTGAACACCGCAAGGACCGTACGGCAAGGGCCCGTTGAACCGGTCACGGTTCAACGGGCCCTTGCGTTACGTCAGTTGCGCTGACGCGGGACGTCAGTCCTTGATCTCGCAGATCGCGGCGCCGGACGTGAGCGAGCCGCCCACCTCGGCGGACAGGCCCTTGATGGTGCCCGCCTTGTGCGCGTTCAGCGGCTGCTCCATCTTCATGGCCTCGAGGACGACGATCAGATCGCCCTCCTGGACCTCCTGGCCCTCCTCGACCGCGACCTTGACGATGGTGCCCTGCATCGGCGAGGCGAGCGTGTCACCGGAGGCCGCGGGCCCGGACTTCTTGGCCGCGCGGCGCTTCGGCTTGGCGCCGGCCGCAAGGCCCGTACGGGCCAGGGACATGCCGAGCGACGACGGCAGGGAGACCTCGAGGCGCTTGCCGCCGACCTCGACGACGATCGTCTCGCGGTCGCCGTCCTCGTCGTCGGCATCCGCCTCGCCGCCGGGGGCGAACGGCGGGATGTCGTTGACGAACTCGGTCTCGATCCACCGCGTGAAGATCGTGAACGGGGCGGCTGAGCCCGTCAGTTCGGGCGCGAACGCCGGGTCGACGACCACCTTGCGGTGGAACGGGATGGCGGTCGCCATGCCGTCGACCTCGAACTCGGCCAGCGCACGCGCGGCCCGCTCCAGGGCCTCCTTGCGGGTGCGCCCGGTGACGATCAGCTTGGCGAGCAGGGAGTCCCAGGCCGGGCCGATGACCGAGCCGGACTCGACGCCCGCGTCCAGGCGGACACCGGGGCCCGAGGGCGCGTCGAACTTGGTGACGGTGCCGGGCGCGGGCAGGAAACCCCGGCCCGGGTCCTCGCCGTTGATGCGGAACTCGAAGGAGTGACCGCGCAACTCCGGGTCCCCGTAGCCCAGTTCCTCGCCGTCGGCGATGCGGAACATCTCGCGGACGAGGTCGATGCCGGCGACTTCCTCGGTGACCGGGTGCTCGACCTGCAGGCGGGTGTTGACCTCCAGGAAGGAGATCGTGCCGTCGGCGCCGACCAGGAACTCGACGGTGCCCGCACCGACGTAACCGGCTTCCTTGAGGATCGCCTTGGAGGCGCTGTACAGCTCCTCGACCTGGGCCTCGGACAGGAACGGCGCCGGGGCCTCCTCCACCAGCTTCTGGTGGCGGCGCTGCAGCGAACAGTCACGGGTGGACACGACCACCACGTTGCCGTGGGAGTCGGCCAGGCACTGCGTCTCCACGTGCCGCGGCTTGTCCAGGTAGCGCTCCACGAAGCACTCGCCACGGCCGAACGCCGCGACGGCCTCGCGCACCGCCGAGTCGTACAGCTCCGGCACCTCTTCGAGCGTGCGGGCCACCTTCAGACCGCGGCCGCCACCACCGAAGGCGGCCTTGATCGCGATCGGCAGACCGTGCTGCTCGGCGAACGCCACGACCTCGTCGGCCCCGGAGACCGGGTCCGGCGTGCCCGCGACGAGCGGGGCGCCGGCGCGCTGCGCGATGTGCCGCGCGGCGACCTTGTCGCCCAGGTCGCGGATGGCGTGCGGCGGCGGGCCGATCCAGATCAGGCCCGCGTCGAGGACCGCCTGGGCGAACTCGGCGTTCTCCGACAGGAATCCGTAGCCGGGGTGGATCGCGTCCGCGCCGGAGTCCTTGGCGGCCTGCAACACCTTGGCGATGTCCAGGTAGCTGGTCGCGGGGGTGTCACCACCAAGGGCGAAGGCCTCGTCGGCCGCACGGACGTGCAGAGCGTCCCGGTCCGGGTCGGCATAGACGGCAACGCTCGCGATCCCGGCGTCCCGGCAGGCCCGGGCCACCCGGACAGCAATTTCGCCACGGTTGGCGATGAGCACCTTGCGCACGATGGCTCCCTCCTTGAAACAAGCCGAGTTTAGGGACTGCCGACACGGGCTTACGACCCATCCCCAATGGTGAGGTTGCCCACACAGAGTGTGACTTGAGGCCCGCTCGGTCCCGGAAATCCCTTGTCGTGCCTGGATGCAGGGGATCCCTCCGTGGAACCCTAACCCTCGGATGTGGCCTAGGTCTCTGTGAGACCGTGCTGCGGCCGGTCGGCTTTCTTTGTGGAGTCCCTACGAATGGCCCAACGAATCTTTGCCTGCGCCAGAACCCTTGTCCGGAGGTTTACCCGTTAGTAGCGTTCGCGATGTCCCGACCTACTCGGGGTAACGGGCTCTCGTACGGGGAAGTGGGTGGGACCGGTGGCGCGCAGGCCGGTGGCGTGGGTGGCCGCGATCGTGTTGCTCGTGGAGGCGTTCGGGATCGTGCTCCTGAACTGGTTCCTCGGGCTGGTCGTCGACCGGCAGGACATGTCGCTCGCCGGGCTCGACCCGCGGGCGATGTCCGTGGGGGCCTGGGTCGCGGGCGGGCTGTTCGGCCTGTACCTGCTGCTGTGCGCGTTCTTCCTGGCGCGGACCGCGGTCCGCGACCGGGCGCCGGGCACCTTCGGCCGCATCCTGCTGATCAGCGCCGCCGTCGTGCACGGCATGCTCGGCGCGTTCTCGATCGGCCTGGTGGGCTGGCTCGCCTTCGTGGTGATGATGGTCGTGCTCGGACTCATCGTGCTGACCCTGGTGGCGTACGACCGTCACGAGGGCGCCGCCGACGCCGAGAACGGAGCCGGGGGCAAGGACGAGCCCAACGGCGCCCCGCTGCCGCCTAGTTCACCTGAGCCCACAACTCCGTGATGCCGACGCCCAGTTCGGCGAGGAGACGACGGAGCAGGGGCAGCGACAGGCCGATCACGTTGCCGTGGTCGCCGTCGATGCCCTCGATGAACGGGGCGGAGCGGCCGTCGAGCGTGAACGCGCCCGCCACGTACAGGGGTTCACCGGTCGCCACGTACGCGGCGATCTCCGCGTCGCTCGGCTCGCCGAAGCGGACGACGGTGGAGGCGGTGCCGGACGCGTACCGCCCGCTCGCCGTGTCGTAGACGCAGTGGCCGGTCTGGAGCGTGCCCGCGCGGCCGCGCATCGCCTTCCAGCGGGCCGTGGCCTCCTCGGCGTCGGCGGGCTTGCCGAGCGCCTCGCCGTCCAGGTCGAGCACCGAGTCGCAGCCGATGACGAGCGCGCCCTGTGTCTCGGGGCGGGCCGCCACGACGGAGGCCTTGGCCTCGGCGAGGGCCAGGGCGAGTTCGGCGGGGGTGGGCGCGGTGACGGCGTCCTCGTCGAACCCGCTGACGATCACCTCGGGGGCGAACCCGGCCTGCCGGAGCAGGCCCAGGCGGGCGGGGGACTGGGAGGCGAGTACGAGGCGGCGCGCTGCGGTCATGCGGATCAGCGTATAGAACCGCCCGCAGCGGTCACAGCACGCCCGTGCCGAGCAGCACCATCGCCACGAACATGGCGAGTGCCACCACGAAGCCGGCGCGGCGCAGCATCTCCTGCGTCTCGCGAAGCTCCTCGGGGGGCCCGTCCTCCGGGTCTGACCACAGCACACACCGAATACTGCGGCGGACGCGCGCCGGGCGCCTGAGTACGCGTACTCAGGCGCCCGGCGCGAAAGGACCAATTCCGGCTACCCGGGCCAGTAGGTACGGCCCCAGCTCGTCGGTCCCGGCGTCGGCAGCCGGCGGGCCGCGATCCGGGAGGGATCGGCCCAGGCGTCCCGCGCCGCCGCGGCGGCCGGGGCACCGGACGCGGCCGCGGCGCGGGCTTGGACCACCGCCAGTGCGGCGGCCAGCTCCTCGGGGGTCGGATTCCCCCGTACGACCTTGATCATCATGGGCGTTGGCTCCCTGCGACCTAGAGGGCTAGAGGGGGACTAGAGGGGGATGTTGCCGTGCTTCTTCGGCGGCAGCGACTCGCGCTTGGTCCGCAGCTGACGCAGTCCCCGTACGACGTGCGCGCGGGTGTCGGACGGCATGACGACGGCGTCGATGTAGCCGCGCTCGGCCGCCGTGTAGGGGTTGAGGAGCGTGTCCTCGTACTCCTGGATCAGCCGGGCACGCGTCGCCTCTGTGTCTCCGGAGGCATCGGCTGCGGCCAGGGTCTTGCGGTGCAGGATGTTGACCGCGCCCTGCGCGCCCATCACGGCGATCTGCGCGGTCGGCCAGGCCAGGTTCAGATCGGCGCCCAGGTGCTTGGAGCCCATGACGTCGTACGCGCCGCCGAACGCCTTGCGCGTGATGATCGTGATCAGCGGGACGGTCGCCTCGGCGTACGCGTAGATCAGCTTGGCGCCGCGGCGGATGATCCCGGTGTGCTCCTGCTCGACGCCCGGCAGGAAGCCGGGGACGTCGACGAAGGTCAGCACGGGCACGTTGAAGGCGTCACACGTCCGCACGAAACGCGCGGCCTTCTCGCTCGCGTCGATGTCGAGACAGCCGGCGAACTGCATCGGCTGGTTGGCGACGATGCCGACCGGACGGCCCTCGACGCGGCCGAAGCCGGTGAGGATGTTCGGCGCGAACAGCGACTGCGTCTCGAAGAACTCGGCGTCGTCCAGGACGTGTTCGATCACCGTGTGCATGTCGTACGGCTGGTTCGCGCTGTCCGGGATGAGGGTGTCGAGCTCGCGGTCCTCGTCCGTCAGCGCGAGATCGGCCTCGTCGGGGAAGGCGGGCGGCTCGCTCAGATTGTTCGAAGGCAGGTAGGAGAGAAGGGACTTGATGTACTCGATCGCGTCCTTCTCGTCGCCCGCCATGTGGTGCGCGACACCGGACTGCGCGTTGTGCGTGCGCGCACCGCCCAGCTCCTCGAAGCCGACGTCCTCGCCGGTGACCGTCTTGATGACGTCGGGTCCGGTGATGAACATGTGCGAGGTCTGGTCGACCATGACCGTGAAGTCGGTGATGGCCGGGGAGTAGACCGCGCCGCCCGCGCACGGGCCGACGACCAGGCTGATCTGCGGGATGACGCCCGACGCGTGCGTGTTGCGGCGGAAGATCTCGCCGTACATGCCGAGGGCCATGACGCCCTCCTGGATGCGGGCGCCGCCCGAGTCGTTGATCCCGACGACCGGACAGCCCGTCTTCAGCGCGAAGTCCATCACCTTCATGATCTTCTGCCCGAAGACCTCGCCGAGGGCGCCGCCGAAGACCGTGAAGTCCTGCGAGAAGACGGCCACGGGCCGCCCGTCGACCGTCCCGTACCCGGTCACGACACCGTCGCCGTACGGCTTGTTGGCATCGAGCCCGAAGTCCGTCGACCGGTGCCGCGCGAACTCGTCCAGCTCCACGAAGGAGTCCTCGTCGAGCAGCAGCCCGATCCGCTCACGCGCCGTCAACTTGCCCTTGGCGTGCTGCTTTTCGACCGCGCGGGCCGATCCCGCATGTGTCGCCTCGTCGATCCTGCGCCGCAGATCCTCGATCTTGCCTGCGGTGGTGTGGATGTCGATGGGGTCCAACTCTTCCAACTCGGACATCGGGATGCGGCTCCCTGCCTGGTTCGACGCTGCTCACGGGGGACGGTGTGGGGTGCGGGGGTGGGGCTACTGACTCGTAGGGTAGTGGCGCGAATACGGCTGCGCAGTGCGGCGTTTACCACACCTAGGCTGGGTTGCATGACGCAGCGAGATGGTTCAGACGCGCACGACAATCCCTGGTCCGACCTGGACCGGCCACCCCTGGCCGCGGCCGGTCTGCGCCGCTCCCTCGTACGCGGTGGCGAGGGGCTGTGGTCGTCCGTGGAGGTGGTGCCCCGTACGGGCTCGACCAACACGGACCTGGTGGCGCAGGCCGCCGCGGGCACGGTGCGGGAGGGCGCGGTCCTCGTCGCCGAGGAGCAGAGCGCGGGGCGCGGGCGGCTCGACCGGCGCTGGTCGGCTCCGCCGCGCTCGGGGCTGTTCTTCTCCGTGCTGGTGAAACCCGGCGACCACGAGGTGCCGGTCTCGCGCTGGGGCTGGCTCCCCCTGCTCACCGGCGTCGCCGTCGCCACGGCCCTGTCCGCGTCGGCCGGCGTCGACACGGCGCTGAAGTGGCCCAACGACCTGCTCGTCACCGTCGACGGCGAGGAGCGCAAGGCGGGCGGCATCCTGGCGGAGGCCTCCGGCGAGGGCGGGATCGTCATCGGCGTCGGGCTCAACGTGTCGCTGCGGGCGGACGAGTTGCCCGTGCCGGGGGCGGGTTCGTTGGCCCTGGCCGGGGCGAAGGTCCTTGACCGGGAGCCGGTGCTCCGGGCTGTGCTGCGGTCTTTTGAGCGGTGGTACGTCGAGTGGTGTGCGGCGGAAGGGGATCCCGGGTTGTCGCGGCTGCAGGAGACGTATGCGGCGGGGTGCTCGACGCTGGGGCGTCGGGTTCGGGCGCATTTGCCGGGGGAGCGGGAGTTGGTTGGTGAGGCGGTTGCGGTGGACGCGGACGGGAGGTTGGTGATCGCCGGGTCGGATGGTTCCCGGGAGGCGGTCGGCGCGGGGGACATCGTTCATCTGCGGCCTGCGTAGACGCGGCTTCGCGCCGTAGGGGCTTCTGTCCTCGTCCGACCGCTGCGCCGTCATGGCTGGTCGCGCAGCCGCCCGGCGACGCGCAGAGGCACCTCTATAGGCGGGACCCGCTGCGAACGGAGTGACGTGGCGCACAGGGGCTGCCGTAGAGTTGAGGCCGGTCGATACCTGACCGCGGCAGATCGGAAGGGCAGCAGGCGTGAGCGTCGACGACTCGGGCTCCGGCACGGGTGGCCAAGGCGACCCCGAGAAGTCGGAGGGGGCCGGAGAAGATACGGAGGACCCCCTCGCGCTACGGCTCGAAGGGCTGATCCTCGGGGCCGAGCGCCGGTACACCCCGTTCCAGGCGGCCCGCAGCGCGGGCGTCTCCGTCGAGCTGGCCACCCGCTTCTGGCGTGCCATGGGCTTCGCCGACATCGGGCAGGCCAAGGCCCTGACCGAGGCGGACGTGCTGGCGCTGCGGCGGCTGTCAGGTCTCGTTGAGGCGGGGCTGCTCAGCGAGGCGATGGCCGTGCAGGTCGCCCGGTCGACGGGGCAGACCACGGCGCGGCTCGCCGAGTGGCAGATCGACTCGTTCCTGGAGGGGCTCACCGAGCCGCCGGAGCCGGGGATGACCCGCACCGAGGTCACGTATCCGCTGATAGAGCTGCTGCTGCCGGAGCTCGAGGAGTTCCTCGTCTACGTGTGGCGGCGGCAGCTCGCCGCGGCCACCGGGCGGGTCGTGCAGGCCGGTGACGACGAGGAGATGGTGGACCGGCGGCTCGCCGTCGGGTTCGCGGACCTGGTCGGGTTCACGCGGCTGACGCGGCGCATGGAGGAGGAGGAGCTCGGCGAGCTCGTCGAGGCCTTCGAGACCACGGCCGCGGATCTGGTGGCCGCGCACGGCGGGCGGCTCATCAAGACGCTCGGTGACGAGGTCCTCTTCGCCGCTGACGACGCGGGCGTCGCCGGTGAGATCGCGCTGCGGCTCATCGAGACGATGAGCAACGACGAGACGATGCCGGAGCTGCGGGTCGGCATGGCGTTCGGGACCGTGACGACGCGCATGGGCGATGTCTTCGGGACCACCGTGAATCTCGCGAGCCGGCTGACGTCGATAGCGCCTCGGGACAACGTGCTCGTGGACGGCGCCTTCGCCGAGGAGCTGATCCGCACCGCCGAGGCGCCCGCCTCCGAGGCCGAGGCCGCGGCCGCCGCCGAGAAGGCGGAGGAGCAGGGCGACCAGCCGCCGTCGTACCGGTTCGCGCTGCAGCCGATGTGGCAGCGGCCCGTGCGCGGGCTCGGAGTCGTGGAGCCCTGGACGCTGACCCGGCGCAGCTGACACCCTTCGTGGTTAACGTCAGTTAACCGGAAGGTTTGTGGGTGCCATGGGTGATGACCAGCAGCGGTTCGGCGAGTTCGTGGTCGTACGGCGGCACGAGGGCGGGACCGTCGCCGAGCTGGTGCTCGACCGGCCCAAGGCGATGAACGCGGTGTCCAGCGACATGGCGCGCTCGATCGGTGCCGCGTGCACGGCGCTCGGCGGCGAGCGGGACGTGCGGGTCGTGGTCGTCACCTCCAGCCACGAGCGGGCCTTCTGTGTCGGCGCGGACCTGAAGGAGCGCAACTCCTTCAGCGATGCCGAGCTCGTGCGGCAGCGGCCCGTGGCCCGGGGCGCGTACACCGGCGTACTGGAGCTGCCGATGCCGACGGTCGCGGCGGTGCACGGGTTCGCGCTCGGCGGCGGCTTCGAGCTGGCGCTTGCCTGCGATCTGATCGTGGCCGACGAGAGCGCCGTGGTCGGCCTGCCCGAGGTGTCGGTGGGGGTGATCCCCGGTGGCGGCGGTACGCAGTTGCTGCCGCGCCGGGTCGGGGCCGCGCGCGCCGCCGAGCTGATCTTCTCGGCCCGCCGCGTCGAGGCCGCCGAGGCGGCTGAACTCGGGCTCGTGGACCAGGTGGTGGCGGCCGGTCAGGACCGCACCGAGGCGCTGGCGCTCGCCGCGCGGATCGCCGCGAACTCGCCGGTCGGGCTGCGGGCGGCCAAGCGTGCGCTGCGACTCGGGCACGGGCTCGATCTGCGGGCGGGCCTCGAGGTGGAGGACGCGGCGTGGCGCTCGGTGGCGTTCTCCGGGGACCGGGCCGAGGGCGTGGCCGCGTTCAACGAGAAGCGCAAGCCGCAGTGGCCGGGTGAGTGACGTACGGGACGGTCCGGGGCACCGGGACGGGCGTACTCAATTCACCGTAATGTCGGAAATCTCCCTACTCTGGAGTAATGGGTGAGGAGGACGGCCGGCTGCGGGCCGTGGTGATGCTCGCGCAGGGCATGGCCGCTGCGCAGTCCCCGCGCGAGTCCTGGCGGGCGGCCGCGCTCGGCGCCTGCCACGCACTGTCCGGGAGTTTCGCCGCGCTCTCCGTGTGGGAGCGCGAGCGCGGGCGGCTGCGGGTGCTGGTGAACGTGGGCGAGCGGGCCGCGGGGGAGGAGGAGTTCCCCGAGGACGAGGCGTATCCGGTGCACCAGTTCCCGGAGATCACCGAGTTCCTGCACGAGCAGTGGGCGGGCGGTGGCGAGCCCGACGCGTGGGTGGAGACGGCGGCGGGGCCCGTCGAGCGCGCCGGGTACTGCCATCAGCGGGTGGCGGCCCTGCGTCGGCGGCGGCGCGGGAGCTGTGTCGTCGCGCCGATCGTGCTGCACGGGCGGGCCTGGGGCGAGCTGTACGTGGCGCGGCCGGTGAGCGTGCCCGTGTTCGGGCCCGGCGACGCCGACTTCGCGACCGTGCTGGCGTCCGTGGTGGCGGCCGGGATCGCGCAGACCGAACGGCTGGAGGAGGCGCGGCGGCTCGCCTTCACCGATGCGCTGACCGGGCTCGCCAACCGGCGGGCCGTCGACACAAGGCTCGACGAGGCGGTGGAGCGGCACGTGACGGAGGGCGCCGTCGTCAGCCTGGTCGTGTGCGACCTGAACGGGCTCAAGCGCGTCAACGACACCCTCGGCCACGCGATCGGCGACCGGCTCCTGGAGCGGTTCGGGTCGGTCCTCTCCCTGTGCGGGGCGATGCTGCCCGGGGCGCTCGCCGCGCGGCTCGGCGGGGACGAGTTCTGCCTGCTGGCCGTGGGGCCGGGTGCCGACGAGGTCGTACGCGTGGGAGATGAAGTCTGTTCGCGGGCGGCCGAGTTGGACCTCGGGGACGGGGTGGCGTGCGGGATCGCCTCGACCGGGGATCCGATCGGGGAGGTGCGCAGTGCGCGGCGGCTGTTCCGGCTCGCGGACGCCGCGCAGTACAGGGCGAAGGCGCTGCGGTCCGTGAAGCCGGTGGTGGCCGGGCGGGACGGCGGGCTCGACGACCCGGTCGTCCGGCTCGCCGACTCGCCGCCGCCGGTCGCGGGGGACGCAAAGAAGGGCGAGCGGCGGCGGATCCGCAGGACCCGGGAGTAGCGGGCGGGCCGGGACCGTGGGCCGCGGGTAAGGAGCGCCTCCCGAACTCGGTCGTGACATCTCGAGATTCACTGCGTACGCTCCTGAATATGGATATGCACACTGTGGTGGTCGGGACCGCCGGGGTCACCGCGGCCGACGTCGTTGCCGTGGCGCGCAAGGGCGCGCGCATCGAACTCTCCGGCGAGGCCGTCGCCGCGCTCACCGCGGCCCGCGAGATCGTCGACGCGCTCGCCGCGAAGCCGGAGCCCGTCTACGGCGTCTCCACCGGGTTCGGCGCGCTCGCCTCCCGGCACATCAGCACCGAGCTCCGCGCCCAGCTGCAGCGCAACATCGTGCGCTCGCACGCGGCCGGGATGGGCCCGCGCGTGGAGCGCGAGGTCGTGCGCGCGCTGATGTTCCTGCGCCTGAAGACCGTCTGCTCCGGGCACACCGGTGTGCGCCCCGAGGTCGCGCAGACCATGGCGGACGTGCTCAACGCCGGGATCACGCCGGTCGTCCACGAGTACGGTTCGCTCGGCTGCTCCGGTGACCTGGCCCCGCTCAGCCACTGCGCCCTCACGCTCATGGGCGAGGGGGACGCGGAGGGCCCCGACGGGGTCGTCCGTCCCGCCGGCGAACTCCTCGCCGAGCACGGCATCACGCCCGTCGAGCTGCGCGAGAAGGAGGGCCTGGCCCTCCTCAACGGCACGGACGGCATGCTCGGCATGCTGGTCATGGCCCTCGACGACCTCGATACCCTCTACAAGTCCGCGGACATCACCGCCGCCCTCTCCCTGGAGGCGCTGCTCGGCACGGACAAGGTCCTCGCCCCCGAGCTGCACGCCATCCGCCCGCACCCGGGCCAGGCCGCGTCGGCCGCCAACATGCTTGCGGTGCTTGCCGGTTCGGGCCTGACTGGCCACCATCAGGACGACGCGCCGCGGGTCCAGGACGCGTACTCCGTGCGCTGTGCCCCGCAGGTCGCGGGCGCCGGGCGCGACACCATGGCGCACGCCCGGCTCGTCGCCGAGCGGGAGCTGGCGTCGGCGGTGGACAACCCGGTGGTCCTCCCCGACGGGCGCGTCGAGTCCAACGGCAACTTCCACGGGGCGCCGGTGGCCTACGTGTTGGACTTCCTCGCCATCGCGGCGGCGGACCTGGGCTCGATCGCCGAGCGGCGCACGGACCGCCTCCTCGACAAGAACCGCTCGCACGGCCTGCCGCCGTTCCTCGCGGACGACGCGGGCGTCGACTCGGGCCTGATGATCGCCCAGTACACGCAGGCGGCGCTGGTCAGCGAGATGAAGCGGCTCGCCGTCCCGGCCTCCGCCGACTCCATCCCGTCGTCCGCCATGCAGGAGGACCACGTCTCGATGGGCTGGTCCGCCGCGCGCAAGCTGCGTACGGCCGTCGACAACCTCGCGCGGATCGTCGCCGTCGAGCTGTACGCGGCCACCCGCGGCATCGAGCTGCGGGAGGGCCTGACGGCGGCACCGGCGTCGCAGGCGGCCATCGCTGCGGTGCGCGCCGCGGGCGTCGAGGGGCCGGGCCCCGACCGGTTCCTGGCGCCTGACCTGGCGGCGGCCGACGCGTTCGTGCGCAGCGGGGCGCTGGTCGAGGCCGTCGAGAAGGTGACGGGCCCGCTCGCGTAGCAATGCGTCCCGGCGCGGAGCCTTGTCGGGTCCGCGCCGGGGGCGTCACATCGGCCCGGTCGCGTACGCCAGCGGGGGCGCGATCGCCTGGGCGTCCGCTCCCTCGCCGACCCAGAGCGCGATGAACAGCGTGGCGGTCGCTTCCAGGAGCCCCGCCCGGCCGAGGCCGCCGCCGGACACCGGGGTGCAGCCCGCGTCCCGCACCAACTCGGCCGCACGCGCGAGCGCTTCGGGGTCGTCGCCGCACAGCGGGACGGACAGGGGGCGCCCGTCGAAGACCGGGGGCCGCATCCGCCACACGTCCACGTGGCAGAGGTTGAACGCCTTGACCACATGGGCCTCGGGGGCCGCCGCGGCCAACTGCCGTGCGGCCGAGGCGCCGTCGTCCGTCAGCAGCCGGAAGCCGGGTCCTACCGGGTTCGAGCAGTCGAGCAGCACCGTGCCGGCCAGGGCGTCGCGCACCTCCCGCACCACATCCGCCCCCGCCCCGTAGGGCAGCGCGGCAAGGACCACCTGCCCGAACTCGGCCGCCGCACGCAGTCCGACGGGCCGCACGTCACCGCCGATGCGGGCCGCGAGCCGCTCCGCCCTGCCCATGTCCCGCCCGCCGACGGCCACTTCGTGTCCGGCCCGTGCCCAATGGCCCGCCAGCGCGTCCGCCATGCCGCCCGTGCCCAGTACGCCGATTCTCATCACGCGGTCCTCTCGTCGCCGTTTCCGACGACGCTAGGCGGCCCGTCAGGCACCATTCGGTACGTGACCACTGACGTGTTCCTCGCCGACTGCCGGGCCCGGCTCGCCTTCGACCTGCTCTCCAACACCTGGAACGCCGTGGTGCTCTGGGCGCTGCGCGACGCCCCGCTGCGTCCGGTGGAGCTGCGCGAGCGGATCGGCGGCATCAGTTCCAAGGTGCTCACGCAGACGCTGCGCCGCCTGCAGTTCAACGGGCTCGTGGCGCGCGAGGTGCATCCCGGGGCGCCGCCGCGGGTCGTCTACGAACTCACGGGGCTGGGCCGGACCCTGCTCGAGCCCATCGACGCCGTGGGCGCGTGGGCCTTCGAGCACGGCGACGCGGTCATGGCCGCACAGGAAGCAGCCCAGGAAGCAGTCCAGGAAGCAGCCCAGGAGCCGACGGACGACCCCGCGTTCTAGAACGCGGCTTCCTCGTTCCTGCCCCTGCGTACCGAGTACGCCACGAAGCAGACTCCGAGGCCGAGGAACGCCGAGCCGCCGACCACGTACGGCGTCGTGTCGACCGTGCCCGTGTCGGCCAGGCGGAGCTGCTGGTCGGACTGGGCGTCGACCGCGGCGGCGGTTCTGGACTGGTCGGCGGCGGGCGCCTGTTCGGGCGTCGCTGTCGCGGTGGGGATGAACCACAGGGCGCAGAGCAGCGTCCCGGCGGCGGTGGCGGTGAACAGTGATCGACGTGCGGCGGACACCGAGGCGATCCCCCTTGTGCTGCTGGCGAGTTGGCCAGTTGGCCGTGTGAGCTGAGGGCTGATGTTAGTCAAGGCGGCGGGTCACGGGAAAGCCGTGCGTGCCGTGGGTCGTACGCTCCCGGCTATGAGCACTGATGAGACGTCACGTTTTGTTCGGCTGACGGTGGAATTGGTCCTGGAGGTCGGTGATCCGGAAGCGCTGACGGGGGCCGCTCTGCAGCGGATCGCCGAGGACGACGCGATGCCCGTCGAGGAGCGGAGCCACGCCGAGAGCGCCGTCCAGGAGGACGAGGCGGAGGCCATCGCGTATCTCGTGGACCCGTTCGACCTGGTCGCAGACGTGCCGGGGGCCGAGCTCGTGCAGGCCTCGTGGTCCAGCGAGCAGGTCGACTACGACCCCGATTCGCCCGACTGGGACCTGGACGAGGATGATGGCGAGGGGGATGCGTACGAAGAAGCGGAACCAGAAGCGGGATCAGAAGCGGAATCAGAAGGTGGCGGCGGCGCGCGGCGGTAGCCCGGTGTAGCGGGTGAGGCCCGCACCGTGAGCCCCAGGTGGTGACAGCCGCCCGGGGCTCTGCCGTTTCCGCAGGTTTCCGCGGGAGGCGACGTGGCGTCTCCCACATCGGGGCGTTTTCGGGAACGGGATGAACCGGTCACCGCGTTGTGTACGGGTAAGGGGAACCCTTGTGTTCTCTGTGACCGGGTCGGGGACTTCGGCGACTATGGAGAAGCGTGTGATGACGGACGGTAAGCGGCGCAAGGGCCTGATGGCCGCGTCCGCTGTGCTCGGTGGCGTACTGGTGCTCTCCGCGTGCAGCGGGAGCGACGGGGACACGGGCTCGTCGGGCAAGAAGGAGTCGCAGGCACAGGCCGACGAGGCCGCCGCGAAGAAGACCTCCGAGGCCGACATCGAGATCACCCCGAAGGACGGCTCCGACAACGCGAGCATCAACAACGCGGCGAAGGTCACGGTGAGCAAGGGCACGCTCACCGCCGTCACCATGACGACGGCCGACGGCACGGCCGTCCCCGGGCAGATATCCGCGGACAAGAAGAGCTGGAAGCCCACGAACCAGCTGGAGCGGGCGACGACGTACAAGGTCGCCGCCGAGGCCAAGGACTCCCAGAACCGGGTGGCGCACGAGAACGGGTCGTTCACGACCGTCTCCCCGGCCAACAGCTTCATCGGGAACTTCACGCCGGAGGACGGCTCGACCGTCGGCGTCGGCATGCCGGTCTCGATCAACTTCGACAAGGCCATCACGAACAAGGCCGACGTCCAGTCCCACATCACCGTGACGTCCAGCAGCGGCCAGGAGGTCGTCGGCCACTGGTTCGGCGCGAACCGGATCGACTTCCGTCCCGAGACGTACTGGACGGGCGGCTCCACCGTCACCCTGAAGCTCGACCTCGACGGCGTCGAGGGCGCGGACGGCGTCACCGGCGTCCAGCAGAAGACGGTCACCTTCAAGATCGGTCGCAACCAGGTCTCCACGGTCGACGCCAAGACCAAGCAGATGACCGTCACCCAGGACGGCAAGGTCGTCAAGACCATCCCGATCTCCGCCGGATCGCCCGAGAACAAGACGTACGAGGGCCAGATGGTGATCTCCGAGAAGTTCAAGGAGACCCGGATGAACGGGGCGACGGTCGGCTTCACCGACGACGACGGCAAGGGCGAGTACGACATCAAGGACGTCCCGCACGCCATGCGCCTGTCGAACTCCGGCACGTTCATCCACGGCAACTACTGGGGCGCGAAGTCCATCTTCGGCTCGGCCAACACCAGCCACGGCTGTGTCGGCCTGTCCGACGCCAAGGGCGCCAATGACTCCAGCACGCCCGGCGCCTGGTTCTACGACCACTCGATGGTCGGCGACGTCGTCATCGTGAAGAACACCGGCGACAAGACGGTCCAGCCGGACAACGGCCTCAACGGCTGGAACCTGAGCTGGTCGGCGTGGAAGGCCGGCTCCGCCGCCTGACCATCCGGTCCCCGACCGGCTGTTGAGCCCCGATACGCCTCGCGCATCGGGGCTCTCGGCGTCTTCCGGCAGCGCCCGGGCCGCCGGCGGTGACCGGTCTCATCCCGTTCTCATCAGCACCTCACAGAACCCTTACAGCGCCTCAATACGGTTTCGCCGCAGCGGAAGCCGGAGCGACGACCTTTGCTCCGGCTTCCGCTGATTCCTGTCAGCGCCCCCGTCCCCGTGGGCCGTCACCGGCGAGGCTTCGATGTTCTTCACCTATCTCAGGCGCGAGTTGCGCCGCCGCAGAAGGGCGGCGCTCGTCGTCGCCTCCGGCCTTGCCCTCGGCATCGCGCTCGTCATCGTCGTCAGTTCCGTGTCCTCGGGCATGAACAAGGCGCAGGACAAGGTGCTGCAGTCGCTGTACGGCCTCGGCACCGACATGACCGTCACCAAGGCCGCCGCCGCGCCCAAGGAGGGCGAGACCGGGCGGCCGCGGTTCAACTTCGACGCCAAGGACAGCGACTCCGGCGCGGAGCAGAGCAGCGACCGGGTGATGGTGCAGGGGTTCCAGACCCTCGCCGCGTCCACGGTCACCGAGGTCGGGCAGCAGAAGGGCGTCGCCGACACGGTGGGCGGCCTGAACCTGCAAGTCATGAAGGTCAGCGGGCAGTTCACGCGCGGCCAGTTCAAGCAGGACCAGCAGCAGGGCGGTCCCGGTCGTGGTGCGGGCGGCGGCACCGGCCAGCCGCAGGGCCGCGTCGAGGGCGGCGGCGCCGACTTCGACGTCAACTCGTACTCCGTGTTCGGCACCGACGTCACCAAGCAGGACCTCGGCCCGCTGACCTCCTCGAAGATCACCAAGGGGCGGACGTTCAAGACGTCCGAGACCGACGCGAAGGTCGTCGTTGCCGACGCGTCGTACGCCAAGGAGAAGAAGCTCGCCGTCGACGGCACCGTCACGGTCAAGGGCACCAAGTACAAAGTCATCGGCATCGCGACGCCCGACAGCGGGGACGCCGCCGCCAATCTGTACCTGCCGCTGAAGCAGGCGCAGACGCTCGCCGACGCCGAGAACAAGGTGACGACGGTCTACGTCAAGGCGAGCGACTCGCAGCAGATCGACTCCGTGAAGTCGACGATCCAGAAGAACATCAGCGGCACCACCGTCACCACGTCCGCCGATCTCGCCGACACCGTCTCCGGCTCCCTGTCCACCGCCTCCGACCTCGCCTCGAACGTCGGCAAGTGGCTGTCGCTCGCGGTGCTCGTCGCCGCGTTCCTGGTGGCCGGGCTGCTCACGTCGTCGGCCGTGTCGCGGCGGGTGCGGGAGTTCGGCACGCTGAAGGCGCTCGGCTGGAGGTCGGGGCGCGTGACCCGGCAGGTCGTCGGCGAGGCCGTCGTCAACGGGCTGCTCGGCGGCGCCCTCGGCATCGCCGTCGGCCTCGCGGGCGCCTACGCCGTCACCGCCATCAGCCCCACGCTCTCCGCCCAACTCGGCGCGAGCGGCGCCCAGTCGGGCCCGGGCGGCGGCTTCGGCGGCGGCATGATGCGCCAGGCCGCGAGCGGCGGCGGCAAGACCCTCGACATCGCGCTCAGCGCCCCGGTCTCGGCCACCACCATCGCCCTCGCGGTCGGCCTCGCCGTCGCGGGCGGTCTGATCGCCGGAGCCTTCGGCGGCTGGCGGGCCTCGCGGCTGCGCCCCGCCGACGCGCTGCGCCGCGTCGAGTAGCAGCAGCCCTGCACCGGGCAGCCAACCCCCTTACGTATCGCAGGAGTTGCACCATGTATCAGCTCAGAGGCGTCACCAAGCAGTACCGGCGCGCCAAGGACACCGTCCACGCGCTCGCCGGCATCGACCTGACCATCGGCGACGGCGACCGGCTCGTCATCCAGGGCCCCACCGGCGGCGGCAAGTCGACGCTGCTCCAGATGCTCGGCGGCCTCGACCGGCCGAGTGCGGGCAGCATCGAGCTCGACGGCACGGATCTGGCCAGGCTGCCGGAGGCGCGGCTGACCAAGGTGCGGGCCGAGTCCATCGGGTTCGTGTTCCAGTCCTTCAACCTCATCCCGACGCTCACCGCCCTGGAGAACGTCGAGACGGCCCTCGTCCCGCTCCGCCTCAAGGCCTCCGACCGGCGCGAGCGGGCCGCCGAGGCGCTCAAGTCCGTGGGCCTCGGCGAGCGGCTCGGGCACCTGCCCGCCGAGCTGTCCGGCGGTCAGCAGCAGCGCGTCGCCATCGCACGGGCGCTGGTGAAGAACCCGAAGGTGCTGCTCGCCGACGAGCCCACCGGCAACCTCGACGAGTCCATGCGCGACGAGATCATGGACGTACTGGAAGCGCAGTGGAAGGAGCACGGGCTGACCTTCATCATGGTCACCCACGACTCCGCCATCGCCCGCAAGGCGCCCCGGCTCGCCACCCTTCGCAAGGGCCTGATCTCGGTCAAGGAGAACGCCGCGTAAAGCATGCGGGCAGAGCAACCAATCGCCCCCCTCGGCCATCTATCTGCGGGGGGCTGATCGCAGTCCCCCGGGGGTTGAACCACCTTCACCAGGGGGGAAGTTGCTCAGATCACCTCATACCCGGACGCGTCGGGCGGCGGTCGCCGTAGCGGGCGCCGCCGCCGTCGCGTTGGCCGCGGGCCTCATGTCCGCGCCCGCGGGTGCCGCCGCACCGGCCGACTCGGTGCGCACGGCACAGCAGACCGCGCAGCGGGACCTCACCGCGAAGCGGTACGTCACGCTCATCACCGGTGACCGGGTCACGCTCGACGCGAAGGGCAAGCCGGTCGGGCTGCAGCGCGCCAAGGGCCGCGAGCGCATACCGGTACAGACCCGGATAGTCGAGGGGCACACCTATGTGGTGCCCCTCGACGCGCAGCGGCTCATCGCCACCGGCAAGCTCGACCGGCGGCTGTTCGACGTCACGGAGCTGTCCAAGGCGTCGTACCGCAAGGCGCAGAAGAACGGCCTGAAGGTCATCGTCGGCTACCAGGGCGCCGCCAGTGCCGCCAAGGCCGAGGTGCGCGACGCCGGTGACACCAAGGTCCGCCGGGCCCTGAAGGCGCTGAACGCGGACGCGGTGACCACGCCGAACGACGACGCGAACAAGCTGTGGGACGCGGTGACGAACGGCAAGGGCGCCACCGCCGCCGGCGTCAGCCGCATCTGGCTCGACGGCATCCGCAGGGCGAGCCTGGACAAGTCGGTGCCGCAGATCGGCGCGCCCAAGGCGTGGGCCGCCGGGTACGACGGCAAGGGCGTCAAGATCGCCGTCCTGGACACGGGCGTCGACGCGACCCACCCCGACCTCAAGGACCAGGTCGTCGAGTCGAAGAACTTCTCGACCGCGCCCGACGCCACCGACCACTTCGGGCACGGCACGCACGTCGCGTCCATCGCGGCCGGCACCGGCGCCAAGTCGGGCGGCAAGTACAAGGGCGTCGCCCCGGGCGCCAAGCTGATCAGCGGCAAGGTCCTCGACAACGACGGCTACGGCGACGACTCCGGCATCCTCGCGGGCATGGAGTGGGCGGCCGCCGAGGGCGCCGACGTCGTCAACCTGAGCCTGGGCGGCACCGACACCCCGGAGATCGACCCGCTCGAGGCCGAGGTCAACAAGCTGTCGCAGGAGAAGGGCATCCTGTTCGCCATCGCGGCGGGCAACGAGGGCCCCGAGTCCATCGGTTCGCCCGGCAGCGCGGACGCCGCGCTGACCGTCGGCGCCGTGGACGGCAACGACAAGCTGGCCGACTTCTCCTCCACCGGTCCGCGCGTCGGCGACGGCGGGATCAAGCCGGACGTGACGGCGCCGGGCGTCGACATCACGGCCGCCGCCGCTCCCGGCTCGGTGATCGACAAGGAGGTCGGCGAGAACCCGGCCGGGTACCTCACCATCTCCGGTACGTCGATGGCGACGCCGCACGTCGCCGGTGCGGCCGCGATCCTCAAGCAGCAGCACCCGGACTGGACGTACCAGCAGCTCAAGTCGGTCCTCGTCGGGTCGACGAAGGGCACCGCGGGGCTCACCCCGTTCCAGCAGGGCAGCGGCCGCATCCAGGTCGACAAGGCCATCACGCAGACCGTGTTCGCCGAGAACGCGTCGGTGAGCTTCGGCGTCGCGCAGTGGCCGCACACCGACGACACCCCGCTCACCAAGCAGGTGACGTACAAGAACACGGGCACGGCCGACGTCACCCTCGACCTCGCCCTGGCGACGGGCACCAACCCCAAGGGCCAGCCGGCCCCCGCGGGCTTCTTCAAGCTCGGCGCCACCAAGGTCACCGTCCCCGCGGGCGGCACCGCCTCCGTGGACGTGTCGGCCGACACCAAGCTGGGCGGCACCGTCGACGGCGCGTACTCCGTGTACGTGACGGCGACCGGCGGCGGCCAGTCCGTGCGGACCGCGGCCGCGGTGCAGCGCGAGGTCGAGTCGTACGACGTGACGCTCACGCACATCGGGCGTGACGGGCAGCCGCTGCCGACGTACCTGACCGACCTGTACCACTACGGGGCCGGCGGCATCGACCAGGTGTCCTCCGCGCCGCAGGTCGCTTCCGGCAAGGTCACGATGCGCGTGCCCAAGGGCACGTACCTGGTGGACGGCATCCTCGCCAAGGACCTGGAGCACGGCACGGGCGGCGTGGACTGGCTCGTGCAGCCCAAGCTGAGCGTCACCAAGGACGTGTCCCTGACGCTGGACGCCCGCAAGACCAAGGCGGCCGACATCACGGTGCCGGACACCGGTGCCACGCCGCTGGCGGCCACCGTCGGCTTCACCTACGACCCGGCCGCGTTCGGGCTCACCGTCGGCGTCGGCTCCTTCGCGGACGTGCGGGTCGCGCCGCTCGGCGCCGACGTGCCCAGCGGCATGGCGCAGACCTGGTTCGGGCAGTGGGCCAAGGGCGGCGCCGCCGAGTACGACGTGGCGACCACCTCCGCCGTCAAGCACCTCACCGGCGGCAAGGTCAAGCACTTCAGTGCGTCCGAGCTGGCGACGATCACCACCAAGGTGGGGGCCTCCGCCCCCGGCAAGACCGGCATGGTCAGCGCCACCGGCGAGTTCCCGACCGACCTCGTCTACGGCGTGACCGCCGAGCAGAAGCTGCCCGCCACCCGCACCCTGCACGTCTCCACGGGCGAGGGCATCCGGTGGGGCCTGGACGTCGGGCAGTTCGCGGGCAAGGACGCGCAGGACAGCCCGATCCAGGACGCCTTCTACACGCTCGGCTACCCGCAGGCCTTCCAGGGCGGCAAGAGCTACACGAAGACGTTCAACACGGCCGTGTTCGGGCCGCTGATCGGCGGCGACTTCGGGCTGTACCGCGACGGCAACGACATCTCCGGTTCGCTGCCGCTGTTCGCCGACGGCCAGACGCACGCGGGCTCGTCCGACTTCACCTCGGTCGGCACGACGCTCTACCGCAACGGCACGAAGGTCGGGTCGAACCATGACCCGCTCTTCGGCGGGGGGAGCTTCAGGGTCCCCGCCGGCGACGCCGCGTACAAGCTGACGACCTCGGTCAAGCGCGACCCCAAGGTGGCGACCGCGACCCCCGAGATCTACGCGACCTGGTCGTTCCGCTCGAAGGGCGTGGCCGACCTGGTCAGGCTGCCCGCCTCCGGCGTCCGCTTCGCCGCGACGACGGGCCTGGACAGCACGGTTCCCGCGGGCAAGACGCAGTCGATCCCGCTCCAGGTCCAGGGCGCCGCCAAGGGCAGCAACTTCAAGTCCATGTCGGTGTCCGTCAGTTACGACTACGGCAAGACCTGGAAGCAGGTCACGTACAAGAACTGGAAGATCTCCGTCAAGAACCCCGCCAAGGGCAAGGCGATCTCCTTCCACGCCAAGATCACCGACAAGAAGGGCAACGTGTCGACGATCTCGGTCTACAACGCGTACTACGGCAAGTAGTCAACGCACGTACACAGGCGGCCCGTTCCGGCTTATGGCCGGGGCGGGCCGCCCGTGTTGGGATGACCCCCATGACGACTCAGACGGTCGAATACATCCGCTACCACATCGCCGAGGACCGCTCGCCCGGCTTCCTCGCCGCCTACACCCGCGCGGCCCGGCAGCTGGCCGCCTCCCCGCACTGCGTCAGTTACGAACTCACGCGCTGCGAGGAGGACTTCGAGCACTTCGTCCTGCGCATCGTGTGGACCTCGACCGAGGACCACCTCGAAGGCTTCCGGCAGTCCGACCTCTTCCCCGACTTCCTCGCGGAGATCCGCCCGTACGTGGGTGACATCGACGAGATGCGCCACTACAAGCCGACGACGGTGCGCGGCAGCGGGTCGGCCGAACCCACCCTCTACGCATGGGCGGGCGGCGCCGAGGCGCTCAGCCGCCTCACCGCCGTCTTCTACGACCACGTCCTCAAGGACGACCTGCTCGGCCCGCTCTTCGCCGACCTCCCCGCCGAGCACGCCGAACACGTCGCGCTCTGGCTCGGCGAGGTCTTCGGCGGCCCGTCCGCGTACACGGAACAGCACGGCGGACACAGCCACATGGTCGCCAAGCACATCGGCAAGGGCATCACCGAGCCGCAGCGGCGCCGCTGGGTGAACCTGATCCACGACGCGGCGGACGAGGCGGGGCTGCCGACGGACGCCGAGTTCCGTTCGGCGTTCAGCGCGTACGTGGAGTGGGGGACGCGGCTCGCGGTGTACTTCTCGGGCCCGGACGCGACCCGGCCCGCCGAGCAGCCGGTGCCGCAGTGGACCTGGGGCGCGGCCCCGCCCTACCGGCCCTGAGGTCCGGGCTCGGAGTGCAGCTGCGCCGCGGCGTCGGTGCCCCAGCTCGCCAGCAGGCGCAGCGCGTCCGCCGAAGCGGAATCCGGCTCCGCGCTGTACAGGCTCAGGAACTGGCCGTCGTCGTCCGGCAGGTACAGCGTCTCGTACGCGAGGGTCAGCTCGCCGACCAGCGGATGCCGCATCCGCTTCACGCCGTGGCCCTTCTGCTTCACGTCATGGGTGGCCCACAGCCGCCTGAACTCCTCGCTCTTGACGGAGAGTTCACCGACCAGCGCCGACAGCTCCGGGTCCTCCGCGTGCTCGCCCGCGTACATCCGCAGATAGCTGACGATGTCGCTGGCCTTGGACTCCCAGTCGATGAACAGCTCGCGGTAGTCCGGGTTGAGGAACGTCATCCGCGCCCAGTTCCGCTCGCCGGCCGGCAGGCTGCCCCAGTCGCCGAAGAGGGCCGCCGCCATCCGGTTCCAGGCGAGGATGTCGGCCCGCGCCCCGGCGACGTACGCGGGCACGCCCTCCACCGAGTCGAGCAGCTGGCGCAGCGCGGGCCGCACCTGCTGGCGGCGGGGCGCGCGGTGCTTCTTGCGCTGCTGCTGCGGCTTGGCGAGATGCGTGAGGTGGGCGTGCTCGGCGTCGGACAGCTGCAGGGCGCGCGCGATCGCGTCGAGGACCTCGGCCGACACGTTGCGCCCGTTGCCCTGCTCCAGGCGGGTGTAGTACGCCACCGAGACCCCGGCCAGCTGTGCCAGCTCCTCGCGGCGCAGGCCCGGGACGCGGCGGGCCCGGCCGAGGGACGGGATCCCCACGTCCTCCGGCTTGAGCCGGGCCCGCCGGGTGCGCAGGAACTCGCTGAGCTCGGCGCGGCGGTCGAGGCCGTCGGGGGAGTGGGGGTGATCGCTCATGCCTCCAGTATTCCCGGTCGTACGAAACCGAGCCTGACCCCGCCAGTGGTAGGACCGCTGGACGTACGCAAAGCGATGACCTGGGTGAACGTGGATCGGGCTGGCAGGCTGGTCGCATGACCACGACTGTTGCCGCATACGCCGCTCCCAGCTCCAAGGCTCCGCTGGAGCGCACCACCATCGAGCGCCGCACGGTCGGCGAGCACGACGTGCTGATCGACATCAAGTTCGCCGGCATCTGCCACTCCGACATCCACCAGGCCCGCGAGGGCTGGGGCGAGGCCCTCTTCCCGATGGTCCCGGGCCACGAGATCGCCGGTGTGGTCGAAGAGGTCGGCCCGGGCGTCACCAAATACCGGGTCGGCGACCGCGTGGGCGTCGGCTGTCTCGTCGACTCCTGCCGCGAGTGCGAGAACTGCAAGGCGGGTCAGGAGCAGCACTGCCTGAACGGCAGCATCGGCCCCACGTACAACGCCATCGGCCGCGACGGCACGCCGAACTACGGCGGCTACTCGCAGAAGGTCGTCGTCGACGAGAACTACGCCGTCCGCATCCCCGACGGCCTCTCCCTCGACGTGGCCGCCCCGCTGCTCTGCGCGGGCATCACCACGTACTCCCCGCTGAAGCACTGGGGCGCGGGCCCCGGCAAGAAGGTCGCGGTCGTCGGCCTCGGCGGCCTCGGCCACATGGGCGTCAAGATCGCCCACGCGCTCGGCGCCGAGGTGACGGTCCTGTCCCAGTCGCTGCGCAAGAAGGACGACGGCCTGAAGCTGGGCGCCGACCACTACTACGCGACCAGTGACCCGAAGACCTTCGAGGACCTGGCCGGCACCTTCGACGTCATCCTCTCCACCGTGTCCGCGCCGCTCGACTTCGGCGCGTACCTCGGGCTGCTCAGGACGGGCGGCGCCCTGGTGAACGTCGGCGCCCCCGAGGAGCCGGTCGCGCTGAACCTCTTCACCCTCATCGGCGGCAACAAGACCCTCGCCGGATCGATGATCGGCGGCATCGCCGAGACCCAGGAGATGCTCGACTTCTGCGCCGAGCACGGCCTGGGCGCCGAGATCGAGCTCATCGAGGCCAGCCAGATCAACGAGGCCTACGAGCGCGTCATCAACTCCGACGTGCGCTACCGCTTCGTGATCGACACCGCGACGATCTGACTCCGGCAACTCCCCCTACTCCAGGGGTAATCGACGGCCCTCCCCGGGATCCGGCAGTGTTTCCCCCGACACCGCCGGAACCCGAGGAGGGCTCGCTCATGACCGCCTACGTGATAGCCGTGATGCGCCCGACGACCGCACCGCACCCGGACGTCCTCACGTACATGGAGCGTGTCCAGTCCACCTTCGAGCCGTACGGCGGCCGCTTCCTGGTCCACGGCAAGCAGGCGAACTGGGTGGAGGGAGAGCCGCTCGGTGACGTCGTGATGGTCGAGTTCCCCGACCTGGACCGGGCCCACGCCTGGTACGCGTCGCCCGCCTACCAGGAGATCCTGCCGATGCGCACCGACCACCTGCCCGGCAGCCTGGTGTTCCTGGAGGGGGTGGCGCCGGGCTACGAAGCGGCGCGTACGGTCGCGGCGATCCGCGGGACGTCGTAGGCCCAATGCCCCAACTCCCGCACTCCGCAAGGCGGATGCGTCACCGCACCGGCCCTTCCTACCGTGGCTGTACGACTTCACGCAGCGCCCGGAAGGGGACCGCACGATGCCCGTCGAACTGAACCACACCATCGTCGCCGCTCATGACAAGCAGGCCTCCGCCCGCTTCCTCGCCGACCTCCTCGGACTCGAAGTGGGCCCGCCGGACGGCCCGTTCACCCCGGTCGAGGTCGCGAACGGCGTCACGCTCGACTACTACGACCGCGAGATCGACGACTCCGCGTTCGGCGAGCGGATCACCCCGCAGCACTACGCGTTCCAGGTCACGGACGACGAGTTCGACGCGATCCTCGCCCGGATCCGGGCGGCGGGTCTGACCCACTGGGCAGACCCGCACCACCGGACCCCGGGCGAGATCCGTACCCGTGGCCGCAGCAGGGCCACGTACTTCGACGACCCGAACGGGCACAACATGGAGATCCTGACGACCGGTTGAGCCCGGTCGCGCACTCGTGCCGCGACTACGGGGTGCCGCGACTACGGGATGCGCCGCGGCCGTACCCCGTCGAGGGTCGGCGTGACCGCCTTCATCAGACCGTCCGCCCCGAACGTGACCCGGTCGATGGTGGTCTCGCGGTGGGTGCCGTCGCCGCCCGGGATCGCGAAGCGGTGGTAGGCGATGTACCAGTCGTCGGTGCCGGGCACCTGGAGCAGCGAGTTGTGCCCGGTGCCGAGGATGCCCTGGGCGGGATCCTTCTCCAGTATCACGCCCCGGTTGGTGAACGGTCCGTAGGGGGAGTCGGAAGTGGCGTACCCGACGCGGTAGTTGACGCTTCGGGTGTCGTCGATGGAGTACGTCAGGTGGTACGTCCCCTTCCTCCGGACGACGAAAAGACCCTCCCTGAAGTCCTCAAGTCCCTTGATCTGACGCACCTTTGAGGCGTCGTACGACACCATGTCGTCGTTCAGCGGGACGACCCAGGCCGAGCCGTTGCCCCAGTAGAGGTACGCCTGCCCGTCGTCGTCCGTGAAGACGGCCGGGTCGATGGCCTGGCCGCCGCCGTCCGGATTCGCGGCGATGAGGACCTTGCCGCTGTCCGTGAAGGGTCCGGTGGGTGAATCGGCCGAGGCGACCCCGATCTTCGCCTCGGCGCAGAAGTAGAAGTAGAACCGCCCGTCCTTCTCGGCGATGGTCGGGGCCCACGCCCGGGACTCGGCCCAGCTCACGTCCTTGCCGAGGTCGAGGATGACCCCGTGGTCGGTCCAGTCGACGAGGTTCTTCGACGACCACACGCCGAAGGTGGTCCCGCTCCAGCCGTCGAACCCGTCCGTGGTGGTGTAGAGGTAGTAAGTGCCCCCGAACGCGACGATGTTGGGGTCGGCGTGGTACCCGGGCAGCACGGGCGTCCGCATCTCCACGGCCGATACCTTCCAGGTCCGGGCGGCGCCCTGCGCCGAGGTGACGGTGTACGTGACGGGCCGGCGCAGATCCACGCGGCGGCCGCTGGCGGGGCTGATCCGCGCGCCGGGTGCGAGCGTGAACTCGGGTCGTAGCGACTGAAGTTGCGTGCCGGGTGCGACGGGCAGGACGACGGTTCCGCCGGTCTCCCCCTCTTCTTCGATGATCGCGGGCACCTTCAGGGCGGCCAGCTCGACGCCGCGGATGCTGGTGGCGTTCGCGGGCAGGGCGGCGATCTCGTCCGCGGACAGGGCGCGGTTGTAGAGCCGTACGTCCCGCAGCCGTCCCTTGAGGCGCTTGTCGGACGCGTACACGGAGCGGCCCAGGTGGTTGGCGGTGGTGCGGCCGCCGCCGATGTCGCCGGGGGCGAGGTGCGTGGCCGTGTTCGTGGCGACGACCGCGCCGTCCAGATACAGCCGGGAGGTGTGGCTGCCCCCGTCGACGGTGTACGTGACCTGGGCCCAACGCCCGCGCGTGAGACCGGTGTTGGAGTCGACCCCCTGCTCTCTCTTCCAGTTGCCGTCGGACAGGCCGGCGCGGAACCCGGAGTCTGCCGAGCCGCCGGAGGAGAAGAGGTAGCCGTCGCCGTACCCGGTGGCCGCGGCGGTGTTCCCGAACCCGTAGAGGAAGTACGGAGTCGCCTGGTCCTCGTCCACCCACACGTCGGCGGCGACGGTGACGGCGTCGAGCCCGGCGAGCATGTCGTCCGGCAGCTTGACGTGCCCGGTGGCGCCGCCGAGCACGAGCGCCCCGTCGGACCAGGAGGCGTCGCCCTCGGCGGTGCCGTGATAGCCGTGCCCGGAGACGTCCTCGGCATCGCTGCCGAGCGGCCAGTGCGCGACGAGCCCGTGCTCGTCGGCGCGGACGGGGGCGACGCCCCACTTCTCCTGCAGCCGGTCGAACTCGCCCTGGGTGACGGGCAGTACGGTGCCGTGGCGCGGCGCGGACGGCAGCCGCCGCTCCTTCACCTCGGTCCAGACCCCGGCCGCGAGATCGTCGGAGACGAAGGGGATGTACCCGCTCCCGGTGTAGTCGTCGACGAACAGGTACCACTGGTCCGCGCCGCTGGTGGGGTTGGCCTTGAAGACGAGCGGCCCCTCGCCCTGCGCCATGGCGCCCATGCCGATGCCCTCGGCGACGGTCGTCCAGGAGGTGGAGAGGAGGTCCGTGGACTTCTCCTCCAGGATGAACTTCCCGTACGGCGACTGGTCCGCGCCCCGCTCGTCCTTCGTGAACCGGTAGTACGTCCCGTCGTGCGCGATGACGGTGGAGTCGATGACGGAGTACCCGGGGTCGTTCCACACCTTGGCCTCGGTGAACGTCACGAAGTCCGTGGTGGTGGCGTACAGCATCCGGTTGTACGTGTCCCCGGTGTGTTCGGGATCGTCATCGGCGTACAACTTGGAGGCCCAGAAGACGACGTACGCGCCGATCTCCTCGCTCCAATAGGCCTCCGGCGCCCAGGTGTTGCCCGCGTTCTCGGGTGACACTTCGACGGACCGCGGCCCGTCCCAGTTCACGAGATCGGTCGACTCCCACACGATGATCGACCGGCTGCCGTGCCGCTGCACGTAGTCCCAGCCCTTGCCGCCGTTGATCTTCAGATCGGTGGCGATGAGGAAGAACTTGTCCCCGTCGGGCGACCGGATGACGAAGGGGTCGCGCACGCCCTTGTCACCGAGGTCGGAGGTGAGCACGGGGGCGGCGCCGTTCAACTCCCGGTAGTGCACCGGGTCGTTGCCCCGGCTGAGGGCCATGTATATCTGCTCGCCAGTGGCGGTGCCCTCGCCGGTGAAGTAGACGAAGAGGTATCCGGCGTAGTCGGCGTCCTTGCCCCGGGTGCGAGCCTGTGCGGCGGGTGCGGGCAGCGCGGCGGCCGTGACGGTGAGGGCACCGGCGACCAGCAGATGCCGACGGGAGAGGTGTGGCGTCCTGTTGGTGGGCATGCGTCGCAGTGAAGAAGCCCCTCAGTGGCCCGGTCAAGATCCGTGACGCAGATTGGTCCGAGAAATCGAAGGGTGGTCGAGATGCCGAACGGCAAATGTGCGCAACTGCCCTATCCCGCCCACCCTTTGAGCTTCTCCCGGTGTGGCCCTAATCGCGCCAGTCGGCCTCGACAGCCATCATCCGGGCGGTCTTCGCCGGGTCACGGTCGACGAGCGTCGCGAGGATGTCATCGACGGCCTTGAGGGCGTCCTCGCCAAGGCGTACGCCCGAGGCCGCGACGTTCTCGATGACCTGCTCCGGCCGGCTGGCCCCGATGACGGTGGAGGACACGCCCTCCTGGTGCAGCACCCAGGCAATGGCGAACTGGGCCATGGACACACCTGATTCCTCGGCGATCGGCCGCAACTCCTGGACGTGCTCGAGGAGTTGCCTACCCATGACCCGCCCGATGAACTGCGGTGCCCGCCCGCCCGCGACGGCCCGCGACCCCTCGGGCGGCGCCTGCCCCGGCCGGTACTTGCCCGTCAACACCCCCTGCGCCAACGGCTGGAAGGCGAGCTGCCCGATGCCCCGCTCCCGGCACAGCGGCAGCACCTCCGGCTCGATCACCCGCCACAGCATGTTGTACTGCGGCTGGTTGGAGACGATGCGACTGCGCAGCCCCAGTTCGTCGGCGAGCGCGAGCGCGGACGCGATCTGCGGCGCGGTCCACTCCGACACCCCCAGGTACAGCACCTTCCCCTGCCGGACCAGGTCGTCGAACGCGACGAGGGTCTCCTCCAGCGGGGTGCGCTCGTCGAAGCGATGGGCCTGGTAGAGGTCGACGTAGTCGGTGCGAAGGCGGCGCAGCGATGCGTCGCACGACTCCATGACGTGCTTGCGGGACAGCCCGCGGTCGTTGGGTCCGTCACCCACCGGCAGGCAAACCTTGGTGGCGATCTCCAGCGAGGACCTGCGCACACCGCTGGCCTGCAACGCCTCCCCGAGCAGTTCCTCGGCGGCGCCCTGGGCGTACACGTCCGCGGTGTCGAAGGTGGTGATGCCGACGTCGAGGGCCGCCCGGATGCACGCCAACGCGCCGTCCCGGCCGACCAGTTCGCCGTGCGTGAGCCAGTTTCCGTAGGTGATTTCGCTGATCATGAGGCCGCTGCGGCCGAGCGCACGATGTTCCATGGCGGAAGCCTAGGGAACCCCGGGGCCTCAAGTAGCCCTGAATCAGCACCGCACCTCGGATCCCGAAGTGGAACTCCTGCTGAAGCGCGAGGCCGGAGACGGTCCGCGGCGGCGCATCGGAACAGCCCTTCTGGGGGCTGGTCCCGTGGGCGGCGAACCTGGCGGGCGCCGGACAGCACGAAGCCGCAACAGCCGTATGCGGACTGCTCGTTGGCGAGACCCGGCGTGAGGCAGCAGCCGGGCAGCGCACGGTCCTTCCCTGAGCCCGGGGGAGGGGGCGCCGCCCTCGCCCAGTGGTCCACCCTGTTCGTCTTGTCGGGGCGGGAGGACGAGCCCGTGGCGAGCGCCGAGTTCCCGATGATCGCGTTCGGCACCGAGGTCGAGCGAGTGGGAAGCGCGCGACGCCCTCCTCGACATGCTGCCGGAACTCGAGGTGCAGGCGCCGGCCCTGCGTGAGGCCGACGCCCTTGCCGAATCGGTCGACGTACGGCGCAGGATCACCGCCCTCCTGGTCCTGGGCCGGTGCGCGCACCCCTACCGGTTCTCGGGAGGCTCTACGGGGTCATCCCGCCCCGCACCAACCCCACGATCTCCTCGTCGCTCAGCCCGAGCCGGCGCCCCTCCGACACCAGCGCCAGCACCTTCTCCATCAGCCGGGCCCGCCCGGCAGCCGCGTCGCCGGAGAGCACCACGGCGCCCCGCCCGCGCCGCAACTCGATGAGCCCTTCGTCGCGCAGCCGCTGGTAACCCCGAAGCACCGTATGGAGGTTGACGCCGAGCGAGTCCGCGAGTGCGCGGGCCGACGGCAGGCGTTCGCCGGGGGACACGTCCCCATCGGCGACAGCCCGCCGCACTTGCGCGGCGATCTGGTCACCGAGCGGGGTGGTGGATCCCGGAGTCACACGAATCAGCACGCTGTCATCCCGAGGTTGAAGAAGTCCCGTGCGTGGTACGGGAGTTGTCGATGAGGGACGTCAACAGTGCAGCAGCGGTGGCCGCGTCCTCCACGGTCACGGCGAACTCCCGCCCGTCTTCGCCCCCGTCCCTGCCCCGGCGCCGCACGACGAGCGCTTCGCCGGAGCGCAGGATCACCCCGGAGGCGCCGGGCCTGATCCGGTAGCCCCAGCCGCCGAAGTCGCCGATCGCGCTCACCTGCCGTGCCGTGGCGCTCGCCATGCCGTCCAGCGGGACGCGGACGCGGGCCCAGGGCAGCCCGAGCACGGAGACGCTGAGACCGCGCGGGCCCGCGGCGACCTGGAGCCGGCTGAAGACGAGGCAGGACAGCCCGGCGGGAACCAGGACCGTGCACGGGATCCACCCCAGCGGCGCCACGGTCGCGACTCCGCCCACGACCAACACGCCGCCGATCAGGCCGAGTTGCCAGGACCCCGTGCCCCGCACCCACACGGCGCTCTCCGTCTCGCCCAGCGTCAGCCGCCCCGCGGGCCCGACGCCACGCCCCACCGGTCCGCCGGGCCAGCCGCGCGCGATCAGCCACCCGACGCAGCCCGCCGCGACGGCGACCGCGCACCCGATGCCGAGGTGCCACACGGGCATCCGTACGTCATGCGCGTCGGCGACACCGGAGTTCACGACGAGCGCCGACACCATCACGGACCCGGTCAGCCCGGCCGCCGCCCACGACAGAGGCGGTATCCACCGCGCGGCACCCGCCTGCTGGAACCCGCCGAGCGCGCCCATCAGCACCCCCATCCCGAGCAGCACCCCGACAGCGACCCCCACGAAACCCCCGCCGGACCCGAACCCGTCCGGCGCTCCGCTCCCCGGAAAGTGCGTGGCGATCGGATCCGGCAGCCGTTCGCGTACGCCGAGATAGACACCGCCGACGACGAGGGCGGCCAGTACGCAGGGCGCGGCGGAAGCGGCGACCCGTACGCGCTTGGAGGGCGGCATGGAGGACGGCATGGAGGACGGCATGGAACCTCCCGAATGTGCGGTACTTGTTTGCGTCATACTAGAACAATGACGGGTTGACTGTCACCTGGCCGGCTGGTCGAGGTGTCGTGGTACACGCGGACGGAGACAGGCGTGCCCTCGCCGACGTGATCGATGACGTTCGTCACCAACTCGACCGCGCAGAGCAGGACTTCGTAGCCGTGGGCGCAGATGGCGGCGGAGCCGGGCTGTGAGCACCCGCCTCACCCCGAGCGGCGGTCCGCCATCAGGTGCCCCAGCCACTGCTCCTGCCCCGGATACGCCCGCTCCCGCGGAACCGGCCCGGCCCGCGGAGTCCACATCCCGCACCGATGCCAGCCACTCGTCCGCGTAGAGCCGTACCGCTTCCCCCGACAGCCCGAGCTGCAACGACCGGTGAGGCAGGGGCCGTAGATGCAGATCACGCTCGGGGTCCCACTGGACCCGGGCGGGTGCGCGCCTCAACTCCCTTTTCCAGGACGCCTGATCGGTGTGCACGCCGCGCGTGTAGCTCGACAGGCCGCGGGCAGGCCGATCTCCGGGCGGTAGGCCTGGTAGACGGTGACCGTGGACGGGGTGTAGCGCGCCCGGATCTCGTGCCGGGGTTGTGACTTCATGTGCACCAGCCGCTCAGTAGTAGCCCTTCGACCCGTCGAGCAGCTCACGGACGATGTCCGCGTGCCCGGCGTGCCGGGCCGTTTCCTCGACCATGTGGGTCAGCATCCAGCGGAGGTTCGCGGCGCCGGAGCGGTAGTCCGGGTGCCGGCCCACGTCGTCGAGCGACGCGGCGGCGACGATCTCGTTGCTCCGGGCGCACTGCGCCTCGTACGCCGCGAGCAGCTCGGCGAGCGTCTTGCCCTGAGTATCCCAGTCGGCGTCCTCGTTCTTCTCGTCGAACGCGGGGTTCGCGGACTGGTCGCCGCCGAGGAACAGCACCTCGAACCAGGTGTGTTCCGTCCACCTCATGTGCGTGATCAGCCCGGCCATCGTGGTCAGCGGCGAGGACGGGAGTACGGCGCGCTGCGCGTCCTCCTCGCTCAGCCCCTCGCACTTCCAGCGGAGGATCTGCCGCTGCAGATCGAGCCAGCCGACCAGGGAGGTGCGCTCGTCGGGCTGCAGGGGCGGGCGTTCAAGCGAAGGCGTCATGGGGTGGACGCTAGCCAGGAGCGGGGTCCCGCGGCATCTGGATTTCGATACAGCGGGGCGGGCGGGCGCGTGCGCGGCCCCACGGGTGGCATTCCGGTGGCGCCGGAACGGCTCAGGAGGCGGACGGCTCGATCTCCCCGGCGAAGACGATGACCTGGTCGATGAGGCTCCGTCGCAGATGGACGACGTCCGTTCCCGCCAGGCGGGGGCCTCCGTCCGGCGTGGTGAAGACCCACTGGTACCGGGCCCACTCGTCCGGCATGTCCACCGCCGAACAGCGCACCATCGTGCCGGTCCCCGCGGGGTGGCGCCGGATGTCCAGCACGAACCGCTCGACCGCCTCGATCCCCTCGCTGCGGCCCAACGGCCCCCAGAAGACCACGTCCGAGGTGAGGGCCTGGGAGAGCAGCGCGGTCACATAGCTGTCGTCCGAGGCGTTGAACGCGGAGATGAATGTGTCGATCGCGGCCCGCGCGGTCTCTTCATGCATGCACCAGTAATACCAGTCGCCCTGCGGACCACGCTCGTCCCGTGGGCCGTCTCCCGAACGCGGTGAACCATCCCGGTCACAGCACTGGTCGTGTGCCGCCACCAGAAGTACCCGCCCGTCAGGAACCGGCCCCCGCCCGGAGCGCCACCACCTGCGCCGCGCAATAGTCCCGCACCTTCGCGTACCGCTCTGCCGTGTCCCCGTAGTACGACCACGGCGTCGTGCCCGCGTACCCGTCGACCGCGCGGAACTGTTCCAGGGCCTCCTCGTACCGGTTCTGCCAGTACAGGAAGTAGCCGAGCATGTGGCGGGCCGGTGGGAGGAGCCGGTCGTGGGGGTTCGCCGCGTGCGCCGCGGCCACGTCGGTGAGCGCCGCGTCCGTCGCCGCGACGATGTGCGGCTGCTGGTAGTACGTGCCCGGGTTGAGCGTCTCGTCCGTGATCTCGTACTCGAAGTACGCGTCCAGGACGACCGTGGAGAGCAACTGCCCGGGTCGGCCCTTCGCCGCGGCCGCCCTGCCGAACGCCTCCGCCGCCTCGTGCGAACCCCGCCACTTCGCGCACCAGTACTGCAGCGCCGTGCGGTGCGCGGCCACGTGGTGCGGATCGCGCTTGTCCACCTCGGCCCAGATCGCCTCGAACCTCTCGTGCGGATCGCCGAGCCCCATCGCCAGCGGCAGCTCGGCGATGAACGGGCACGGGTCGTCGCCCGCCAGCGCTTGCGCCGCGTCGAACGCCTCGCGGGCCTGCGCGAGGATCCGGTGGAAGCCGTCGAACTGCTCCCGGGTCGTGGCCCCCGCAAGCCCGCCGCCGCGGATCGTCCACGCCAGGTCGACCAGCGACCGGGCGTTGACGAGCGCCGCCCCGGGATCGTCGCGCCGCGCGGTGCGCCAGGCGAGCAGCCAGGCGTCGTCCTCGACGGCCTCCGCGGCGAGGGCGTTGGCGCGGCGGTTGCGCTCCGCCCAGTCGCGGCCCGCGTCGGCCAGATACGCGGCCCCGGCCTGCCAATTCCCTGCCCGTACCGCCGACTTGGCCTGCTCGCTCAGCGGGTCCGGGGCCATCGCCTCGTCGGCAGAGATCTCTTCGACCGGCGTGAGAGCGAACTGCCGTGCAGCAGCGGCGAGTTGCTTGTCGCTGAACGAGCCGACGCGGTTCGGGCCCGCCCCGCGCCGGTTCCGGAAGAAGCCCATCAGATCGCCTCCTGCGCTCGTGTGCTGCCCGCCGGGGCCAGCAGCTCCCGCAGGCCGGTCGTGTCCGGCACGTCCGCCACCGCCGCGTCCAGCGCCCCCGCGAGCTGCTCCTCGGAGGCGTCGTGCAGCCGCAGCAACGCCGAGTCCGACCAGGACAGTTCGAAGTGCGCGGCGCCGCGCCCGACCAGCTCGGCGACGGTCAAGTTCCGCAGCATGCCGTGCAGTTGGGGTCGGGCGAACTCGCGTGCCGCACGGCCCTTCGCTGCCGCCGCCTGCGCGGACCTGGGCAGCCGGTCCGCGACCTGCCACAGCGCTCCGGACTCGATCGCCGCGAGCACCGAGTCGAACGAACCGTCCCCGCCGGTCACCTCGCCCACCGCCTTCCGCAGCGGCCGCGCGGCCTCGGCGGCGTACGCCGTCATCGACTCGTGGACGAGCTGCTCCCAGTCGGCGGTGCGGCGCATCCCGAGCGCCTTCGGGGTGAGCGACGCCTGCTCCAGGGCCGTGAACGCGGCCACCGGATCCGTGAGCAGCCCGATCGCGGAGCCGGCCGCGCCCGGCTCGCGCCCGTCGTCGGGGAGCTCCTCGATGCGGGCCACCCGGTCGGCCATCGGCGGGTGCGTGTCGTACACGGAGAGCTCCTCCTGCGGCAACTTCCCCCGCATCTCGTCCAGTTCGGTCGAGCGCGCCTGGAGCAGGTGGTGCAGCCCGCCGTACACCTCGCCCTGCGGCGGCAGCAGGCCCGCGCCCGCGCCGAGGCTCGCGTACGACTGCATGTAGAAGCCGAACGCGGCGTCCAGGACCGGGATTTCGCGCAGTGCGGAGGCCGTCGCGGTGCGGCCCGCGATCCGCGCGGCGGCGAGGTCGGCGGCGTACTCCTGGCGGCGCATCGTGCCCCGCATCACCCGCACGTAGAACTTTCCGTACCAGATGAAGGGCTTGGCGGCGAGACGGAAACTCAGGCCCGCGGAGCCGGTGTTGACCGCCCGCGCCGACTTGCCCTTGGCGACGCGACGCGCCTCTTTCTCCTCCGCCTTCGACCGCTCGTCCTCGACCCGGGCCGCCGAACGCGCCAGCAGTGTGGTGACGGTGCGGGAGATCTGCTCGAAGCCGCGCCGGTTGATCGCGCCGAGCCGGGTGTCGGAGTGCGAGTAGTGGCCGAACTCGTGGGCCAGTACGGAGATCAGCTGCGCCTCGTCGAGCCCGCTCAGCAGCGGGGCGCCGATCAGCAGCACGCGCCGCCCGGGGAACAGGCCGAGCAGCCGCGACTTCTCGTAGACGGCGGCGTTCACGGCCGGCACCAGATAGATCTCGTCCGGGCCGCGGGTGCCGGTCTGCTCGGCGAGCCGCCGGACGGCCGCCCACAGCCGCGGGTCCTGGGCCTCGTCGACCCGCACCCCGTCGGCCGGCGGCTCGAAGCGCGGGCCGCGCACCGCGAACATGCCCTGCAGGATCGGCACGCCGACGACCAGGCTGAGGAAGACGACCTTGAGCGCGGCGATCCCGTGCCCGCTGTCCGCGATCAGCCACCAGTCGGCCGCCCCCAGGGCGCCGAGCAGCACGAGTCCGACGAGATAGAAGCCGAGCAGCAGCACGAGAGCGCGCACGGCGCGCAGAGTTGAGCCCATCGGGCGGTTCCCCCCACGGGAAATCAGCAGACCTCAGGAAGGCAGGCAGAAGGCAGGCAGCAGCAGATACGTGTGGGGGGAACGGGAGTATGACACAGCAGGGCCGGGCCGCGTCGGCCCAGGTCGGCCCAGGTCAGCCCAAGGTCAGTGCCGCAGCGACGCCGGGCTTCCGCCGTTCGCCTCGAACCCCGCCACCGCAAGCGCCCGGTACTGCGCGTACGCGCCCGCCGGATCCGACTCCGACGTCCACGGGATCGCCCCCACGTACCCGTCCACGTGCACCACCTGCTGCATCGCCTCGGCCCAACGCCCGCTGCGCACAAGGAAGAAGACCAGCAGATGACGTACGTGGGCGAGCATCGGGTCGTCGGGGCGTGCCGCGTGCACCGCGAACAGCGCGCCGTGCAGGGCCTTGCTGACGACCTCGCTCTCGTAGAAGCCGCGCACCAGATTCAGATCGGGCATGTGCTCGTACAGCGCGAACAGGGGGAGCGCGGCCAGCAGCGAACCGCGCGGGGCGCGCGCCGCGGCCGCCTCGGCGAACGCGAACGCCTCCTCGCGCGAGCCGTGCCACTTCTCCGTCCAGTAGCGCAGCCCCGCCAGGTGCGCGCCCATGTGGCCGGGCGCGGTGTCCAGGATCTTCAGCCACAGCTGCTCGAACTCGGGCTGCGCGTAGCCGAGCCCGCGCGCGACCGCGAGCTGCGTGATGTGCGGGACCGGGTCGCCGGGTGCGAGGAGCGCCGCCTGCTCACAGGCGCCGCGCGCCTCCTCCAGGATGATCCGCTGCTCGTCCGCCGTCCCACCGCCCCGCCAGGCCTGCTGCACCAGGAACTCGGCGAAGACCTGCGCCCCGCCCGCGTCCTTGGGCTGCTGCGAGCGCCACGCGTGCAGCCACCCGGCACCCAGCCGCGGCGTCTGCTGCAGCTCGATGGCGGCGGCCCCGGCGATCGCCTGCACCCGCTCCCAGCGCGCCTCGGTCTCCCTGCCGGTCCCGGCCAGCAATTGCGAAGCCGCCGTGAAATCCTGATTGCGCTGTACGACGGCCATCACGTCCAGGAGGTCCTGGTCGGGGCCCGGCAGCCGGACGTCCAGGTCCTCCTGCCGTACGAAGCCGTAGTCCGCAGGATCGGCGGCATCCGGGGAACCCGGGGCCACCTGACGGATCCCGCCCCCGCCGCGCCGCCGCAGCATCACCACCCAGGCGATCATCAGCACGGCCATCAGGACCCAGAGAATTCCCATACCTACAAGCTAACCGAGGACGCCCACCCGCCGCGGAGCACTACTCTCGGGCCACATGAGCGACACGCACAGCCACAGCGCCCCACGAGGGTTCGAGACGACCGCCATCCACGCCGGGAACACGGCAGACCCCGTCACCGGCGCCGTCGTCCCGCCGATCTACCAGGTCTCCACGTACAAGCAGGACGGCGTCGGCGGCCTGCGCGGAGGCTACGAGTACAGCCGCAGCGCCAACCCGACCCGCACCGCCCTGGAGGAGAACCTCGCCGCGATCGAGGGCGGCCGCCGCGGCCTCGCCTTCGCCTCGGGCCTGGCCGCCGAGGACTGCCTGCTGCGCACGGTGCTGAGCCCGGGCGACCACGTGGTCATCCCGAACGACGCGTACGGCGGCACGTTCCGCCTCTTCGACAAGGTCGTCTCGCGGTGGGGCGTCGAGTGGTCCGTCGCCGACACGAGCGACGTCGAGTCCGTACGCGCCGCACTCACCCCGAAGACGAAGGCCGTCTGGGTCGAGACGCCCTCGAACCCGCTGCTCGGCATCACCGACATCGCCGCCGTCGCCCAGGTGGCCCGCGAGGCCGGGGCCCGCCTCGTCGTCGACAACACCTTCGCCAGCCCCTACCTGCAGCAGCCGCTCGCGCTCGGCGCGGACGTCGTCGTGCACTCCATGACCAAGTACATGGGCGGCCACTCGGACGTCGTCGGCGGCGCGCTCGTCGTCAACGACCCTTCCCTGGGTGACGAGTTGGCGTACCACCAGAACGCGATGGGCGCGGTCGCCGGGCCTTTCGACTCCTGGCTCGTGCTGCGCGGCATCAAGACGCTGTCCGTGCGCATGGACCGGCACAGCGAGAACGCCACGCGCGTCGCCGACATGCTCACCCGCCACCCGCGCGTGACGAAGGTCCTCTACCCGGGCCTGCCCGAGCACCCGGGCCACGAGATCGCCGCCAAGCAGATGAAGGCGTTCGGCGGCATGGTCTCCTTCCAGGTCGAGGGCGGCGAGGAAGCGGCCGTCGAGGTCTGCAACCGGGCCAAGCTCTTCACGCTCGGCGAGTCCCTCGGCGGCGTCGAGTCCCTCATCGAGCACCCGGGCCGCATGACGCACGCGTCCGTCGCGGGCTCGGCCCTCGAGGTGCCCGCCGACCTCGTGCGCATCTCGGTCGGCATCGAGTCGGCCGACGACCTGCTGGCCGACCTCCAGCAGGCGCTCGGCGGCAAGTAGCGGCCGCTGTCCGCAGGGAAGTTCACCAACCGGTCAGGGGTGGAGTCGTCTTCGAGGGCGGCTCCACCCACGGGCGCGCCATCGTCGCCCACACCACGAACGCCACCGCCGCCGCGAACAGCACCGTCCACATCACCCGCCGCACGGCCCGCTGCCGCCGCAGCGCACGAGTGCCCCGGCGCACCGCCTCCGCGTACAGCTCGGTGGGCACCACGGGCGGCGGCGCCGCATCGAGCGCGGCCCGCACGGTCGCTTCCTTGCGTTCCTGAGAGCTCATGCCGTTGCCGGTCCCGGGAGTTCGGCGGGCGCGGGGCCCCGCGGCGGATGCAGGACGAGGGAGATCGCGCGCGCCTGTACCGCACGTACGCGCTCCATCGGCAGCCCGAGCAGCGCCGCCACCTGTTCCTCGCCGACGCCCTCGAAGAGCCGGAGGACGAGGATCAGCCGCTCCTGCGGCGACAGGTGCCCCAACACGCCGCCGTGCCCGCGGTGTTGGTGCCAGGCGCCGCGCGCGAACCGGACGGCCAGTTCCTGCCGGGCGCAGTCGTAGGGATCCTCACCCCGAAGACGGTCCCAGGAGGCATACGTTCGGGCGAGGGCGGCCGTGAGCAGCTTCCGTGCCCGTGGATTGTCGTCGTGCGGCTCGGCCGTCAGCAGTGTCGCGGCATGCAGCAACCGCCCGCCCGCGCCCGCGACGAACGCCTCGAACTCGCGGGCCCGACGGGCGTCCTTGGCCGCCTGCCGTTCGTGCACGCTTCATATGAGGCCCGCCGCGGTCCCCTGGTCAAGAGGTGGGAGCCGCGGCGCTGCATACGCGCGGACGGGCGTCGGGAGTGTCAGGAATCGGCGGGGGGCGCGGGCTGGCCCGCCTGACGTGCGGACAGGGCGGTGTTGAAGCGCGTCAGGAGCGCACAGAACTGCTCGCGCTCCTGCGGCTCCCAGTCCTGCGTCAACTGTGCCATCAGCTCCCGCCGGGACGAGCGCACCTCGTCGAGGCGCGACAGACCGCGCGGCGACAGCTGCAGCACCACGGCACGGCCGTCCTCCGGGTGCGAGGTGCGCTTGACGAGGCCGGTGTCGACGAGCGGGGCGACCTGACGGGTCACCGTCGAGGAGTCGATCCCCATGCTCGACGCGAGCGCCTTGACGCCCATCGGGCCTTCCTTGTCGAGACGGTTGAGCAGCAGATACGCGGCTCGGTCCATCGAATTGCGCACCTGCCCGACCCCGCCGAGCCGGGTCTGTTCGGCGCGACGGGCGAAGACCGCCACCTCGTGCTGCAGCGTTTCGAGGAGGCCGGTGTCGCCGGCGGTCGTCATGTCCATCGTTTCCTGCGGTGTGGGCATGGCCGGGGGCTCACTTCATGCGTGGGTGGTGGATTGCACTGGATTGGGGCACAGGGTACGCGGCGAAAGCGCTGGCTGTACCTGCGCTGCGCAATCCGGTCTCGCAGCGTGAACTTGCCGAGTCACCTGCGGCGTGAGCTGCGAGACTTCGGTCATGAGCTACAGCGCATCTGACTCCTTGCCCGCCGTCACTCTGGACGATGTGCGCGGCGCCCAGAAGATGCTCTCCGGGGTGGCACGGACGACGGCCATGGCGCACAGCCACCACCTCTCTCAGCTGCTCGGCACCCCGGTCCACCTCAAGTGCGAGAACCTGCAGCGGACCGGTTCCTTCAAGCTGCGCGGTGCGTACGTACGGATCGCCGGGCTGCTGCCGGAGGAGCGCGCGGCCGGGGTGGTGGCAGCCAGCGCGGGCAACCACGCGCAGGGCGTGGCCCTCGCCTCCTCGCTCCTCGGCGTGCGCTCCACGGTGTTCATGCCCGTCGGCGCGCCCCTGCCGAAGGTCGCCGCGACCCGGGACTACGGCGCGGAAGTGCGGCTGCACGGGCAGGTGGTGGACGAGACGCTTGCCGCCGCCCAGGAGTACGCGGAGCGCACCGGTGCCGTCTTCATCCACCCCTTCGACCACCCGGACATCGTCGCGGGCCAGGGCACGCTCGGCCTGGAGATCCTCGAGCAGTGCCCGGAGGTGCGCACCATCGTCCTCGGCGTCGGCGGCGGCGGCCTCGCGGCGGGCATCGCGGTCGCGGTCAAGGCGCTGCGGCCCGACGTGAAGGTGATCGGCGTACAGGCGGCGGGCGCGGCCGCGTACCCGCCCTCGCTGGCCGCCGGGCACCCGGTCGCGATCGCGGCCCCGGCGACGATGGCCGACGGCATCAAGGTGGGCCGCCCGGGAGACGTCCCCTTCACGCTGGTCCGCGACCTGGTCGACGAGGTCCGTACGGTGTCGGAGAACGCCCTGTCCAGCGCCCTGTTGCTGTGCCTGGAGCGAGCCAAGCTGGTCGTCGAACCGGCGGGCGCGAGCCCCGTCGCGGCGCTGCTGAGCGAGCCGGAGACCTTCGAGGGCCCGGTGGTCGCGCTGCTGTCCGGCGGCAACGTGGACCCGCTCCTGATGCAGCGCGTCCTCACCCACGGCATGGCCGCGGCCGGCCGCTACCTCTCGCTGCGGCTGCGCCTGACCGACCGCCCCGGCGCCCTGGCCACGCTCCTCGGGGTGTTGTCCGTGGCCGACGCCAACGTCCTCGACGTGGGCCACGTGCGGACCGATCCCCGGCTCGGGCTCACGGAGGTGGAGGTGGACCTGCACCTGGAGACCAAGGGTCCCGCGCACTGCGCGCAGGTCGGCGACGCGCTGCGCGAGGCGGGCTACACGGTCATCGGCTGACTCTCGGGCATCAGCCGAATTCGACTTGAGAAAAGCGATTGAAGATACGCGATACATCGCGTTAGCGTGTGTCGCGTGTCACTCGTTCGCTGGGCGGCGTCACCTCGGCGAACCTAGACTTTCCTGACGTAAGTCCCACAAGTGCACAAGTCCCACGAAGCAGACTCATCACCCCATGGGGGAGCGACATGCCAGGTGCCATCTACGCCGAAGGCCTGGTGAAGACCTTCGGCGACGTAAGGGCTCTGGACGGCGTCGATCTGGACGTTCCAGAGGGCACCGTCCTGGGACTGCTCGGGCCGAACGGCGCGGGCAAGACCACGGCCGTGCGCTGCCTGACGACCCTGCTCACGCCGGACAGCGGCAAGGCGGTCGTCGCGGGCATCGACGTACTGAAGCATCCGAACGAGGTGCGGCGCTCGATCGGCCTGTCCGGCCAGTTCGCCGCCGTCGACGAATACCTGACGGGTCGCGAGAACCTGCAGATGGTCGGCCAGCTCTACCAGATGAAGGCCAAGGCGGCGAAGGCCCGGGCGGTCGAGCTGCTCGAGCGGTTCAACCTGGCGGACGCCGCCGACCGCCCCTCCAAGACGTACTCCGGCGGCATGCGCCGCCGCCTCGACCTCGCGGCCGCACTCGTCGTCTCCCCGCCGGTGATGTTCATGGACGAGCCGACCACCGGCCTCGACCCGGTGAACCGGCAGGCGCTGTGGGAGGTCATCAAGGAGCTGGTCGACGGCGGCACGACCCTGCTGCTGACCACCCAGTACCTGGAAGAGGCCGACCACCTCGCGCACGACATCTGCGTCGTGGACCACGGCCGCGTCATCGCCCGCGGCACCTCCGACCAGCTCAAGGCGCAGACCGGCGGCGAGCGCGTCGAGGTCGTCGTGCACGACGCCGAGCGGATCGCGGTCGCCCGGGAAGTGCTGCGCGGCTTCGCCAAGTCCGACAGCGGCCACACCGTCGACGAGCACACCCGCAGGCTGACGGTCCCGGTCAGCGGCGGCGCCAAGCTGCTCGCCGAGGTGATCCGCGAGCTGGACACGCGCGGCGTCGAGATCGACGACATCGGCCTGCGCCGCCCGACCCTCGACGACGTGTTCATCTCCCTCACCGGCCACGTGGCCGAGGAAGCCGACCAGGACGAGCAGGAGGCCGGCACATGAGCGCCGTCACCGAGACCGTGCGGGCGCCCCGAGCGGCGGGCGGCATCGGCCAGTCCGTCCGGGACTCGCTGGTCGTCGCCAAGCGCAACCTGATCCGGATGACCCGGATCCCCGAGATGATCCTCTTCGGGATCATCCAGCCGGTGATGTTCGTGGTGCTGTTCACGTACGTCTTCGGCGGCTCGATCGCCATTCCGGGCGCCGGCGTCAGCGCCGGTGCCTACAAGGAATTCCTGATGGCGGGCATCTTCGCGCAGACCGTCACGTTCGCCACCGCCGGTGCGGGCGCGGGCATCGCGGACGACATGCACAAGGGCCTGATCGACCGGTTCCGCTCGCTGCCCATGGCGCGCGGCGCGGTCCTGACCGGCCGCACGCTCGCCGACCTCGTGCAGACGGCCGTGACGCTGGCGGTGCTCGCCGTCGTGGCCCTGCTCGTCGGCTGGCGCACCCACGAGAACATCGGCAAGGTGCTGGCCGGCTTCGGCCTGCTCCTGCTGCTCGGGTACGCGTTCACCTGGATCGGCGCCCTGATCGGCCTGTCCGTGCGCACCCCGGAGGCGGCGACGTCGGGCGGCCTGATCTGGCTGTTCCCGCTGACGTTCATCTCGAACGCGTTCGTCCCGGTCAACGGCATGCCGAGGTTCCTTCAGTACGTAGCCGAATGGAACCCCTTCAGTGCCACGGTGGCGGCGGCCCGCGAGCTGTTCGGCAACACGATCGAGGGCGTGCCCAAGTCGGTGACCGGCGCCTGGCCGATGGAGCACCCGGTCTGGGCCTCGCTGATCTGGTCGGTGATCATCATCGTGGTGTTCCGGACGCTCGCGGTGCGCAAGTACCGCAGGGCGGCCTGAGCACACGACGAGGCCCCCGCAGCGTGTGTCGCTGCGGGGGCCTCGTCGTCACGTACGACGCGCGGTGCGTCAGCCGTTGTACGGCACCGCCTTGAGGATGCGGACCGAGGCCAGCTTTCCGTTCGGCAGTTCGTACTGGGCGTCCTCGCCGACCTTCTGGCCGTTGACACCCGAGCCGAGCGGCGACTGCGGCGAGTACGTCTCGATGTCGGAGCTCGCGTATTCGCGGGAGGCGAGCAGGAAGTCCAGCGTGTCGTCCTCGTCACCGTCGAAAGCGATCGTGACGACCATGCCGGGGGCGACCACGCCGGTGGCGGCCGGGGCCTCACCGACCTTGGCCTTCTCCAGGAGCTGGGTCAGCTGGCGGATGCGGAGCTCCTGCTTGCCCTGCTCCTCCTTGGCCGCGTGGTACCCGCCGTTCTCCCGCAGGTCCCCCTCCTCGCGCGCCGCCGCGATCTTCTGCGTGACTTCCTCGCGCGCGGGACCAGACAGGTACGCCAGCTCGTCCTTGAGCTTGGTGTACGCCTCCTGCGTCAGCCAGGTGACGTCTTCGCTGGTCTGGGTCACAGGTCGCTCCTCGTAGGTACTGGGAATACAAAGCATCGCCCTACCCAGAAGGATGTTCCCTCACGGGTGGGCGAAACCACGAGCCTAACAATTCCCCGACCTGAGGGGGAGGACATAAGGCATCAGTTTTACGTCAACGCAGGTCAGCCACGAGGTATCAGTCGGCGTGACAGCCGACCAGCTCGGCGGTGGTGCCCTTGCCGCCCGTGGTGCGCAGCGTGACGACCTTGTCGATGCGGTCCTTGTGCTCGGTGAAGCGGAAGTCGGCGCGGCCGACCTCGGCGCCGTCCGCGTCCTGCGAGCGGATCGTGCAGTAGCCGCTGGTGCCGGAGTCCTTGCGGATCTCGAGGTGGACCTTGACGTTGTCGTCGTAGGCCTTGAAGGCGATGACCTCGCCGCTGAACTTGTTGCCCGCGACGTAGTACCAGCCGAACCAGCACATCAGCGCGGCGAAGAGGGTGCCGAGCACGATCGCGGCGATCTTGAGCTTGCGGTCGGCGCGGGCATCGGCGGAGCGCGACGATCCGTAACGGCCCTCGGGCCGCTGCTGCACGGCGCTCATCAGCCAGTTCCTCTCGATCCGCCCGGCACCATCCGGGCGCCGGAATTTTCCGCCCCCCGGTTCGGTCACTATAGAAGCCGCACATTGCGCCGGATGACCGAGGGCGCCTTATCTCATGAGGATCTTGTCTTGACTGAGCAGCTGCGACTGATGGCCGTTCACGCGCACCCCGACGACGAGTCGTCGAAGGGTGCGGCCACCATGGCCAAGTACGTGTCCGAGGGGGTGGACGTGCATGTCGTGACCTGCACGGGAGGCGAGCGCGGCTCCATCCTCAACCCGAAGCTCCAGGGTGACAAGTACATCGAGGAGCACATCCACGAGGTCCGCAGGAAGGAGATGGACGAGGCCCGGGAGATCCTCGGCGTCAAGCAGGACTGGCTCGGCTTCGTCGACTCCGGCCTGCCCGAGGGCGACCCGCTGCCGCCGCTGCCCGAGGGCTGCTTCGCCCTCCAGGACGTGGACTACGCGGCCGGGCGCCTGGTGAAGCAGATCCGTTCCTTCCGTCCGCAGGTCATCACGACCTACGACGAGAACGGCGGCTACCCGCACCCCGACCACATCATGACCCACAAGATCACGATGGTGGCCTTCGACGGCGCGGCCGACGCCGAGAAGTACCCCGAGGCCGAGTTCGGCCCGGTCTTCCAGCCGCAGAAGCTCTACTACAACCAGGGCTTCAACCGCCCGCGCACCGAGGCCCTGCACCAGGCGATGCTCGACCGTGGCCTGGAGTCCCCGTACGGGGACTGGCTCAAGCGCTGGGACGAGTTCGAGCGCGTCGAGCGCACGCTGACCACGCACGTGCCGTGCGCCGAGTTCTTCGAGATCCGCGACAAGGCGCTCATCGCGCACGCCACGCAGATCGACCCCGACGGCGGCTGGTTCCGCGTCCCGATGGAGATCCAGAAGGCCGTGTGGCCGACGGAGGAGTACGAGCTGGCGAAGTCGCTCGTCGATACCTCCCTCCCCGAGGACGACCTCTTCGCGGGCGTGCGCCAGAATGCCTGATGTGACTTCGAATCTGGCATTGACCCATCTCGTCCCCCTGGCCGCCCAGGAGGTCGACGAGAACAAGGTGACTCCGGGTGTCCTCGGCTTCATCGTCTTCGCGGTGATGGCGCTGGCCGTCTGGGGTCTGATGAAGTCGATGAACAAGCACATGCGCAAGGTCGACTTCAAGGAGAAGCCCGACGCGCAGGCCGCGGCGGTCCCCGGCGACGACGCCCGCAGCTCGGCCTGACCGCCGGGGTGCGATGAGTTTCGCGACTGCGTGCGGTCGTACAGGTATGAGCCCTGTACTGATGCACGCAGTCGTCTCCGTCGACGGATTCATCGCCGATGCCGAGGACCAGGTCGGCCCGCTGTTCGACTGGTACGGGAACGGGGACCAGCCGCTGTCCGACGGCGGCGGTTTCCGCGTCTCCAAGGCGTCCGCCGCGTACACGAGGCCGATGTGGGACAGCCTCGGCGTGACGATCATGGGCCGGCGTCTGTTCGACCTCACGAACGGCTGGGACGCGCAGCCGCCCGCCGGTGAGCACGTCGTCGTCGTGTCGCACCGGCCCCGGCCCGCCGACTGGCACCCCGAAGCGTCGCACTACCACTTCGCCACCGACGTGGCCGAGGCCGTCGCCCGCGCCAAGGACCTCGCGGGCGGCCGTGCCGTCGCGATCACCGCGGGCGACATCGGCGGCCAGGCCTTCGCGCTCGGCCTCGTCGACATCGTGGCCATGGACGTCGCCCCGGTCTTCTTCGGCTCCGGCAAGCGCTACTTCGGCCCGGCCGACGCCCAGCAGCTCCTGGAGGACCCGCACGTGGTCATCCAGGGGGAGCGGGTGCTGCACCTGCAGTACCGGGTGCGCAAGCCGTAGCTCCGTAGCCTCCAGCTCCGCCCGTCACGGCCGCGTCCGCTCCACCACCACCCCCATCACGTCCCGCGCATGCCGGTTCGGCACCATCCCGAGCCGCCACGCCTGCCAGCCCGCGTCCAGGTCGACACCCCGCTCCAGCAGCAGCCCGTACGCCTCCACGTAGTCGTCGAGCTTGCCGTCGCGCGTCGGGTTCGCGGTGCGGGACAGCTGGGCCAGCTCCTCCTGGGCGACGGCCGTGCCGATCTCCGAACCGCCCGGTGAGGCGTACGGCAGGAGCGTGCAGCGCAGGAACGCCGCCCAGTCCTCGCCCCTGCGGTCGCCGTACGAGGAGAACAGCGCCGCCGCTTCCTCGCACAGGGCGAGCGCCTGCTGGAGGCGGGCGTTGCCCGCGTCGACGACCGCCAGCTCCAGGCACGTCCACGCCTCGCCGTGCGCGACGCCGATGCGCTGGAAGTCGGCGCGGGCGTCCACCAGGAGCTGACGGGCGAAGCCGGAGTTGCGCAGCGACCCCGTCTGCGCCGCCCGCTGGTCCCGCGTCACCCGCGCCGAGTGGTGCCGGGCGCACGCCAGGCCGTACACGTCGCGCATCCGGGAGAACATCGTGCGGGACCGCTCCAGTTCGCGGACCGCCTGGTCGAGCTTGCCGTTCTCCTCCAGGGCCTGGCCCAGGTAGTAGTACGTCCAGGCCTCGCCGCGCGCGTCCTCGTTCTCGCGGTGGCGCGACGCCGCCTGGCGCAGCCCGTCGACCGCCGCCGACGCGTCGCCGTCCACCAGCCGGGCCCGCGCCAGCTGGGTCAGCGCCCAGGCCTCGCCGCGCCCGTCGCGCGTACGCCCGTACAGGTCGAGGGCGGCCCTCAACTCCTCTTCCGCGCCCGGCACTTCACCCATCCGCAGGCAGAGCTGGCCGAGCTGGAAGTGGGCCCAGGCCTCGCCGTGCAGCGACTCGTTCTCCCGGTGCAGGGCGAGCGCGTCGGTGAGCAGGTCGAGGGACTCGCGTACGTGCGCGCGGTCGCGCTCCACCGCCGCGAGCGCGTGCAGCGTCCAGCCGCGGTCGCCCTTCGTCTCCGGGGTCGTCTGGAGGTCGAGGGCCTCCCTCAACTTGGCGGCACCCTCGGTGAGTTGACCCTGGTGGTGCAGCGTGATGCCGAGCGAGCACAGGGCGCGGGCCTCGCCCGCCTGGTGGTGGGCCTCGCGGTACAGGTCGACCACCGAGGAGAGCGTCGTGCGCGCCTTGTCGAGCTCGCCGAGCTGGCGGGCCGCGATGCCCGTGCGCCACTGGACCGAGCGCACGAGCAGGCCCTGGTCGATGGCCTGCGTCAACTCGCTGATCTCGCCCAGGCGGTAGAGGTCGCCCCGCAGCAGGCAGTAGTCGCACAGGGCGCCGAGCAGGCCGAGCACCGCGGTCTGGTTGACGCCCTCCGCGTGCCGCAGCGCCGCCGTGATGAAGCTCGACTCGTCGTCCAGCCAGCGCAGCGCCGCGTCCAGGGACGTGAAGCCGTGCGGGCCCGGCTGCCCGGCCCGCGTCGACATGTTCCCGTCGACCATGCGGATCACCGCGTCGGCCAACTCCGCGTAGTTCTGGATCAGGCGCTCCTGCGCCGCCGTGCGCTCGGCCGGCTCCTCCTCGTCGGCGAGGCGGGCCTGCGCGAAGGCGCGGACCAGGTCGTGCAGCCGGTAGCGGCTGCCGCGGACGTGGTCGATCAGGCCCGCGCGGGACAGCGCCGCCAGATGCCGGGTGGCCTCCGGCTCGGCCGTGGCCAGCAGGGCGGCGGCGGCCGCCGCGCCGAGCGAGGCCCGCCCGGCGAGCGCGAGCCGGCGAAGGAGACGCCGGGCCGCTTCCGACTGGTCGGTGTAGCGCAGCCACAGCACGCGCTCGACCGGCTCCACCGGCCCGTACGCGCTCAGGTCCGCGGCCAGCTGCCGCGTGGTCCGTGGCCCGATCGCGGACCCCGCGATCCGCAGCGCGAGCGGCAGCCCGCCGCACAACTCCCGTACGGCATCGGACGATTCGGCATCGTAGGGGCCGCTCGCGTCCTCCGCGGCGTCGCGCAGCAGCTCCTCCGCGCCCGCTGCGTCCAGCGCCTCCACCGGCAGCTGGTGCACCCACGCGGGGGTGTCCTCGCCGAGGTCGAGCGGCTTGCGGGCGGTGACGATGACCAGGCTGTCCGAGCGCTCCGGGATCAGCGTCCGCACCTGCTGGGCATCCTCGGCGTCGTCGAGCACGATCGTCACCGGCAGCCCGGTCAGATGCTGGTGGTACAGCTCGCTGAGCCGCTTGACCTGCTGCTCCTGCGACGAACGCTCCCGGAACAGGAGCTGCTCGCGCGGCGCGCCAAGACGATTCAGCAGATGCAGCAGCGCGTCCCGCGTCGACAGCGGCGCCGCGTCCGCCCGGTCCCCGCGCAGATCCACCACGCACGCCCCGCGGAACTGGTCCCGCAGCTCGTGCGCCGCCCGCACCGCCAGCGTGGTGCGCCCCGCGCCCGGCGACCCGTGCAGCACGACGACCGTCGGCCGCGTCTGCGTACTGGCCCGCGCCGCGTGCACCCACTGCGCGATCCGCGACATCGCGGCCCGCCGCCCCGCGAACGGCCCCTCGGGCTCGGGGAGTTGACCGAAGGACTGCTCCAGTACGCTCCTGCGCCGCGCGGCCGCGCTCTTGTCGGTCCGCCGCAGGCCCGGCGTCGCCGACTTCTTCGTCGTGCCCGTACTCGCGGCAAGCACCCGCTGCTGATCCAGGAACGGCCGGATGCCCCGCACCTCGAGCGCCGTCAGCCACTGCAGCCGCAGCTGCTCGGGCCCGCCCGGCTGGCTGCGCGCGCCCGCGCTGCGGCTCGCCGCGGGCAGGTGCGACGCGGTCACCTTGGCGACCGTCGCGGCCGCCCCGAGCACGGCCACCGCCGCCCCGGCGCCCACGGCGACTCCGGTCCCGGCGCCGAGCGCGATGTCCGCCACCACGGCGGTGACGGCGCCGACTCCGGCCACCATCAGGGGAGTCGAGCCGCCCTCCTTGGCGAACCGCTCCCCGAACGACATCTGCCCCGCCTCGGCCTCGTCCAGGGCCCGCGTGTACGCGGCGTACTCCTCGGCCGCGGCCTGCCCCATGGCGTCAAGCGCGCCCCGGGCCCGCGTGAGCAGCACGCTCCCGTCGGTCCGCCCGCCGGAGCGCCGCACCTCCTCCTCCACGGCCCGGGCCAACAGCCGCTCGGCCTCCGCCCGATGGCTGTCTCGCATCTTCGGTCCCCCTCCGGTTGCGACAGTTCCGCGTCAAGTGTCCTGCGTATGGAGTGAAGGCGCGAGGGTCCCTGCGATCAAAGACAGGACCGTGACCGTCATGCGCAAGGATGGGGACATGCCGAACCGACTGGCCCATGAGACGTCCCCCTACCTCCTCCAGCACGCCGACAACCCGGTGGACTGGTGGCCCTGGTCGGCCGAGGCCTTCGAGGAGGCGCGGCGGCGTGGCGTGCCGGTGCTGCTCAGCGTCGGGTATTCGAGCTGCCACTGGTGCCACGTCATGGCGCACGAGTCCTTCGAGGACGCCGCCACCGCCGCCGTCATGAACGACCACTTCGTGAACATCAAGGTCGACCGCGAGGAGCGCCCCGACGTCGACGCCGTCTACATGGAGGCCGTCCAGGCCGCCACCGGCCAGGGCGGCTGGCCGATGACCGTCTTCCTGACCCCGGACGCCGAGCCGTTCTACTTCGGCACGTACTTCCCGCCCGAGCCCCGGCACGGCATGCCGTCCTTCACCCAGGTCCTGCAGGGCGTACGGGACGCGTGGACGGACCGGCGCGGCGAGGTCACCGAGGTCGCCGCGAAGATCACGGCCGATCTCGCCAAGCGCGAACTGCCGTACGGCGAGACGCAGGTGCCCGGCGCGGAGGAGCTCGGGCAGGCGCTGCTCGGGCTCGTGCGCGAGTACGACGCGACGCACGGCGGGTTCGGCGGCGCGCCCAAGTTCCCGCCGTCCATGGTCATCGAGTTCCTGCTGCGCCACCACGCGAGGACCGGGGCCGAGGGCGCTTTGCAGATGGCCGCCGACACCTGCGAGCGGATGGCGCGCGGCGGGATCTACGACCAGCTCGGCGGCGGCTTCGCCCGGTACTCCGTGGACCGCGAGTTCACCGTGCCGCACTTCGAGAAGATGCTGTACGACAACGCGCTGCTGTGCCGTGCGTACGCGCATCTGTGGCGCTCCACCGGATCCGGGCTCGCGCAGCGCATCGCCCTGGAGACCGCCGACTTCATGGTGCGTGAACTGCGGACGAACGAGGGCGGGTTCGCGTCCGCGCTCGACGCCGACAGCCTCGACTTCACCGACCCGGCGAGCGGGAAGCACGTCGAGGGCGCCTACTACGTATGGACGCCACAGCAGTTGACCGAGGTGCTCGGCGAGGAGGACGGGGCGCTCGCCGCCCGGTACTTCGGCGTCACGGACGAGGGGACCTTCGAGGAAGGGGCCTCCGTCCTCCAACTGCCGCAGAACGAGGAGGTGTTCGACGCGGCGAAGGTCGACAGCATCAGGCAGCGGCTCGGCGCCGCCCGCGCGCAGCGGCCCGCGCCCGGCCGTGACGACAAGGTCGTCGCCGCCTGGAACGGGCTCGCGATCGCCGCGCTCGCCGAGACCGGCGCCTACTTCGGGCGCCAGGACCTCGTCGACGCCGCCGTGTGCGCCGGGGACCTGCTGGTGCGGCTGCACATGGACCCCCTCGCCCGGATCTCGCGGACCAGCAAGGACGGTCAAGTCGGCGCCAACAGCGGGGTGTTGGAGGACTACGCGGATGTCGCCGAGGGGTTCCTCGCGCTTGCTTCCGTGACCGGTGAGGGCGTCTGGCTGGAGTTCGCCGGGTTCCTCCTCGACCACGTCCTGGACCGCTTCGTGGACCGGGACAGCGGCGCCCTGTACGACACCGCGGTGGACGCCGAGCAGCTCATCCGGCGGCCGCAGGACCCGACCGACAACGCGGCGCCCTCCGGGTGGACCGCCGCGGCCGGGGCCCTGCTGTCGTACGCCGCGCACACCGGGTCCGAGCCGCACCGCAGCGCCGCCGAGCGGGCCCTCGGCGTGGTGAAGGCGCTCGGCCCGCGGGCGCCCCGGTTCATCGGCAACGGGCTCGCCGTCGCGGAGGCCCTGCTCGACGGGCCCCGGGAGATCGCCGTCGTGGGCGAGGTCGGCGGGCGGATGCACCACGCCGCGCTGACCGGGACCGCGCCGGGGGCCGTGGTCGCGGCCGGGGCGGAAGGGAGTGACGAACTGCCCCTGCTCGCCGACCGGTTGCGGGTCGACGGGCTCGAAACCGCCTATGTGTGCCGCCACTTCGTCTGTGATGCGCCGGTGACGGACGTCGACCGACTGAGCCGGATCTTGGCTGAAACACAGGATTAACAGTCGTAGCACGGGATTTATCCCAACACTCTCCCGCCTTTCACAGATTCCTCCTATCCTCAACTACATCGGTGGGGCGGGCGTGGCCGCTGGTCACGCCTGGGGGGATTTGGATCTGGGGGGATCTGCTTGCTGGCGACCGATGTCGGCGCTGCGCTCAGCGCTGCGCTCATTGCGGCCATTTCTCTGGCCTTGTTCTGGATGGCCGCTTTCACACTGTGGTGGCAGATGCACGCCTGGCGCACGCCGGAGGTGCTGGAGTCCACCCGCTTCGGGAGCCCCGACGATCACGGGGCTCTCTCCTTCTCGCTGTTGCTGCCCGCCCGGCACGAGCAGGCCGTCCTGGACCACACGATCCAGCGGCTGCTCGAGTCGGGCCACCGCGACTTCGAGATCGTCGTCATCGTCGGGCACGACGACCCGGAGACCGCCGAGGTGGCCGAGCGGGCCGCCGCCCGCGATCCGCGGGTGCGCGTCGTCGTCGACCACCACGCGAAGAAGAACAAGCCCAAGGCGCTCAACACCGCGCTGCCGCACTGCCGCGGCGACGTCGTCGGGGTCTTCGACGCCGAGGACCAGGTGCACCACGACCTGCTCGCGCACGTCGACCACGCCTTCAGGTCGACCGGCGCCGACGTGGTGCAGGGCGGCGTCCAGCTGATCAACTTCCACTCCAGCTGGTACGCGCTGCGCAACTGCCTGGAGTACTTCTTCTGGTTCCGCTCCCGGCTGCACCTGCACGCGCAGAAGGGATTCATCCCGCTCGGCGGCAACACCGTCTTCGTCCGCACCGACGTGCTGCGCGAGGCGGGCGGCTGGGACCCCGACTGCCTCGCCGAGGACTGCGACCTGGGGGTGCGCCTGTCCAGCGTCGGCAAGAAGGTCGTCGTCGCGTACGACTCGGACATGGTCACCCGCGAGGAGACGCCGGGCACGCTGCTGTCCCTGCTCAAGCAGCGCACCCGCTGGAACCAGGGCTTCCTCCAGGTCTACCGGAAGAAGGACTGGAAGCAACTGCCCACGTTCCGGCAGCGGTTGCTCGCCCGCTACACCCTCATGACCCCGTTCATGCAGGCCTTCACCGGGCTGATCATCCCGCTGAACGCGGCCGTCGCCCTGCTCATGGACGTGCCCGTCGGCATCGCCTTCATCACCTTCCTGCCCGCCGTCACCGCGTTCGTGACCTTCGTCTTCGAGGTCGTCGGACTGCACGACTTCGGCAGGCAGTACGGCCTTCGGGTGCGCCTCGTGCACTACCTGAAGCTCGTCGTGGGCGGGCCGTTCTACCAGGTACTGCTCGCCGGGGCCGCGATCCGCGCGGTGTGGCGCGAGCAACGCGGGCGCAGCGACTGGGAGTTGACCAGCCACACGGGCGCCCACCTCGACGGGCCCCGCGAGAGCCGTGAGCCCCGTGAGCCCCGCGTGACCGTACCGGCCCGAGAGGACGTCACGGCGTGACCGCCACCCTCCCCGCGGCGAGCAGCAACAAGCCCGCCGCGCAGACCACACCTGTGCCCGTACGGCTGCGCACCCCGCAGCGGGCCGTCCGCTTCCGCCGCTCCCCGGCCGACCTCGCCCTGTGCGCCGTCCTGCTCGCGGCGATCGTCCTCGTGCAGGGCTGGAACATCGCGGGCTACCCGAACTTCAGCGACGACGAGGGCACCTACCTCGCCCAGGCCTGGGCCGTGCAGCAGGGCCACGGCCTCGCCCACTACACGTACTGGTACGACCATCCGCCGCTGGGCTGGCTGCAGTTGGCCGCCGCCGGCTGGCTCCCTTCGCTCGCCGATCCGTCGGCGATGACGGTCGGCACGATGCGGCTGCTGATGCTGGGCGTCAGCGCCGTGAGCGCCGTCCTGCTGTACGTGCTCGCGCGCCGCCTGCGGCTGCCGATGTGGGCGGCGGGCCTGGCCATGGCCCTGTTCGGGCTCTCGCCGCTGTCGGTGGTGCTCCAGCGGGAGATCTTCCTCGACAACATCGCCGTGATGTGGATGCTGCTCGCGTTCTGCCTGGCGGCGTCCCCGAGCCGGCACCTGTGGCACCACTTCGCCGCGGGGATCGCGGCCGCGACGGGCGTGCTCTCCAAGGAGACGATGCTCGTGCTGCTGCCCGCGCTGCTTGTCACGATGTGGCGGCACGGGCATCCGGCGACCCGCAAGTTCGCCCTCACGGGCGCGATCACCGCGTGCGCGCTCGTCGGCCTGTCCTACCCGCTCTTCGCCCTGCTGAAGGGCGAGTTGTTCCCCGGCGGCGGGCACGTCTCGCTGTGGGACGGCATTTCGTACCAGATGAGCAGGCCCGGATCCGGCTTCATCCTCGACACCGGCTCCGGCTCGCACGGAGTGCTGCACTCCTGGCTGTACTACGACAAGGTGCTGCCGCTCGGCGGGCTCGCGGCGGCCCTGTTCCTGCTGGCCGTGCTGCGCTGGTCGGTCTCGGCACGGGCCCTCGCGGGACCGGCGCTCGCGGTCGCCGTCCTCGGCCTCGTCGCGCTGCGGCCCTCGGGCTATCTCCCCGCGATGTACGTCGTCCAGGCCCTGCCGTTCCTGGCGCTCGTGCTCGCCGGGGCGGCGGCGAGCGTCGTGCACGCCCTGCGCCTGCGCGGCCCGGCGCGCGTGCCAAGTGGCATACGACTCACGGCTGTTGCGCTGCTCGCCGCCTGCGCCGCCTCCCTCGTCGTGCCCCGCTGGTACGAGGGCGACCGCACGGCCATGACCGTCGACGCGAACGCGCCCTACCGCTCGGCGGCGGCCTGGATGGCGCACGAGGTCCCCGACCCGGCCCACACCCGCGTCCTCGTCGACGACGCGCTCTGGCTCGACCTCGTCCACGCCGGATACGAGCCGGGGCTCGGCGCCATCTGGTTCTACAAGGCCGACCTCGACCCGGCCGTCACCAGGACCATCCCGCGCGGCTGGCGCGACCTCGACTACGTCGTGGCGTCGCCGACGGTGCGCCGTGACGCCGTGGACCTGCCCAACGTCAGGGCCGCACTCACGCACTCGACGCCGGTCGCCACGTTCGGCACCGGCGAGGACCGGATCGAGATTCGTCGCATCCGCCACAGCCAGGAAGGCGGGGACCGATGACGGTGCACCCCGAGTACGGAACAGAAGCGCAGCTCGACGCGGCCGAGGTCGCCGAACCCGGCGCCGTCACCATCGTCGTACCGACCTTCAACGAGGTCGACAACGTGGGGGAGTTGCTGCACCGCATCACCGAGGCGGTGCCCGCGCGGCTGCCCTGCGAGGTGGTCTTCGTCGACGACTCCACCGACGACACGCCCCGCGTCGTCCGGGAGATCGCCGCCGACTGCCCCTTCCCGGTCACGGTCATCCACCGCGACGAACCGGTCGGCGGCCTCGGCGGCGCCGTCGTCGAGGGCATCAGGGCCGCCACGTCCGACTGGGTCGTGGTGATGGACGGCGACCTGCAGCATCCGCCGTCCCTGGTACCGGAGTTGGTGGCAAGAGGCGAGGCGGACGGCGCACAACTCGTCGTCGCCAGCCGGTACGTGAAGGGCGGCAGCCGCGCCGGACTGTCCGGCGGCTACCGCGTCGCCGTCTCCCGCGCCTCGACCTGGCTCGCCAAAGGCCTGTTCCCGCGCGGCCTGCGCGGCATCAGCGACCCGATGAGCGGCTTCTTCGCGATCCGCCGCGCCGCCGTCCACCCGGACGTGCTCAAGCCCGACGGATACAAGATCCTGCTCGAACTCGCCCTGCGCGGCGAGCGGTTGACGGTGACGGAGGCGCCGTTCGTCTTCCAGGAGCGGTACGCGGGCGAGTCCAAGTCCGGCATCAAGGAGGGCCTGCGCTACCTCCGGCACCTGGTCGAGCTGCGCACGGCGTCACCGGTCGCGCGGATGCTCGTCTTCGGGCTGATCGGCCTGACCGGCTTCGTCCCGAACCTCGCCGCCCTGTGGGCCCTCACCCATGCGGGCGTGCACTACCTGCCCGCCGAGATCCTCGCCAACCAGGCGGGCGTCGCCTGGAACTTCCTGCTCATCGAGGGCCTCCTCTTCCGCGACCGGCGCGGCCACCGCCACTGGGCCGACCGCACGGCCCGCTTCGCGCTGCTCGCCAACGCGGACCTGGTGCTGCGGATTCCGCTGATCGCCCTGTTCGTAGGGGAGTTGGGGGTGTCCGTGCTGCCCGCGACGGCCCTCGCGCTCGTCACCACGTTCGTCCTGCGCTTCGCGGGGACCGAGGCGCTCGTGTACGCGAAGAAGAGCACGAAGAAGAGCACGAAGAAGAGCACGAAGAAGAGCACGGAGAAGAGCACGAAGAAGAGCGCCAAGGGGGTTGCCGCGTGAGAACGACCCGCCGAACCGCCCTGCTGGGCGTGACGACGCTGGCGGCGGGCCTGCTGCTCGCCGTGCCGCAGCCCGCCTCCGCCGCCAACCTCATCAAGAACCCCGGCTTCGAGACGGCCGGAGCGGGGGACATGCCCTCCTGCTGGGAGAAGTCCGGCTGGGGCGACAACGACTTCGCGTTCACCGCTACCGGCGACGCGCACACCGGCGCCAAGGCCATGAAGGTCGAGCTGACCCGCCGCGTCGACGGCGACCGCAAAGCGCTGATCGCCGAGTCCGACGACTGCGCGCCGCCCGTCTCCGTCGGCAAACAGTACGACCTCGGGCTCTGGTACAAGACGACCACGCCCGACGCCTCCCTCACCCTGTTCCGGCACGACAGGACGGCGGGCTGGCAGTACTGGACCGACCTCAAGACCCTGGACATGAGCGCGAGTTGGGCGCAGGCGAGCGTGCGTACGCCCGAAGTGCCCACGGGCACCGACCGGATCAGCTGGGGCGTCTCCGTCTACGGCACGGGCTCGGCCACGACCGACGACTACACGATGGAACAGGTCGCGGACACGCTGCCGCCCGCCGACTGCACGGGCACCGCCGAGCAGTGCAAGGACGGCAAGTGGGACGTCCTGCCCACCCAGAACCCGGTCCGTTCCATGCACTCCGTGGTCCTCAACAACGGCAAGATCCTGCTGATCGCAGGCTCGGGCAACAGCGAGGAGATGTTCGAGGCGGGCACCTTCACCTCGGCGCTCTACGACCCGCAGAAGGGCACGTACAAGACGATCCCCACCCCGAAGGACATGTTCTGCGCGGGCCACGTCCAGCTCGCCGACGGCCGCGTCCTGGTCATGAGCGGCAACCAGGCGTACCCGGCGAAGGACGGCTCCCACGGCTACGAGGGCTTCAAGGACTCCTACGTCTTCGACCCGGCGACCGAGACGTACAGCAGGACCAACGACATGAACGACGGCCACTGGTACCCGTCGGCGACCGTCATGGGCAACGGTGACGTGATGTCGTTCGGCGGCCTGCGCGAGGACTCCTCGGGGTCGGTCACCGCCGAGCGGTTCGACGCGGCGAAGGGTCAGTGGCTGCCCCTGTCGCAGGTCAACCAGACCTGGTCGTACTGGGGCCTGTACCCGTCGATGATCCTGATGCAGGACGGCCGCCTCTTCTACTCGGGCAGCCACGTCTTCGGCAACGGCACGCCCGGCACCGGCTCCTCGGTCTACGACTACGACAAGAACACCGTCACCGACGTGCCGGGCCTGCGGAGCAAGGACGAGCGCGACCAGTCGGCGAGCGTGCTGCTGCCTCCGGCCCAGGACCAGAAGGTCCTCACGATGGGCGGCGGCAACATCGACTCCAACCCGGAGGCGGGCCGCCTCGTCGACATCATCGATCTGAAGGCGGCCGCCCCGGCGTACGTGGCCGGGCCCCAACTCCCGCAGGGGACGGTCGATCTGGGGAACGGCAAACAGGCCGAGACCGGCAACCAGGGCAAGATGTACGTCTCCGCGGTCCTGCTCCCGGACGGCAAGGTCCTGGAGACGGGCGGCGCCCTGCACAACCGGGCCAACCCGGTGTACGAGTCCTCGGTCTTCGACCCGGAGACGACGACGTTCGACCCGGTCGCGCCCGACCCGGAGGCGCGCGGCTACCACTCCTCGGCGTTCCTGCTCCCCGACGGCCGCGTCATGACGACGGGCGACAACCCGGGCAACGGCTCCTGGAACCACAACGTGTCGATCTACACCCCGCCGTACCTCCTCAAGGGCGCGCGCCCGTCGATCACTTCGGTCATCGACAAGGAGTGGAAGTACGGCGACACGCAGCGCATCACGGTCGACCGGCCCGTCGCCAAGGCCGAGTTGATCCGCCCGGCGGCGGTCACGCATTCGTCGGACCCGAACCAGCGCTACGTGGACCTGCCGCTGTCGGTGGACGGGAACAACGTCGACCTGAACGTCACGTCGAACCCGAACCTGGCGCCGCCCGGCTGGTACATGCTCTTCGCGGTCGACGCGAACGGGGTGCCGTCGGTCGCCCAGTGGGTGCACCTGACCGGCCCGACGGGGACGGCCGCCCCCGAGGCCCACGTCCACGCCTTCGCCTCCGACCTGCCAGCCGCGCCGAAGTCCGAGCGGGCCCGGCGCGCCTTTGCCCCGGTCAGCCCCACCATCTCGGGCTGCGACCGGCACTACGGCTCCGCCAATGTGTGCGTGCCCACGGTGTTCCCGGGTGAGCCGGCCACCGCGGCGGGGCGGTGTGCGTGGCTGGCGGAGCAGAAGTACGGGCGCTTGAAGGTGAACGGGCGGGACGATCCGTTGCGGCTGGATCGGAACGGGGACGGGGTTGCTTGCGGGCGGGGGGACACGTCTGCGGGGTGACGGTTCGTCGCCGGGTGCCGCCCGGTGGGGCTTCTCGCGCCCCGCGGCGGAGCCGCTGGTGACACGGCCCCGCGCCCCTGACGGGGCACCCGGGGGCCCGCAAGGTTTCCAGGACCCGTCGCGCTGACATACGTACCGCATGATCCAAGCCCTGGTAGCCGCCGTGCTCACCGGTACCTTGCTGGCGGCGCCCGCGGACACGGTGCACCGCGGAGCGACCGGTTGCTTCACCTGGTCCTGGAAGGACGGCGGCATCTTCACGACGACCGTCTACTACCGGAACCGGTGCCGGACGGCGCACACGTTCCGGATCCGCTGGTCGTCGGCCGCCTCCGGTACGGAGGACATCCGGGTGGGTGGCTGGGCGAAGGGCTCGACGTGGAGCTTCTACTCGCTCAAGCCGGAGGGGTTCGACGACCTCGGGCGCGCCTGAAGGCAGGAGCCTGAAGGCAGGACCTACAGGCCCCTCTGCACGGCGCCGAGGGCACGCATGACGTACCCGTGGAGTTCGCCCTCGTAGCCGTGCTCGGCCCAGTACCGCGCGGCCTCCATCAGCGCGCCGACCAGTGCCATCGCGTACGCCCTGATCTCGAGGTCGCCCGCGTCGCGCCCGGTGCGCTCGGCCAGTACGCGGCACATCATCTGGCCCGTGACCGACATCGACTCCATCATCCGGGAGCGCACCGCGGGCACCTCGACCTGGAGCCGCATCCGAAGCTTGGAGACCTCCGGGTCCTCGCCGCCCTGTGCGAGGTCGAGGCTGCGGTCGATGACGTGCCGCAGGGAGTCGACGATCGACTCGTCGGCGGGCCGGGCCCGCAGCTCCTGCTCGAGGATCGGGTCGAACTCGTCGGTGAGGACGATGTCTTCCTTGGTCGGGAAGTAGCGGAAGACGGTGGACGGCGACACCTCGGCGGCCTCGGCGATCTGCTCGACCGTCGTCGCGTCGTACCCCTGGTCCCTGATCAGGCGGTACGTCGCGTCCCGGATCGCCGTCCGGGTCTTGATCTTCTTGCGCTCGCGGAGCCCGATCTTGGGCTCCGCGGCGCTCTGTGCTGAGGCGGCCATGGCGCTCATTGTCCGGCATCCGCGCTGACCGGGGCCACCTCCGTGCCGGCCGCCGTCGTCTCCGCGGGCCGCGCGCGACCGGGCATCAAGGCGGCCGAGAGCAGGGCCGCGGCCAGGGCGACGATGCCGATGACGACCAGGGCGAGGTCCATGCCATGCAGGTACGCGCTGTTCGCCGAGGCCGCGAGTGCCTGGTCGCCGAGCTTGCCCGCCACCACATGGGCGCCGACCACCGAGTCGCGGGCGGCGTCGGCCGCCGGGCCGGACAGGCCGTCCGTGCCGAGCCGGTCCGCGTACGCGCCGGCGACCAGGGCGCCGAGCAGGGCGACACCGAGCGCACTGCCGGTCTGGCGCACCGTGCTGAGCAGTCCGGAGCCGCGGCCCGCCTGGTCCTTGGCGAGCGCGCCGAGGGCGCCGCCCATCGCGGGGATCATCGCGAAGGCGATGCCGACCCCGGCGATCGACAGCCACAGCGCCGTGAAGCCGTACCCGGAGTCGGCCGTGGTGCGCGCCCCGAGGAACGCGGCGAAGGCCAGCACCACCAGCGCCACGACGATCACCGACCGCGCCCCGAACCTGACGACCAGCGGCTGCGCCAGCTTCGCCGCGACGAGCATGCCGCCCATCAGCGGGACCATCCGGACGCCGGTGCCGAACGAGTCGATGCCGAGCACGGCCTGCAGGTACTGCGGCAGCAGGAACATCACGCCCGACAGGACGAACATGCCGAGCGTCGCCGCGACGGTGTTGCTCAGGAAGCCGCGGTGCGACAGGAGCGAGAGGTCGAGCATGGGGCGCTCGCTGCGCCGCTCGCGCAGCACGAGTGCGCCGAGCAGGACGACTGCCGCGGCGAATCCGCCGATGACGAGGGCCGCGCTCCACCCCTTCGCGGGGCCCTCGATGATCGCGTAGATGAGGCTGCCGAGGCCGAGCGCGGTGAGCACGGTGGAGACGATGTCGACCCTGGGCGCGGCCGGGTCCTTGCTCTCGGGGAGCAGGAGCAGGCAGGCGGTGATGCCGATCGCGACCATCGGCACGTTCAGGACGAACACCGAGCCCCACCAGAAGTGGTTGAGCAGCCAGCCGCCGATGATCGGGCCGAGCGGCATGCCGAGCGCGGAGGCCGCGGAGATCATGCCGAGGGCCGTGGTCTGCTCCTCGCGCGGGAACAGCGAGGGCAGGACGGACATGGCGAGCGGCATCACGAGCGCGCCGCCGACGCCCATCAGGGCGCGGGCCACGATGACCCAGGTGACGTCGCTCGCGAAGGCGCCCACGAGGGAGGCGGCGAGGAAGATGCCGAGTCCACCGATGAGCATCCGGCGCCGGCCGAACCGGTCGCCGAGCAGTCCGGCCGGGAGCATCAGGGCGGCGAACACCACGATGTACGCGTCCGCCATCCACTGCTGCTGACCGGTGGTGGCGCCGAGGTCCGCGGAGATCGTCGGCAGCGCCACGTTGAGGATCGTCATGTCGAAACCGAGCACGAGCATGCTCGCGACCAGGGCCCCGAGGGCCCACCAGCGCCGGGGATCCGGGCGCGACTCCACTTGCTGAGTGACAGTAACCATGAAATGAGAGTAGCTCTCAGTTCCTAGTGTCTGTCAATACAGAGTCTCTCCCGAAAGTGAGGGCCGAGCATGCAAAATGGCCGCGGCTGGTGAGCCGCGGCCATGGGGAAGGGGCGCCCTGAAGGCGCCCCGGAACGGTCAGGAGTGCTGGTAGGCCACCAGCGAGATGCCGACGTAGTGGACGACGAACGCCGCGAGGGTCAGCGAGTGGAAGACCTCGTGGAAGCCGAACCAGCGGGGCGAGGGGTTCGGGCGCTTGATGCCGTAGATGACGCCGCCCGCGCTGTAGAGCAGCCCGCCGACGACGACCAGCACGAGTACCGCGATGCCGCCGGTGCGCATGAAGTCCGGCAGGAAGAAGACCGCGGCCCAGCCCATCGCGATGTAGCACGGGGTGTAGAGCCAGCGCGGGGCGCCGACCCAGAAGACGCGGAAGGCGATGCCGGCGCCGGCCGCCGCCCAGATGCCCCACAGCAGTGCGTCGCCCTTGCTGTCGGGGAGCAGCAGCATCGTCAGCGGCGTGTAGGTGCCCGCGATGATCAGGAAGATGTTCGCGTGGTCGAGGCGGCGCAGGATGCCGTCGGCGCGCGGCCCCCAGTTCCCCCGGTGGTAGAGCGCGCTCACGCCGAACAGCAGGCAGGCCGTCGTGACGAAGATGCCGCAGGCGATGCGGCCGCGCGTCGAGTCGGCCAGGGCCGTGAGGAAGATGCCGGCGATGAGGACGGCCGGGAACATGCCCGCGTGGAGCCACCCGCGCAGTCTCGGCTTCAACAAGGACGGCTCTGCGACGGGCACTTCGGGCTGCTCTGCGGCGACGCTCATCCAGGCATCGTACCTACGCGACCGTAGGTGGCCGATAGGGCGAGCGCCAGTTCTCACCTGGGGTTAACCCCACGTCTTGATCCCTACGCGTTCCCGTGCGCCCTCAATGGAGTGGCAATGCTCACTCCGCTCACCTGTGAGGCCCCCTGGACAGATGGGCGAATCGGTCGGATGATCAAATGAGTGCGGTCGGCACCGGATGAGCGCTCACTGGGATCCAGTGGAACGGGAGGCGCGGCGTCCGGGTCGCGGCCCCCACGGGGCAACCAACTCAACAAGCCCTCATTTAGGAGCGATCGTGGCGCGCGACATCGCGGCTCCCCTCACCCTCCCGACCGACCACAAGGAACTGATCTCGTGGGTCAACGAGATCGCGGAACTCACTCAGCCGGACAGTGTGGTCTGGTGCGACGGCTCCGAGGCCGAGTACGAGCGGCTCGCCGACGAGCTCGTCGCCAAGGGGACGTTCAAGAAGCTCGACCCGATCAAGCGCCCCAACTCGTACTACGCCGCCTCCGACCCGACCGATGTCGCGCGGGTCGAGGACCGGACGTTCATCTGCTCCGAACAGGAGGTGGACGCGGGCCCGACCAACCACTGGAAGGCCCCGTCCGAGATGCGGGAGATCTTCCAGGGGAACGAGGGGAACGGGGGGCTCTTCCGCGGTTCGATGAAGGGCCGGACGATGTACGTCGTCCCGTTCTGCATGGGCCCGCTCGGCTCGCCGCTGTCCGCGATCGGCGTCGAGATCACCGACTCGGCGTACGTCGCCGTCTCCATGCGCACCATGACCCGCATGGGCCAGGCGGTCCTGGACGAGCTCGGCTCCGACGGCTTCTTCGTGCGCGCCGTGCACACGCTGGGCGCTCCGCTGGCCGAGGGCGAGCAGGACGTGCCGTGGCCGTGCAACTCCACGAAGTACATCTCGCACTTCCCGGAGTCCCGCGAGATCTGGTCGTACGGCTCGGGCTACGGCGGCAACGCCCTGCTGGGCAAGAAGTGCTACGCGCTGCGCATCGCGTCCGTCATGGCGCGCGACGAGGGCTGGCTCGCCGAGCACATGCTGATCCTCAAGCTCACCCCGCCGCAGGGGGAGTCGAAGTACGTGGCCGCCGCGTTCCCGTCGGCCTGCGGCAAGACGAACCTCGCGATGCTGGAGCCCACGATCTCCGGCTGGACCGTCGAGACGATCGGTGACGACATCGCCTGGATGCGGTTCGGCGAGGACGGCCGGCTCTACGCGATCAACCCCGAGGCCGGTTTCTTCGGTGTCGCGCCCGGCACCGGCGAGCACACCAACGCCAACGCGATGAAGACGCTGTGGGGCAACTCGGTCTTCACGAACGTCGCGCTGACCGACGACAACGACATCTGGTGGGAGGGCATGACGGAGGAGACTCCGGCCCACCTGACGGACTGGAAGGGCAACGACTGGACCCCGGAGTCCGGCACCCCGGCGGCCCACCCCAACGCCCGCTTCACCGTCCCCGCCTCGCAGTGCCCGATCATCGCGCCCGAGTGGGAGGACCCGAAGGGCGTGCCGATCTCGGCGATCCTGTTCGGCGGGCGGCGCGCGTCGGCCGTGCCGCTGGTGACCGAGTCCTTCGACTGGAACCACGGCGTCTTCCTCGGCGCGAACGTGGCGTCCGAGAAGACGGCCGCGGCCGAGGGCAAGGTCGGCGAGCTGCGCCGCGACCCGTTCGCGATGCTGCCGTTCTGCGGCTACAACATGGGCGACTACATGGGGCACTGGGTCGACGTCGCCAAGGGCAAGGACGCCGCCAAGCTCCCGAAGATCTACTACGTCAACTGGTTCCGCAAGGACGCGAACGGGCGCTTCGTGTGGCCCGGGTTCGGTGAGAACTCCCGCGTCCTGAAGTGGATCGTCGACCGCCTCGACGGCCGGGCGGAAGGTGTCGAGACCCCGATCGGCATCCTCCCGACCAAGGAGTCCCTGGACACGGACGGCCTCGCGATGGCCGACGCGGACCTGGACTTCCTGCTCACCGTCGACAAGGAGGTCTGGCGCGAGGAGGCCGCGCTGGTCCCGGACCACCTGAACACGTTCGGCGATCACACGCCGGAGGAGTTGTGGGCCGAGTACCGCAAGCTGGTGGACCGCCTCGGCTAGCCCGGACCTGACCGAGCCCCCCGCACAACGGCGTGCGGGGGGCTCGATCGCGTTCTGAGGGACTCCTGAGGGACTCCTGGGAGAACTCCTGAGAGGACTCCTGAGGGACTCCTGCGGGAACTCGCCTACGCGGCGACCAGCGTGTGGGCGTCCATCCGCTGGGCCGCGAGGATCGCCGCGGCGGTGTCGGCGCGCGACGCGGCGACGACCAGGGCCCGCCCGGCGAGGGCGTGCGCGCGCTGGTGCAGCGCGGCCAGCGCCGGTTCGTGGATCGCGGCGGCCACCGCGGAACGCACCGGGGTGCGGCCGCCCCTGAGGCGGGCGACCTGGGCGGCGAGCGCGTCGGCCGCCTCGTCCAGGTCGCCGCTCGGCGCGAGCGCGCGCAGCTCGTCGGTGACGGCGAGCAGCGCCGCGAGGTGACCGGCGAGCTGGATGTCCAGCTCCTCCTCGCGGGAGCGGTGCGGGAAGTCGCCCGTGGTGTCGTCGGCCACCATCGTGTGGACCGACTTGGTGCGGATCGGCTCGTACATGGAGGCCTCCAGGGCAAGGCGGGGCAGCTTGGCCTCCATCGTACATTAGATTCTGTCTAACTTAGAACCTGTCCAAAGTTGGGCGCGGCCCGCAGTGGGGGCGTCGTCAGGGCTGGCTGTACCCGTCGAGGAAGGTCCCGATCCGGGTCACCGCCTCGCGCAGCTGCCCGGCGGTGGGCAGGGTCACGACGCGGAAGTGGTCGGGCTCCGGCCAGTTGAAGCCGGTGCCGTGGACGACCATGATCTTCTCGGCGCGCAGCAGGTCGAGCACCATCTGCCGGTCGTCCTTCACCTTGAAGACCTTCGGGTCCAGGCGCGGGAAGAGGTACAGGGCGCCCTTCGGCTTCACGCAGCTGACGCCGGGGATCTGCGTGAGCAGCTCGTACGCGACGTCGCGCTGTTCCTTCAGCCGCCCGCCCGGCAGCACCAGGTCCTGGATCGTCTGGCGTCCGCTGAGTGCGGCGACGACTCCGTGCTGGCCCGGCATGTTCGCGCACAGGCGCATGTTCGCCAGGATGGTGAGCCCCTCGATGTACGACTGTGCGCGCGAGCGGGGGCCGGAGATCGCCATCCAGCCCACCCGGTAACCGGCCACGCGGTACGCCTTCGACATGCCGTTGAAGGTGAGGGTGAGCACGTCGGGGGCGATGGCGGCGGTCGGGGTGTGCGTCGCGTCGTCGTAGAGGATCTTGTCGTAGATCTCGTCGGAGCAGACGAGGAGGTTGTGGCGGCGCGCGATGTCGGTGAGGCCGCGCAGCATCTCGTCGCTGTATACGGCGCCGGTGGGGTTGTTGGGGTTGATGATGACGATGGCCTTGGTGCGGTCGGTGACCTTCCGCTCCACGTCGGCCAGGTCCGGCATCCAGTCGGACTGCTCGTCGCAGCGGTAGTGCACGGCGGTGCCGCCGGAGAGCGAGACGGCGGCGGTCCACAGCGGGTAGTCCGGCGCGGGGACCAGCACTTCGTCCCCGTCGTCGAGGAGTCCCTGCATCGCCATCACGATGAGCTCGGAGACGCCGTTGCCGATGAAGACGTGCTCGACGTCGGTCTCCACGCCGAGGGTCTGGTAGTGCATCATCACCGCGCGGCGGGCTGCGAGGAGGCCCTTGGCGTCGCCGTAGCCGTGGGCGTCGCCGAGGTTGCGGAGCATGTCCTCGAGGATCTCGGGCGGGCACTCGAAGCCGAACGCCGCCGGGTTGCCCGTGTTCAGCTTCAGGATCCGGTGACCTGCCGCTTCGAGCCGCATCGCCTCCTCGAGCACCGGACCCCGGATCTCGTAGCAGACGTTGGCGAGCTTGGTCGACTGGATGAGCTGCATGGTCAGACTTTACGACCGTGTTTCGGGCCCGCGCGCTCTGTTTACGCCCGCGCGAGCGGACCCCGCACACCCCACTCTGCGAAGCGGTGGCACTGCGTGCCGGTCGCCTCCGGAATGCGGGGTGCGCGTGGGGGAGCGGCTTGGATGGGGCGGGCCGGGGTGCTGGGTGAGATGGGCCACTCGGGCGGTTCGTGTGCCGGCGGCACGGCAATTCGAGCGCATGTTCTATTCATTCGCTAAGCTGGGTCCCATGCTTCAGGGATCGCTCTTCGATCAGGCCGAGGAGACCGCGCTCGGGGATCTCGCCGGGATGCGGCGGAGCGTGCTCGGGGGCGGGGCCTGGATCGATGTGTTGCCGGGGTGGTTGCACGGGGCCGATGCGTTGTTCGGGCACCTTGCCGGCCGGGTGCCGTGGCAGGCAGAGCGGCGGCAGATGTACGAGCGGGTCGTGGAGGTGCCGAGGCTGCTCAAGTTCTACGGGCCCCGGCAGGAGCTGCCGCACCCCGTGCTCGACGAGGCGCGCGACGCCCTGTCCGCGTACTACGCCGATGAGCTCGGGGAGCCGTTCACCACGGCGGGCCTGTGCTTCTACCGCGACGGGCGGGACAGCGTCGCCTGGCACGGGGACCGGATCGGGCGCGGGGCCCGTGAGGACACCATGGTTGCCATCGTGTCCGTCGGGGCGCCCCGGGATCTGCTGCTGAGGCCCGTCGGCGGCGGGCCGAGCGTGCGGCGGGCGCTCGGGCACGGGGACCTGATCGTGATGGGCGGCTCGTGCCAGCGGACCTGGGAGCACGCCGTGCCCAAGTCGGCGCGGGCCGCAGGACCCCGGATCAGTGTGCAGTTCCGGCCGCACGGGGTGCGCTGAACGCGGCTCCCGCGCCCGGGATCCAGCCGAGCACCGCACCCCACAGCGCGCCGAACAGGGCGCCGGCCACCGCGTACCCGAGCCAGCCCGGGACGCTCGCCTCCACCATCCGCGCCGCGACGAGGCCGCGCCACGCTCCGGCGACGGCCGCGCCCGCGATCAGCGCGGTCCAGCCGGCGAGCAGACGGCGCCCGCGTCCGCCCTCCGGCCGCAGCCGCACGTGCCGCCGCATCCGCAGCACCGCCACCGCGAGCAGCGTCAACGCACCGAAGTCCTCGGCCAGTTGCCACGGCCACGTGGTGTCGCCGAGCGGCACCGCGCGCAGCCCGGGCAGGCCCAGGGGCACGCCGAGCGCGCTCGGCACGACGGTCATGCCCGCGTGCGCGGTGACGTACGTCAGCAGTGGCCCGAAGCCGCCCGCGAGGACGAGCAGCAGGCAGCCGCAGAGTACGGACGTGGTCGCGGTCCAGCGGGTCCAGCGAGGGGGCGTGGGCTGCATGGCGCGTCACTGTAGGCGGCCGGCGGGGTCGTGCGACAGAGGGCGGGAGCGGAAAAGTTGAACAATGCTCAGGTCTGTTGCGGGGGCCGCTTCCGTGCTTACGATCCGCGCCATGGCCTCAGCTCTGATCGCCGGGATGCGAGTCAAGTGGCGTACGTGGACGGCGTGTTCGGCGGCCGTCGCGGTCGCCGCCGCGCTGCTCGTCGCCGTGGGGCCGGACAGCGCCGACGGCGCCGGGCGCCGCTGGATCACCGACGACCAGGGGCGCGCCCTCGTCCTCAACGGCCTCAACACCGCCTCCAGCGCCAAGTCCGAGCCGGACGGCATGCCGTGGGTGAAGGAGGCCGACGTCGCGCGCGAGAAGAGCCGACTCGGCACGAACTTCGTGCGGTTCCTCATCCAGTGGCGCAACGTCGAGCCCCGGCCGGGCGCGTACGACGAGGCGTACCTCGACCGGGTCGCCGAGCGCGTGCGCTGGTACGGCGAGCGCGGCTACCACGTCATGCTCGACATGCACCAGGACGTCTACGGCCCGAGGACCAAGGGCAACGGCGCGCCCGCCTGGGCCACCGAGACCGACGGCCTCGGCGTCGCCGAGCAGGAGCAGTGGGAGCTCAAGTACATCGAACCCGGCACCCTGCGCGCCTTCGACCACTTCTGGGGCACCAAGGAGGCGAGCCGGAACCTGCGGGCCCGGTACGCGGCGGCCTGGGCGCACGTCGCCGCACGGTTCCGCGACGACCCCGCCGTCATCGGCTACGACCTGATGAACGAGCCCTGGGGCGGCTCCGTCCAGGGCCCGGCCTTCGAGGCGGGCCCGCTCGCCGCCCTGTACCGGCGCACCATCCGGGCCGTCCGGGCCGTCGACCGCGACTCCTGGATCTTCGTCGAGCCCGAGGCCGTGAGCTCCAACTGGGGCCTGCCCAGCGGACTCCCGTACCTGAAGGACCCGCGCGGCAGCGGCGACGAGGCACGGATCGCCTACGCGCCGCACGTCTACCCGCTGCCCATGGATCTCGGCGGCGGCTACACCGGCGACACCAGGGCCTGGGTGAAGCGGACGCTCGGCTCGTGGCGGGCGCAGACCGAGCGGACCGCCCGCCGCCTCGACGCCCCCGTCCTCATCGGCGAGTACGGCCTCGACGCGACCCTGCCGGGCGCCCTGGACTACGTACGCGAAGTGCGGCGCATCGCCGACGAGATGGGCGCGGGCACGGCCTACTGGTCCAGTGACCCCGGCACCTGGGCGCCCTGGGAGCGCACGAAGAGCGGCCGCCTCACGCCGACGAAGCTGCTGCCCGTCCTCGACCGGCCCACGCCGCTCGCCGTCGCCGGGACGCCGCAGTCGTACGGGTGGGACGCCAAGTCGCGGACCTTGAGCGTGAGTTGGAGTGGCGGCACAGAGGGTTCGGGCGGGACCGAGGTGTACCTTCCCGCCCGGGACTTCCCCAAGGGCGGGCGGGTCTCGGGAGGTGAGGTGGTGTCGTGGGACGCCAAGTCCCGTGTGCTGGTGGTGAGTTCGGGGCCGGGATCGCACCGCGTCCGGATCACGCCCGTCCCGGACGCGGACTGACCGCTCGACGGGTTCAGCGCGTGGTGCGCCGGACGGACCTGCCCGCGAGCACGTCCGTGCGGCGGCCGTCCTCGATCACGAACCGGCCGTCGATCAGTACGTGCGGGATGCCCACGGGCAGCGTGCGCGGCGCCTCGAACGTCGAGCCCGCCGCCACCGTCTCCGGGTCGAACACGACCAGGTCGGCGCGGTAGCCCTCGCGGACGAGCCCGCGGTCGGGCAGCCGGAGCCGGGCCGCGGGACGCGACGTCAGGTGCGCGACCGTCTCCTCCAGGGACATGACGCCGAGGTCGCGGGCGTAGTGCCCGAGGTAGTGCGGGAACGTGCCGTACGCGCGCGGGTGCGGCTTGAAGCCCTGCAGGATGCCGTCGCTGCCGCCGGTGTGCACCGGGTGCTGCATGATCGCGCGGACGTTGTCCTCGTGGCCGACGTGCTGGAGGATCGACGAGCCGAGGTTGTCGGCGATCAGCAGGCGGCGGGCCGTGACCCAGGGGGCCTCGCCGCGCTCGGCGGCGGCCTGCGCGATCGTCTTGCCGACACAGGAGGCGAGGCCGGGGTCGGCGACGCCCGACACCTCGATCTTGTCCCACTCGATCGGCACGCCGTGACAGCCGTCGGCGCCGATCTCCTCGACGTGGTGGCGGATGCGCTCGGCCGTCCCGTCGTCCTTCAGCCGCGCGAGCGTGGCGTCGGGGCCGCCCTCGTTGGCCCAACTCGGCAGCATCGCCACGAGAGTTGTCGCCCCCGGCGTGTACGGATACGTGTCCAGGCTGATGTCCGCGCCGCCCGCGATCGCCTCGTCCAGGAGGGCGAGCAGATCGACGCCCTTGCCCTTGTTCACGCCGAAGTTCATGGTGGCGTGCGCGAGGTGGAGGGCGCAGTCCGCGGTGCGGGTGAGGTCGACCATCTCCCGGTACGCGTCCAGGGCCCCGGCCCCGTAACTGCGGTGGTGCGGGCAGTAGTAGCCGTCGTACGAGGCCACCACCCGGCACAGTTCGGTGAGTTCGGCGTCCTTGGCGTACATGCCCGGCGTGTAGGTCAGGCCCGACGACATGCCGACGGCGCCCTGCTCCATGCCCTGCGCCACGAGCCGCTTCATGTGGTCGAGCTCGGCCTCGGTCGCGTCGCGGTCGTCCCAGCCGACGGCGTACATCCGCACCGTGCCCTGGGGGATGAGGTAGGCGGCGTTCACGGCGACGCCGCGGTCGAGGCGGTCCAGGTACTCGCCGACCGTGCGCCAGTCGAAGTCGACGGAGGTGTCGTCGGGGCCGCCGCCGTTCCAGCCGGTGATCACCTGGCGGACCTGGGCCAGGGTGCGGTCGTCGACGGGCGCGTACGACAGGCCGTCCTGGCCCAGGACCTCCAGGGTCACGCCCTGCGCGGCCTTGGCGCTGTGGTCCGGGTCGCGAAGCAGGGCCAGGTCGCTGTGGGCGTGCATGTCGATGAACCCGGGGGACACGGCGAGGCCCTCGCCGTCCAGGACCCGGGTTCCTGTCGGCCGGGGGCCCTCGCCCGGGCGCCGGATCTCGGCGATCCGGCCGTCCTCGACCGCCACGTCGGCGCGGTAGGAGGCGCCGCCGGTGCCGTCGATCACGCGGGTGTTCTTGATGACCAGGTCCATGGGGGTGCGGCCTCTCGTCTGCCGGGTTGTGGGTTCGTTGCCAGGTGCGGCTCTCGTCGTGGCTGGTCGCGCAGTTCCCCGCGCCCCTGGATGGCCTGCGGCCATCAGGGGCGCGGGGAACTGCGCGAGAAGCCCCACCGGACGGTCAGAAGAACGTCCGGACGTACTCCACAACGGTCCCGTCTTCCTCCACCACCGGAATCAGCTGCCACTTGTCGAACGACGTGCAGGGGTGCGAAAGACCCATGCCCAGCCAGTCACCCACCTCGACATCCGCATCCGGCCCCAGGCGGAGCCACCCGTGCTGGTCCGACAGGCCCGTCACCGAGATCCCGGTGGCCTCGCGCACCGCACCGCCGCGCGCGTCCCGTACGACCTGGACCTCGGGCAGGTCGAGGTCGTACGCCGCGTCCCGCTTGCCCGCGTTCGTGAACGCCTGGTCCGGCGCCGGGCGCGAGACGACCTGCGCCCACAGCCGGAACGCGGGGTGCAGCGCACCCTCCTCCGGGACCCGGTTGAACGGGGTCAGATGGCGGTAGTGGCCGTCGTCGTGCGAGACGTACGCGCCGGAGCGGAGCAACTTCAGTACGGGGACGGAGAGTTCGGGCACCTCCGCGAAGACGTCCGCCACCGCGTCGAACCACGCGGAGCCGCCCGCGCTGAGCACGATCTCGTCCAGGCCCGCGAAGCGACCCGCCTTGTCGAAGTCCGCCGTGAGCGCGACCAGGCGGCGCAGCCACGCCCGCACCCCGTCGCCGTCGGCGTCCGGCACCTCGCCCTCGTACCCGGCGACCCCGACGAGCCGCAGCGCCGGGGCACCGGCCACGGCGTCGGCCACCGCCGCGCACTCGGCCTCCGTACGGGCACCCGTGCGCGCACCCTCGCCCGCGCCCAGCTCGACCACCACGTCGACGGGGCGGGTGGCGCCCGCTTCGGTCAGGGCGGCCTGCATCAGCTCGACGCCGCGTACGGAATCCACGTAGCAGACGAAGCGGAAGTCGTCGTGGGCGTCGAGTTCGGACGCGAGCCAGCGCAGGGCCGCCGCGTCGACGAGTTCGTTCGCCAGGAAGATGCGGTCGATGCCGAACTGCCGTGCCACGCGCACCTGGTGGGGCACGGCGAGCGTGATGCCCCACGCCCCGTGCTCGATCTGGCGGTGGAACAGCCGGGGCGCCATCGAGGTCTTGCCGTGCGGGGCGAACGCGAGACCGTGCCGCGCCGAGTACGCCTCCATGAGCGCGAGGTTGTGCTCCAGGCGCTCGGCGGACAGGGCGAGGACCGGGGTGGTGAAGCCGTCCGTGAAGAGGTTCAGGCGGCGGTCCGCGAGCTCGGCGACGGTGAGGCCGTCGGCCGCGGGCGGCAGGCCCTTGAAGCGGAAGTCCACCCGCTCCTGCGCGAGCTCGTCCGGGCGGTTGGCGGTCATGGACCCTCCTCCAGGCTGACCGTTGCAATATCTGCAACGGTCATTGCGTATGTCGCTTACTGCTGTCTAACATCCGAGCCAACGCCGGGTCAACGAAGTCGTTGGCCCTCCCCGACCGGAGGAGCGCCGCCCACCGTGACCACACTGCCTGCTGACGTCGTCGCGCTCGGCGAGTCCATGGTCACGTTCGTCCCCTCCGTGCCGGGGCGCCTCGCCGACGTGCCCTCCTTCGAGCGCGGCATCGGCGGCGCCGAGTCCAACCTCGCCTGCCAGCTCGCCGCCGCCGGGCACCGCGCCCGCTGGGTCAGCCGGGTCGGCGCCGACGGCTTCGGCGACCACCTGGTCGAGGCCATCGGCGCGTACGGCGTCGACGTCTCCGGCGTCCGCCGTGACCCTGCCCGCCCCACCGGCATCTACTTCCGCACCGCGGGCGACCGCGCCACCGACGCCCACGAGGTCGCCTACTACCGGGCAGGCAGCGCCGCCTCCGCCATGTCCGCGGCCAACACGGACCTGGACGCCCTGCGCGCGGGCCGCGTCCTGCACCTGTCCGGCATCACCGCCGCACTCTCGGCCGACTGCCTGTCCCTCCTGCGTACGCTCATGGGGACCGTCCCGGTCGTGTCCTTCGACGTCAACCACCGCCCGGGCCTGTGGCGCACCCCGCAGGACGCGCGCGTGCTGCTCGACCTCGCCCGCGCCGCGGACCTCGTCTTCGTCGGCGAGGACGAGGCCGAGGAGGCGTTCGGCATCACCGGCGGCCCCGACGCCGTGCGCGCCGCGCTGCCCGAGCCGTCCCTCCTCGTCGTCAAGCGCGGCGCCGACGGTGCCGTCGCCTACGACGCCGCGGGCGCCCGCCACGAAGAGGCCGCCCCCCGCGTCGACGTCGTCGCCGCCGTCGGGGCCGGGGACGCCTTCGCCGCCGGATTCCTCTCCGCGACCCTGCGCGAACTGCCCGTCGCCGACCGGCTTCGCCACGGCCACCTGTGGGCCGCGGCCGCCCTCACCGTCCCCGGCGACCTCGCCGCCCCTCCGAGCCGCGCCCACGCCGACCGCCTGGTCGCCCTCGACGCGCGCGCGTGGGAGACACTTCACCTCGGCCCCGGCTGGACCGTCGCAGCCGTATCGGAGGCCGCCGAGGAGGTACGTACGCCATGAGCCAGACCGTCGACCGCGCGCTGAGCATCCTGCCGCTGCTCGCCGAGGGACCCGCCGACCTGGGCCAGGTCGCCGACCGGCTCGGCGTCCACAAGTCCACGGCGCTGCGCCTGCTGCGCACCCTGCACGAACACGGCCTCGTCCACCGCCAGTCCGACCAGCGCTACCGCCTCGGCGCCCGCCTCTTCGCGCTCGCCCAGGAAGCCGTGGAGAACCTCGACGTCCGCGAGATCGCCCACCCCCACCTCGTCGCGCTGAACGAGAAGGTCGGGCACACGATCCACCTCGCCGTGTACGAGGAGAACGAGGTCCTCTACATCGACAAGGTCGAGAGCCGCTACCCGGTCCGCATGTACTCGCGGATCGGCAAGCCCGTCGCCATCACCGTCGCGGCCGTGGCGAAACTGCTGCTCGCCGATCTGTCCGAACCCGAGCGCCGCGCCCTCGCGGACAAGCTCGACTACCCCATGTACACGTCCCGTTCGACCCCCAACGCCCCCGCATTCCTGCGGGAGTTGGAGAAGGTGGGCGAACAGGGCTGGGCCACCGACCTCGGTGGTCACGAGGAGTCCATCAACTGCATCGGCGCCCCCATCCGCGGCGCGGACGGCAGGGTCGTCGCCGCCATGTCGGTGTCCGCGCCGAACGTCGTCGTGACCGCCGAGGAACTCCTCTCCCTGCTCCCGCTGGTGCGCCGCACCGCGGAGGCCATCAGCCGGGACTACTCCGGCAACCCCTCACCGAAGGAAGCCAGTTCAGGATCATGACCTCCAGCACCGAGAAGATCGCGCTCACGCCCGCCACCCACACCACCCCGCCCGCGAAGTTCTCGCACGGCGTCAAGAAGGGCAACATCCTTCAGGTCGCAGGACAGGTCGGCTTCCTCCCGGCCGTCGAGGGCCAGGCCCCGACCCCGGCGGGCCCGACCCTGCGCGAGCAGACCCTCCAGACGTTCGCCAACGTCAAGGCGATCCTCGAAGAGGGCGGCGCCACCTGGGACGACGTGATGATGATGCGCGTCTACCTCACGGACGTGGACCACTTCGCCGAGATGAACGCCATCTACAACGAGTACTTCGAGGAGCAGGGCCTGACGGCTCCCGCCTCCGCCCGCACGACCGTCTACGTCGGTCTGCCGGCCGGTCTGCTCATCGAGATCGACGCGCTCGCCGTTCTGAGCTGAGCGTTCTGCACCACCAGCCAGCCGTACGTCGTCACGGCACGGCGCATCACCACGATGCGCCGTGCCGCGATCCCCCCTGCCCGAAAGCACCATGCACTTACGAGGTCAACGATGTCCCCGTTCGCCCTTGCCGCTCCGCTCGCGGCCGCCCCCGCGGCGCCGACGCCACCTCACACAGGCGGCATCCTCCCGATCATCGGCGGCACCACCGGTCTGCTGACCGTCGCCGCCCTCGGCATCGCGCTGTTGCTCTTCCTGATCATCAAGGTGCGCCTGCAGCCCTTCGTGGCGCTGCTCGCGGTCTCCATAGCCGTCGGCCTCGCCGCCGGTCTCTCGGTCACCGAACTCTTCGGCACCGTCCAGAAGTCCGACGCCGTCTCGACCATCGAGTCCGGCATGGGCGGCACCCTCGGACACGTGGCGATCATCATCGGCCTCGGGACCATGCTCGGCGCGGTCCTCGAAGTCTCCGGCGGCGCCGAGGTGTTGGCGTCCCGCCTGCTCAACCTGTTCGGCGAGAAGCGCGCCCCCCTCGCCATGGGCCTCACCGGCCTGATCTTCGGCATCCCGGTCTTCTTCGACGTCGGCATCTTCGTCCTCGCGCCGATCGTCTACGCGGCCGCCAAGCGCGGCGGCAAGTCGATCGTCCTCTACTGCATGCCGCTGCTCGCGGGTCTGTCCATGACCCACGCGTTCCTGCCCCCGCACCCGGGTCCCGTCGCCGCCGCCGGCCTGTTGAAGGTCGACCTCGGCTGGGTCATCCTCATGGGCATCGTCTGCGGCATCCCGGCCGTGCTCGCCGCCTGGGGCTGGGCCGCCTGGATCGGCAAGCGGATCTTCGTGCCCGTCCCGCAGGACATGGTCGAGGCCGCCGAGGAGGCCAAGGCCGCGCTCGCCGAGGAGCAGCGCGCCGCCGGTGTCACCCCCACCGAGAAGCCGGTCCCGCTCGGCATCGTCTTCGCGATCATCGGTACGCCGCTGGTCCTGATCCTCCTCGCGACGTTCTCCTCGATCGCCTTCGACCCTTCCACGGGCCGCTCGGTCATCGAGTTCTTCGGCCACCCCTTCGTGGCCCTGACGATCGCCCTGCTCCTCGCGTACTACCTGCTCGGCATCCGCCGCGGCTGGTCCCGCAAGTCCCTGGAGAAGGTGTCGACGGCCTCGCTCAAGCCCGTCGGCAACATCCTGCTCGTGGTCGGTGCGGGCGGCGTCTTCGGCGCGGTCCTCAAGGGCAGCGGCATCGCCAAGGCACTCGCCGACACCTTCAACGACGTCGGCCTGCCGCTCATCGTCCTGGCCTACCTGATCTCGCTCGTGCTGCGCGTCGCCCAGGGCTCGGCCACGGTCGCGATCGTGACGACGGCGGGCATCGTCGCCCCGCTCCTGTCGGAGGGCCACCACTCCCAGGCCTTCGTCGCCCTCGTCATCATGGCGATCTCCGCGGGCTCCATCTTCGCCTCGCACGTCAACGACGGCGGGTTCTGGATGGTCGCCAAGTACTTCGGCATCTCCGAGCGGGACACGCTGCGTACGTGGACGGTCCTCGAGTCGGTCCTGTCGGTGGCCGGGTTCGCGGTCGCCGCGGTGGTCAGCCTGTTCGTATAAGCACCTGTACGTGCCTGTACGTGCCTGTACGTGCTCGTACGTGCCCGGGGCTGGTCAGCGCAGCAGCGCGGCCAGCCCCGAGCAGTCGTTGCCGCCGGACGGATCCGCCGCGTACAGCCAGTACACGGTGGCCAGTTGGGCGAGCAGGACCAGCGGTGCCACGACCGCGGCCGCGGTCGCGAGCCGCCCGGGACCGCGTGCGCCGCGCCGCAGGACCGCGTACCCGAGCAGGGCGCCCAGGGTGCAGGCGAGCCCGGCCCACGAGGTGACGTACATCCGCCCGGACGGGCCGAGGTAGTGGCAGTCCCGGAAGGTGTCGCCGTCGAAGGCGAGACGCGCGACCAGCAGCGCGGCCGAGACGGCCAGCAGGCCGGGCACGAGAAGGGCGCCGGGGCGCCGGGAGAGGTGAGCGGTCACACAGTTAAGTGTTGCTGTGCGAGGGGCGGAGAACAATTCACTTGTCCTGTGGGCTGGTTCACGGCACGGTGGCGGCCGGCACGGTCGGGCGGTACGGCACGGGGGACACATGGCACGAACACGGACACGGGCGCAGCAAGCGGGGCACGCGGCCACCGAGGCGGCCGCGCCGGCCTCCCCCTGGCGCAACCCCGACTTCCGCACCCTGTTCACCGGCACCGCCCTCAGCCAACTCGGCTCGAACGTCTGCTACCTGGCGGTGCCCCTCGTCGCCGTCTCCGCGCTCGACGCGAGCCCCGCGCAGATCGGCGCCCTGTCCACCCTCAGCACCCTCGCGTTCCTGCTCATCGGGCTGCCCGCCGGGGCCTGGGTGGACCGGATGCGGCAGCGGCGGCTGATGATCGTCGCGGACCTGGGCCGCGGCCTCCTGTTCGCCTCCGTGCCGGTGGCCTGGTGGCTCGACGTGCTGAGTCTCGCCCAGCTCTACGCGGTCGTCTTCCTCGCCGGCTGCGCCACGGTCTTCTTCGACGTGGCCTCGCAGACCGTCGTGCCCCAACTCGTGCGCCGCGACGAACTCGTCCCCGCGAACGCCGCCCTCGTCAGCCTCATGGGCCTCGGCGGCATCGCGGGCCGCAGCGCGGGCGGCGGCCTCGTCCAGCTCCTCACCCTGCCCTACGCCGTCCTCGCCGCGGCCGCCGGATATCTCGCCTCCGCGCTCACGCTCACCCGCGTCAAGGCGGCCCCCGCGCCGCCCCGGGCCGCGTCCGCCACCACCCCGCGCGTCCCGCTCCGTACCCAGATCGGCGAGGGCCTGCGCCATGTCCTCGGCCACGCCGAACTGCGCGCCCTCGCCGTGACCGGCGCCCTGCTCAACTTCGGCAACCAGCTGATGAACACCATGCTGCCGCTGCTCTTCGTCCGCGAACTCGGCCTGTCCGCGGCGGTGTTGGGCCTGTACTGGTCCGCGGGCGGGGTCGGCATGCTGCTCGGCGCCCGCAACGCCCGGCGGATCGCGGGCCGCTTCGGCTACGGCCGCACCCTCGGCCTCGCGGGCGCCTGCCTGGCCCCGGCCGGGCTGCTCCTGCCGCTGGTGGGCCGGGAGTGGTGGCTGCTGCTCATCGCCGGGTTCGGCGGGCTCGCGATGTCGTTCAAGACCGGCGTCGACAACGTGCTCGGCGTGACCCTGCGCCAGCGCCTGACGCCGGACGCGATGCTCGGCCGCATGAACGCCACGTTCCGGTTCCTCTTCATGGGTGCGCTCGCGATCGGCGCCGCGGTCTCGGGCGTCCTGGCCGAGGCGACGTCGGTGCGGACGGTGCTGTGGGTGGGTGGCGCGTTCATGGCGACCGCCTTCCTGCCCGTGTTCCTCTCCCCGGTACGCCGCAGGCGCGCCCTGCCGGACGGACCGTGACCAGGTCGTGAGGGGCCGGGGGAGGCGCCGCACAGCCTCGTCCGCCATACTTCGGCCCGTGGAGCAGCGTATGGAGAGTCAGAAGGTCACGCCCGTCACCGGTGCCGGTTTCGACCCGGCGTACGTTCCCGGCCTGACGTCTCCCGGAGCGGAGGCGGCTGCCAAGGACGTCGAGGACACGGTCACGGATTCCGCCGACGTGCCGGAGGAGGTGACTGCGCAGGACGAGCCGGAGAGCGCGCCCGAGGCCGAAGCGCCGAAGAAGGCCGTGCTCGAGAAGGCGAAGGCCGACGACGAGGGCGACGGGCCGGTGCTCGAGGCCAAGGACCGCCGCGGCTCGATCACCGTCGACGCGACCGGCGTCCGCTTCACGCTCGACGACCAGGAGGCCGACTTCGCCTGGGACGAGATCAGCGCGGTCGAGTACGGCACGTCCCGCAAGCGCCTCACGGTGACGGTCCACACGCCCAACAGCCGCTGGTACCCGAACGACGTGGAGGCGTCCGACAAGTCGCGCCTCACCGAGTGGACCGAGCAGCTCGACAAGGCGCTGGACGCGTACTTCGAGGAGTAGGACCGGGCCGGAGAGCGGCACCGGTTCCTGACGGCCCTCTTGCCAGCGGGGTGTCTTTACGCACCCTTGGTACTCATGGCGGACACCACGGGCACCTCAGGAACCGGTACCACCACCTCCTCCTCCGACTCCCAACCCCGCAAGTCCAGCTGGAAGTACATCGGCCCCGGCATCGTCGTCGCCGCGACGGGCGTCGGCGCGGGCGACCTCGTCGCGACGCTCATCGCGGGCAGCAACTTCGGCTACACGCTGCTGTGGGCCGCGGTCATCGGCTGCGTGGTGAAGATCAGCCTCGCCGAGGCGGCGGGCCGCTGGCACCTGGCCACGGGCCGCACGCTCTTCGACGGCTGGGCGAGCCTGGGCCGCTGGACGACGTACTTCTTCGTGGCCTACGTGGTCATCTGGGGCTTCGTCTACGGCGCCGCGGCGATGTCGTCGAGCGCGCTCCCGCTCCAGGCGCTGTGGCCCGACGTCTTCCCGGCCGACTGGTCGATCAAGCCGTGGGCGATCATCTGCGGCCTGGTCGGTCTCGTCTTCGTCTGGTTCAACAAGTACGAGGTCTTCGAGAAGGTCATGACGGTCCTGGTGGGCGTCATGTTCGTCGTCACGGTCTATCTCGCGGTCCGCGTCACCCCGAACCTCGGCGACGCCTTCGCCGGCCTGCTGCCGGTCCTGCCCGACGAGAAGGACTCGGTCCTCAACACCCTCGGCCTGATCGGCGGCGTCGGCGGCACCATCACCCTTGCCGCGTACGGCTATTGGGTCAACGCGAAGGGCTGGACGAACGCGTCCTGGATGAAGGTGATGCGCCTCGACAACCGCGTCGCGTACGTCACGACGGGCATCTTCGTGGTGGCGATGCTCTTCGTCGGAGCGGAGCTCCTCCACGCGTCGCACACCTCGATCGCCTCCGGGGACAAGGGACTTCTGGACCTGACGGCGATCCTCGAGGCCGAGTACGGCACGGCGACGGCGAAGCTCTTCCTGATCGGGTTCTTCGCCACGTCCTTCACGTCCCTCATCGGCGTCTGGCACGGAGTGAGCCTGATGTTCGCGGACTTCGTGGAGCGCTACCGCGGTGCGCGGGCCGTCACCGGCGAGGAGGTGGCGCGCGGCGACCGCGAGAAGAGCCGGCCGTTCCGCGCGTACCTGCTCTGGCTGACGTTCCCGCCCATCGTCCTGCTCTTCCAGGGCCAGCCGTTCCGCCTGGTGATCCTGTACGGGGTGCTGGGCGCGGCCTTCATGCCGTTCCTGGCGCTGACCCTGGTCTGGCTGCTCAACTCGTCGCGAACGCCGACCAGTTGGCGCAACGGCTGGCTGAGCAACGGCATGCTGACGGTGGCGGGCCTGCTCTTCGTCGTCCTGTGCGTGAAGCAGGTCTGGGACCAGCCCTGGTCAGACTTCTTCTGAGGGCTGCTGCCCGGCGACGGCGCGGGAGCGGGCGATCTCCGGGTAGCGGACCGTGAACAGGATCGGCACGACGATGCAGACGACGGTCAGCGCGGTCCTGCCCGTGCTGCTGTCGGGCTGCGCGTGCCGCAGCCACGCGGACCCGCCGCCGCTGACGGTGAACGAGGCGGCCCACACGGCGCTGATGGCCACGTTCACCTTCAGGAAGACCGGGCTGTCCCACAGCTCCTCGGGCACCTGCGTCCTGGCGATCCCGAGCGTGAACGGCCGCCCGACGACGATCGAGGCCCAGGCGACGAGCGCCAGCCACAGGGACGACCCGGCCGAGGCGTAGTGCTCGACGAAGTCCGAGTCGGGGGCGGCGAAGGCGACCGCGGTGCTCACCGCGAAGAAGGCGGCGGCGCTCACCTCGATGACGAGCGCGTCCCAGGCCCGGCCGGCCCGGCGCTGGTTCACCGCGAGGACGACGGCGAGGACGAGCCCGACGAGCAGCGCGTACCGGACGTCGACCGTCCCGATCAGGACGCTGACGGCGATCCAAGGCAGAAAGCTGCGCAGGTAGGCCATGGTGTTCCCCCGGTTTCGATGCTGTCGGCGCCGTGCGGTGCCGCCGCTCGGGAGCCTTCGTACCAGCCTCGAACGCGTGTGGCCCGCCACTCGGGGCCGGATTTACGCGGAGTTGACCAAGGTCGACGGGCAAGAGGACACAAGGAGGGCAGGGGCAGCGCCGCCGGGGGAGCGGCGGCGCTGCCCGCACAGGGGGTGGGGGGTTACAGGCCGTGCACGTGTGGGCCCACCGACGAGGACCAGGCGTTGCCGGACGCCGCGTCCCAGTTCGTGGACCAGGTCATCGCGCCCCGGATGCCCGGGTAGGTCTTCGAGGGCTTGAAGGAGCCGCAGTTCGTGCCCTTGGCCAGGCAGTCGAGGGCGTCGTCGACCACGGACGGGGAGACGTAGCCGCTGCCCGCCGCGCTCGTCGAGGCGGGCACCCCGAGGCCGACCTGTGACGGGTCGAGGCCGCCCTCCAGCTGGATGCAGGCGAGGGCCGTGAGGAAGTCGACCGAGCCCTGGCTGTAGACCTGGCCGTCGCAGCCGAGCATCGAACCGCTGTTGTAGTACTGCATGTTGACGACGGTGAGGATGTCCTTCACCGCCAGGGCCGTCTTGAAGTACTCGCCGGACGTGGACTGCATGTCGATCGTCTGCGGGGCCATGGTGAGGACGAAGCCGCTGCCCGCCTTCGCGGCCAGGGACTTCAACGCCTGTGACATGTAAGTGGAGTTGAGGCCGTTCTCGAGGTCGATGTCGACGCCGTCGAAGCCGTACTCCTGCATGAGGGAGTACACCGAGTCCGCGAAGTTCGTCGCGGAGGCGGAGTCGTTGACCGACACCGTGCCGTTCTGGCCGCCGATCGAGATGACCACCGACGTGCCGGCCGCCTGCTTGGCCTTGATGTCGGCCTTGAACGCGTCCTCCGTATAGCCGCCGAGGCCCGCCGAGTCGAGCGTGAAGCCGACCGCGCCCGGCGTCGTGGTCGCGTCGGCGAAGGCGACCGCGATGATGTCGTAGTCGGCGGGGACGTCGGAGAGCTCCTGGACCGTGGCGCCGTTGTTGAAGTTCTGCCAGTAGCCGGTGACCGCGTGGGCGGGGACCGCGGCGGCCGATGCGGTGCTGCTCGCGGTGAGCAGTCCGGTGACGGCCAGCGCGGCGGCGGCCGTGAACACGCCTATGAGGGCGCGGAGTCGGGGGCGTCTGCGGTGGGGGGAGTTCATTTCTGCCTCCGGGTGGGGGGAGTGGGGAAGCAGCTGCTGGGCGTACAAACTGGTCCAGACCAATGGGGATGTCAAGGCTTTGCGCCGATGCCGCGGCGATGCTTCCTCGCCAACCCGCGACCGACCACTTCGTGAACAGTGCGAAGTGGGGTGTTGCCGGGCGCCCGCGTGGATATGGTGCTGCTCAGGCAGGAACCGGCCGCGGCTGCGGACAGGGACGCCTGCAGTTGCCGGAGGAACGCAGAGCGACGACCGGGGGTTTCACGCGTGCCGACCGCCATAGCCGTGACCGACCCCGACCTGGTCCTCGACTCGCCCGACCGGCACACCCCAAGTGCCGCCGTGCTGCCCGTGGGTGAGCCCCAGGACGTGTATCCGCTGGATCGCGCGATCGTCGACGTCCACACGCTGATCGAACAGCACGGCTATGTGATCGTGCTGTGCCCGCAGTCCGTGCCGGACGCGATCGTGCACCGCCTCTACGCGATCCGTTCCGTGCTCGAAAGCGACCGCATCGCCATCCTGCGACCCGAACTCCCACCGCTCGGACTCGCCGTGCTCGCCCTGCAGCTGCGGCAGTTGTCCGTCTGCGACTTCAGCCCCGGCGTGCTCGCCTCCGCGGGCCGGCTGCTCGCGCACTACGTCCACGCGGGCGCCGTCCTCGGCTCCGTCGCCAAGCTCGACCGCGTCCCCGTCTCGCTCAAGGCGCACGCCAAGTCCTGGTCCCCGGGCGCCCAGTTCGCCGTCGTCGCCTCACCGCAGCCCCAACTCCTGCGCGTCACCGGGACCGAGACCCCGAGCGGGCCCTCCTTCGGTACGCGGATGTTCTACGCCGTGGGGCAGCAGTCCCCCGACTGGGTCACCGGGACGCTCGCCCCGGCCTGGCGCGTGCAGGGCGTGATCGAGGCGCGGCTGCCCGCCGAGTCGCCGCGCTGGTGGGCGACGGGCAAGGGCGGACACCCCGGCCGGATCGTCGAGTTCGCCGCCGCCATCCCCGACATCTCCGTCCTCTACCAGCTCGTGTCCTCCGTACGCCGCGAGGAGTGCCACTGGTGCGGGCTCGAACTCATCGGCGACCGCTGCGGGTTCTGCGCCGCCCCGCTCGCGGCCGACGCGCCGCCCGAGCGTGCGGGCGCCGCCCGCTCCGCCCTCGCCCCCGCCGTCGGCGCGGGCCGGGCGGCGCTGCCCCGCGCCACCCCTCACCACTGACCCCGCCCGCCTACCAACGAGGTTGCCCCGTCCATGAATTCACGTCAGCGCCGCGGCGTCATCCTGCTGGTCGTCTCGGTCCTGTGCGCCGTCGGCGCGTTCGCCGGTGTGCTGTCGGTGATCCGGGACGTGAACTCCAAGGTGGGTGACGAAGTGACCGCGTACCGCCTGAGCAAGGACGTCAGCCCCTACAAGGAGCTCACGGACGACCAGTTCGACCAGGTGAAGATGCCCAAGCGGTGGCTGTCCTCCACCGCCGTCCGCAGCCTGCGCGAGATCCGCGGCAAGATCGCCGTCACACAGCTCAAGAAGGGCTCCCTGCTGCAGACCGACATGATCGTCGCCAGGCCCCGGCTGAAGGCGGGGCAGCAGGAGATCGCCATCATGATCGACGCGGAGACGGGCGTCGCCGGAAAGATCGACCCCGGCTCGAAGGTCAACATCTACGCCACCTTCAAGGCCGAGAACGACAAGCAGCGCGACCAGTCCAAGGTCATCGTGGAGAACGCCGAGGTCATCGACGTCGGCAAGCTCACCCCGATCGACCAGCAGGGCGCGAACTCCTCCGGCAACAGCAGCGCGCGCAGGAAGGGCGAGGCGGTGCCGATCACGTTCGCGCTCGATGCCGCCGATGCCCAACGGGTCGCGTACGCAGAGTCGTTCGCGACGCATGTCCGGCTGGCGCTCGTGGCCCCGGGGGACGACGGGACCATCGCGCCGGGCGACCGGTCGTACACCTTGGACGAGGACAAGTGATGGCCTGCGCGCCGACCCCCTTGGAGGGAGACCGCCGATGACCACTCGTATCCTCCCGGCCGCGGGCGACCCGGAAGCCGCCCGAGCCCTCATCACCCTCCTCTCCCAACTCCCCGACACGGAACCCGCCCCGCCCGTCGCGGACTCCACCGCCCTGCTCGACACCCTGGCGCGGCTCGCCGCCGAGTCCCTGGACGAACTCCCCGAGGTCGTCCTCGTACACGAACGCATCGGCCCCGTACCGGCGTTGGACCTGATCCGCGAACTCGTCCTGCGCTTCCCCGCGGTCGGCGTCGTCCTCGCCACCGCCGACACCAGCCCGGCCCTGCTCACCGCCGCGATGGACAGCGGAGCGCGCGGCATCGTCGCGTTCCCGCTCGGCTACGACGCCCTCGCCGAGCGGGTCCAGGCCGCCGCCTCCTGGTCCGCGGGCATGCGCCGCCACCTCGCGGGCAGCACCGGCACGGAGCTGATGCCTGCGGGCGGGGGCGGCCGCGTCGTGGCGGTGACAGGCGCGAAGGGCGGCGTGGGCACCACCCTCGCCGCCGTCCAACTCGCCCTCGCCGCACGGGCATCGGGCCGCTCCGTGGCACTTCTCGACCTCGACCTCCAGTCCGGCGACATCGCCTCCTACCTCGACGTCCAGTTCCGCCGCTCCGTCGCCGACCTCGCCGCGATCCGCGACATCACCCCGCGCGTCCTCCAGGACGCCGTCTTCACCCACGAGACCGGCATCGACCTCCTGCTCGCCCCCGCCGACGGCGAACGCGGCGAAGAGGTCACCGACCGCGTGGCCCGCCAGGTCGTGCACGCCCTGCGCGCCCGCTACGAGGTCGTGGTCGTCGACTGCGGTACGCAGATGGGCGCGGCCAACGCGGCGGCGATCGAACTCGCCGACCAGGCAGCCCTGTTGGTCACCCCCGACGTCGTCGCGGTGCGCGCCGCCAAACGCATGGTCCGCCTCTGGGACCGCCTCCAGATCCGCAAGGCCGAGGAGACCCTCACGGTCGTCAACCGCCACGCCCGCACCGCCGAAATCCAGCCAACTCTGATCGAGCGCGTGACGGGCACGAGGATCGCCAGGACCGCCGTCCCGGCCGCGTACAAGGAGCTCCAGGCGGCGGTCGACGCGGGCCGCATCCAGGACCTCGACAACCGCTCGACGGTCAAGCAGTCCCTGTGGGCCCTGGCCGGCGAACTCGGCCTGGTCGCCGCCCCCGCCCCCGACGCGGCGGGCCGCCGCGCCCGCCGCCGCGGCGACAAGGGCGCGGTCACGCTGGAGTTCGCGGCGATGTTCCCGCTGGTCCTCGTCGTCATGGCGCTGATGTGGCAGTGCGTGCTGTACGGCTACACGTACTCCCTCGCGGGGAACGCGGCGGACGAGGCGGCCCGGGCTGCGACATCGGCTGCCGCCGCGCAAGGGGATGTGGCCGGGGCCTGCAACGCGGCGGGCAAGTCGCACCTGCCCTCCGCCTGGCAGGGCGCGGACATCGGCTGCACGGACGACGGGGTCGTCATGAAGGCCACGGTCGAGGTCGACGTCCCGCTGTTCTTCCCGGGCGTGAACCCGGGCTGGAGGGTCACCGGTGAGGCGGGGGCGGCGTCGGAAGAGGTGCAGGGCCGATGAAGCGCCCGGCGCGAGGGCGTGGCGACAAGGGCGTCTCCATGCTGGAGTTCGCGGGGTTCCTCCCCTTCCTCCTCGTCATCGGCATGGCCGCGATCCAGCTCGGCCTCGTCGGCTACGGCGCCAACCAGGCGGGCAGCGCGGCCCGGGCTGCGGCCCGCGCGGAGTCCCTGAACCCGGGCACGGGCGGCGAGGCGGCAGGGTCGGCCGCGAGCGGCTGGCTGAACCCCACCCCGGACGGCTGCGGCGGCGACGAGACGATCACCTGCACCGTCACCGTCCGCGTCCCCGCGATCATCCCCCTGTTCGACGGCTGGGACATCCACCGCTCGGCGACCATGCCCAACGACCACGCGAACGACGGGAGGTGACCGGGACATGAGCCTGCGATCCCGAGTCGTCGCGACCCGAGAGGCCGCCGGAGCCCCCGGCACGCCCCCGGACCGCGACGAGGGCCTGGTCGCCGTCTACCGCGCCAAGCTCCTCGAAGAGATCGACCTCGCCGAGATGTCGTCGCTCCAGGCCGCGGACCGCCGCGTCCGCCTCGAGCGCGTACTCGGCCACATCATCAGCCGCGAGGGCCCGGTCCTCTCCTCGACCGAGCGCACCCAGCTCATCCGCCGGGTCGTCGACGAAGCCCTGGGCCTCGGCATCCTCGAACCCCTCCTCGCGGACGCCTCCATCACCGAGATCATGGTGAACGGCCCGGACGCGATCTTCGTAGAACGAGCGGGACGCGTCGAACAACTCCCGCTCCGCTTCGCCTCCGCCGAGCAGCTCATGCAGACGATCGAGCGCATCGTCTCCACGGTGAACCGCCGCGTCGACGAATCGAACCCCATGGTCGACGCCCGCCTGCCCACCGGCGAGCGCGTCAACGTGATCATCCCGCCGCTCGCCCTGACCGGCGCGACCCTCACCATCCGCCGCTTCCCGCGCGCGTACAGCCTCACCGAACTCCTCGAACTCGGTTCGCTCGACGAGCACATGCTGATGCTGCTGGCGGCCTGCGTGCGCGCCCGCTTCAACATCATCGTCAGCGGAGGCACGGGCTCCGGCAAGACGACGCTCCTCAATGCCCTCTCGGCCCTGATCCCGTCCGACGAACGCATCATCACGATCGAGGACTCGGCGGAGTTGCAACTCCAACAGGACCACGTGATCCGCCTCGAATCGCGCCCGCCGAACGTCGAGGGCAAGGGCCAGGTCACCATCCGCGACCTCGTCCGCAACAGCCTGCGCATGCGCCCCGACCGCATCATCGTCGGCGAGGTCCGCGGCGGCGAGACGCTCGACATGCTCCAGGCCATGTCGACGGGCCACGACGGCTCGCTCGCCACGGTCCACGCGAACACGGCGGAGGACGCCCTGACCCGCCTCCAGACGCTCGGCTCGATGTCGGAGGTGGACGTCCCCTTCGAGGCGCTGCGCGACCAGATCAACTCGGCGGTCGACGTCCTCGTCCAGCTCACCCGGCACGCGGACGGCTCCCGCCGCGTCAGCGAGATCGCGCTGCTCGTCTCGCACGGCCGCGAACAGTTCACGATCGCGACGGTCACCCGCTTCGTCGCGCAGCCGTACGTCTCGGGCGCCGCGGACGAGCAGCACCGCCGGGTCCACGGCTACTACGAGCACCTGCCGCTGCCGCGCCGGGTGGCCGACCGGCTGTACGTGGCGGGGGAGGCGGTGCCGCCCGCGTTCGGGGTGGTCGAGTCCGTCGACGTACGCAACACGAGGGAGGCCACGGGATGACTTCTGTCCGTTTGCGGGTCGGTGCGGCTGCCGGCCTGCGGGGCGGTGCGGCATGACGCTGACGCAGCCCGCCCTCATCGCCCTCGGCGCCACCGTGGTGACCTGCGCGCTCGCCATCGCGGGCATCCACGTCTACGCATCCGGACGCGCCCAGCGCCAGGCCCTCGTCGACCGCCTGGACGGCTATCCGGGCGGCGGCTCCACAGGAGGGGTGTCCGGCCGCGGCCGCCGCTTCGTCACGCTCGACCGTCGACTGCGCCGCACCCGCCTGGGCCGCGCCGTCCACCTCCGCCTCTCGGCGACGGGCCTTGACCTGACAGCGGGGGAGTTCTCGGTCTACGTGGCCGCGGTCGTCGTCGCGCTGTGGATTCTGGCGGCGACCACGCTGGCCCCGTTCTTCGGCCCGATCGCGGGGGCCGTGGCGATCTGGGCGGCGGTCATCTTCCTCAACTGGCAGCGGCAGAAGCGCATCGAGGCCTTCATCGGCCAACTCCCGGACGTGGCACGCCTCTTGGCAAACGCGACGGCGGCGGGCCTGGCCCTGCGCACGTCACTGGCGATGGCAGCGGAAGAACTGGAAGCGCCCGCAGGAGAGGAACTCTCGCGTGTGGCCGACCAGTTGGCGCTCGGCCGCTCGGTCGACGACGCCCTGGACGAACTGGCGGCGCGCCTGCCCTCCCGCGAACTGATCGTCCTGGTAACGACCTTGGTCCTGGCCAACAAGGCAGGCGGCTCGGTGGTCTCCTCCCTCCGCAACCTCACGCAGACCCTCGAGGACCGCAAGGAGACGCGGCGCGAGATCCGCACGATGCTCTCCGAGGTCAACGCGACGGCGTTCACGGTTCCGCTCCTGGGTCTCGGATCGCTGTTGTTGATCAATTCGTCGAACGAAGGCGCGCTGGCCAGAGTGACCGGTTCGGGCCTCGGCCAGACTTTGATCCTCATCTCGCTCGGCCTGTACGGGATCGGCTTCTTCGTGATCCGCCGCCTCGGAAAGATCGAGGTCTGACCCCATGTCCACGTCCCTCGCGGGCCTCCTCCTCGCCCTCCTCGCCGGCGTCGCGGTCCTCGGCATCCTCACGGGCATCCGCATGTACCGGGCCGACGCCAAGGTCCCCAGCGACCTCGCGCTCGCCCTGGAGGTCGGCGCGACCCGGGTCTCCACGACGGGCTCGGCGGTCGACCGACTCGGCATGCGTCTCGCGCCGCTGGTACTGCGCCTCATGGGCTCGCGCCGCGTCTCGGCGAAGCGCCGCAAGATCGACATGGCGGGGAACCCGGGCGGCCTGACGATCGACCGCTACGCGGCACGCCGGGCGGTCTACGGGATCTTCGGCCTGGTGATGGCCCTGGTCTTCTTCAAGAACGGCCAGCCGCTCCTCGCCCTCCTCACACTCGCCTTCGGGGCGTTCGCCGCCGACGCGCTGATCTGGCAGGCGGTGCGCGAACGCAAGGAGGTCATCGACCGCACCCTCCCCGACTTCCTCGACGTCCTGGCGGTCGTGGTGTCCGCAGGCCTGGGCTTCCGCCAGGCACTGGACCGCGTCGCGGAGAAGTACGAGGGCCCCTGGGCGGACGAACTCCGCATCACCCTGCGCCAGATGGACATGGGCGTCCCGCGCCGCCAGGCCTTCGACGAACTCCGCCGCCGCAACGCGTCGGAGCAGGTCTCCCAGTTCGTCTCCGCGCTCCAACAGGGCGAGGAACTGGGCTCACCCATCGCGGAGACCCTCATCCAACTGGCCACGGACATGCGCCGCACGGACGCCCAGAACTCCCGCCGCCGGGCCGCGAAGACGATCCCGAAGGCGACGATGGTCACGCTGGTCTTCATGCTTCCGGCGACGATGATCCTGATCGCGACGGGGATGTTCCTCGGGTCGGGCACGAACTTCGGCTCGATCCTGGGCCGGTGACCAGGGCTGGAACATCTCCGAAGTCCGGCAACCTTTTCGCCCGCGGCGGCCACAGTGGACTGACAGGCCCCGGACATCGGGGCCGCATCCGCCCCTGTGAGGACTGACACCCCGTGGCCCCCGCCTCCCCTTCCCGCCACCGTCGGCGCCGCTCGCCGTCCTGGCTCAACCCGCTCGTCGGACTCGTCGTGGTGTCCGTGCTCGCCCTGGTGGCCACGCTGGCACTGGCGCTCGGTGACGACGGCTCCGACGCCTCGACGGTCCGTACGAAGGCGTCGTCCTCCGCTGCGGCCGACAAGCCCACCCAGTCGTCCGCGACGCCGAGCGGCAAGCCCTCGCCCTCCTCCTCACCCTCGAAGTCCCCGGCCCCCAAGAAGCCCCGTACTGGGCGGCCCTCCTCCCCGTCCTCGACCACCACCCAGCAGGACCACCGCTCCAGCGACTCGACCACACCCTCGTCCGGCACGGTCCCGCTGGCGGGCCGCATCCGCCCCGGCGCCACGCACACCGGCATCGCCACGTTCTACGACGCGGGCGACGGCGACGGCGCCTGCCTCTACGGCCCTGCCGGAACGGTCATGACGGCGGCGATGAACACCACCGACTACGAGACGTCCAAGGCGTGCGGCGCGTACATACGCGTCCGAGCGGCGACCGGCGCGTCGATCACGGTCCGCATCACGAACGAGTGCCCGGCCCCCTGCGCCCCCGGCCAACTGGACCTGTCACCCCAGGCGTTCGCGAAACTGGCGGCTCCCGTCAAGGGCCAGATCCCGATCACCTGGACCCTGCTCAGCCCGCCCACCACCGAGAAGATCTCGATCCGCTACAAGACGGGCTCCACCCAGTACTGGTGCGCGATCCAGGCCATCGGCCACCGCAACCCCCTGGCCCGCCTGGAAGTACGTACGTCAGGCGGCTGGCGGTCCCTGCCACGGGCCAAGTACAACTACTTCCTCTCCGAGAACGGCACCGGTTGCGGTGCGCAGATCCGCCTGACGGACATCTACGGGCAGCGGCTGACGCTCAACGGAATCGCCGTGCGGCCGAACGTGGCACAGGCGACCGGGGTGCAGTTCGCGGAGCACTGATCCAGCCGAGGTTCACGGATAGAAGCAGCATGGCTGGCGAGTCTGTCGCCGCAGTACTACAGGCAGGTGGAGGAGAAGGCCGAACTGTTGGCGCAGTTCCCCACGACGTTGGGTGAACCGCATACGCGCCACCTTGGCGACGGGGTACGTGAGCTGCGGTTCGGCCTCGGCGGGAACGCGCTGCGCGTGAGTTACTGGCTGGCACCCGATCGCCGTATCGTCTTGCTCACGGTGTTCCGCAAGACGAAAATGCGAGAGGGCGCCGAGGTCAAGAGGGCCAGAGAGGCCCAGCAACTGTGTGAGGCCACGCACCCGGCCGCACACGAGATCTACCTTTCCTCTTGCGCAGTGCTCCGCCCTTCAGGGCGGAGGTGAAGTGCATCCTGGACCTTGCGGCGCGGAGCGCCGCAGTGGCTTGGCCGCAGGCCGAAAAGGGTGGTCGCGGAGCGATCCGGACGGGACCCGGTGGAGCGGGGCGGTGCTCACACGGGCCGTTGTTGGTTGTCGATGTACTGCTTGACCACGGTCAGGGGGGAGCCTCCGCAGGATCCGGCGAAGTAGGAACCGGACCAGAAGTGTCCGCCCCACAGGTAGCGGCGGATGTGACTCTCGTACTCCTGGCGCAGGTAACGGGAGGAGACGCCTTTGAGGGAGTTGACCAGCTTGGAGAGCTGCACCTTCGGCGGGTAGTGCACCAGGAGGTGTACGTGGTCCTGCTCCCCGTTGAACTGCTTCAGCTCGGCCTCGAAGTCCGTACAGACCTCCCGCATGATCTCCTCGCAGCGCGTGAGGATCTCGTCGGTCATGGCGTTACGCCGGTACTTCGTGACAAAAACCAAATGAACATGAAGGTTGTAGACCACATGGCGACCGGTTCTGACATCGGGATTTGGATCCCAGCGCGGTGACATAAACCAAATGCTACGGTCACGGCCATGGATCAAGTAGGGCTGGTCAAGCGGCAGTTCGGGCATCGCGCCCGGCTCGCCCTGTCCCCTGCCCAGGCAGCGGTCCTGGACGGGCAGGCCCACACCGCGCGGACCGCCTGGAATCTGCTGCACGAGTGGTGGCAGCTGTGCCGCCGCGACCAGCGCACCCTGGCGGCCGCCGATGCCGTCATCCGCCAGGCCCGTAAAGAGATGGACTGGCTGGGCCAGCTGCCCGCGCAGGCCGCCCAGGCGGTCTTGAAGACCTACTTCCAGGCGTGGAAGAACTGCTGGGAGGGCCGCGCGGAAGCACCCGAGTTCAAGGCCCGCTTCCGCACCCCCCTCGCCCTGGACATCCCCCAGGGCCGTGACCTTCAGGTGGTGCGTGTCCACCGCCGGTGGGGCATGGTCAACATTCCCAAGCTGGGCCGGGTCAAGTTCCGCTGGACGAAGGACCTCCCGGTCGGCAGGCGCGCCGACAAGGACAACCGGATCACCGGTGCCCGCCTGGTCAAGGATGCCCTCGGCTGGCACATCGCCTTCCGTATCAGCGTCCTTGAGCCCGCCCCCGCCCCGCACACCGGGCCGGAGGTCGGCATCGACGCCGGCATCACCATCCCCCTGGCCCTGTCCGACGGCACCGACTTCCACCACGAGCCCTGGCTCACCGAGAAGGAACAGGCCCGACTCCTTGAGCTAGAGCGCAGGGCCGCACACCAAAAATCCTGCCGCACGCCCGGCGAGCCCACCAGCCGCCGACTGCAGCACACCTACGACCAGATCGCCGGGTTACGCGCGAAAGCCAAGCGCCGACACCTCGACTGGCAGCACCAGACCACCACGACCATCGCCAAGACGTACGGCACGGTCGTCGTGGAGCAACTCCCGATCACGAACATGGTCAAATCCGCCAAGGGCACCGTGGACCACCCCGGCACCGGCGTGGCACAGAAATCCGGGCTCAACCGGGTCATCCACGCCGAGGCGTGGGGCCGCACCACTGGCTTCCTGGAGTACAAGACCCGCCGCCACGGCGGGAGCCTGCACAAGGTCCCCGCCCCCGGCACCTCCCAGCGCTGCCACGCCTGCAAGACCATCACCCCCGGCAGCCGGGAGAGCCAGGCCACGTTCGTGTGCAAGAACGAAGCGTGCGGCTGGTCGGGCAACGCCGACACCAACGCCGCCCGCAACGTTCTCGCTGATTACCGGGCGGGCCACGCGCTCGCCCCGGCTGCCGGAAGGTGCAGTCGTCAGACGCGGAAACGCGCCAAGCCCCCCACCGCAAGGTAGGAGGGAATCTCCTTCGTTCACGAAGGAGAGCACTTCAAAGTCGCGACACCGGCCTGGAGGAGCGGTGAACCACGCACGCCGGCAGCTGGCCCGCGAGAAGAAGACCCTCCAAGGTGTCGTCGAAGCGCCGACCGTCGTCGCCGAGCGGGAGCAAATCCGTCTGGCCATGGCTCTCGGGCAGATGGTCTACGACCGGCGTAGCGCGCTCGGTCTCAGCGAGGCTGACCTTGCCGAGCGCCTTGGCATCAGTGCGGACGACGTCGAGAACATCGAGGTCGGTGGCGTTCTTCCGGTCACCTCTGATCTCCTCATCCGACTGTCCGTCGCACTCGACGTCACCGTGGACCTCCACATCGCGCCGACCGGAAACTCGGTCTCCTTCGAAACCGGTGCCGCGGCGTAGGGCTTCGCCGCAGCGATGAAGCCGGTGCCGGCTCGGCGGACGGGGTTGGGGGTCCGTCGCTTCGCAACGGTGGGGTGGTGACGGTGGTTCGAATTCGGCTGCCGGGCCGGTGGGCGCCTTCGATTGGATTACGTGGCTGGTCTCCGGTGGGTGGTTGAGCTACCTCCGCTTGTTTCGCAGTCGTCGAACGGCCGTCGACGGCTGGCTTTCGTCGGCTGATCTTTCGGGGTGGAAGGGGGAGAGTCACTCATGTCCGGAAAGGCCCTTCGGTCGTGCCCGCCACTGGGTGTGGCTGGTTGGGTGCGCGTTTGTGGGGTGGTGGCGGTGGCCGACAAAAGACGCAGCAGCGGGAAGGGCGATGGTGGGGCTTGTGGGTCGTGTGCGCGTGGTGGGTGCTTGCGGTCGTCACACGCGTCACACGTGACGCCGTCCGTCTCTCTGGTGCGGTGAGTGGAGGCTTTGGGACACCTCAAGGGCTGGCTGGCGGTCCGGGGGGTGTCCCAAAGTGCCCACTGACGTCTGGTGGGTGTCTCTGTCGTCACATCAGCCACCCACGCACCAGCAGACAACGGACAGCCTCCCCAATGCCCTTCCTGTTGCTGCGTCTTTGTGGTCGACCGAAGCCACCCCACATACGGGCACTCGACCAGTCACCGTGTGCGGCGGGTGCGGCCGAAGGGCCTTTGAGTTGATGGTGACTGTGTGCCCTTCCACCCCGAAAGATCAGCCGACGAAAGCCAGCCGAAGGCGGGCGGCAGTCGACGACGAGACAATCGGAGGTAGCTCAACCACCCACCGGACACCAGCCACGTAATCCAATCGAAGGCGCCCACCGGCCTGACAGCCGACTTCGAACCACGGTCACCACCCCACCGTTGCGAAGCGACGGACCCAAACCCCCTCCATGGCCGGCGAGTTGACCGCCTGTTCGGGGATCGGCGATGTGCGTCAGCCGTTGTTGAGGCGGCCCGACTTGATGGTGTCGAGGAGGGCGCTCAGCGAGGCCGGGGCGGCGACCAGGATCTGGCGGGGGGCGTCGCTTTCGCGGAGGGCCAGTTCGCCGGTGGGGGTGGCGGCTAGTTCGATGCAGTTGTTGCCGCCGTCGCCGGAGTAGGACGACTTGAGCCACTGCAGCTCGGACAAGGCACGCTCCTCTTACAGGTCTCTCTCGACGGCGCGGATGAAGTCCGCAGACTGCTTCGCAGTCAACGCTGCTTGCTCTACCAAGTCCAGCCGTAGCCGGAAGTTCTCCAACTGGGTCGGCAGGTCGAAGAAGAACGGTCCGGTCGGTGAGTCCATATGCGCGGTATCGAAGTGCTGGTTGTCCGCCTCGGCGTACAGGATGGAGTCGCCCACCATGGGGAACGCGCCGTTGGCGAACGGAATGACGAGAAGTGTCACGTTCTCGCGCTCGTTCTCGGCCAGTAGGTGCCGGAGCTGAGCGCGTGACACGTCCCGGCCACCGAACTGCATGCGCAGGGCCGCTTCGTGAATGATCCCGGTGTACGGAGTCGGCTCGTCGCCCGCGAGCACACCCTGGCGAGCGAGGCGATGCGCGATGCGGAGCTCAACTTCCAAGCGGGGAAGGCGGGGTACGACCAACTCGTAGATGGCCCTGGCGTGATCCTCGGTCTGGAACAGGCCCGGCAGATGTGACGTCTGGAGGGTGCGCAGACGCACCGCGTAGTGCTCGATCTCCGAGATGTCCAAATGGCCCGGCGGCACCTTGCCCCGATACTCGTCCCACCAGCCGGGCTTACGGCCCCCCGTCATCGAGGCGAGCGTGTCGACGAGCGCCGCGTCATTGCACTCGTAGATGCTGGCGAGCCTGCGTACGCGCTCCTCGCTGATCCCGTACCGGCCGGCCTCGATGTTCGAGATGTTCGTCCGATCCGTACCGAGCGCGGTCGCCGCAGCCGGTGCGGACAGACCCGCCGCCTCGCGCAAGCGCCGCAGTTCAAGCCCGAACCGTCGCTGGCGGATGGTGGGGGTGCTGCCTGGTGCCATCGAAAGCCTCCTTGCTCGCGCACAGTGTGCCGACATCGCCCGCGGACGACCACTCGGTCACGGGAATTTACCCGTATTAGTGATACTGATGGCACGGGTTAAATCGACGGCGCTATGGTGTGACGCGTGCCACTGGCGCGGCCCGGTCCAGCCGGAAGCGCACCGCCTCCACCTGCCCGCCCGGGACGGCAGGCAGAGGCAGCAGGCCACCGGTCGATCCCGACGCCAACGCCAAGCGGCACACGACCAGTTGACCCTCCACAGCGCACCCCAGGAGGTGCCCGTGAGCGAAGACCAGGCAACGAGCCCGAACTCGAACGTGACCCCGATCCCCGAAGCTCCCCCCTTCACCCCTTCAACCGCCTTCCTCCTCCCCGCACTTGACCCGCTCACCGGAACACCGCACCCGCCGCCGATCCCGTTCCGGGCCCCCTGGAACTACGAGGTGCACTTCCCCTGCGACCCGCGCGGTCCGGGCATTGCCCGCGTAACGCTCCGCGCCGTACTGGAAGCCCACGGCCTCGCCGAACTCACCGACAGGGCAGAGCTGTTGATGGCGGAGCTCGCCACGAACTCCGTACGGCACACGAAGGGGCCCGCGTCGGTGAGCCTGCATTGGCTGTTCCCCGTACTGCGGTGCAGCGTGTGGGACATGAGCCCGGACCTGCCCGAACTGCCGCAGCGCGCGGAGCCGTACGCGGAGGGTGGGCGCGGCCTGCTCATCCTGGATGCGGTCGCGGACCGGTGGGGCGGGTGTGCGACGGCGGAGGGCCCGTACAGCCGGGGCGGCAAGTCGCTCTGGTTCGAACTGCGGCTTCCGGAGCCGCCGCCGGTGCCGGTACTCGCGGCGTGACGTGACACGGGGCCGGGTGGCGGCCGGTTGTGCCGCCCGCCGCCCGCTCGGGTCTTATGGGATTTCCCTCATGTGGCTACAGTTGTCCGGGCTGCGATTGGCATTCGCGAATGCGTCAGGGCGGGGATGGGGACGGGGGTCCGGGATGACGCGGTCGACAACAAGGCGCCAACTTCCGGTCAAGCGGCGACCGTTAATGGGTGAAACCGCATGCGCAGGGTCGCAGTTCGCGTACGTTGCGTGTGTTGTTCTGGTTGCCGTGGAGCAAGTGGCGGAAGGGGGATCCCGTGATCAAGGACCGAGTGCTCGGGGCGTGGGTGACGTGGACGAGTTCTCTGGGAGAGCGGCTTCGTGGGGAGCGGCGGGATTCCGGGGCGGGGTTCGTGGAGTATGCGGGGTTGATGATTCTGATTGCGGGGATCTTCACGTTGATCGACCAGTTGGGGTTGGACGGGTTGATCTCCGGCGCGATCGGCGACGCGGTCGATCGGGTCATCGGCGGCTGACAGCAGCGGCGTTCCGCAGTGACCGGGGATCGACTCTCCCCATCTACATCTGGCTGACGGGGATTCTTCTCTTCGCCGCGTTCGCCTTCTTCGCCTTCGCGCAAGCGGCTTCGGCGCGCAACGGTGCTCAATCTGCCGCCGATGCAGCTGCGTTGGGAGCTGCACAGTCCGCGCGGGACGAGCTGATGGTGGGCCTGGGTGATGCCCTTGAAGGCGGGGACGACTGGCTTCGTTGGCTGACTGGACAGGACTTCGAAGGAACCGACGCCGCAGCCGCAGCAGCTCGCCTGGCAGCCGAGAACGACGCTGATGTCGTGGGCGGCCCTGACGCCACCGAGGTGAATGGCAACCCGGGGTACTGGGTCGAAGTGCAGACGCGTTACACGGTCGGCGACACGATCATCCCCGGCACTGAGAACGACAAGGCGAAGGCGCATGCGACAGCGGTGATCGAGCCCCGCTGCGACGCGCCTGTCGACGCTGACCAGAAGAAGGCGGTCCAACTCACCTGTGGCGGCCAGTCCATCGAGATCGATCCCGAGGATTTCGACCTCGCCGACCTGCCTGACGCGTCAGCCTTGTTCTCCGTCCACCTGGCCGACTGACGAGCGAACGACGAGAAAGGGAAGCCGCAGCGATGAACCTTCGGCGTACGACCACGACCCGCCGGGCACTGACCGCGGTGGCGATCGCGACGGGGCTGGTCCTATCCGTGGCCGGCTGTGGCGGGGATGGTGACAACGGGAAGTCGAAGAGCACCCCTACGGCCACATCGGCAGGCAAGGACAGTGGCGCGCAGGCGCCCGAGTCCGCGAGCCCGAGCGACAAGGTACTCGCGGAGTCGAAGGACGGGGACGTGACCGTCTCCATCACCTCGGCTACGCGCGACGAAGGCGGCTTCGTCAACGTGACCGGTACGGTCCGCAATGACGGGAGCAGCTCCTGGATGGGTGCGGACTGGCAGAGCGATGAGCGTGAACTGGCGGTCAACGGCGGCTCGTTGTCGGGAGCCAGCCTGGTGGATCAGCAGGGCAAGAAGAAGTACCTCGTCCTCCGCGACACCACAGGGCGTTGCCTGTGCACGAAGTTCACGCGACTGAGGTCGGGTGACAGCGCGACCTGGTACGCCCAATTCCCCGCCCCACCCGCAGGCACCACCAAGGTGACCTTCCAGGTCGGCGCCATGCCCCCCGCCCCCATCGAACTCACCGAGGGCGAATGACGATGCCCCGACGACGAACGCTAACCACAGCCACCCTCCTCCTCCTGGTCACCGCAACCGGCGTAACAACGGCCCAGGCCGACGACCCCACCCCCACCGGCGCCCCACCCGGCAGCACCACCAGCTCCCCACCCCCGCAGGTGGACGCCAACAGCCCCGGCCTCAAGCTCGCCGACGGCGCCACGCTCGCCCCCGCCAAGGTGCTGGACATCAAGTCCGTGGTCGAGGACATGTCCGGCGACGAACGGCGCACGGACACCAACGAAGACGTGACGTTCGCGCTGCAGGCAGAGGTCCTGTTCCCCAAGGACAGCGCCAAGCTGAACCCGGACGCCCGTTCCCGCATTCAAGCCATCGCGGACGAGATCAACACCCAAAAGGCAAGCGCGGTAAGGGTGTTCGGGTTCACGGACAACCTGGGCTCTTACGCGCACGGCCTGACGCTCTCCAAGAAGCGGGCCGAGGCCGTGCACGACGAGCTGACGGCGGCGCTGGGCGCGGAGGGCGGGAACATCACGTTCCAGGTCCGCGGCTACAGCGAGGACTACCCGATCGCGGACAACAACTCGGAGCAGGGCCGCAAGAAGAACCGCCGGGTGGAGGTGTCGTTCCCGAAGAGCGACTGAGAGCGACTGAGAGCGACTGAGAGCGACTGGGAGCGGCTGCGGGCTCAGAAGCCGGGAGCCCTCGGCACACAGGGAGCTGCCGGGGCCGAGGGGTCCAGGGCCTGTTTGACCAGTCCGATCGCGCGTGGGCTGTACGACATGCTCAGATGGGCGGAAAGGTCGATGGAACAGCCCTGCTGCAAGGGGATGTTGTGCACCGTCGCTCCGGGGCCCGCCGTCATGAACGTGCTCTGCCAGGGCGTGGTGATCTCGTCGTACTTCGTGCCGATCACGGTGTAGTCGACCCCGGGAACGGTGTCGCCGTCGGCGTTGAGCTCCTTGATGAAGTCTGATTTCACGTACTGCTGAGGGCCCGCCTTCCCCAAGGGCACCTCCCCGGGGCCCAGCATGTGGAGGATGTCGGCGAGGGTCTCGATGCCGCTCATGGTGGTGCCGTGGTTCGTCGCGCCGAGCTGGACGACGTTCTTGACCTTGTTCTTCGAGGGGTCGCTCGGGTTCGCGCCTCCGTCGGCCTTGAGGTACCAGCGGGACAGGGTCCCGCCCTGGGAGTGGCCGACAAGGTCCACCTGGCGGGAGCCGCTGGCGGCGAGCACCTTGTCGACGAAGGCGGCCAGTTCCTTGGAGGACTTCCTGATGTCTCCGTAACCCTTGACGGTGGGAGCGAGGGCGACTCCGGCGTCGTCGGTGTCGCCGTAGTCGAGGGCGTAGACGCAGAAGCCCTGGGCCTTCAACTCGGGGGACATCCGGGCCCAGTTGTTGTAGCGGTTCTCGTAGGTCCCGTGGACCAGGACGACCGGACGCGGGTGGGCGGCGCTGGGGTGGCAGTTCCAGTCGTTGGAGCCCGGTGCGTCGATGTCCAGGTGGAGGATCGAATGGACCATGGCGGGGAAGAAGTCGTACTGCTCGGGGCCGGTTTCTGCTGCCGCGGACGTGGTGGTGGCCAAGACGGTCGCCGCGGCGGTGGCACAGGCGGCGGTGACGTATCTGGGTATGTGCAAGCCGGTTCGCTTCACGAGTCCCCCTTGGAGAAGCATCTCCGTCGATTGGATAGTGGCAGTATCCAATAGGGGTGATCGGTTCGGCAGGGGTGCGGGCGAGTTGGCCGGATCGAATTCTTCGCACGCGTCAGCGCGAAGCTCTGCGCCGCGGGCCGCGAGATCCCGCAAGGGCGGCCACGACCAGGCCTTCGAGGGCCTCGCGCGGTACGTCGCCGCCGTTCACCAGCCGGTCGAGGATCAGCCCGTCGATGCAGGTCAGCAGGGTGTGCGTACGGCTGTCGACGTTCGGTACGCCGCGTTCGGCGAGGAACAGCCGGACGGCCTCGCGTCCGGCGTTCTCGCGGGGTACGAGGATCTCGCGCAACTCCGGGTCCCGCACGCTCTCAACGGCGCAGGCATGGCGCGCGAGCGAGCGGCGACGGCCCTCACCGGTGAGTCGCTGCCGGGTGAGCAGCGCCATGCCGTCGACCAGTTCGTCGACGGTGCGCAGGGGCGGCAGCTCTTCGGCCGTCATGTGCAGTTCCGCCTGGTCGAGTTGGACCAGGCGCGTGACGAGTGCGGTGAGCAGCGCGGCGCGGGTGCGGAAGTAGGCCGACGTGGTGCCCGGCGGCATGGACGCTCTCCGGTCGACCGCTCGATGGGTCAGACCGCGGATCCCGTCGTCGGCGAGTACGTCGAGAGCCGCGTCGGCGAGGAGGGTGCGTCGATCCGAAACCATGCCTCCTTTCTACACCTGTAGAGACTCGGCTACGGTGATCTTCCACAGGCTTCTACAGGTGTAGAAAGTGAAGAGGGGGAGGGCTTCGGAATGGGCAGCACGGCAGTGGTGGTCGGAGGAGGCATCGGCGGGCTCGCCGCCGCGATCGGCCTGCGGCGCATCGGATGGGACGTGACGGTCGTCGAGCGGGCACCCGTGCTCAAGGACGAGGGCGCGGGCATCTCCTTGGCCGCCAACGGTCTGCGGGCACTGGACGAACTCGGCGTCGGTGAGGCCGTGCGCGGCGCCTCGCGCGGCCAGTACAGCGGTGGAACCCGTACGCCGAAGGGCGGTTGGCTGACCCGGATGGACGGCGCCGCGTTGGAGAAGGCGGTGGGCGCGCCGATCATGGGCATCGCCCGTTCCGCCCTGCACCGGCTGCTGCGCGACGCCCTGCCCGCGGAGGCGCTGCTGACGGGATCCGAGGTGAACGCGGTCGAGCAGACCGGCCCGGCGAGGGTCCAACTGGTCTGTGGCGAAAGGGTCTTGGCGGCGGACCTGGTGGTGGCGGCCGACGGCATCGGCAGCGCGGTGCGCCACTCGCTCTTCCCGGCGCACCCGGGTCCGGTCCACAGTGGCTCGACGGTGCTGCGCGCCCTCACCGATCGGCCGGTCGACCTGCACACCGACTTCGAACTGACCTGGGGGCGCGGGGCCGAGTTCGGGCACATCGCCTTCCTGGACGGCCGGGCCGAGTGGCACGCCGTCCTCAGCCTGCCCGCGGGCACCCGGTTCGCCGACCCGCTGCGGGAACTGCGCAGCCGCTTCCACGACTGGCACGACCCGATCCCCGCCCTGCTCGACGCGACCCGGCCGGACGCCGTGCTCCACCACGACGTCCGCGAACTCCGCACGCCGCTCCCCTCGTACGTGGCCGGCCGGACCGTGCTGCTCGGCGACGCGGCGCACGCGATGACCCCCAACCTCGGCCAGGGCGCCTGCCAGGCGCTGGAGGACGCGGTCACCCTGGCCGCCGCGCTCGCCACCGCTCCGGCGATCGAGACCGCGCTCGCCCACTACGACGCCGAGCGCCGACCGCGCAGTCAGGCCGTCGCGAGGGCCGCCCGACAGGCCGGGCGGATGGGCCAGCAACTCGCGAACCCGCTGGCGGTCGCCCTGCGGAACACGGCGATGAGGCTGACACCGGCCAGGGCCGCGACGAGCATGATCCTCCGCCACCACGCCTGGACCCCGCCCCACCTGAACTGAACGACGAACTGAACGACGGAACTGAACGACGGAACTGAACTGCTTACTGAACTGCTCTGAAGGGATTCAAGCCCCGCTTCCGGCGGGGCCGCTGGGCCGGGGCAGCAGGCAGTCGAAGACGACGCGAGCCAGCCGCCCGGACCGGTCGCCCGCGTCGCGCCGGCGGCCCGCTGTCAGTGCGGCCACGACGACGGCCTGCACATCGGCGGCGTCCACGTCATCGCGTACGGCGCCTGCCTGCTGGGCGCGGAGGAGGAGCGACCCGAACAACTCCCGCAATTCCGCGGCCAGTTCCTCGGTGCGCGCACCCACGGGAGACCCGGCCGCCGTGATGGCTTCGGCCAGGTCCTGCTTCGCGTCGGCCTCTGCGGTCATCCGGGCGAGGAAGCCGAAGAACGCGGCCCCGGCCTCCGCCTCCACGTCCAGGGCGGCGCGCACATCGCGCGTCAACTGCTCGAGGTGCTCGCGCACGACCTCCTCGAACAGGGCTTCCTTGGTGGGGAAGTGGCGATGCACCGTGCCCGCCCCGACCCCGGCCCGGCGGGCGATCTCGTCCAACGGGACCGCGATGCCTTCGGCGGCGAAGGCGTCGCGGGCCGTGTGCAGGATGCGCTCTCGGTTCCGGCGGGCGTCGGCGCGCAGGGGCCGCTGCTGTCGGTCGCTCATCAACTCTCCTCCAGGGACGGGGACTTGAGCATTGCTAACCGGGGCGTGCGCCCCGTATATTCGATGACGTAACCGGGGTGACCGCCCCGTTTATATCGAGAGGAGTGTCCCATGGCCACCACCACGACACCGCGCGAAGTCCTCCACGCCTTCCTCCGCCTCACCGCCGACGGCCCCAGCGAGGCGATGGCCGACGTGTTCACCACGGACGCCGTCTTCGAGATGCCCTACCTGCCGCCGGGCGCGCCCGTGCAGGAACCGGGACGGGAGGCCTTCCGCGCCCACCTGCGGGAAGGGGCGAAGCTGCAGAAGTTCAACGCCGTGGACCACGTCCACGTACACGAGACGGAAGACCCCGAACTCGTGATCGCCGACTACCGCCTCCATGGCCAAGTCGCTTCCACAGGGCGGCAGTTCACCTTCGACATGGTGATGTACGCCCGCGTCACGGACGGGCTGATCACCTGGTCACGCGTCTACGCCAACCCCCTCGACGGGGCGATCGCCTTCGACGCGGCGGATGGCCTGCTCGAGGCGCTGCGCGCGACGGGCTGAAACGGTCCTGGGGGCCGGGCCGCAAGATGAACCGCCGGGTGGAGGTGTCGTTTCCGACGGGCGGCTGAGCCCTCGGGTCGCGCGGATGGTCAGGCTGCTGGTGCGAAGGCCGTAATGGCGTCGGCGAGGTCGGCCGGAGCTTCCAGCGGGATCAGGTGACCCGTGGCCGGTATCACCGTGAACTCGGCTTGGGACAGGTAGGGCACAAGGTTGTCGCGGAGTACGTCGACGGGCTCGACCTGGTCGTTCTCCCCGGCGATGACCAGGGCGGGAACGCTGACCATGCGGGTGTGCTCAGTGATGTCCTCCGCGATGCCGTGCAGCGGCCACTCGGTGCGACAGGCGTCGACGCCGGCTCGCGAGTCGGTCGAGATCCGTGACTTGACCGACGCGGGCAGTCGGGTCGCGGTGAGGATGTGGTCCCGTGCCCCGGCCACGGACTCGTCGGAGTCGTAGGCGTGGGACAGGGCTTCCTGGTAGTCGGGAGTGATCTGCGCGGCGGGCTTCGCCGGGCCGGAGCCGACGAGGACGAGTCCGCGCAGGCCGGCGGGCCGGGTTGCCGCGACCAGTTGCGCGACCTTGCCCCCCATCGAATGCCCGACAAGGACGTAGTCGTTGACGTCCGAGTCGGCGAGTACGGCGAGCACGTCGTCGGCGAGTTGACCGAGCGTGTATGGGCCGGGCAGGCCGCTCGACCGGCTCCACCCGCGGAAGTCGACCGTGAGCACATCGCGGCCCGGGAGGCAGTCGACGACTAGGTCCCAGGTGCGGGCCGAACCACCCCAGTAGTGCAGGAACACCAGGGTCGGTCCGGTCCCCGGCCGATGGTCGTAAGCGGGCAGTGGCATCGGCTGCGTCGAAGACATCGTGGCTCTCCTGGTGACTGCTCGGGATGATTTTTCCTATGCGGTCATTGAAGCTTCTTCACCCAGGAGGGACATTGGCGCGACTGGTCGACTGATGGTGGAAACTGGACACGTGACCATGATCAGGCAGATGACCTACCGGCCCGCAGAGCGCCTCGCCGCCACGGTCGAGACCATGACGTTCGACCGCCTTCGCGAGCTGAACGACGGCGGCACGCAGCGTGCTGACTTCCATGTCCTCGCCCTCGTCGACGCCGGGCACGGCTTGCTCACGGTGGACTTTTGCCAACACCCGCTCGAGGAGCGGTCCGCGGTGTGGATCCCGCCGGGCGCGGTGCACCAGTGGGACGACATGACCGAAGTGGCGGGACACATCGTGCTGTTCGTGCCGACCGCTCCGGTCACCCGTGCCTCCCGGGAACTCGTCGGGTACCCGGAGCCGGCCGCGCACTGGAGCATTCCTGACGCCGACTGGCCGTTCGTCGACGCCGCACGCAACCATCTCCTCCTCGAGGAGTCCGCCTCGTCCGCCGGCCTCGCGACGGAGCTGCCCGAGATCCTGCTCTCCGTGCTCATCGCCCGGCTTCGGCCACCGCACTCCGGAGCGCGGTTCTCACATCCGGTGTTTCGGCTGTTCCGGTCCAGCGTCGAAGCGCACTTTCGGGAACATCACGACGCCGGCTACTACGCCCGTGCGCTGGGATATGCGCCCCGCACCCTCTCGCGAGCGGTGCAGCAGGTCACAGGCCGCACGGCAAAGGGGTACATCGTCGACCGGATCGTCCTCGAAGCCAAACGGCTCCTCGCGCACGACCGCCTCACCGCGACCCGCTGCGCCAACGTGCTCGGCTTCCCCGACGCATCCAACTTCTCGGTGTTCTTCCGGAAGGCGACAGGGATGTCCCCAGGCGCGTGGCAGGCGACGCTGGCCGTCGCATGAGCAGGTGCACTCGTGAAGGGCACTCGCATCCATGACCAGGGGCCGGAGTCGGCCTTGCCCTGGGACTCGTAGGCGAACAGGAAGTTGCCCTCGTCGGTGTCCACCCGCATCAGGGTGTCCACCCGCCGCTCGACCGGTTCGATCTCGGTCGGATAGCCACCACCCCAACTGCCCTGTCCCATCTGCTCCTTGCCCTCAAGGCGCGGCGACCGTGAAGGACAGGAGATCCGACGCGGTCACGAGCAGTCGGACCCAGTGGAGCCCCGAGCGGTCCGTCGCGCTCACGGACATGAGCCAGAGCTGTTTCAGGGGAAGCGCCAGCTCCTCCGGAGGGCGCGCGGGCAGCGGCGCGAACACGGGAATCGGGTCCCGGCTCTGCAACAGCAGCAGAGCCGCGTGCCGGTGCTGTGGTGAACCCGGATCGGCCGTGGCGTCGTCAGGGGCGGTCGCGAACAGGGCGATGGCCAGTACGTGGCGTACCTCGTCCAGGAGGACGTCGAAGTCGATGTCCCACCCGCAACTCCGGCTGTTCGTACGTCTGTTGGCCACCGGATCGGCCAACGCCTCGGCGACGATCCCGCGGGCCACCAGCAGCATCTCCCGCAGATCGGCGGCGGCCATGGTCACCGCACCCCGGGACGGTCGAGCCGCCAGATCACGTCCCCGTCCCCGTTCGCACCCTCCCGCCCCACCTCGACGAACCCCAACCGCCGCGGAACGCCCGCGCTGGGCCGGTTCGCCGGGTCGTGGAGTATCTCCAGGCGGTCGACGTACGGCAGGGTGAACATCTCCGTGGCCAGCGCCGCCGTCGCTCGCGTGGCGAGGCCGCGGCCGGTCGCGGACGGGTGCAGCCAGTAGCCGAGCCGCCATACGCGCGTCTCGCCCACGCGGTAGCTCTGGGACATGCCGAGGGGCGTTCCGTCCGAGACGACGGCGTAGTTGTAGACGACGCCGCTCGCCCATTTCGACTCGGAGTTGGCGAGGAAGTCGCGGGTGCTCCGCTCGCTGTGGCCGTCGACCCAGGGCATCCAGGGACGCAGGTGGTCCACGGACTCCCCGATCAACGTGAAGGCCGACTGGAAGTCGCTCCGCTCCCGCCAGCGCCGCAGCGTGAGGTCTCCGCATTCGATGAACGGGCTCGGTCGGTCCGTGGCTGTCATGACAGTCATGTGTACAGCGTGGGCCGGGCCGTGGGCACTAGGCCAGAGCCGCGACCACCGCCTTCGCGGCGCGGGCGACCAGCCGGTCGTCGGGGGTCGCGTCCTGGGCGGCATGGGTGGAGAGGACGACGATGACGACCGGGGAGGCCGACTTGGGCGGCCAGGCGACCGCGATGTCGTTGCGGGTGCCGTACTCGGCGGTGCCGGTCTTGTCGCCGACCTGCCAGGTGTCGGGGACGCCGGCCCGGATCACGTCGTCCCCCGTCGTGTTGCGCTTGAGCCAGTCGACGAGGAGCGCCCGCTTCGCCGGGCCCAGGGTGTCGTCCACCGCGTACGCGCGCAGGTCCGCGGCCAGCGCGCGCGGGGTCGAGGTGTCGCGCAGGTCGCCGGGGGTCGCCTCGTTCAGCGCGGTCTCGTGGCGGTCGGCCCGCGTGGTGTCGTCGCCGAGGGCGGCCAGCGCCGCCTGGAATCCCTTGGGGCCGTCGAGCTGGTCGAACAGGAGGTTTCCCGCGGTGTTGTCGCTGTAGCGGATCGCGGCGTCGCACACCGCGCGCAGGCTCAAGCCGGTGTCGACGTGCTTCTCCGTGACGGGGGAGTGCGCGACCAGGTCGTCGCGGGTGTAGCGGACGACGATCCGGTCGAGGTCGTCGACCGAGTGCTTCCTCAGTACCGCGCCCGCCGCCAGCGCCTTGTACGTGGAGGCGTACGCGAACCGTTCGTCCGCCCGGTGCGCGACGACCGCCCCGCTGCCGGTGTCGACGGCGTAGACCCCGAGCCGGGCGCCGAACTCCTTCTCCAGGGCGGTGAACGCGCCGTTCGCCGCCGGGGGCGTGGACTTCGCGGACTCCGTGGAGGGTGAGGCCGTCCCGGCGTCGGAGGAACCGCAGCCGATGAGCGGGGTGACGGAGAGGCCGGTCAGTGCGGTCAGGGCAGCACGGCGAGTGAGGGCCAACAGATTTCCTCCAGGACTCCAGGACTCCGGGACTCCGGGACCCCGGGACTCCGGGACTCCGGGACCCCGGGACTTCCAGGGCTTCTCGGCCTTCCGGTGCAGGTGAATTGCGTGGATTGCCGCTTACCCGTCCCGAGGCTACTTGCCGACCACGGCTCCCTTTTCGATCCGCCGGCCGCCCGAGCAACCCGCTGGAAGGGCCACAAGCCATGACGCCCCGCGCGGCGACTCCGTCAGCCCGACACCCGGACCGGCAGGCGATCCACCCCGTAGACAATCGACAGCTTCCGGAACTCCAGCTCGGACGCCGGTACCGCAAGGCTCAACTCCGGGAACCTGCGGACCAGTTGAGGAAACGCCGCCCGGAGTTCCATCTTGCCGAGTTCCGCGCCGATGCAGCGGTGGATCCCGTACCCGAACGCCAGGTGCGAGGAGGTCGGGGGCCGGGACGGGAGGAAGGCGTCCATGGCGTCGCCGAGGCGGGGGTCACGGTCCGCCGCGCTGAGGGAGACGATCACGATGTCGCCCGCCGCGATGGGGATGCCGCCGATCGTGACGTCCTCGCGTGCGAAACGGGGGAACGCCGTCTGGACGACCGTGAGATGACGCAGGAGCTCGTCCACGAAGGGGGCCGCGACCGTCGCCGGGTCCGCGGCGTCGTGGATCGCGTCGAAGTGCGTACGGTCCTGGAGCATGATCAGCGTGCCGAGGGCGATCATGCTGGCGGTGGTCTCGAGGCCACCCGTCAGGACGCCGTCGGCCAGGCCGGTGAGCTCCTCGTCCGTGATGTTCTCGCCGTGTTCGCGCACGAGCATGCCGAGCAGACCGTCGCCCGGGTTGCGCCGCTGCTCGGCGACGACGCCGCGCAGATAGTCCAGGGACTGCGAGACCGCGCCGAAGGACGCGCCCGCGCCGCCGAGCACGTCGAAACGGGCGACCGAGAACTGCTGGAAGGCGTCGCGCTCTTCATAGGGGACACCCAGCAACTCACAGATGACGAGCGCCGGCACCGGCATCGCGAAGTGCTCGACGAAGTCGGCCGTGCCGTCGGGCGAGGCCTGGGCCGCCTTCTCCAGATGGGCCAGCTGGTCCTCGACGATCGTGTGGATGCGCGGGGTGAGGCGCGACAGGCGGCGCATCGTGAACTCGGGGGTGAGCAGCCGGCGCAGCCGCGTGTGGTCCGGCGGGTCGCAGAAGCCGAGGCCCCCCGGGTTCTGGTCCGCGCCCGCACCGCCCACCCCGACCAGATGACGGAAGTCGTTGCTGAACGCCTTGGCGTCGCCCAGGACTTCCTTCGCCTCGTCGTAGCCGGACACCAGCCACACCGTCATGCCGGGGATCGGCAGCTTGCTGACCGGTTCACGGTCGCGCAGCGCCCCGATCTCGGGCACCGGGTCGAGGCCCTCGCGGCGCAGCGGCAGCAGCGCGGCGTCGGGCAGCTTCGACAGGACGGACAGGTCGAGGCTTCCCCCCTTCTTCCGGAGCCGGGAGAAGTAGAGGCGGGTCAGCCAGGTCGCTATCGCGGAACGTACGGACATCTGCTCGCATCTCGGCGGTGGTCGCATCACTGCGGGGGGACGGACGGGACTGCGGGTACGTGTGGGGCCGTGGTGGTGACGGTCGCGGGGGTCCGCCAAGGGTACGTGCGTTTCCTGGGTCCCGCGGAAGAGGGCCAGCCCCCGAACCGGCCGGGGGCTGGCCCCACCGCGGCGGCGCTCGGTCCCCGGTGGTCCGGCCGGTGAGCGGCGAAATGGAGATGAAACGGATGTGGGGCCCCTGCGATCATGCTGCTCATGGACCCCGTGAACCCCCTGAACCCCCGAACCCCGAGAGCCGCATGAACCCCCAGAGCCGGCAGAACCGCTCGTACGAAGACCTCGTCGCGGAGGCCGTCGCCGCGCCCACGGAAGGGTGGGACTTCTCCTGGTTCGAGGGGCGTGCCACCGAGGAGCGCCCGTCCTGGGGGTACGCCCGGCTGATGGGGGAGCGCCTGGCCCTGCCCGAGGTCCGGGCCGCGCTCGACCTGGACACGGGCGGCGGTGAGGTGCTGAACATGGCGCCGAAGCTGCCGCCCGCGATGGCCGCGACGGAGGGCTGGCCGCCGAACGTGGCGAAGGCCACCCGGCTGCTCGCGCCGCGCGGCGTGGTCGTCGTCGCGGCCGCGGCGGACGCCCCGCTGCCGTTCGCCGACGCCGCGTTCGACCTGGTCACCAGCCGCCACCCGGTGAAGGCCCCGTTCCCGGAGATCGCCCGCGTACTGCGCCCCGGCGGCACGTACTTCGCCCAACACGTGGGCCCGGGCAGCGTCTTCGAGGTCGTCGAGTACTTCCTCGGGCCGCAGCCGGAGGAGGTGCGCCGCGGCCGTGACCCGCAGGCGGAGAGGGCCGAGGCCGAGGCCGCGGGGCTCGAGGTCGTCGACCTGCGCGCGGAGCGCCTGCGCATCGAGTTCCACGACATCGGGGCCGTCGTCCACTTCCTGCGCAAGGTGGTGTGGATGGTCCCGGGCTTCACGGCCGAGGCGTACGAGCCCCAACTCCGCGCGCTGCACGAGCAGATCGAGAAGGAGGGCCCGTTCGTGGCCCACAGCACCCGCCATCTCTTCGAGGCCCGCAGGCCGGCCGCGTAGCGAACGCGAAGCAGGATCCGGGCGGGCATCTTCCGCAGTCCGGCGGCGTTGCGGTGGTGAGACCGGCACGAGTGACGACGAGAGACGACGAGAGGGAGAACCGGGCGCATGGGGCACAAGGGGATCGACGGACCGTACAGCTGTGGGCTCGACGCCGCCGTGGACGTCGTCGGCGGCAAGTGGAAGCCGATGATCCTGTGGGCGCTGCACGACGCGAAGACCCTGCGCTTCGGCGAACTGCGCCGCGCCCTCGGCACCGTCACGGAGAAGGTGCTCGCGCAGCAGCTGCGCGAACTGGAGGCCGACGGCGTCGTGCACCGCGAGGTGTACCCGGAGGTGCCGCCGCGCGTCGAGTACTCGCTGACCGCACTGGGGGAGTCGCTGAACCAGGCGCTGGTGCCGCTCGGCCTGTGGGGCGAGGAGCACATGGCGGCGATCCTGGCCGCGAAGGAGGGCGAACCGGCGGCGTAGACCGTCGTCTCGGGCAACCGAATCCGCATCGTTATCGATACGCACTCGATCCTCACCTAAACCTCACGTAAGTTCAGACCAACGGCAATTCGCGTGAGCAAAGCTGCGCGGCGGTACCGCGCGGTGGAGGGGGCTGCGCGGTGCCGTTTGCCACCCATCTCGGGTCGCGCGAGCCAAATGCGCCATATCTGCGGCGGCGCCCACGGCGCCCGTACGCGCGTCAACCCCGCGCATGACACGGGAGGGGGACGCCGAACCCCCGGCGGCGCGCCGTGAGAATCGTGTGAAAGAGGCCCCTGGGGCGGCTGTGAGCCAGCTGTGGGCCCGTGCCGGGGCGGCCGGAAAGCTACCTCCGCGCGTCGCCGGGTGACTGCGGAGAGTAGTTGTGGCACGCCGATGCGCGCAGCAGCACTTACGAAGGGTTATGGTGGAAACCCCCCCTCGGGCCGGTCCGTCTCCCCCCCACGGACCGGCCCGTTTTTTTGTCCGTACAAACCCCCGGTCGCGGGGGGTGCGGGCGGGGAGCCGGGTCAGCTCCGGCCGGCCCAGATGTTCGTGCCGGGCGTCGAGACGGCGAACGAATCGATTTCGGTCAGCTCCTCGTCGGTGAGCTTCGGGCCCGCGAGCGCCGCCACGTTCTCCTCCAACTGCCGCACGCTGGAGGCGCCGATCAGCGCCGACGTCATCCGCTCGTCCCGCAGCACCCAGTTCAGCGCGAGCTGCGCGAGGGACTGGCCGCGGCGCTGCGCGATGTCGTTCAGGCCGTTCAGCCGGCGCAGCACCTCGTCGCTCAGCAGGTCCGGGTCGAGCGACTTGCCCTGCGTCGCGCGCGAGCCCTCCGGAATGCCCTTCAGGTACTTGCCCGTCAGCAGGCCCTGGGCGAGCGGCACGAAGGAGATGCAGCCCATGCCGGCCGACTCCAGGGTGTCGAGCAGGCGGTCGTCCTCGGTCCAGCGGTTGATCATCGAGTACGACGGCTGGTGGATGAGGGCGGGCACGCCCATCTCCTTGAGCAGGCGCGCGGCTTCGGCGGTCTGCTCGCTGTTGTACGAGGACACGCCCACGTACAGCGCCTTGCCCTGCTGCACCGCGGATGCGAGCGCTCCCATCGTCTCCTCGAGCGGAGTGTCCGGGTCGAAGCGGTGCGAGTAGAAGATGTCGACGTAGTCCACGCCCATCCGCTTCAGCGACGCGTCGAGCGACGACAGCAGGTACTTGCGGCTGCCCCACTCCCCGTACGGGCCGGGGTGCATGAGATAGCCCGCCTTGGTCGAGATGACCAACTCGTCCCGGTATCGGGCGAAGTCCTGCGCGAAGATCTTGCCGAAGTTCAACTCGGCGCTGCCCGCGGGCGGTCCGTAGTTGTTCGCGAGGTCGAAGTGCGTGACGCCCAGGTCGAAGGCGCGGCGCAGGATCGCGCGCTGGGAGTCGAGGGTGCGGTCGTCCCCGAAGTTGTGCCACAGGCCGAGGGAGATCGCGGGCAGCTTCAGGCCGCTGCGGCCCGTGCGCCGGTACTCCATGGAGTCGTAGCGGTCACCGGAAGCGACGTAAGGAGAGATGTCGTTCATGGATACGAAAGTACGTCAGCCCACTGACACCCCAGAGAGCGCACTGGTTTTTCGGGGGTAGGCTTTCGCGCTCGGGGACTGCCGTCTGCACGGAGGGGCTGAACGACCGTGAACCTGCGGGACAGGCTGCGCGGCCTGCTGGTCGGGCTGTACGCACGCCGGGTGGAGGGCCACCTGGACCACGCCCAGGTGCCCAAGCACATCGGGGTCATCATGGATGGCAACCGACGCTGGGCGAAGGCCGCCGGGTCCACCACCGCCCAGGGCCATCAGGCGGGGGCCGACAAGATCGAGGAGTTCCTCGGCTGGTGCAGCGAGACGGACGTCGAGGTCGTCACGTTGTGGCTGCTGTCGACGGACAACTTCGACCGGCCCCAGGAGGAACTGGTCCCGCTCCTCGGGATCATCGAGGACACCGTCCGCTCGCTCGCCGCCGACGGCCGCTGGCGCGTGCACCACGTCGGGGCCACCGACATCCTTCCGTCGGGCCTGCAGAACGTACTCAAGGAAGCGGCCGAGGCCACCGCCCACGTCGACGGAATAGTGGTCAACGTCGCGATCGGCTACGGCGGCCGCCAGGAGATCGCCGACGCCGTGCGCTCGATGGTCCTCGACGCGGGCGAGAAGGGGCAGTCGCTCGACGAGCTGGCCGACGCCGTCTCCGTCGACCTCATCGGCAAGCACCTCTACACCAAGGCGCAGCCCGACCCGGACCTCGTCATCCGCACCAGCGGTGAGCAGCGCCTCTCGGGCTTCATGCTCTGGCAGACGGCCCACTCCGAGTACTACTTCTGTGAAGTCTTCTGGCCGGCCTTCCGCAAGGTGGACTTCCTGCGCGCGATGCGCGACTACGCCGCGCGCCACCGCCGCTACGGCGGCTGAGCACCCGTCACACGGAAACACACGGGTACGTACGACTACGTACGTCATCGGGAGTTAACGCACGCGCCGTCATATGCCCTGGCATGGCTGCGCGTGTTCGAGGGAATAAGCCTTCCAGGTCGGTGTCCGCACCAAGGACACCGCATCTCAGCGGGCGGCACGGGGCCGCCCGCCCGGGAGGCCCTTTGCACCAGGACGACCGTACGCAGACGAGTACGGATGACGACTTGGAGGGCCGGTTCTCGGCCCGCGCGCAGGGGCCGATGACCGGTCCTGATTCCCTCCGTCGCTCCCCGACCTCTTCCGAGGGGGTACGTCCTTCCGTGGTGACCAGCAACAAGCGCCACAAGCCCGACCGGCGCACCTATGTTCTCGACACCAGCGTCCTGCTGGCCGATCCGAACGCCATGACCCGATTCGACGAACACGAAGTGGTCCTTCCTGTCGTCGTGGTCACGGAGTTGGAGGCCAAGAGGCAACATCCGGAGCTCGGGTACTTCGCCCGGCAGGCGCTGCGTCTGCTCGACGACTACCGCATCCGGTACGGACGTCTGGACGCCCCGATCCCCACCGGGGAACTGGGCGGCACGCTGCGCGTCGAGCTCAACCACTCCGACCCCGGCATCCTGCCCTCGGGTTACCGCCTGGGCGACAACGATTCGCGCATCCTCGCGGTCGCGCGCAATCTGCAGGCCGAGGGATACGACGTCACGGTCGTGTCGAAGGATCTGCCGCTCAGGATCAAGGCGTCGTCGGTCGGTCTCCTCGCCGAGGAGTACCGTGCCGAACTCGCCATCACGGAGTCCGGTTGGACAGGAATGTCCGAACTGACCCTGCCTGCCGAGCAGGTGGACCTGTTGTTCGAGGAGGACACGCTCTACGTTCCCGAGGCCGCCGACCTTCCGGTGCACACGGGCCTGACGATCCACTCCGAGCGCGGCAAGGCCCTCGGCCGCGTCACGCCGGAGGGCAACGTCAGGCTGGTGCGCGGCGACCGGGAGGCCTTCGGGCTCAAGGGCCGCAGTGCCGAACAGCGGATCGCGCTCGATCTGCTGCTCGACCCGGACGTCGGCATCATCTCGATGGGCGGCCGGGCCGGCACCGGCAAGTCCGCGCTCGCGCTCTGCGCGGGCCTGGAGGCCGTGTTGGAGCGGCGCCAGCACCAGAAGGTGATGGTCTTCCGGCCGCTGTACGCGGTGGGCGGGCAGGAGCTCGGCTATCTGCCCGGCTCCGAGGCCGAGAAGATGGGGCCGTGGGCGCAGGCCGTCTTCGACACCCTCTCGGCGGTCACCTCGCGCGAGGTCATCGAGGAGGTCACCGCGCGCGGGATGCTCGAAGTGCTGCCGCTCACCCACATCCGTGGACGCTCGCTGCACGACGCGTTCGTGATCGTGGACGAGGCCCAATCCCTGGAACGGAACGTCCTGTTGACCGTTCTGTCCCGAATTGGGGCGAACTCGCGTGTCGTCCTGACCCATGACGTCGCCCAGCGCGACAACCTCAGGGTCGGGCGGTACGACGGAGTGGTCGCGGTCGTCGAGAAGCTGAAGGGGCACCCGCTGTTCGCGCACGTCACGCTGACGCGCTCGGAGCGGTCGCAGATCGCGGCCCTGGTGACCGAAATGCTGGAAGACGGCCAGATTTAAGGCAGTTGGCACACCTTGGCGCCGTCCGGAGAAGCCTGAGAGCTTATCCGGGCGGCGTCCTGGCGTGTGCGGGTTTCCTCAAAACCCGTGGGGCAAACGGGGTGTGACGTTTCCCACGCAACACAGAATTGCCTCACCGCGTCCGGATACGGCAGAGTCACGGTCCTGTCAGGCCCCGCATACGACACTCGCGTACCCCCAGCGGTGACGCACCACAGCAGCCCCGGCTGCACCTTGAACTCCATAACGGTCGTCGTATGCCGCCCGAGCACCACGCGGCGCTCCCCGCAAGGGAGTTGCCCACCGGGCCCGTGCCTCCCGTGACCCGTCAGTTGGGAGGCCAGCGCCAGGGGCACGATTGCGTCCGCGAGGGGTCACACCAGAGCGGGCGATGCTGGAAGGAAACCGTGTGAGCCGGATTTCGGTCCGGGGATTCGCAGTGGCTTCGGCCACCGCGGTCACCACAGTCGGCGCCGTCGTGGGTGTTGCCTCGGGCAGCACTGCTCAGCCCTCGAACGAGGCAGAGGCCACGGCAGGCGACGCGACCCTCCTCGCCGACATACCCGCGGGTCAGCAGGCCCAGGTGCAGACCGCGTCCCTGCAGCAGCAGGCGCAGACGCAGGCCATCGCGGCCGACAACGCTGCACAGAAGACGGCGGAGGAAGCGGCCCGCAAGAAGGCCGCCGAGGACGCGATCGCCAAGCAGCAGGATGCGCAGGCCGCGAAGGAGAAGGCGGAGAAGGAGGCCAAGGAGCGCGAGGCGGAGAAGATCGCCAGCCGCTCCGCGAGCCGCGACGCCTCCAGCTTCGCCCCGCAGTCGTCGTACTCGATCTCGCAGATCCAGGCGATGGCACGCCAGATGGTGCCGTCCGGCCAGTTCCAGTGCTTCAGCAACATCGTGAACCACGAGTCGAGCTGGAACTACCGCGCGACGAACGCCTCCTCCGGCGCCTACGGTCTCTTCCAGGCACTGCCCGCCTCCAAGTACTCCTCGGCGGGCGCCGACTGGCAGACCAACCCGGCCACCCAGATCAAGTGGGGCCTGAACTACATGAACAGCCGCTACGGCAGTCCCTGTGACGCCTGGTCGTTCTGGCAGGCCAACAACTGGTACTAGGGCGCAGCCGCGTTCAACCTCCTGGAGCCCCTCACCGTCCTACGGTGAGGGGCTCCGGCCATGTACGGTCGGTGCGACAAACTCCGGGGGGAGTGGACGGTGCGCACGGGGGTACCCCCTGCGGGGGACTACAGAGGACGGATCATGTCGCGAGTTCCAGGCTGGCTCGGCCGGGTCGGCGCCGGAATCAGCAAGGTGGGCGAGCGCCTGGACGAGCGCCGTGCCGAGGCCGAGCGCGAGGCGGAGGGCGACGACCTGCCCACCCCCTCGCCCGCACCCCCAACCGCCGCACCCGGCGCGGAATCCGCAGCGGAACGCGCACCGGAGTTGGCCGAGGCGTCGCAGGAGCAGGTCCCCGCGCCGCCCGCCTACGCGCCGGCGGTCGGGGCCAGGCCCGAGCCGGTCGCCGCCGTGCCGTGGGGGCTGCGGGTCGCCGCCGAGGCGGCCTGGCGCCTGCTGGTGCTCGCCGGCACGGTCTGGGTCCTGATGAAGGTCATCAGCTCCGTGCAGCTGGTGGTGTTCGCGTTCATCGCGGCCCTGCTCATCACCGCGCTGCTGCAGCCGACGGTGGCCCGGCTCAGGCGGCACGGGGTCCCGAGGGGTCTCGCGACGGCGCTCACCGCGATCCTCGGCTTCGTCGTCATGGGGCTCGTCGGCTGGTTCGTCGTCTGGCAGGTCCAGGAGAACATCGACAACCTCTCGAACCAGGTCCAGGACGGCATCGACGAGCTGCGCAAGTGGCTCCTCAACAGCCCGTTCCACGTCACCGACAACCAGATCAACGAGATCGCCAAGTCGCTGCGCGACGCGATCGGCGCGAACACGGACTCGATCACGTCGGCGGGCCTGGAGGGCGTCACCGTCATCGTCGAGGCGATGACCGGCATCCTGCTGACGATGTTCTCGACGCTGTTCCTGCTCTACGACGGCCGGCGCATCTGGGAGTGGACGCTCAAGCTCGTCCCGGCGCAGGCCCGTCCGGGCATCGCGGGCGCGGGGCCGCGGGCCTGGCGGACGCTGACGGCGTACGTGCGCGGGACGGTGATAGTGGCTCTGATCGACGCCATCTTCATCGGCCTCGGCATCTTCTTCCTCGGGGTGCCGATGGCGGTGCCGCTGGCCGTGTTCATCTTCCTGTTCGCGTTCATCCCGCTGGTCGGCGCGGTGGTCTCGGGCGCGCTCGCGGTGGTCGTCGCGCTCGTCACGCAGGGCGTGTTCACCGCCGTGATGGTGCTCGTGGTCGTCCTCGCGGTGCAGCAGATCGAGGGCCACATCCTGCAGCCGTTCATCCTCGGGCGGGCGGTGCGGGTGCATCCGCTGGCCGTGGTGCTGTCCGTGGCCGCGGGTGGGATGGTGTCCGGGATCGGCGGGGCCGTGGTGGCCGTACCGCTGGTCGCCGTGACGAACACGGTGGTGGTGTATCTGCGGGCCTGGTCGCGGGAGGCGGCGATCAAGCAGGCGCCGGTGCCTCGCGGCGCGACAGCCGTGGAGCTGGCCCCCGTTGAGCCGTCGTCCGGCCGTTAGCGGGGGCTGGGCGCGCCCGCGCGGCGGAGCCGCATTTCGACACGGCCCTGCGCCCCTAAATGCAATGAGCTGGGGCCCGTCGCACATGCGACGGGCCCCAGCTCATTGCTTGCTTACGCCAGAATCTCCTCGGCGTCGAGGGTGACCCCGACGGCCTGGACGACCGACGCGATCTTGAACGCCTCCTGGACGACGTCACGGTCGACGCCCGCCTTGCGGAGCACCTGCTCGTGCGAGTCGAGGCACATGCCGCAGCCGTTGATCGCGGAGACCGCGAAGGACCACAGCTCGAAGTCGACCTTGTCGACACCGGGGTTGCCGATGACGTTCATCCGCAGGCCCGCGCGCATCGTCCCGTACTCGTCGTCCGAGAGCAGGTGACGCGTGCGGTAGAAGACGTTGTTCATCGACATGATGGCGGCGGCCGACTTGGCGGCCCGATACGCCTCCGGCGACAGGTTCGCCTCCGCCTCGGGCGCCAGCTCGCGCAGCACGCGCGGCGAGCGGGCGGCGATGGCGCACGCCAGGACGGTGCCCCACAGCTGCTGCTTGGGGAGCTCCGAGTTGCCGATGACCGAACCCAGGTTGAGCTTCAGGTCCTTGGCGTAGTCCGGTATCGCGGACTTCAGCTCATCGAGGGCCACGGTCACTCACCGGCCAGCAGCTTGACCGGGTCCAGGGTGTCCTCGCCCTTGCTCCAGTTGCACGGGCAGAGCTCGTCCGTCTGGAGCGCGTCGAGGACCCGCAGGACCTCCTTGGGGTTACGGCCGACGGAACCGGCGGTCACCATCGTGAACTGGATCTCGTTGTTCGGGTCCACGATGAAGACGGCGCGCTGGGCGAAGCCGTCCTCGCCCTCGATGCCGAGGTCACGCATGAGCTCGTGCTTCGAGTCGGCGAGCATCGGGAAGGGCAGGTCGGTCAGGTCCGGGTGGTCCTTGCGCCAGGCGTGGTGCACGAACTCGGAGTCGCCGGAGAAGCCGAGGATCTGGGTGTCGCGGTCGGCGAACTCGTCGTTCAGCTTGCCGAAGGCCGCGATCTCGGTCGGGCACACGAAGGTGAAGTCCTTCGGCCACGCGAAGACCACGAGCCAGCCCTTGTCTTCGCGGTTCTTCTTCAGCCACTCCGCGTCGATGCGCTCGAACTCCTTGCCCGTCTCGAGCGAGACGCAGGCGGTGAGGTCGAACTCCGGGAACTGATCTCCGACAGAAAGCACAAATGCCTCCGATGGTGCTGGGTTGGACGAAAGTCACCCTGCCACATCGGGGATCATGCGAGGAAATCGATCGTTCCCGGAATATCGATAGGAGAACTCGATCAGTGATCTCGGGCTCGGTCGACCTTGGGCTCAGTCGACCTTGGGCCCGTGGCGCAGGGAGGCCCGGATGGTGAAGGTGTGGCCGGCCGGGTCCGCGTACAGGCGCGCCTCGCTGGGGCCGCCGCGCCCGGAGGCCTCGATCGGCAGACCGCCCAGGGACACCACGCGCCGCTCGAGCTCGTCGACGTCGTCGGCGTCGGCCAGGAAGTCGAGATGGGTCTGGAGCGAGTCCTCCGGGCGGGGCCAGCTGGCCGGGGTGGCGTTGAGATCGCGGCGGAAGCCCATGCGCAGCCCGCCGGAGGTCTCGATGTCGGTGCGGTTCACCGTGGCGTCGGGGCACCGCTCGGCATCGAGCAACTCGATGTAGAACCGCGCCAGTTCGTCCGGGTCGGCGCAGTCCAGCACGATCGCGCCCGTGGTGATCAGTCCCATGTCTCCTCCTATGACGTCAGCAGGGAGTCGTCCTCGGTGCGGGCGCCGGGAAGCCGGAGCCGGGCCGCGATCAGCGCGGCGTCGATGTCGCGGGTGCCCGTGCTGACGCAGAGGGTGTAGGCGACGTCGTCCATCCTGCGCCGGACGTCCGGCGCACCCTTCTCCGCGTGCAGGATGCGCAGCGTGTCGTACTGCTCCACGAGATCGGCCAGCACGGCCGGGTGCGCCATCAGCATGGGTTCTCCTTGAGGTGGGGGCGGGGCGGGGCGGGGCGGGGTGGGGTGGGGCGGTGTGCACGTCCGAGTACCCGCGCCCCCGCCGCGCACGCGTCCGGCGTGGACTCGCGGAGGCACTGATTGGTCACATGGCTAGACTCGGCCATGTTGATCGGAGGTGGCTATCAGTGGCCGTACAGAACGGAAAGCCCGTGGGAGCGCGGAAGCGGCAGCCCAGCCTGGCGCAGCTGCGGGCGTTCGCCGCGGTCGCGGAGCACCTGCACTTCCGGGACGCGGCCGCGTCGATCGGGATGAGCCAGCCAGCGCTGTCCGGCGCGGTGTCCGCCCTCGAGGAGACGCTCGGGGTGGGCCTCGTGGAGCGTACGACGAGGAAGGTGCTGCTCTCGCCTGCCGGGGAGCGGATCGCGGTGCGGGCCCGGGCCGTGCTCGACGAGGTCGGGGCGCTCATGGAGGAGGCCGAGACCGTGCGCGCGCCGTTCACCGGGGTGCTGCGGCTCGGGGTGATCCCGACGGTCGCGCCGTACCTGCTGCCGACCGTGCTGCGGCTCGTGCACGAGAAGTACCCGGACCTGGATCTGCAGGTGCACGAGGAGCAGACCTCGTCACTGATCGAGGGTCTGGCCGCCGGGCGGCTCGATCTGCTGCTGCTCGCCGTGCCGCTCGGTGTGCCGGGCGTCACCGAACTCCCGTTGTTCGACGAGGACTTCGTGCTCGTGACGCCGCTCGACCACAAGCTCGGCGGACGCGAGGGCATCCCGCGCGACGCCCTGCGCGAGCTGAATCTGCTGCTCCTCGACGAGGGGCACTGCCTGCGCGACCAGGCCCTGGACATCTGCCGGGAGGCGGGCCGCGCGGACGCCCCCGTCACCACGACCGCCGCGGGCCTGTCCACGCTGGTGCAGCTCGTCGCGGGCGGGCTCGGGGTGACGCTGCTGCCGCGGACCGCGGTGGCCGTCGAGACCAGCCGCAGCAGCGAGTTGCTCACCGGGTACTTCGCCGAACCCGCGCCCACCCGCCGGGTCGCGCTCGCCATGCGTACGGGCGCGGCCCGCTCCGCGGAGTACGAGGAGCTGGCCGCCGCCCTGCGAACTGCCTTGCAGGGACTGCCCGTTCGGGTCCTTCAGGGCTGAGGCTCTACTCCGTCCTCAACCCATCCGCCCGCATCAGCCGCCACAGCGGCGGCATGCTGAGCAGGGTCACGACCACGATCGCCGCCGCGCCCACCCCGGCCAGCGGCAGGAACACCAGCCAGTCGGTGACCTTCCTGTCGACCATGCCGAGCATCAGCCGGCCGAGGCCGAGCCCGCCGCCGATGGCGAGTGCCAGGCCGAGGACGACCGGGATCGCCGTCTGCCACAGGACGGACCAGGCGAGCGTCGCCCGCCGCGTGCCGTAGGCGACCAGGATCGACAACAGCCGCCTGCGGTCGCGCAGTTGCTCGATCTGGGACACCAGCATCGACGCGGCGATCAGCGTCATCGTCAGGGCCGCCGCCGTGAACAGGCCCCGGCGGATGCTCGCGTACTCCTTGTCGCTCTCGGTCGCGCTGTAGTTCCACACCCGCATCGCCGGGTCGATCCCGAACGCGGTGTTGCGCACGTGGTCGGCGGCGTCCGGGACGCTCTCGTCGATCTGGATCTGCGCCGAGGTCGAGGCGTGCTCCAGGCGGTGCACGTCGAGCGCGGCCGGTGTGGCGAGGATGCCGCCGAAGCGGGTGCCGCCCGGGTCGGGCCGGGACTGCACCGTGCGGGTGCCCTTCGGCAGTCGCCAGTTCCGCGACTTCGTATCGCCGAGGGTGAGCAGGGTGCCGGGCTTGGCCCCCTTCGCCAACTCCTCGTCCGCCGGGGCGTAGTCGGACCCGACGACCCGGAAGACGTCGCCGTCCTTGCAGGACGGCAGGTTCGCCATCTCGCGCAGCGAGGTGCAGGAGCCGACGCGGACCTCCGCCGAGACCACCGACCCGTCGGCGTCCGGCTTGGCACCCGCCGGGCTCGCCCAGGTGTCGACCGTGCCGATCACCGAACGGACGCCCTTGGTCGCCTGGAACTCCTTCACCATCCGCTCGGCGAGCTCACCGCTGGAGAAGCCGGCGCTCGCGGCGATCTGGGCCCGGTGGGGGTCCTCGCCCGTCGTCTTGGTGAAGTCGTCGTTGATGCCGGACATGAACATCTGCAGGGCGATGCCGCCCGCCACCGCGATGGTGATCCCGGCGACCGCGCGAGAGGCGCTCGTGCTGCTCAACTGGAGCCTGCGCACGGCCAGTTGCCAGGGCACGCTGCCGCCGTGCAGGCGCTGCACCGTCGCCTCGACCAGCCACGGAAGCACCAGGACCAGACCGATCAGGATGAGCCCGATGCCGGCCGAGATCTGGACGACGCCGCGGGTCGAGTTCGCATCGGACGACCCCGACACGAGCAGCAGCAGGGCGCCGACGACCGGCACCGGGATCCGCCACCACAGGCGCCTGCCCCTGGTGCGGCCGCTGCGCACGACGCCCAGCGGCTCGATCACGACCGAGCGCAGCGCGAACACCGTGACCGCGACGGCGGCCACCGGCACGGCCAGCAGGATCAGCACGGCGAGTGCGGGCACCGGCGTGAAGTCCGCCGGGAACGCCGACAGGCGCCAGATCTCGATGTGGGCGAACAGCTGCCGCGAGGCCAGGAAGAACCCGACCCCGAACACGAGCCCGACGAGCGTGCCGAACAGGGCCTCGCCCGCCGCCATCCGCCGCGTCATCCGCACGTCCGCGCCGACCAGGCGCAGCGCGGCGAGCCGCTTGTCGCGCCGCTCGCCGCCGAACCGCACGGCCGTCGCGATGAAGATGCCGACGGGGACGAGCAGCACGAGGCAGGCGAGCACGATCAGCACGATCAGTATCGGGTCCAACGGCGCGCTCGGGTACGTCATCCCGAAGTGGTCGATGCGCGTGGCGCCGCGGTCGGCGCTGAGCGCGTCGCTGCCCACGTACAGATAGAGCTCGAAGGGGTCGGTCAGGCCCGCGTCGTGGATCGTGCCGATGACGCGGTAGTCGTAGCGCTCCTTGAGGAGCTTGCCCTCGGCGGAGTCGAGCAGCTTCTTCAGGGCGGGCGAGACCACCATCTCGCCGGGGCCCGGCAGCTTGTCGACGCCGGGCGGCAGCGGCGGGTGCGCGCCCTCGGGCCGCACCAGGTGGCCGCCGATGGACTCGTCCCGGAAGTCGGAGGACGCGTCGGCGGTGAGCAACGTCCGGTCGCCCGGCTTGAGTTGGCCGCTCGTGCCGACGCCGAGCTGGCGGGCGTCGCCGCGCACGTCGCGCTCGTGCAGGAACGACGGCACGGACGCGGCGCCGAGCAGCAGGGCCACACCGAGCCCGACGCCGATCGCGGTCAGCAGCGTACGGATCCAGCCCTCGCGGCCGCCGGACGCGGCGAACCGGATGCCGAGGCCGAGGTCGCGCAGCCAGCCGGACGGGCCGGGGGAGCCGGCGGGTGCCGTGGCGTGCCCGGCGCGCTCGCGGTCGTCCAGGAGCGTCATCGGGTGAACTCCATGTCCCTGGACTTGCCGTCCCGTACGACGATCTCGCGGTCCGAGTAGGCCGCGACCCGGGTCTCGTGCGTGACGAGGACGACGGCCGCGTTCGTCGAGCGGGCCGCCTCCGTCAGCAGCTCCATGACGCGCTCGCCGTTCAGGGAGTCGAGGGCGCCGGTCGGCTCGTCGGCGAACAGCACGCGCGGGTTGGTCACCAACGACCGTGCCACGGCGACGCGTTGACCCTGACCGCCCGATATCTCGCCGGGCCGCTTGCCGCCCAGGTCGTCGATCTCCAGGCGCTCCAGCCAGGACGCCGCCCGGCGCTCGGCCTCCTTGCGCTTGGCGCCGGTGAGCCGCAGCGGCAGCGCCACGTTCTCCAGGCAGGTCAACTCCGGTACCAGCTGGCCGAATTGGAAGACGAAGCCGAACTCGGTGCGGCGCAGGGCGCTGCGCTCCGCGTCCGACATCGCGGTCAGCTCGCGGCCGTCGTACGTGATCGAGCCCGAGTCGGGGGTGACGATCCCGGCCAGGCAGTGCAGCAGCGTCGACTTGCCCGAGCCCGAGGGGCCCATCACGGCGACGATCTCACCGGGGTGGATGGTGAACGCGGCGCCGTCCAGGGCCGGGGTCGGCCCGTACGCCTTGTGCAGGTCCTTGGCGGTGAGGAGGGATCCGGCGGGAGTCATGAGGGGCGCACCTCCGCGGCGAGCTTGTCGAGGCGCGCGGCGGTGAGCTCCAGCCAGCGCAGGTCGGCTTCCAGGTGGAACAGGGCGTGGTCGCAGATCAGCTGGTCGGCGAGGTCGCCCTTGCGCTTGCGGTCGGTGAGGATCCGCATCAGGCGCAGGTGCTCGGCGCGCTGCGTGTCGAGGAGCTCGCTCGCGTCGCGGTCGGTGAGCAGCGCGAGGACGACCTTCGTGTAGAGGGTCGACTGCAGGTACGGCTCAGGCTTCTCCGGGGTCGCGAGCCACTGCTGCACGTCCGTGATGCCGGCTTCGGTGATCGCGTACCGCTTGCGCTCGGGGCCGCCGCCCGCCTCTATCCCGTCGACCTCGACGAGGCCGTTCTTCAGGAGGCGGGACATGGTCGAGTAGACCTGCCCGTAGTGCAGGGGCTTGTCGTGCCCGAAGGTCTCGTCGAAGGTGCGCTTCAGGTCGTAACCGTGGCGGGGCCCGGATTCCAGGAGCCCGAGAAGGGTGTGGCCGATGGACATGGAGAGGACTGTACACGGCGTGTATACCTAGTGCGTATACCTCGCGTGTATAACCGGAGTACGTGCAGCTCAGGGGCGCTCGCCGTGCTCGTCGGGGGCCTTGGGCGGCCGCCCCCGACGAGGTATCGGCCCCGCCGAGCCGGGCAGCCGGCCCGACTCGGCGAGGGCCCTGCGCAGCAGGAACTCGATCTGTGCGTTCGCGGAGCGCAGCTCGTCCCCGGCCCAGCGCGCGAGCGCGTCGTACACGGCCGGGTCGAGCCGCAGCAGAACCTGCTTACGAGGGCGCGGGGTCACTGGTAGAGCGTCCCGGTGTTGAGCACCGGCTGCGCCGCGCGGTCGCCGCAGAGCACGACGAGCAGGTTCGAGACCATCGCCGCCTTGCGCTCCTCGTCGAGGGCCACGAAGTCCTGCTCGGTGATCCGGGCCAGCGCGTCCTCGACCATGCCGACCGCGCCGTCGACGATGAGGCGCCGGGCCGCGACCACGGCACCGGCCTGCTGCCGCTGCAGCATCGCCGAGGCGATCTCGGGCGCGTACGCGAGGTGCGTGAAGCGGGACTCGATGATCTGGACCCCGGCCGCCTCGACCCGTGCGTGCAGTTCGAGCGCGAGCTTCTCGGTGATCTCCTCGGCGTTGCCGCGCAGCGAGAGCCCGCCCTCGTCGTGTGCGTCGTAGGGGTACTCGATGGCGATGTGCCGGACGGCCGCCTCGGTCTGCGTGGAGACGAACTCGAGGAAGTCGTCGACCTCGAACGTGGCCTGCGCCGTGTCCTCGACCTTCCAGACGACGACCGCGGCGAGCTCGATCGGATTGCCGTACGCGTCGTTGACCTTGAGCACGGCCGTCTCGTGGTTGCGTACGCGCGTCGAGATCTTGGTGCGCGAGGTCAGCGGGTTGACCCAGCGCAGGCCGTCCTCGCGGATCGTGCCCCGGTAGCGGCCGAAGAGCTGGACGACGCGGGCCTCGCCCGGCGCCACCATGTTCAGGCCGCCCATCGCGAAGAGCGAGCCGATCCCCAGGGCGATGCCGACCACCGCGAGCACGCCGCCCGCGGCGCCGGAGCCCAGGGTCGCCCCGATCACGGTGATGCCGATCCCGGCGGCGAGCCCGATCAGGCCGAGCAGCAGGGCGAGGCCGCCGCCGATGCTCTGTGCTGTGAATTCCCGTACGTGCGCCTTCGGCATCTCGGGCACGTCCGGTACGTCCGGTGTGGCGTCCGTCTCGGTCATGACAGTCCCCGTTCCTCTGGACTTCTCTGAACTGCTGGTTCGTGGCCGTGCGGCCGGAACCCGGTCTAGCAAAGTGATATCACTTTACTCCGCCCGGCAACCATCGGCACCCCTGGATCGTCGGTTCCACTGGGGCAGGTGCTGATTGTCACGTCCGGAAATGACCGGATCGGCAGGGTTTTGCCTTAAGTGGCGGTGTTAGCTTCATGAGCTGATTCAGCACGAACGAGCACGAACGACTGGTATCGAGAAGCGGAGAACCTGGAGCCATGGGCCGAGCGGATGCGAGAAAGGCGCGCAAGCGCGCGGCGCGGCCGTCGGGCATACGCCGCTTCTTCACCTGGAAGAAGCTCCTGGGCGCGTTCTTCGGGTTCGTGCTGCTGTGCATGGGCGCGTTCGTGGTGCTGTACATGGTGATCGACGTGCCCGAGGGCAACCCCGACGCCAAGCTGCAGAGCAACGTCTACAAGTACAGCGACGGCACGACCATGGCCCGCACCGGCGAGGTCAACCGCGAGATCGTGGACCTGGCCGACGTGCCCAAGGGCGTCCAGCAGACCTTCGTGGCCGCCGAGAACAAGTCCTTCTACAAGGACACGGGCATCGACTTCAAGGGCACCGCCCGCGGTGTGCTGAACACGCTCAGCGGCAAGGGCAAGCAGGGTGGTTCGACGATCACCCAGCAGTACGTGAAGAACTACTACCTGACGCAGGACCAGACCGTCACGCGCAAGCTGAAGGAACTGGTCATCTCGCTGAAGGTGGACCGCAAGATGTCCAAGGACGACATCCTCGCCGGGTACATCAACACCAGCTTCTACGGCCGCAGTTCCTGGGGCATCCAGGCCGCGGCCCAGGCCTACTACGGCGTCGACGCCAAGGACCTGAGCGTGGAGCAGGGCGCGTACCTCGCCGCACTGCTGCAGGCGCCGAACCAGTACGACTGGGCGATCGCCTCCGACACCGGCAAGCGGATGGCCAAGGCGCGCTGGAACTACGTCCTCGACAACATGGTCGACATGCACCAGCTGAGCGCGAGCGAGCGGCAGGGCATGAAGTTCCCCGTGCCGAAGGCGCCGAAGGCGGCCGCCGGGCTCCAGGGCCAGGAGGGCTATCTGTACCAGGCGGCCAAGGCCGAGGTGCAGAAGACCCTGAACCTGACCGACGAGCAGTTCGACGCGGGCGGCTACACGATCACGCTCAACATCGACCGCAAGAAGCAGAAGCAGCTGGAGAAGTCGGTCAAGGAGCAGCTGACGGACAAGCTGCACCCGAAGACCAGCAAGGCGGACGCGCGGGTCCAGGCGGGCGCGGTCTCGGTGGACCCGAAGACGGGCAAGATCCTTGCCATGTACGGCGGTTCGGGACTCTCCCAGCACTGGACCAACAACGCCACGCGCACCGACTACCAGCCTGCCTCCACCTTCAAGCCGATCATTCTCGCGGCCGCCCTGGAGAACCGGGCGAAGACACAGCGGGATCAGCCGATCGAGGCGAGCACCATCTACGACGGCACCAACAAGCGGCCCGTCGTCGAGGACGGCAAGAAGGTCGGCTTCGCCCCGCCGAACGAGGACGACCGCAGCTACGGCCCGGTCGACGTGCAGACCGCGATGAACAAGTCCATCAACTCCGTCTTCGCGCAGATGGGCGCGGACGTCGGCATGGACCAGGTCATGGCGACGGCCAAGAAGCTCGGCATGGACGACGCCGACCTCAAGCCGTACTACGCGCAGACGCTCGGCACGATGGGCGCGAGCCCGCTGGAGATGGCCGGGGTCTACGCGACCCTCGACAACCACGGCAAGCAGGTCACCCCGAAGATCGTGAAGTCGGTGTCCAAGGGCGGCCAGCCGGTCGAGCTGCCGGACGCGATCGGCGACCAGGTCATCAGCCGCGGCGTCGCCGACTCGGTCACCTCGGTGCTGACCGGTGTGGTCGACGACGGTACGGCGAAGACGTCGGTCAGTGACAACCCGGCCCGCGACGGCCAGCAGGTGGCGGGCAAGACCGGCACGTCCGACGACAACAAGTCGGCCTGGTTCACGGGCTACACGCCGAACCTGGTCACCTCGGTGGGCCTGTTCGGTGAGGGTGCGCTGAAGACCGCGGAAGCGGGCAACCAGGTCCCGATGAAGGGTGCCGGTGGCCGGCCGCGCGTCGACGGCGGCAGCTTCCCGGCCCAGATCTGGGCCCAGTACACCTTCAACTCCTCCAGCGCCTCCTCCGAGTTCGACCTCGACACCGACATGGGCGCCGCGGTCGAGCCCACCACCCAGCCGCCGACGACCCCGACGAACGAGCCTTCCAACACTCCGTCGACGACTCCGCCGACCACCCCGTCGACGACTCCGCCGACCACTCCGACGACGCCGACCGAGACGCCGACCACCGGGCCGCCGACGGACGAGCCGACGGACACCCCGACGACGCCGACCGATCCGACCTCACCGACGTGGGGCATCCCGGAGAACCCGGGTGACGGCAACAACAACGGCAACGACGGCGGCTAGCCGGACACGCGCGAAGGGCGCCCCGAACCGATCAGGTTCGGGGCGCCCTTCGCGCGTAACCGGTGGTGGAGGTACGTGCCCACGCCCTCTACGGCCCCTACGGCCCGTCCGCGCCGCCGCCCGGCCGGGCCAGTTCGAACCACACCACCTTGCCCGTGCTCAGCCGCGTCGCCCCCCACCGCCGCGCGAGGCGGTTCACCAGGAACAGGCCGCGGCCGCCCTCGTCGGTGGCGCGGGCCTGGCGCTGGCGCGGGAGCTGCGGGACGTCGTCGCCGACCTCGCAGCGCAGGACGTCGGTGCGCAGCAGGCGCAGGGTCACCGGGCGCGACGCGTAGCGCACCGCGTTCGTGACGACCTCGCTCACCAGGAGTTCGACCGAGTCGGTCATCTCCTCGAGTCCCCAGCGGGACAAGGCACTTCGGGCCAGCCGACGGGCCCGCCCCGGCGCCGCGTCCTCCGGCTCCAGGAACCAGTACGCGACGTCGCTGGGCGCGATGCCGTCGAAGCGGGCGGCGAGCAGCGCGATGTCGTCGTCCCGGTCGCCCGGGCCGAGCATGTCGAGCACCTCGTCGCAGAGCGCCTCCAGCGGCGGCGGATGGTCCGGGCCGGTCAACTGGGCGGTCGCGGCGAGACGTTCCCTCAGCTGCTCTATGCCGGTCCACACGTCGCGCAGCCGGGACTCCACCAGGCCGTCCGTGTACAGGAGCAGCGTGGCGCCCGCGGGCGCGTCCAGCTCGACCGCCTCGAAGTCGACCCCGCCGACGCCGATCGGCGCACCCGGCGGCACGCGCAGCACCTCGGCGCGGCCGCCCAGGTGGAGCAGGACCGGCGGCGGATGACCCGCGTTGGCGATGGTGATGCGGTGCGCGACCGGGTCGTAGACCGCGTACAGGCACGTCGCCATCCGGTCCGTGCCGAGTCGCTGCGCCTGCTCGTCGAGGTGGTGCAAGACCTCCTGCGGCGGCAGGTCGAGCCCGGCCAACGTCTGTGCGGTGGTGCGGAGTTGGCCCATGATCGCGGCCGAGGTCATGGAGTGCCCCATGACGTCGCCGACGACCAGGGCGACCCGGCTGCCCGGCAGCGGGATCGCGTCGTACCAGTCGCCGCCGACCCGCGCCGTCTCCGCCGCCGGAAGGTAGCGGGAGGCAAGCCGGACGCCCGTCGGGCGCGGCAGGGTCTCCGGCAGCATGGTGCGCTGCAGCTCGTCGGCGATGTACGCCTCGCGCCCGTAGAGCACCGCCTTGTCGATGCCGAGCGCGGAGTGCGTCGCCAACTGCCCGGCTACCAGCAGGTCGTCGCCGTCGAACGCGGGCCGGTCCGGGCGGCGCAGGAACACCGCGGCGCCGATCACCCGGCGGCGCCCGCGCAGCGGAGCCAGGATCGCCCGGCGCCCGGTGGGCAACGCCCGGTCCCCGCCCAGCAGTTCGGGCAGCGCGGCGAGCGCGGCGGGGGAGTCCGCGAAGACGGGACGCACGCCGCGCAGCACCTCGGCCAGGGCGCCGCCCGGCCGCACCTCGCACAACTCGGCGCTGTCCGGCGCCAGTTCGGGCTGCGGCACGACGGGACCGGACAAGGGGGAGCGCCCGGCCAGGGTGCCGCCTTCCGTGTCCGGGTCGTCCACGGCGTCGGGAATCCGGTCGGTGCGGCGCAGGCGCAGCACCATCGGACCGGTCGGCCGCTCGTCACCGACGGGCAGCGGCTCGCGCAGGTACACCAGGATCGCGTCCGAGAACGTCGGCACCGTCGCCCGGCACAGGCCCATCACGATCTCGTCGAGGTCGATGCCCCGGGCGATCCGCCGCGTCGCCGCGCCGACGAAGCGCAGCCGGTCGCCGTCCCGGCGCATCGGCGCGGGCTGCCCCGGCGGGCGCACCTGCCCGGTCCGCCGCTCGCCGCCGTCCGGCGCGCCCGTGGGACGCACCGGCTCGGGCGAGGGGGAGTGCGGCTGCGCGTGCTCCGACGCCGACGCCTCCGCGGCGGCCGAGGCCGCGGCCGCGTGCCGCGGCTGCTGCGGTAAGCCGTCGCCCACCGGGGACCCCGACGCCTGCGGGGTACGCCTGAGGGCCCCGCGGGGATCGGCGGGGTGGGCCGCCGTGCCGTGGTGGCGGCCGTCGTGGGAGCCTTGGTAAGAGGCTGAGTGCTCCGTCACGCGTGTCGAATCCGTCCGTCCGGGGCTGCGCGCCGTGGCACTGTCCAGTGCGCCGGCAGTGGGGGAACAGCCGGTGCTCGGGTGGGGCTGCGCAGTTCGTCCCGCAGGAGATCCGATACCCGCAATGTGTGCCCCGGGAACGGAATTCGCGCTTCGCGCGGACCGGACCCGACCACCGACGACACCATCCGGCCATCGAGTCGCGGCGGCAACTGCGCGACGCGGCCCGGTCGTTGACCCCGTCCGGGCCGATCCGTCCTGTCCGCTCCACCCATGTTCACGGTCTCGCCGCCCCTCGATGACCTCGTTGACATCGTGTCAGACCTGCCGCGTGCGCCAAGAGTTGCTGCCCGCGATGCTCCGCGTACGCCTCCGTGCGCCCCTCTCCGAACTTGCGGAGGACGATCCTACGGTTCCCCCATGGGGGCGCATCAAGGGTCTCATGAGGACACGTGCGCGGGCGTACGGTCCCAGTCCTTCGGCAGTGCCGGGACGGGCCACGCGGGATCGGGCCGCCAGTGCTGCCAGCCGTCCGCGAACGGGTGCCCCCAGCGCTCGATGACCTCGATCGCCCGGCGCCCCGCGGCCCGCACGCCCGCACCCTGCTCCGGGCTCATCAGACCCACCGACAGCGCCTGCGCGAACTCGTCCTCGTCGTGCCAGCGCCAGCTGCGGTCCTCGTACACCGACAGGTCGAGGAAGTGGTCCTCGGAGTCCACGCCCCGGGCCCACCGTACCCGCGGCTCCTCCAGGTTCACGTACCAGTTGCGAAAGGCCCAGCCGGGCTCCCAGAACAGCCACACCGACCAGGGCTCGCCGGGCCGCGCCAGCTTGAGCACGCCCGTGCCGAACCAGCGGTCGCGCTGCACGGTGCGCGGCTTGGTGTAACGGGTGGTCAGCGGCTCGCGGTGCACCGGAGTGCCGTCGGCGAGCACCGGCTTCACGCACTCGGTGCCGGGCGCCAGCCACACGGCGAGCAGCTCGTCGGTGTCCTGGACGACGGTGACCGGACGGCAGATGTGGATGTCCCCGGAACCGGGATCTCCCGCGTTGGCGCGGTAGCGCCACAGGATCCGCTCCCCGGGCGCCCAGCGCCCCTCGCTCATCCGGTCGTCGTCTGTCATGCACAGATATTAGGTGCCAGAGGCATACCGCAGCCGTGGCCTGCGCCACGATTGCGTCATTCGGCCATCGCACGTCACGGGCGCGTCATCCGCAGGACATCCAGCGCTTCGTCGAGCTGCTCGACGGTGAGGTCGCCGCGCTCCACATAGCCGCCCTCCAGCACGACCTCACGGATCGTCCGGCGCTCCGCGAGCGACTTCTTGGCGACCTTGGCGGCCTCCTCGTACCCGATGTACTTGTTCAGCGGCGTGACGACGGACGGCGACGACTCGGCGTACTCGCGGGCCCGCTCGCGGTTGGCGGTGATGCCGTCGACGGTGCGGTCGGCGAGCAGGCGCGAGACGTTCGCGAGCAGGCGGATCGATTCCAGTACGTTCTTGGCGATCACCGGCAGCATCACGTTCAGCTCGAAGTTGCCCGCCGCGCCGGCCGTGGCCACCGTCGCGTCGTTGCCGATCACCTGCGCGGCGACCATCAGGGTCGCCTCGGGAATGACCGGATTCACCTTGCCCGGCATGATCGACGAGCCGGGCTGCAGATCGGGCAGGCTGATCTCCGCGAGCCCGGTGCGCGGACCGGACGCCGCCCACCGCAGATCGTTCGCGATCTTCGTCAGGCCGACCGCGATGGTGCGCAGCTGCCCGCTGGTCTCCACGATGCCGTCGCGCGCGCCCTGCGCCTCGAAGTGGTCGCGGGCCTCGGTCAGCGGCAGCCCGGTGGCCCGCGCCACCTCGGCGATGACGGCGGCCGAGAAGCCGGGCGGAGTATTGATGCCCGTGCCGACTGCCGTGCCGCCCAAGGGGAGTTCGGCCAGGCGGGGCAGGGACGCGGTGAGCCGCTCGACGCCGTAGCGCACCTGCGCCGCGTAGCCGCCGAACTCCTGGCCGAGCGTCACCGGCGTCGCGTCCATCAGATGCGTACGGCCCGACTTCACGACGTCGGCGAACTCGGCCGCCTTGCGCTCGAAGGACGCGGCCAGGTGCTCCAGGGCCGGGATCAGGTCGTGGGTGACGGCCGCCGTGGCCGCGATGTGGATCGAGGACGGGAAGACGTCGTTCGACGACTGCGACGCGTTCACGTGGTCGTTCGGGTGCACGTCCCGGCCCAGGCGCTCGGTGGCGAGCGTGGCCAGGACCTCGTTCGTGTTCATGTTGGACGACGTGCCGGAGCCCGTCTGGAAGACGTCCACCGGGAACTCGTCGTCCCAGCGGCCCTCGGCGACCTCGGCGGCCGCGGCCGCGATGGCCCCGGCGATGTCCTTGTCGAGGACGCCGAGCTCCGCGTTCACCGTCGCCGCGGCGCCCTTGATGCGGGCGAGGGCCTCGATGTGCGCGCGCTCCAGGCGCTGCCCCGAGACCGGGAAGTTCTCCACGGCGCGCTGGGTCTGCGCCCGCCACTTGGCGTGCGCGGGCACCCGCACCTCGCCCATGGAGTCGTGCTCGATCCGGTACTCGTTCGACATCGTCGTCCGCCTCCGCGTCTCTTCGTGGCCCTGTCCGGCACTGTCCGTGCCAGCACTGATCACCGGGCAGCTATTCCGGTATTCCGGGACCCGCTTCCGAGGTGCCCGGCCATCGGGTTGGCCTTACGTTCGATCCATGATCTCCATACTCTCCGTGGTCGCGCTGGCACTCACCGCGACCACCGCCGCCGGGGCCGTTCCCGCCCCCGCCGCCGAGTCCCCCGACGAGGTCCGCGCCTTCTGGACCCAGGAACGCATGGCCGAGGCCATCGCGGACTCCGCGGCACCCGAGCCGCCCGACGGCGTCCCGTGGACCTCCGGCGCCGAGCCCGTACGCAACGTGGGCCGGCTGTTCATGGAGCTGACCGACGGCCGCAAGGCCACCTGCACGGGCGCCGTCGTCCAGGCCGCCAACCGCAGCGTGATCGCCACCGCCGGGCACTGCGTCCACCTCAAGGAGGTCGGCGGCTTCATGAAGAAGCTGCTGTTCGTGCCCGCGTACGACAAGGGCGCCAAGCCCTACGGCTCGTACGTGGCCACCGCGGTCCAGGTCGACGAGGCCTGGCAGAAGGACGAGGACCACAAGGTCGACTTCTCCTTCGTCACCCTCGGCCCCGACGAGCAGGGCCGCTCGGTCGAGAACGTCACCGGAGCGCGCCCGGCCGCCTTCGCCCCCGTCGCGGGCAAGAAGACCGCGCTCGGCTACCCCTACGTCAAGCCGTACGACGGCGAGACGCTCCAGTACTGCTCGGGCCCCACCACCCCCGTCTTCGACATCCGCCTGCCGGGCGGCGAACAGCTGAAGCCGTGCCGCATGACCAACGGCGCCAGCGGCGGCCCCTGGTACGCGCGTGACGGCAAGGGCGTCGACGTCCAGGTCGGCGTGACCAGCGCGCGCCCCTCGGAGGCCGGGTTCGAGGACGTCGCCTGGGGCGCGATGTTCAACGACACGGCCAAGGGGCTGTACGAGAAGGCGGCCTCGCTCCGGTAGGCGGTGGGCGGTAGGCGGTAGGCGGTCAAGCGGCGAACACGAGCAGCGTGAACACGAAGAACAGCCCGATCAGGACCGGCCAGTACAGCAGCGTCGGCAGCAGGTTGTCCTTCCACTCCAGGACCCGGATCTCGGTGTCGGAGCCGAGCAGGATGGCGTTCGCGAAGATGCCCATGATCACGATGTACTGGGCGATCGCGAAGTACTCCAGATACGTCAGCGACGTATCGCCCGCGATCTCCCGGATCTGGGTCTGGTCCACCACCACGACGAGCAGCAGGGACACGGCGAACGAGATCGCGGTCCAGGTCGAGAAGCCGAACCGCGGGTTCTTGTTGTCGTCCTTCGTGTAGACGAACAGCGCCAGGAACATGATCGCGGCGATGAACAGCGACTGCAGCAGCTTGCCGAACAGCGGGCCCGCCCAGTTCCGCTCCATGCCGAGGTTGAAGTACAGCTCCGGCGCGTTCTTGAAGGGCTTGTCGAAGTCCTGCACGCCCATCGTCGACGAGACGCCGTGCTGCTTGAAGCTCCACGCCGTGAAGTACGGGTTCCAGCCCGTCGTCACGATCTCCTCGTCGAGACCGATCGCGCTGTCGTTCATCCAGGGCGGGTACGACGCGTAGTCCGGGACGAGGACGTCGTTGGTGAACGTGGCCGCCGTCCACATCCGCAGCCAGATGTTCTGCTTGTCCAGCGGGTACTTCGAGTAGTTGAAGTGCTGGCGCAGGGTCAGGTTGAAGTGCCAGCCCTTGAGGCGTTCGCCGTCGGTGTTCGTGGTGTCGTACGCCTCGGTCTGCGAGTCCCCGTAGCCGTCGGGCGCCTCCGGGAAGACGACGCCCATGCTCGACTCCGGTACGTCCTTCGAGTACCGCTGCCACACATAGCCGCTGACCTCGACCTCCTGCGGCTCCGTGAACTTGGCGCCCTGGATGAAGACGCCGGTGGGGATGTAGCGCAGCTTCACCCCCGGGAACGTCTTGTTCATGTACGCGTCGGTGGCCTTCGGCGTGTCCACGTCCTGCCCGACGATCGTGTCCGTCGCCTTGTCGTGGGCCACGATCTGCCAGACCGCCCCGATGCCGAGCGCGAAGATGACGCTCATCGCCGTCGCCATCAGGGCGCAGCGCCGTGCCGTGAACAGGTACGGCTTGATCAGCGCGGCGGCGACCGCCAGGCACAGCAGGACGATGCTGAGGAGGAGCAGGGCCCAGCCGGAGCGCTCGGTGTGGTCGGCCTGGATGTTGCCGTCGGCGAAGTAGAGGAACCCGGTCAGGACCGTGGTGACGGTGAACAGGGCGACGAGCGCCAGGTTGATCTTGCCGATCCGGCGACTCCAGACGGCGCGTCTGCTCCCGGGCTTCATGTGCCTCATGTGCTTCATGGGCTTCATGGGCTTCATGAGGTGGACGCGCTCGGCGTCGGGGACTGCGTGGCGGTCGGGGTCGGGGTCGGCGTAGGCGTAGGCGTCGGCGTGGCGGTCGGGAACTTGAACTCCGGCAGCGGGAACGGCAGGAACGTCTGGGCGATGCTCATGCCGATCCCGAAGAAGATGTCGGTGGCGAGCAGCCCGAGGTGGAACATCGTGAACGCCGCCTGGAACATGATCTTCGCGACGTCGCCCTTCTCCCCGGCCTCCGCGAACGCCCGGTTGTCGGCCTTGAGGAGGTCGACCGTGGACTTGATGTCGTAGCCCCTGGACAGGGCCCGGTTCAGCGAGCCGCCCGGGATGATCGCGAGCAGGTTGTCCAGGCCCTTGTTCGCGTCCGCGACCGCGATGTCGAGCTTGACCGGGTCCTTCTCGCCGCCCAGGGCGAGCCCGGCCAGATCGGCAGCCGACCCGGTCGCCCCGCCGAACTTGCCGATCATCCGCCAGCTCTGCGCGAGCCGCTCCCGGTCGCGGTGCGGGTCCTCCTTGGCGGTGAGCCCGGGGGGCTGCGCAGGCGTAGGAGTGGGAGTAGGGGTGGGGGTGGGCGTCGACGTGGGCGTAGCCGTGGGGCTCGGTGAGTCGAGCGTCGGCAGGGGCGGCAGCGTGGGCGGTGCGGAAGGAGTGGAGACGGCCGGTGCCGGCGGCGTCGGACCGGCGGGAGCCGCCGCCGCGGTGGGCACCAGGGTCAGGGCCCCGGCGAGCGCGGCGCAGAGAGGCACGGTCCAGACGGTCCGGCGCAGCGAGGAGCGGGGGCGGGACGGGGACATGGGGCGGGGTCCTTCCGAGGAAGCGGCACGCGGTGCCCTCCCACCCTCAAATATGTGATCACCCTCCGCAATCGCACAGATGCGGAGGGTGATCCAATGGAGGGTCTGCTTACGCCGGGCCGGGCCCGCGCACCGGGATGTGCGTGTTGCGATCCTCGGCCACGGGTGGCCGCCAGCCGAAGCAGGCTAGGCCAGTTGCGACCCTTGGCGCACCGGGATGTGCGTGAACGTCGGCTCGGGCGCCGGGTTCTGGAAGAAGTCGTTGCCCTTGTCGTCGACGACGATGAACGCCGGGAAGTCCTCGACCTCGATCTTCCAGACGGCCTCCATGCCGAGCTCCTCGTACTCGACGACCTCGACCTTCTTGATGCAGTCCTGGGCCAGACGTGCGGCGGGGCCGCCGATGGAGCCGAGGTAGAAGCCGCCGTGCGCGTCGCACGCGTCGGTGACCTGCTTGCTGCGGTTGCCCTTGGCGAGCATCACCTTGGAGCCGCCCGCGGCCTGGAACTGCTCCACGTACGAGTCCATGCGCCCGGCGGTGGTCGGCCCGAAGGAACCGGACGCGTAACCCTCGGGGGTCTTGGCCGGACCCGCGTAGTACACGGGGTGGTCCTTCAGGTACTGCGGCATCTCCTCGCCCGCGTCGAGCCGCTCCTTGATCTTCGCGTGCGCGATGTCGCGGGCCACGACCAGCGGGCCGTTGAGCGAGAGCCGGGTCTTCACCGGGTACTTGGTGAGCTCGGCGAGGATCGCGTCCATCGGCTGGTTCAGGTCGATCTTCACGACGTCGCTCGACTCGTCGAGGTGCTCGTCCGTCGTCTCCGGCAGGAACCGCGCCGGGTCCGTCTCCAGCTGCTCGAGGAAGACGCCCTCGGCGGTGATCTTCGCGACGGCCTGGCGGTCGGCCGAGCAGGAGACGGCGATGGCGACGGGGCAGGAGGCGCCGTGCCGCGGCAGGCGCACCACGCGCACGTCGTGGCAGAAGTACTTGCCGCCGAACTGCGCGCCGATGCCGATCTTCTGCGTCAGCTCGAAGACCTTCTCCTCCAGCTCCTTGTCGCGGAAGCCGTGACCGAGCTCGGAGCCCTCGGCCGGGATCTCGTCCAGGTAGTGCGCGGAGGCGTACTTCGCGGTCTTCAGCGCGTACTCGGCGGACGTGCCGCCGACGACGATCGCGAGGTGGTACGGCGGGCACGCGGCGGTGCCGAGCGACCGGATCTTCTCCTCCAGGAACTTCATCATGGAGGCCTCGTTCAGGACGGCCTTCGTCTCCTGGTACAGGAACGACTTGTTGGCCGAGCCGCCGCCCTTCGCCATGAAGAGGAACTTGTAGGCGCCGCCGTCGGTCGCGTACAGCTCGATCTGCGCGGGGAGGTTGGAGCCGGTGTTCTTCTCCTCCCACATGGTGAGCGGAGCCATCTGCGAGTAGCGCAGGTTGAGGTTCTTGTAGGCGTCGTAGATGCCCTTGCTGAGCGACTTCTCGTCCTCACCTTCGGTGAGGACGTTCTGTCCGCGCTTGCCCATGACGATGGCGGTGCCGGTGTCCTGGCACATGGGGAGCACGCCCGCGGCCGCGATGTTCGCGTTCTTCAGCAGGTCGAGCGCCACGAACTTGTCGTTGTTCGACGCCTCGGGGTCGTCCACGATGCGGCGCAGCTGCGCGAGGTGGGCCGGGCGCAGATAGTGCTGGATGTCGTGGATGGCCTCCTCGGCGAGCTTGCGCAGCGCCTCCGGCTCGACCTTCAGGAACGTACGGCCGTCCGGCCCCTCGGCGGTGGAGACGCCCTCCGAGGTCACCAGGCGGTACGGGGTGGTGTCCTCGCCCTGGGGGAGCAGATCGGTGTACGCGAACTCAGGCATCTCGCCCATTCCTCACTCGACAGACAGCTAGCTGGCATCCGTTGGCAGCGCCAACCAGCGTAGAACCTGGCGGGACGGCGAGTCCTGTGAGGTAAGGCTCAGTTCGCACCCCGGGATCGGTGACGGCCCCCTAGTCGCGATCTATCGCGTTTGGGTACGCTGGGGACGTGGACCTTGAGAAGCGCCCCCAGCAGCAGAGCGCCCCCGCGGCGGCGGAGCCGGCCGATCTGCGCGCCTCCGACGCCGACCGCGACCGCATCGCGGACATCCTGCGCGAGGCGCTCGCCGAGGGGCGGCTCGACGCGGACGAGCACGCCGAGCGGATCGACGGCGTGTACCGGGCCAAGACCGTGGGTGAACTGGAGCCGCTGGTAAGGGACTTGCCAGGCGCCCACCAGGCGCGCCCCGCCGCGGCCGCCGCGAGGGGCGTGGCCCCCGACCGCCCGGCGCCCGGCACGATCCCGGCCGTCCCGGGGGAGAACCTGGTGGCGGTGTTCAGCTCCACCAGCCGCAAGGGCCGCTGGCGCCCGGCCCGGCGCACGCACGCGTACGCCGTCTTCGGCGACGTGGAGATCGACCTCAGCGAGGCGATCTTCGAGCACCGCGAGGTCTACATCAAGGCGGTCTCGGTGTTCGGGAACGTGTCGGTGAGGGTCCCCGAGAACATCTCGCTGCGCGGCAGCGGCGGCGGCGTCCTCGGCAGCTTCGAGGTGGACGCGATGGACGGTGCGGACCCCGACGCCCCGGTCGTGTACGTCGACGGCATCGCGGTCCTCGGCAGCGTCGACGCCAAGCCGAAGCGCGGCCGCATCGTGCGCGATCTCGAGAAGTACGTGCGCAAGTACCTGGGCTGACCCGGCGGGCGGACGCCCCGGGTCCGCCGCGCGAACTCCCGTATGCGCTCGGGAACTTCCGTCCTTCGGAACTCAGTGCATAGGCGCCGACACAGCGGGTAGAGGTTGCTGCATCGTCTACCGATCGCCTCTCGCTCGCGAAAGCCGTCGTAAGCCGTCGTCAGGAGTAGACCGTGCTGCATCCGCCGCATCAGTCCCTGCAGGTCGCCGCCGTTCCGCAGCAGCGCGGGCCAGTGGGGGAGAGGGATCAGGAAGCACCGTGGCACACGGAGGCCGTGTGCAGGCGCGACGAGGCCGGACTCTTCTTCGCCCCTTCCAAGGAACCCACCGCCGCGCGCCTGTCCCGCGAGGAAGCCGCCAAGCGGGTCTGCGCCCGCTGTCCCGTGATGGTCGAATGCCGTGAGCACGCCCTGCTCCAGCCGGAGCCGTACGGGGTGTGGGGCGGCCTCACCGCGGCCGAGCGCCGCGTGGTCCTCGCCCGCAGGCGCCGGCGCGAGGTCGAGTTGAAGAAGACGACGCGGACGGTGGCGGCCGCCGGCTAGTTCCTTGCGTGTACGCAGTCGGGGGCGCCCCTCCGCACAAGGGGCGCCCCCAACTACGTATCCACGAAAGCCGTTTGAACGACTCGGGTACTACTTCGCCGCTACTCCGCCTCTACTTCGCGCGGTCGAAGTCGATCGCGCTGTACGCGCGCAGCTTGCTCAGCCGGTGCGTCGAGTCGATCTGCCGGATCGTGCCGGACTTGGAGCGCATCACCAGGGACGACGTGTGGGCCCGCTCGGAGCCGTAGCGCACGCCCGGCAGCAGCTCGCCGTCGGTGATGCCGGTGGCGACGAAGAAGACGTTCTCGCCGGAGACCAGGTCGTCGGTGGACAGGACGCGGTCCAGGTCGTGCCCGGCGTCGAGCGCCCGCTGCCGCTCCTCGTCGTCCTTGGGCCACAGCTTGCCCTGGATGACACCGCCCAGGCACTTGATCGCGCAGGCCGAGATGATGCCCTCGGGGGTGCCGCCGATGCCGAGCAGCAGGTCGACGCCGTTGTCCTCCTGGACGGCGAGGATCGAGCCCGCGACGTCGCCGTCGGAGATCAGCTTGATGCGGGCGCCGGCCTCGCGGACCTCCTTGATGATGCCCTCGTGGCGCGGCCGGTCGAGGATGACGACGGTGACGTCCTCGGGGGTGGCCCGCTTCGCCTTGGCGACGCGGCGGACGTTCACCGCGACCGGGGCGTTGATGTCCACGTAGTCGGCGGCCTCGGGACCCGCGACCAGCTTGTCCATGTAGAAGACTGCGGACGGGTCGAACATGGTGCCGCGGTCGGCGGCGGCCAGCACGGCCACTGCGTTGGGCATGCCCTTCGCGGTCAGCGTCGTGCCGTCGATCGGGTCGACGGCGATGTCGCACTCGGGGCCCGAGCCGTCCCCGATCCGCTCGCCGTTGAAGAGCATCGGGGCTTCGTCCTTCTCGCCCTCGCCGATGACGACGACACCGTTCATCGACACGGTGGAGACGAGGGTCCGCATGGCGCGCACGGCCGCGCCGTCCGCCCCGTTCTTGTCGCCGCGGCCGACCCAGCGGCCGGCGGCCATCGCCGCGGCCTCGGTGACACGGACGAGTTCCAGGGCGAGGTTGCGGTCGGGCGCCTCGGCGGGCACTTCGAGTTCGGACGGCAGCTGGTGGGATTGCTCGGTCATCGAGACGCACCTTTCTGTTCCGGCGTTTCAGGCGTTTTCGGGCTGTTCACCGGGATACGACGACGGCCGGATGAGGGTTTGTGGGGTCGACTCTATCGTCCGTACGACAATCTGAGCAGGGGGCCCCACGGATGAGCGGGCTGCGTGGTCGCCCTGACCATGTCAGGTCACGCATTTCGGACCCCCTCCCGCCGGAGATCATCCGGGGACCTGCGACGATGGGGCGCGTGGCAGGAAGAAATGGCAAGAAGACGGTCGGCAGCCTGGTCCTCTCGCTCGGCGTCTGCGTCGTCGCGGCCGGCATCGCCTACGCGTTCGTCCCGCACGACGGCTCCAAGTCGCCGGTCGAGCGCAAGGACTACCGGGTCGAGCTGCTGACGGCCAGGCGCGCGGCGTCGTACCCGGTGGCCGCTCCCACGGGTCTGCCGACGGAGTGGAAGGCGACGTCCGTGCGCTACACGGACGAGCCGAACCAGCTCTGGCACCTGGGCTTCCTCGACCCCGAGGGCCAGTACGTCGCCGTCGAGCAGTCGATCGACAAGCCGTCCCGCTTCATCCGGGACAAGAGCCTGGGCGCCAAGGAGACGAGCGGCACCCGGTCCATCGACGGCAAGGACTGGCAGCAGTACAAGGGTGCGAAGTACGACGCCCTGGTGCTGAAGGAGAAGGGCTCCACGACGATGGTGACCGGCACGGCCGGCTTCGACCAGCTGGCGAAGATGGCCGAGGCGCTGGAGATGAAGCAGGACAAGAGCGCGTAACGCGCACGTACGCAGACACACGGAAGGGCCCCGGCAGCAGCCGGGGCCCTTCCGTATGCGTGTCTGCGGTGCTCGGACTCAGACGGTCGTGATGACCTGGTCGAGCTCGAGGCGCGGGGAGCGCGGACTGCATTCTCCCGGGGGGCGACCCCCGGACCCCCAGCCGGACAAGCGTGTCGGCCGGTCCCGGGTGTGTATGCGGAAAGAGCCCCCGTTGGTGCCGGGGGCTCTTTCCGTGTGTCTGCCGGACGGCTCAGACGGTCGTGATGACCTGGTCGAGCTCAAGGCGCGGGGAGCGCGGGAACCAGGCGTCCTCGCCCGGCTTGCCGATGTTGATGACCATCAGCGGGGTGTGGTCGTCGTCCAGGAACTCCTTCTGGACGCCGGCGAAGTCGAGGCCGGTCATCGGGCCCGCGGCCAGGCCGGCGGCGCGCACGCCGATGATGAAGTACGCGGCCTGCAGCGTCGCGTTCAGCGCGGCGGCGCCCTCGCGGACCGGGCGCTCCGAGAAGAAGGCGTCCTTGGCGGCGGGGAAGTGCGGGAAGAGCGCCGGCAGCTCCTCGTGGAACTCGTTGTCCGCGGAGAGGATCGCGACCAGCGGGGCGGCGGCCGTCTTCGGCTGGTTGCCCTCGGCCATGTGCTTGACCAGGCGCTCGCGGGCCTCGGGGGAGCGGACCAGGGTGATGCGCAGCGGCGACTGGTTGAAGGCGGTCGGGCCGAACTTGACCAGGTCGTAGATCGCCTGCACCTGCTCGTCGGTCACCGGCTCGTCGGTGAACGTGTTCGCGGTGCGGGCCTCGCGGAAGAGGAGGTCCTGGGCGGCGGGGTCAAGAACGAGAGACATCGATCAACCTTCTTGCGACGAACGTGGCGGCTGGGTGATCCGATCCGTCCGGATCAGCCGGTACCCACGACAGTACGCCAGTGAGGTTCAACTTTCAACAAAACCTCTCGTGACCCTGTTCACTCGTGACCCTGTTCGTCCTCCCTGTCCTACCCGTCCTCCCTGTCCTACCCGTCCTCCCCGTCGTCCCCGTCGTCCCCGTCGGCCCCGTCGTCCCCTTCCGCGAGCGCCGCGTCGAGCCGCGCCCGCGCCCCGTCCAGCCAGCGGCGGCACACCTTCGCCAGCTCCTCGCCGCGCTCCCAGAGCGCCAGGGACTCCTCGAGCGAGGTGCCGCCGGCCTCCAACCGCCGTACGACATCGATCAGTTCGTCCCGGGCCTGCTCGTAGCCGAGCGTCTCTTCGGCCGTCTTCGTGGTCATGCTGCTGTCCGTCCTCACGCCTCGTCCGTGCTGGGTACTTCTGTGACTCGTACGGTGAACTCGCCCTCGGCGACCCGCGCCCGCAGCTCCTCACCGGCCGGTGCCTCGGCCGGAGCGCGCACCACGTGCCCGTCGGCCTTCTGCAGCACCGCGTAGCCCCGCTTGAGCGTGGCCGCGGGAGAGAGGGCGACCACGCGCGCGTGCGTGTGCGTCAGCTCGGACTCGGCCCGGTCAAGGAGGTGCCCGAGGGTGCGGCGGGCCCGCTCGGTCAGCGCCGCGACCTGCTCCTCGCGCTCGTCGACCATGCGGTGCGGGTCCTCTATCGAGGGCCGGGCCAGCGCGGCCGCCAGGCCCCGCTCCTCGCGCTCGATGAACGCCTCGACGCTGCGCCGCGCCCGGTCGCGCAGCCAGCGCACCCGCTCGTACTCCTCGCCGACGTCCGGCACGACCTTCTTCGCCGCGTCGGTGGGCGTGGAGGCGCGCAGGTCCGCCACGTAGTCGAGCAGGGGATTGTCCGGCTCGTGGCCGATCGCGGAGACGACGGGCGTACGACAGGAGGCCACGGCCCGCACCACCTGCTCGTCGGAGAACGGGAGGAGGTCCTCCACGCTGCCGCCGCCGCGCGCGACGATGATCACGTCGACGCCCTCCAGGGCGTCCAGCTCCTTGACCGCCTGCACGACCTGCGGCACGGCGTGCACACCCTGGACCGGTACGTTCCGCACCTCGAAGCGGACCGCGGGCCAGCGGTGCCGCGCGTTCTCCAGCACGTCCCGCTCCGCGGCCGACGCGCGTCCGCAGACGAGCCCGATGAGCTGCGGCAGGAACGGCAGCGTCTTCTTCCGCTCGGCGGCGAACAGGCCCTCCTGGGCGAGGGACTTCTTCAACTGCTCAAGGCGCGCGAGCAGTTCACCGACACCGACCGGGCGGATCTCGGCGGCCCGCAGGGAGAGCTGCCCACGCGGCGCGTACCACTCCGGCTTCGCGTGCACGACGACCCGGGAGCCCTCGGTCACGACGTCCGCCACCGCGTCGAACACCTGCCGGTAGCAGGTGACCGACACCGAGATGTCGTACGACGGATCGCGCAGCGTCAGGAACACCACCCCGGCACCGGGCCTGCGGGACAGCTGCGTGATCTGCCCCTCCACCCACACGGCACCGAGCCGGTCGATCCATCCGCCGATCAGCCGGGAGACCTCACCCACGGGGAGCGGGGCATCCGGGGACGTATTGGCAGCCATGCCGCGAGGGTAGTCGCCGCCACCGACATCGCCGACCCGCTCCCGATCAGGGCGTCGGCCCGGCCACGTCCCGGCCGCGCTGGACCAGCAGCACCGCGAGCCCCACGACCAGCCAGATCGCGCCGACCACCTGCGCCGCGCCCGACGCCTCCACGATCACCGCGACCGCGATCGCCGCGCCGAGCACCGGGATCAGGACGTGCCGCCACCAGCTGACCGCGCCGCCCCGGCGCTGCACCACGAAATAGCCGACCACGCTCGCGTGCAGCAGCGTGAACGCGCTCAGGGCGCCGATGTCGACGACCGACGTGAGGTGGTCGAGGCCGTCGTCGCGGCGGGCCGCCCACACCGCCGCGACCAGCGTGATCACCGCGGCCACGAGCAGCGCACGCCGCGGCACGCCCGAGTCGGTGCGCGACAGCGCCTTCGGCAGGCGCCGGTCGCGGGCCATCGCGAACACGAGCCGGCCCGCGGCCGCCTGCCCGGCCAGTGCCGCGAACGCCGCGCCGATCGCCTTGCTGACCGCCACCAGATCGTGCAGCCACCCGCCGACCGACGTGTCCACGGCGTCGTAGAACGCACTGCCCTGCTTGCCCGGATCGGCGGCCAGCTGCGCCGATGTCGTCGGTTCCAGGAGCGCCACCAGGTACGTCTGCAGGACGAACAGCACACCCGTCAGCGCCAGACAGAACAGCACGGCCCGCGCCACCTTCGCCGAACCACCCGTCACCTCCTCGGCGAACGTGGCGATCGCGTCGAAGCCCAGGTACGACAGAACCGCCACCGACACCGCGCCGATCACCGCCGACAGCGCGAACGTGCCCTGCGTGCCGTCACCCGTCAGCGGCGACAGCCAGCCGCGCTCGGCCCCGTCGCGGATCAGCACGACGACCGCGGACACGATGAAGACCACAAGCACCACGATCTCCAGGGCGAGCACCGCGAAGCCGACGCGGGCCGCGGCCCGTACGCCCCACAGGTTCAGCACCGTCGTGATGACGACGGCCAGCGCCGTCCACACCCAGCGGGAGACCGACGGCACGAGCGCGTTCATCGCGATCCCGGAGAACAGGTACGCCACCGCGGGGATCAGCAGATAGTCCAGCATCGCCATCCAGCCCGCGACGAAACCGGGCCCGTTTCCGAGCCCCACGCGCGCGTAGGCGTACACGGAGCCCGCCTTCGGAGCGACCCGCACCATCTGCGCGTAGCTGAACGCGGTGAACGCCATCGCGATCGTGGCGACGACGTAGACGAGGGCGACGGCGCCGTGCGACTTCGCGTCCAGGGTGCCGAAGACGCCGACGGGCGCCATGGGGGCGATGAACAGCAGCCCGTAGACGACGAGGTCCCGGAAGCCGAGACTGCGGCGCAGTGCCGTCTCTTCTGGCGTGGTGTCGGCGGACATCGGGCCTCCGGGAGCCTCCGTGTGTGACAAGACTTTCAGTCTCCCCACACAGGGGATCTTTGGCCTCCTGGGCGCGGCCTTACGATGGGGAACATGACTGCTACCACTGGCTCCCGCCGTGTTCTGCTCGCCGCCCCCCGTGGCTACTGCGCCGGTGTGGACCGTGCCGTGATCGCCGTCGAGAAAGCCCTGGAGCAGTACGGCTCCCCGATCTACGTCCGCCACGAGATCGTGCACAACAAGTACGTCGTGCAGACCCTGGAGCGGAAGGGCGCCATCTTCGTCGAGCAGACGGAGGAGGTCCCCGAGGGGTCGATCGTGATGTTCTCCGCGCACGGCGTCGCGCCGACCGTCCACCAGGAGGCCGAGCGCGGCAAGCTCGCCACCATCGACGCCACCTGCCCGCTGGTCACCAAGGTCCACAAGGAAGCGATCCGTTACGCCAACGACGACTTCGACATCCTCCTGATCGGGCACGAGGGGCACGAGGAGGTCATCGGTACGTCCGGTGAGGCCCCGGACCACATCACGCTGGTCGACGGCCCCGAGGACGTCGCCAAGGTCGAGGTCCGCGACCCGGAGAAGGTCGTCTGGCTGTCCCAGACGACGCTGTCCGTGGACGAGACGATGGAGACCGTCGACGCCCTGAAGGTGAAGTTCCCCGGGCTCGTCTCGCCGCCCAGCGACGACATCTGCTACGCCACGCAGAACCGTCAGCTCGCCGTGAAGCAGATGGGTGCCGAGGCCGACCTCGTCATCGTCGTCGGCTCGCGCAACTCCTCGAACTCCAAGCGCCTCGTCGAGGTCGCCAAGCTGGCCGGTGCGAAGGACGCGTACCTCGTGGACTTCGCCAGCGAGATCGACGAGTCCTGGCTCGACGGCGTCAGCACCGTCGGCGTCACCTCCGGCGCCTCCGTGCCCGAGGTCCTCGTCGAGGAGGTCCTGGAGTACCTGTCGCAGCGCGGCTACGCGGACGTGGAGATCGTCAAGGCGGCCGAGGAGTCCATCACGTTCTCGCTGCCCAAGGAGCTCCGCCGCGACCTGCGCGCCGAGGCCGCCGCGCTGATGGGGGATTCCGCTCCCGAGAAGTGACTCGAGAAGTGACCGTCGGTGGTCCGTCGTAGCGTGGAGTCATGCAGATCTTCGGCGTGGACATCGGGGGAACAGGAATCAAGGGCGCTCCGGTCGACCTGGAGCGCGGCGATCTGGCCCAGGAGCGGTTCAAGGTGCTGACCCCGCACCCGGCCACGCCCGACGCGGTGGCCGACGGGGTCAAGCAGGTCGTCGACCACTTCGACGGCGCGTGCGACCGGGTCGGCATCACGTTCCCGGGCGTCGTCACCGGCGGCTCCACGATCCGCACCGCCGCCAATGTCGACAAGAGCTGGATCGACGTCGACGCCCGGGCGCTGCTCGGCGAGAAGCTCGGCGGCATCCCGGTCACGATCCTGAACGACGCGGACGCGGCGGGCGTCGCCGAGATGCAGTTCGGCGCGGGCCGCGGCCGCAAGGGCACGGTGCTGCTGCTCACCTTCGGCACGGGGATCGGCAGCGCCCTGTTCAGCGACGGCGTGCTCGTGCCGAACACGGAGCTGGGCCATCTGGAGCTGGACGGCCACGACGCGGAGCACCGCGCCTCCACCAAGGCCCGCGAGGAGCACGACCTGAGCTGGGAGCACTGGGCCAAGCGCGTCCAGAAGTACCTGGTGCACGTCGAGATGCTGTTCTCGCCGGAGCTGTTCATCATCGGCGGCGGCGTCAGCCGCAAGGCCCACAAGTTCCTGCCGCTGATCCGCGGGATCAGGGCCCAGATCGTCCCGGCGCAGCTGCAGAACAACGCGGGGATCGTGGGTGCCGCGATGACGGCGTCCCGTACGTAGCAGCCACGTAGCCGTTGGGTAGCAGCTACGCGCGCCGCGGCCTGGGCGCCCTGGACGCCGGGGCCTGCGCGGCGGCGGCCCGTCGCTGACCGGCACGCCGGGCCATCAGGCGCACCTTCCGTACGGTCACGACGAGACCGGCGACGAGCGTGCCGCCGTACAGCCAGCCCGCGTTCAGGGCCAGCGCGGTGAAGACGCCCATCACCTGTTCCGCGAAGCCGCCCTTGCCCTCGGAGATGGACACCGCGCCGAGGGCGAACGCGATCGGCGCCACGATCGGCGCCACCACCAGGTCCGCCTTGCGCACCCAGACCGAGGTGAGCCCGCTGACCAGCAGGAAGAACACCCCGTACACGGCGGGCGAGGCAGCGAAGAGCAGCATGTCGAGGAAGCCGGTCACCAGCATCGTGCCCGTGCAGAACAGGCCGCTGCCCAGACCGGTCAGCCGCGGGTTCGGGAAGCGGCGCAGCGCGAGCACGAGCGGCGGCACCGGCCGGGACGCCCGGTACACGGTGCCGGCCCCGCCGCGCTCACGACCGCCCTGCGCCTGCGGCGGTAGCGGGGCCGTGCCGCGGGGGCGGGATTGCGGGGGACGGGTCCTGGGTTGCTCCACACGCCCAACATAGGTGGGCTTATGTGCGGAATACGGCGCGGGACACGCGCTTTGGCCGACCTTGGGCAAGCGTTCGATACGGAGCCCCTGGCGGGTGGCGTCGAGCCCGTAGACTGGTGGACCGCCCACACCCCATCTCTCGTACGGGAAGTCGCAACGTGTCGCTCACGATCGGAATCGTCGGTCTGCCGAATGTCGGCAAGTCGACCCTGTTCAACGCCCTGACCAAGAACGACGTGCTCGCGGCCAACTACCCGTTCGCCACGATCGAGCCGAACGTCGGCGTGGTCGGCGTCCCCGACGCGCGCCTCACCAAGCTGGCGGAGATCTTCAGCTCCCAGAAGGTGCTCCCGGCCACCGTCGACTTCGTCGACATCGCGGGCATCGTGCGCGGCGCCTCCGAGGGCGAGGGCCTGGGCAACAAGTTCCTGGCGAACATCCGTGAGTCCGACGCGATCTGCCAGGTCATCCGCGCCTTCAAGGACGAGAACGTCGTGCACGTCGACGGCAAGGTCTCGCCCAAGGACGACATCGAGACGATCAACACCGAGCTGATCCTCGCCGACCTCCAGACCATCGAGAAGGTCCTGCCGCGCCTCCAGAAGGAGTCGCGCATCAAGAAGGACGTGGCCCCCAAGGTGGCGGCGGTCGAGGCGGCGAAGGAAATCCTCGAAAAGGGCGACACGCTCTTCTCGGCGGGCATCGTCCAGGGCTCCGGCAACGAGGAGCTCCTCCACGACCTGCACCTCCTCACCACCAAGCCCTTCCTCTACGTCTTCAACGTCGACGAGGACGAGCTGACCGACGAGACCTTCAAGGCCGAGCAGCGCGCCCTGGTCGCCCCGGCCGAGGCGATCTTCCTCAACGCCAAGCTGGAGGCGGACCTCGCCGAGCTCGACGAGGAGGACGCCATGGAACTCCTGGAGTCGGTGGGCGCCGAAGAGCCCGGCCTCGCCACGCTGGCCCGCGTCGGCTTCAACACCCTGGGCCTGCAGACGTACCTGACGGCGGGCCCCAAGGAGTCCCGCGCCTGGACGATCAAGAAGGGCGCGACGGCCCCCGAGGCGGCCGGCGTGATCCACACCGACTTCCAGAAGGGCTTCATCAAGGCCGAGGTCATCTCCTTCGCGGACCTGGTCGAGACGGGCTCGGTCGCGGACGCGCGCTCGGCGGGCAAGGCGCGCATGGAGGGCAAGGAGTATGTGATGCAGGACGGGGACGTGGTGGAGTTCCGCTTCAATGTGTAGCCGCTGACGTATCGCCACGTCGCTGATCTGGCAAACATGCAGGTCAGGGAGGGTCCGACTCTTCGGGGTCGGGCCCTTGGTTTTTTCCCGTGCTGGGATTTGTGCGAGCGGGGCGCTGGCCGAGTGTGAAGGTCGTGCGGACGCGGCACTTTTCCTACTCGTTTGACACAATCGGAGGATGGGTGAGACGACGTACAGCATCGGGGAAGGCCCGGCGACGCGGGTGAGCTTGTCGCTGCCTGAGGGGACGGCGGAGGCGATTCGGGCGCGGGTGGGCAAGCGGGAGTTCTCCGCGTTCATCGCCGAGGCGGTCGAGCGTGAGTTGCGCGGGCAGGTCCTGGACGAGTACCTGGCGGACTACGAGAGCCGCAAGGGGCCGGTCTCCGAGCCGGCCCGTCAGCGGGCGCGGCAGGTCTTTGACGAGGTGTTCGCCGAGGAGACCGAGTGGCCCGCCGCAGGCTGAGTCACGAGGGGACGCTCGTCCTGGACAGCGAAGGGCTCTCGAAGCTGCTCACCGATGACGAGCAGGTGGTGGCTCTGATCGCTGAGGCGCGCTCGCGCGGCATGGAGGTCGTGATCAGTGCGCTCACCATCATCGAGGCCGTCCACGCCCGTACGAACAAGTCCCGCCTGAGCCGGGTGCTTTCCGGGCTGCGGGTCGTCCCGGTCGGTGACGAAGAGGCGAGGGCGGCCTCAAAGCTACTGATGAATGCCGGGTTGCACGGACACAAGTACGCGATCGATGCGGCCGTCGCCGAGGCCGCGCTGCGACAGCGCCGCCCCGTGGTCATGCTGACTTCCGATATTGACGACATGACCAAGCTGTGCGGCGAGCGGGTCCGGCTTGTGGCGGTGTGATTTCCCCTGGTCCGGCTCAGTAGGAGCGGGGTCCGTAGGGGCTCCACTGGCCGAGGAAAGGCTTGAGGTCGTCGCCGCTGGGCTTTGGTGGCGTGGGCAGTTTCGGCGCTGAGACCGATTCGGTGAGGATGTGGAGGTGCGCGTCCGCGAACGCCAGCCACGCCTCGGTCTCGGTTCGCTCCTGCCCGGGTGGCAGTGATGTGACGTGGTTGCGTACTGCTGCGATGTATTCGGTCGGTCGGCTGTCCTGGTGCCAGGTGTCTGCCTGTTCTCCGAGGTGTTTGACGCGGTAGGCGTGGGCGTGGGCGGCGTGGACTTCCTGCATGGCGGCTTCCCAGCGCTTTCGCTCTGCCTCTCTGGCTTTCTGGTCCGCGAGGCGTTTGCGCTCCGCGGCTTCGCCACGGAGGCCGACCTCCTGCACGATCTCGGCGAGTTGTTCTTCCAGAAGCCGGTCGGGGAGATCCGCCCATTCGCTTGCACGGTGCGGGCTGCCGCCGCGGAGTATGAAACGCAAGCGGCACGAGGGTGGCTCCGAGTGCTGCCTTATGGCCTTGTGCTTCGGTGGCGGTGATGAGGGTGTGGATGATGCGCAGGGCTCGGCCCTGGAGGGGTTTGGTCAGGCCCATGGGCTGCGGCTGCTTTTGGAGGGCGTTCACGACGGCATGGGGTTTGGAGAGTCTGGCCGGCACAGGGAGCGGGGTGAGTTCCGCGAGGCGCCAGGCAGGGATGTCGACCAGCTTGATTTCGTAGCCGCGGTGGGTGCGGTATCCGTGGAGTTCCTGCGTGTGTGGGATCTTGCCGGACTTGCGGGCGGCGTTGACCCGTGACGCCCAATTCACCGCGTGCGGGCCGGATTCGATGGGCTTGATGAGACTGCTGTCGTTCGCAGCGGCCAGTTCTTCGAGTAGCTGGTCCGCGTGGTTCGTAAGGGCCTTCGGTACGGCTCTGGGGCGTGGCGGTGCCGGTTTTCGAGCGGGCCGTTGCGGCGGTGGGGTGCTCTGCTCCACGGGGTGGATGCCGCGTTCGGCGAGGTGCTGCCGCCCCTTCTCGGTGAGGTGGGCGCTCCAATGCCCGCGGCGTTTGGTGATTTTGATGAGCCCTCGGTTCTGCAGGGCCTGTCCGCTGGTCTTGTACGTGCTGTCCGGCCAGACTCCGTCGGGACAGCCCTGGCCCACCCAGTCGAGCACGGCCTGCTGCCGCTCATTCAGGGCCTGGCGCATGTAACCTCCCGCCGTTCTCCGGGGGTGCTGACCCAGAAGCAATGCCCGCTGCTCTCACGGGAATTCGGGAGAACCGTCAAGGACCCTCGTTCGAATGAGGCGTAAGGGGAGGCGTGTTTACGGTGACCAACGGGGATGTCCCGAGGCCGCCAGTGGGGACGACGCAATTCGTACGGAGCGCCGGTGGCGGTGTGCCAGGTTCAGAACATGGTGTTGTCGTTCTGGGACGTGGGCGGGATGGCCTGAAGGACGTCGGGCCAGATCTGGTGGCAGTGCAGGATGGAGTGGTCACCCTCGGCGAAGGCGCGTTTGAACTCGACGCGTTTGCCTGGGTAGTCGGCCTGCATTCGCTCGAAGTAGTCGATGAACGCCTGCTTGCCGTCGCCGACGTGCGGGTTGTGTGCTGGATGTAGGTGTCGCCGACGTAGAGGTCGAGGGCCTCGGCGGGCCGATACTGGTTGAACATCAGGTCGTAGAACGCCTTGGCCGTGGCCTTGTTCTTCTCGGGGTCGCTCATGGGGGGGGGGGGGGGCGTAGGAGCTTCAGCCCCGTTCCTGGGTGCGGAACGCGCCGGGGGCGGTGCCGGTCTCACGAGTGAAGAACTTGCCGAAGTTGGTGGGCTCACTGAAGCCGAGGCGTCGGCTGATGGTTGCCACGGGCAGGTCGGTGTGGGCGAGGAGGCGTTTGGCCTCCAGGGCGATGTGGGCGTCGATGAGTGCCTTGGCGGTGTGGCCGGTGGCGGCCTGGCAGGCGCGGTTGAGGGTGCGCAGTGAGCAGCCGATGCGGGACGCGTAGTCGGCGGCGTTTCGGGTGGTGGCGTAGGAGCGGTCCAGTTCGTGCCTGAAGCGGCGGAAGAGGTCGCCCGTGGCTCCCGAGCCGGTGGGGGTGTCGCTGTGGGGCTGGTCCAGGCGGGTTACGCGCAGGAGCAGGGCGCCGAGCAGGAGGCGCAGCAGATCGACCGTGGCGCCGGCCGTCGCCGCCTCGCGGGTGGCGCGGCGGTATTCGGGGGCGAGCTCGTCCATGGCCCGGCCGATGCCGGCGTGCTCGTCGTCGGTGAGCTGCCAGGCGACCGGTCCGGGCAGGTGGCTCAGGAGCGGGGCGATGCGTTCCAGGCGGGGCGGGAAGGCCGCGGTGAACAGCACCAGGTCCGCCTCCAGGGCGCAGGCGGATGGGTGGAAGAGCCGGTGCACCTGCCCTGGACGGATGTGCAGCAGTGTGCCGGGCGTGCAGCAGTGCTCGACGAAATCGACCGTGACCGATGCCTGGCCACTCGTCACCAGAAGGAGCGTGTGGAAGTCGGGTCGGTGCGGCTGGGAGCGCATCTGGGCCGACAATCTGCTGGTCAGCAGGGAATATCGCGCCGCTTCCAGGCCGAGCCGCGGCCGGTCGGGGTTCTGGAAGCCCACCGCTGCGATCTCGGGCGTATCTGCTGTTTGTCCACTTTCAACCATGACGTTTCCGGATGCTACCTCGCGTTCCGGAGCCCTGACGCCGAGGATGAAGGGGACAAAGCGGGCGCCTGTGCAGAAGGGTGCCGCGGTGAAAGGAAGCAGTCATGAGCAACAAGGAAATCGTCCTGCAGGCCGCCGCCGAGCTCTTCGGGAAGAAGGACCCCTCCGCCGTGGACCGCTGGGTCGCCCCCGGCTACATCCAGCACAGCTCCCTCGCAGCCGACGGCCCCGAGGCCCTGCGCACCCTGGTCTCCTCCCTGCCGGAGGACTTCCGCTACGAGGGCGCCCGGGTGATCGCCGACGGTGACCTGGTGGCGCTGCACGGGACGTACCACGGCTTCGGGCCGCAGCCGCTGGTCGCCTTCGACCTGTTCAGGGTCGACGCGAACGGCAAGCTCGCCGAGCACTGGGACGCGCTGACCCCGCTCGTGGCGGACACCGCCTCCGGCCGCACCCAGACCGACGGTGCCGCCGAGCCTGCCGACCTGGACCGGACCGAGGCCAACCGCGCGCTCGTCCTCGACTTCGCCGAGAAGGTCCTCAAGGGCGCCGACTACTCGGTGCTGACCGACTACATCTCCACCGAGACGTATCTGCAGCACAACCCGGAGGCCGCCGACGGCCTGGACGGCTTCGGCGCCGCAGCGGCGAAGTGGGCCGAGCAGGGCAAGAACCTCATCTACAAGACCGTCCACAAGGCCGTCGCCGAGGGCGACTTGGTACTGCTGCAGTCCGAGGGCGAGTTCGGTGTCCCGGTCGCCTACTGGGACCTGTTCCGCGTCGCCGACGGCAAGATCGTCGAGCACTGGGACGTCATCGCCCCCGTCCCCGCCGAACTGCCGCACACCAACGGCCTGTTCTGACCACCCGCACCCACGTACCAGTGGCAGGAGAAGCACCATGAGTGCCCTCACCTACGCGGGCCGGACCTTCGTCTTCCGGGTGGACAACGGAGTCGTCTTCCGCAACACCTACTCGCCCGACGGCACGGGCCTGCGCTACGAGACCCTCGAAGGCCCCGCCAAGGGCGCGGTCGAGAGTGTCGCGCTGCATGCCGCCGAGGTCGCCCCCGGCCTCTTCCTGATCGGCTGGGTCGAGAAGTCCGGCATGACCGTCACCCACGTCATGAACCTCAACACCCTCACCGTCCACGCCTTTTGGACGTACGAGAACGACGGCGCCGGCCGCGCCGCCGAACTCCATACCGGAACCCTCGAACCGGTCTGAACCGGCCCACCCACGTCCGTCGCCCTCCCGTCCGTCCAGCACGACGACGTCAGGAGGGCGGGGGAGGGGTCGCCTTGCCCGCCCCCCTTGGAGAACACCGTGCTGCAGCTCGCCGCATACCGTGACGCGATCGCCCTGGACGAGCCGTTCCGGCCCGCCGCCGCTGCGGCCCCCGCCGACTCCCTGCCGCACCTGCTGCGCGTCGCGCTGCACCTGCTCGGCAGAGACCCGGCCGTCACTGCCGGCGGCCTGTGGCCCGAAGACCCGCACGACCTGGACCGCCTCGCCGACACCCAGGCGCGGCAGCTGCTGCGCGCCGCTCTGACCGTGCGGCCCCCGCACCCGTTGCCGCCGGGCGCGGCCCGCGCCCTGGACGCGCTCCTCGGCGGCGAACGCCAAGCCCGACCCCTCACGGACCCGGCCGAACTGCCCACCCTGGCGCAGCAGTTCCCGCACACCACCTACCCGGCGGCCGACCGCACCGCACTGTGGCAAGGCGACATCACCACCCTCGCCGCGGACGCAATCGTGAACGCCGCCAACAGCGCCCTGCTCGGCTGCTTCGTCCCGCTGCACCCCTGCATCGACAACGCCATCCACACAGCGGCCGGGCCCCGCCTGCGCGACGACTGCCACCGGATCATGACCCTGCAGGGCGGCCCCGAACCCACCGGCACCGCCAAGATCACCCGCGGCTACCAGCTGCCCGCCCGCTACGTCCTGCACACCGTCGGCCCCATCGTCGACGGCACGCTGCGCCCCGCACACCAAGAGGCGCTGGCCGCCTCGTACCGCGCCTGCCTCGACCTCGCCGCCGAGACCGGCACCATCCGAACCGTCGCGTTCTGCTCGGTGAGCACCGGCGTCTTCGGCTACCCCAAGCAGCAGGCCGCCCGCACCGCACTGGACGCCGTCGCCGACTGGCTCAAGCAGCACCCCGACCGCCTGCAGCGCGTGATCTTCAACGTGTACGCCGACGACGACCACGCCGCGTACACGGACGCCCTGACCACCCCAGAAAGAACCCCGGCCCCATGAACCGCCACACCCCACCCACCGCCGCGTCCACCGTCCCGCCGCCCGTCGATCCGGAGCTGGACCGCACGGCCGCCACCGTCCGCGCCTGGCTCGACGAGGCCGACCGTGTCCTGGTCACCGCCGGAGCCGGACTGAGCGCCGCCGCCGGATACGACTACACCGACACCGCCCGCTTCCGGGAACTCTTCCCCGCCCTGCACCGGCTCGGACTGCGCTCCCGCTACCTGGTCGGCGTGCCCCTGCCGCCCGAACTGCTGTGGGGCTACTGGGCCGTCCACATCGACGACATCCGCTACGGCCCGGTCCCCAACCCCCTCTACCGGCAACTCCGTTCCCTGATCGGGACGAAGGACCACTGGGTGATGACCTCCAACGTGGACGCCCTCTTCGCCCGCAACGGCTTCGACCCGGACCGGGTCTTCACCCCGCAAGGCGACTACGGCCGCTACCAGTGCACCACCCCCTGCACCCCCACCATCTGGGACAGCAAGCCCCTCGTCGACCGGCTGCTTACCTCGTACGATCCGGCCAGCGGTGCGATCACCGACCCCGTCACCCTGCCCACCTGCCCGAACTGCGGCGGCAACGTGGAGATCAACGTCCGCATCGGCCCCGAGTTCATCGACACCCCTTACCTCCCCGCAGGCCACCGCCTCCAGGAATGGCTGAACACCGCCCCCGCCGACACCCGGCTCCTGGTCCTCGAGCTCGGCGCCGGCTTCAACACTCCCGGCGTCATCCGGTGGCCCGGAGAACATCTCACCCGCGCCTTTCCCCACGCCCGCCTCATCCGCGTCAACCCCACCCACCCCGAGGTCCCGGCGGACCTCTCCGAGCGCGCACTGCCCGTCCCGGCCGGAGCCGGTCAACTCCTCGGTGCCCTCACCACTTTGCCCACCAGCACGAAAAGGCACCCGTCGTGAACACCTCCACCCCCACCCCTGAGCGCATGCCCGCGCTCTACCTCTCCCACGGCGCCCCGCCGCTGGCCGACGACGCCCTGTGGCCCGGCCAGCTCGCCGCCTGGTCCGCAGACCTGCCCCGCCCCAAGGCGATCCTCATGGTCTCCGCGCACTGGGAAGAGGCCCCGCTCGCCCTCGGTGCCACCCGGACCGTGCCCCTCGTCTACGACTTCTGGGGCTTCCCCGAGCACTACTACCAGGTGACGTACGCAGCCCCCGGCGCACCCGAACTCGCCGACTCCGTACGCAAGTTGCTGCGAGCTCCCGGCATCCCGGTGCAGGACGTCCCCGACCGCGGCCTCGACCACGGCGCATACGTCCCGCTCGTCGAGATGTACCCGGACGCCGACATCCCCGTCCTCCAGGTCTCCATGCCGACGCTCGACCCGCAGAGGCTCATGGACATCGGCCGCAAGCTCGCACCGCTGCGCGACGAAGGCGTCCTGATCGTCGGCTCCGGCTTCTTCACACACAACCTCGCCGCGCTACGCCAGGGCGGCATCCCCTCCTGGTCGGCGGAGTTCGACGACTGGGGGCACCGGGCCCTGGACGCCGGCGACGTGGACGCCCTGCTCGACTTCACCCACAAGTCCCCGGCCGGAACCCTCGCGCACCCGCGAACCGAGCACTTCGCGCCGCTGTTCGTCACGCTGGGCGCAGCCGACGCCTCCGGCGAACTGGACACCCAGCGCTCCGCGATCGACGGATTCTGGCTGGGGCTCGCCAAGAGGTCCGTGCAGTTCGGCTGACCCGGATCTGCTGTATACCGTTGGCGGTCCTGAACCCTCTTGTACTTTGCCGGGAATCCCGTGCTGGGACGGTGCTGGGATGCGCCCGCATTTCCGCAGGTCACAGCCTTGTGGTGGAGTTCCGCTTCAACGTGTAGTGCCTGAACCCGACGTGTAGTACCTCAACTTCAAGGCAGGGGCCGGACCTTCGGGTCCGGCCCCTGGTCTTTCTCTCGCCGAGCCCTACTCTCCCCATAGGGGATATGGGGGGTGAGAGGTCATGGAACAGGAGATCTTTCGTTTTCTGGCGGTTCGGGCCCCGTTGCCGTTGGCCCGTGATCTCTGGCTTCAGGTGCGGACGAGCCGGCCCGATGCCAAGGTCGACGAGCCGCCTGTCGACATCGTCGAGCCCGTCGAGGTGCTGGCGGAGGCCGACCGCTGGCTGGCCGGGGCGGGGGACCGGCGGGCCTTCGAGGAGATCGACCAGTGGCTGGTGAAGCGGCTCAGGCTGGGCGATCCCAAGAAGGCTCGCGGGGTGCGGTCGCTGGTGGCGAGTCCGTCGTACCGTACGGCCCGCGCTTCGATCGCGCAGCGCCTCGTCGACGGGGTGACGACGGACGAGGCGGCCGTGCGGCTGCTGCTCGTCTGCGGGCTGTTCGAGCGGCTCGCCGTACCGCAGGAGCGGGCCGCGCTGCCCGATGCGCAGGCCGTCGCCGACTGGCTGGCGACGGCCCTCGTCACCGTGGACGGGCCGCCCGTGGCCGCCGCCGAGGAACCCCGCGGCGACGAGGCCCGTTTCGCGCTCGGTCGGAGTCTCCGGGACGCGGACAGGGACGGTGGTGAGGGCGAGGGTGAGGGCGAGGGCGAGGGTGAGTGGCTGCCGTACATGGCTCTTGCCCGGCCGCCCGCTGTTGGTGAAGTCGTCGTCGTGGAGCGGGAGTTGACCGGCTACGAGCCGGGTGAAGTGGCCGACGTCGAGAACGTGCTCGCGGGTGAGTCCAAGGTGCACGACGACCGGGACCTGGAGTTGTCGGAGCAGACCGAGACGGAGGAGAGCGAGCGGACGACCACGAAGCTCGACTCGTTCGAGTCCCGTGAGGAGTCGCGGATGCGCTCCGAGGCCGAGCAGGTCATCAGCAGCGACTCCCGCTTCGAGCTGTCCCTCAACCTGGAGGCGCAGTACCCGCCGTACGTGAAACTGACGGCGGACACCGGGCTTCAGCTCAACTCCAGCCGGTCGCAGACGGATCGTACGACGTCGGAGATCGCCCACGAGGTCGCCACCAGGACGGTCAAGTCGGTGACGGACCGCACCCTGTCGAGCCGTTCCTCGATGACGAGGAGGGAGCGCGAACGGCGCTTCAGGCACCGCTTCGAGGCGACGGACGAGAACGTCGTCGGCGTCTACCGCTTCCTGGACGCCGTGTGGACGGCGCGCAGTGTCCGCCACGATCCGCCGCGGCTGCTCTGCGAGTTCGTCGTTCCCGAGCCCGCCGCCTGGATCAAGAAGGTGCTCGCCGACCGGCCCGCGGTCACCGTCGAGGTCGACGAACCGGCCGAGCCGTTGATCGGCGCGGACAGCAGGCCGCTGGCCCCGGCCGACATCACCCGCGACAACTGGTCGGCGCTGGCGGGCACTTACCGTACGACGGGTGTCCCCGCCCCGCCCGCCGCCCGCGTGGTCGTCTCGCGGACCGTCAAGTCCGCCCGGACCCCCGCCGACAAGTGGGAGATCGACGAGGCGCGCTTCGACTCCAGCGACACGCTCGCCGTGCCCGAGGGGTACGAGGCGATCGAGTGCAAGGTCGTCGTCATGGGCGTGTTCGGGAACATGTTCGGCAACGACGAGGTGCCCCGTCTCGTCATCGCGGTCGGCAACTCCGATCCCACGGAGAAGCTCACGGGCGGCAAGGAGTTCTTCAACACGGTGGCGACGCTGGCCCTGGAGAACGTCACCGACGTGGTGCCCGTCGCCGTGGAACAGATCTCCGGGTACGGGTTCGTGGGCCTCGCCAGCATCGTGTGCACACCGACCGCCGAGGCCATGGACCGCTGGCGGGCCGCGGTGCACGCCCGCATCTGGGCCGCGTACCGCCTGGCCAAGGAGCAGTACGACGCCCGGGTCGAGGAGGCCGAGGCGCTGGCGGGCCCGCCGCCCGCGGGGCTGCGCTCCAGCGAGGCCCGCCGGATCGTCGAGGCGGAGCTGCGGCGCATCTGCCTGTACATGCTCGCGGGCGGCAAGGACTTCCCGCGCGCCACCGGCACGGAGCTCCTCACCGGCGACTTCCTCACCCCGAGCCTCGCCACCAACGCCGCCGAGCGCGAGCGGATCCTCTTCCTGGAGCAGGCCTTCGACTGGCGCCTCATCCAGTACGTGCCCTACCCCTACTACTGGGGGCGGCAGCAGGAGTGGCAGCGCCTTGCGCTCGAGGACGGGCCCGACGCGATGCTCGCCGAGTTCGAACGGGCCGGTGCGGTACGGGTGATGGTGCCGGTGCGCGAGAAGTTCGACCTGGCCGCCCTGCATTATCTGCAGAAGGGCGAGGTCTGGAACGGCACCCGCCCGCCGATGGACTTCCACGATCCGCTGTACGTGTCGATCGCCCTGGAGATCAGCGAGCAGATCGGCCGCCCGCGCACGGGCACGCTCCTGGAGACCTGGCGGTTCAGGCTGCCCACCCCGCACCTGGCGCTCGGCCAACTGCCCGAGGTGCCCGAGGTGCCCGAGGTGTCCCATGAGTGACGCAGGCTCAGGCGGTACGCCCGCCGAAGGCGACGTCGACTTCGACGCCATCGGCCGCACCCTGGTGTTCGCGCTGCTCAGCCCGGGCGCCGGCGACGGCCCCGACCAGACCCTCACCCGCGACCTGGGCCACTACTTCGGTCAATCCCTGGGCCTGGTCGTCGACTTGATGGTGCAGGCGAAGGTCGGCGCGACCCCCGAGGAGACGCTCCGCCTCGTCCTCGGCCTCTCTGCCCAGGAGTTCCCGACCGCCGCCGACCTCGCGTCGGCGGCGGGAGCGGTCCTCGCGCTCGCGGTACGGGAGAACGCGGGCACGCTGGTGGAGATCGCCGAGGAGGATCTGGAGGGCGGCGACCCGGGCGAGGCGGCGCTCGACAAGGACGACCGTGCCGCCCTCCAGCAGGCGGGCATCGCCGCACCGGTCGCCGTCCCGGGGGCCTCGTGGACCCTCGCCAACGCGATCAAGTGGCTCGACGCCTGCCTCGGTGAGGCCGACATCGAGCCGTGGCGCAAACGCTTCGCCTGGGCCACCGCGTTCAGCGCCGCGTCCCTGGCCGCGGAGGTCCTCCCCATGGTGGACGAGGCCTCCACCAGCGACGGCAACCGCGTGCACAACGCCATCCAGTCGCGCTTCCGTACGCACTACGGCCCCTCCGCGGTGAACCCCAGCGAGATCCTCATCGAGCGCACCATCCACCGTGCCGCCGGGACCATCACCCTGTCCAAGGCGCGTGGCGAGAACGCCCGCTACCGCCGCCTGTGGCTGGCGATGCGCAGCCCGCGCTTCACCCGCGGTTCGCTCCGCCTCGACCTCGCCGACCTCGGCGCCATGCACCTGTGGGAGGTCAAACCGATGCCGGGCCTTGCCCAGGGCGTGGTGCAGATCTTCTACTACTCGTGCGCGTACAACTGCCTGGCCGCGGCCCAGGGGGCGCCCGAACGACTCATCCCCGCGCCGCTGCCGCTGGCGCCGACAGTCACTAGGCCCATCCGGCTCGCCCAGTCCAGCGGCGGCCGGATGCGATTCGCGTTCCCCTTCGAGATCAAGGAGCTGCCCGGTCTCGTCGGCTACGTCATCATCGTCTTCCCCTCGGTCAAGGACATGCAGACCGTCGCGATCCTGGAGATGATGCGCCGACTGGCCAAGGAACTGCGCAGGCTGCGCGGCACACAGGCCCCGGCGTCGGGAGAGATCGGGCTCTCGGCGGCGACGGTCTTCACGATCATCGCCGCGGTGGTCCTCGTCGGAGCCGTGGCCGCCGCGGGCCCGGCCGCCGTCGCCGCGCTGGCCGCGGCCGCCGCCCGCGTGGCCGTCCCGGTCGCGACCGGTACGGGCCTGCTGGGACCCCGGGCCTTCGGCGCCGAACCGACTCCGGGTGACGCGCCGCCGCCCGGAGCGGGGCCCTTCGGGCAGCAGCCGATCACGCTCCGGACGTTCGCGGGTCCCGTGGTGTGCGAGGACGCGACCCAACTCCTCGCCGTGCTCCAGGCGTTGGCGACGATGATGTTCCTGGGGGCCGGTCCGGGGGGCGGGATGCAATGACCGGCTAGGCCTCTGTCGGCCCGGCGCGCAAGCCCTTGCGCAGTGCCCCCGTGACCAGCAGCGACAGCACCGCCATCAGGGCCATCGCCCAGCCCACCGACCGTGCGGGGCCGAGGAGTTGGGCGGTGGTGCCGGCCAGGAGGGCGCCTGCTGCCTGGCCCACCATCAGGCCCGTTCCCGACAGGCCGAACGCCTGGCCGCGGATGTCCTCGCGGGTCAGCCGCACCAGCCGTTCCTGCAGCGGGAGCGACGCGGAGAAGCCGAAGGCGGAGAGGCCGACGAGGGTCGCCGCCATGGGGATCGGCAGGGAGAGGGGGAACACCAGGAACGGTGCCGCGAGCAGCAGCCGCAGCGGCAGGACCAGGCGGTCGCGCACGGATTCCGGGACGAAGCGGCCCACGACGATGTCGCCGAGGAGCATGCCGATCGCGCCCGCCGCGAGGAGATAGCCCGCGTGCCCGGTGGCGTACGGGATGAAGAGGGCCTCGCAGCCGACGACCAGGCCGTTGGGCACCCACATCATCAGCAGGAGGGGGCGGACGGTGGGCGAGGTGAACAGTTCGCGGTTGATGCGGCGGCTGCGCTCGACCACCTTTCCCTTCGCCCGCGGCGGGCGGTCGGTCAGGCCGCAGCGCGCGGTGATGCCCGCGGTGACGCCGGCCAGCGCGGCGAGCGCGAACAGCCAGGACGGCGACATCAGGGCGAGCAGCAGGGCGCCGACGGCGTTGCCGATGACCTGCATGCCTCCGACGGTGATGTTCATGGTGGCCCGCGCGAGGACGTACGCGTCCTTCGGCACGATCTCCGACAGCAGGGCGAGGACGGTGCCCGACGTCGCGGCCATCGCCACGTATCCGCCGGCCAGGATCAGGAACCGCGCCCACCAGGCGAGGCCCGGCAGTGACTGAAGAGTGGCGGTCAGGGTCGCGATGACCGCCATGAGGACCATGGCGGTGCGCGGGCGCAGCAGGTCGGAGGTCGCCAACAGGTAGCGGGCGGTGAGGAGTTGGACCAGGGGCCCGCCGAAGAGGGAGAGCGCGGTGAGGAACGGCGAGCCCGTCTGGTCGTACATCACCGTGCCGAGCGCGAGGCCGGAGACGACGACGCCCGTCATCGTGAACAGCCGGACCAGGAAGAGGACGCGGAACTCCCGGATCGCGAAGATCTCGCGGTACGTCGTCAGGCGCGCCGTCGGTGCCTGTGGTGTCGTCATGCTGTGCGCGCCGGGGGAGTGATGTCGATGCGTACGCCGTCGGTGACGTCGCGGCAGATGCCGATCGCCTGCGCGGCGGTCGGTGCCGCGGCGAGTACGTAGCCGGAGCGGGTGCCGGAGCTGCGGACCGGCTGCACGGTGTCGCCCGACTTCAGGGGCAGGTGCAGCTTGAGCACGCCGGGCAGGCCCTGCCACCGCTGGACGCCGGTGACCGCGGTGACCCTGCCCGGCGGGGGAGTGAAGAACCGGACGGCGGCCGCGCCAGGAACCGCGGTCGTGGCCGGGGCCGGCGTGGTCCGGTCGAGGGCCCATTGGACGGTCATGTCGAGCAGGTCGTGCCCGGTGGCCTGCCGGACGAGCGTGGCGATGGAGTCGCCGCCGACCCGGGTGTGCGTCTCGATGACCTCGGGGCCCGTCGGCGTCAGGCGCAGCTCGGTGTGGCTGACGCCGTCGGTGATGCCCATGACGTCCAGGAACTCGGCGACGTACCCCTTGATCGTCGTCTCGGCGGCGGAGTCGATCTGCGCCGGGACGACGTGGCCGACCTCCACGAACGGGTTCGCCGGGTCCTCGTCGTGCGTGAACTTGCCGGTGATGGCGACCACTTGGTGTTCGCCGGCGCGGCTGAACGCCTCCACCGAGTACTCCGCGCCGGACAGGAACGGCTCGGCGACGTACGTGTCCCCGCCCGCCGGCGGCAGGACCACGTCCTCGGCCCGGCGGAAGCAGGCGACGTGCTCGCTGCCCTGGCCGTGCCGGGGCTTCACGATCACCGGATAGCCGTGCTCGGCCGCGAACTCCCGTATGTCGTCCGCGTGTTGTACGGCGGCGGAGGCGACGGCGGAGAAGCCCTTGTCCCGCAGCCAGGTGCGCATGGCGGCCTTGTCCCGCGTCCGTTCGACGACGGCCGGCGGTACGCCGGGCACGCCGAGCGCCTCGGCGATGCGGGCCGCGGGGAGCAGGCCCTGCTCCGTGAGAGAGAGCACCGCGGTGAACGGGGCCTCGGCGTGCATCGCCCGCAGTGCCGGGAGCAGCGACGGGTCGTCGTACTCGGTCAGCACCGTGCGCTTCGCGGTGCGGACCAGCGCCTGCTCGTACCGTGCCGGTGTGTCGACCAGCGTGATCTCCGCGCCGGACGCGCGCAGCCGGTCGCAGAGGCCGGGGCCGCCGCCCACCACGACGACCTGCTTCGGCCCGTTCAAGTCCCTTGGTTCCATGGCTAGTTCCAGTTCCAGTTCCGGTTCCGGTTCATCAGTGCGTGCGGATGTACGTGTCGAGGTCGCTCAGCGCGTCGCCGCGCAGCACCGCGTGGCCGAGCCGCCGGTTCACGGAGAAGTGCTCCGCGCCCGGCACGGTGTTGCCGTCGTCGCGGACGTCGTACACCACCTCGACGCTCTGCGGCCGTGCCGTCTCCGCGCGTTCGGCGAAGTGGAAGCGGATGCCGTGCCAGGTCCCGCGCGGGCCGGGCTCGGGCGCCTTCCAGTCGAGGCCCAACCGGGCGTACAGGAAGGCCTCTTCGAGGTGCAGTCCGTGCTGCAGCTCGACGATCTCCGGTACGTGGCCGCCGACGGGACGGGCCGCGGCCTCGATCACGCTGATCCGCTCGTCGTCCATCTTGAACTCGATGTGCATCACGCCCTGCGGCATGCCCCAGCTCTTCGCGATGCGTTCGGCGGCGCCGAGCAGCGTCTCCCGGTGCTGGTCGGGGATGTCGCTGCCCGAGATGTGGCCGATCTCGTGGCAGATCGGCGGCGCCGACAGGAACTTCTGCGTCAGTGCGTGGGCGACGACCTTCTCGTCCTGCACGACGCACTCGAGGCTGAACTCCGGTCCGTCCGCGTACTCCTCGACGAGCGCGCCCTGCGTGTAGGCGAGGTTGGTCAGCCGCGACTTCTTGAAGTCCAGCATCTTCGCGAGGGTCTCCTCGACCTCGGCCTGCGTGTGGCACTTGCGCACGAACAGGCTCATCGCCATGTCGATCGGCTTCACGATCACCGGGAACGTGACGCTCTGCCAGTCGAACTCCCGGCTCTCCTCCAGGGAGTTGAGCCGGGTGATCACCTGCGGCTGCGGGACGCCGTACTGCCCGAAGGCCTCCCGCATCAGCGCCTTGTCCCGCGAGGCCCGGATCGCGGTGACGTCGTTGTGGTACAGGCCCAGCTCCCGTGCGAGCACGTCCGCCGCGATGACCGCGAACTCGTTGCCCGCCACCACCGCGTCGAAGCGGCGGGCCCCGATCTGCGCCAGCAGGTCCTGCGGGGAGTTCGTCAGCTCCGGCACTCTGATCCACTCGTGCAGGCCGGGGGTCCCGTCCCCGACCGTCGAGCTGTCGATCGTGACGATCGTCAGCCGCCACTTCTCGCGGTCGCAGACCGCGGCGACACGGTTCAGCGACCACGAGGAGACCGGGTGGAGCAGAAGGACATGCTGCATGTCAGGCACCTTTGGATGTGAGGGGGATCAGATGGCGGCGTTGCGCTCGAAGTAGCGCTCGAAGCCGACCATCTCCTTGCAGCGGCGCACGACTTCGCGTCGGTAGTACTTGCGGTACAGGCCGGTGTCCTCGGTCGCGCAGTACGACGGCAGCAGCACGGTGCGCGGGACCGAGCCCGCGTTGCGGCCGCTGAAGTGCACGGCGAGCGAGTGGAAGACCAGGACGTCACCGGCCTCCAGGGAGGGCACGTCGATGGTCGACGCGTTCAGCGCGGTCGGGTCGCAGTCCGCGCCCGGGTCGCTCGCCGGTCCCGGCAGCAGCTCGTGGTGCGTGCCGCGGTAGAAGCCGAGTCCGCCGTTGAGGGCGTCGCTCGGGTACAGGTTGATCACCGCCGTGCACAGCTTGTCCGGGTTCTCGTTCAGCCACTGCCAGTACAGGAAGTCCTGGTGCGGGATGTAGCCGTTGGTGCCCGGCTCCTTGCGGATCAGCTTGCACTTGAGGACCTCGGGCGAGCCGTCGAGGATCGTGCGCAGCGCGCCGAGCAGCGCCGGGTGCTTGGCGGCGTCCGTCATCCCGGGCGAGATGTCCAGGACCGGGTCGAGACGGTCGAAGGCGTAGCGGCCGTCGGGCCCGCGGCGGAACTCGGTGCGCAGGTTGAGGTCGTCGTCCAGGCCGTCGAGGTGGAAGAGCCGCTCGACCTCGTCGCGGTACGCCTGGATCTCGGCGGGCGTGTAGAGCCCGCGGAGAATGGTGTAACCGTCCTGCCAGTACTGCTTCTTGTACGTGTCCAGGGCGTCGGCGGACAGCTGCTGTGCCGGCGTCTCGAGCAGGGTGGCGGTCATGACGTGGTCGCTCCTTCGTGCGTGGTACTGCGGGTGATGATTTCCTGGTCGGAAAAGTCGTTCTCGAACTCGATGAACTCGTTGAGCCTGGCCCGGAGTTGGGCGGCGGCCTCCCTGACGCGCTCGGGGGCCGTGCCGCCGCTGCTGGCACGGGAGGCGACCGAGGCCTCGACGGTGAGGTCGGGCCACGGCTCGAAGGCCAGGCGCTCGTCGACGCCGCGCCGGTCCTCCTGGGACAACTCGCCCAGGGAGCAACCCTGTTGCTGTGCCAGGCGCACCAGGTCCGTGACGAGGTGATGGGCCGTGCGGAACGGGATGCCGCGCTCCCGGGTCAGCCAGTCGGCGAGGTCGCCGGAGGTGACGAAGTTGATGTCGAGGGCCGCCCGCATCGCGTCCGCGTTCGGCTCCATCAGGGTCGCGATCGTGACGGCGGCGTCCAGGGAGAGGGTCAGGGTCTGCGCCGTGTCGAACAGCGGCTCCTTGTCCTCCTGCAGGTCCCGGAAGTAGCTCAGGGGCAGGCCCTTGACCACGGTCTGCAGCGCGTGGAGGTTGCCGAGGACCCGGCCGCTCTTGGCGCGGATCAGCTCCGCCGCGTCGGGGTTGCGCTTGTGCGGCATGGCCGAGGAGGCGCTGATCAGTTCGTCGGGCAGCGTGATGAGGCCGACGGGCTGCGACGACCAGAAGACGAGCTCCGCGCTGAACCGCGAAAGGTTCAGGGCCACCGACGCACCGGCGTTCAGGAAGTCGAGCGCGAATCCCCGGTCGCCGACGCTGTCGAGGGAATTCGCCGTCGGCTGGCGGAATCCGAGCGTTTCCGCGACGGACTGCCGGTCGATCGGGAATCCGGTGCCGGCCAGCGCCGCCGCGCCCATCGGGCATTCGTCCTGCAGGGAGAGGACGAAGGAAATCCGCTCGGCGTCACGGAGGAATGTCTCGGCATACGCGAGACAGACATGGCCGAACGTCATCGGCTGGGCGATCTGCAGGTGCGAGAAACCCGGCATGACGGTCGCCGCGTGCCTCTCGCCCTGCTCGAGCAGCGCCTGCGTCAGCGCCAGGATCTTCGACCGCAGCGCGATCACCTGGTCGCGGATCCACAGCCGCAGCGCGGTCACCGCGAGGTCGTTGCGGGCCCGGGCGGTGCCGAGCCAGCCCGCGTCCGCGCCGATCCGCGTCTCCAGGTACTGCTCGATCGCGGTGTGCACGTCCTCGGCCTCGGGGTCGAGCACGCTGTCCCCGGACCGGATGCGCTGCTTCAACTCCTCCAGGGCGCGCTGCAGTTCGACGGCCGCGTCCGGCGGCACGATGTCCTGCTTCTGCAGCATCGCGACGTGTGCCTGCGAGACGGTGATGTCGTACAGGGCGAGTTTTCCGTCGTAGTGCCCGCTGCAGCCGATCGCCGCCATGCTCCTCGCGGCTTCGGACCGGGTGGCGGCCCGTACATCAGCCCGTGTGTCAGCCGTCATGTGAAAACCCGCGTACGCATCTGTGAAAAGCCCCTCTGACTGAGTGCATCGAATTCGCCTGTGCGGCCCGGGAGTTCGCCTCTCCGGGCCGCGGCGGAACTCATCGTGCACCACGAATTCGGGGCCTCACAGTGCCTTGCGACCAACGGGCCAGGGAGGGTGTACGCCGGTGTACACCCCGTACGCCGATGGTTGTATGGAGGTGCACCCGAGCCCGCTTTTAGGCTGCGGCCGTGAGCGATTCCGGGGTCATTCCGAGAGTTTCAAGGCCGGCTCGCGCGCTGGACGTCCAGTGGCGCAGCGTGCCTGAGACGGCGCGTCTGTGCTGGTCAGAGGCGCGTCCGCTGGTGCAGACGATGTTCGTGCTGCGCTTCGCGGTGGGCGCGGTGTCCGCCGTGCAGGCGCCGGGCGCCCTGTCGCGCACCGTGCTCGGCATGGCGGCCTGGTGGTGTGCGGTGTCCTGCGCGTACCTGCTCAACGGTGTGACGGACGTCCGCGAGGACCGCGCCAACGGCTCCCGGCGGCCCATCGCCAGGGGAGCCCTCCCGGTCCGTACGGCGGCGGTCGTCACGGCGCTGCTCGCCGCGGCCGCCCTGGTGCTCGGCGCGCTCGCGGGCGGCGAAGTGCTCGCCTGGGTCGTGGGATTCCTGCTGCTCGGCTGGGCCTACTCGGTCGGCCCGGTGCGGGCCAAGGACTCGAGCGTGCGGTGCGCACTGGTGGTGTTCGGCATGGGCGCGGCCTCGTACGCGGCCGGTGTCGCGGCGGCCGGGTCGGGCTGGACCGCCACCGGTGTCGTCTTCGGCCTCGTGATGTCGGCCTGGATGGCGCTGGTCGGCGCCCTGGTCAAGGACTTGGGGGACGCGGGCGGTGACGCGGCGGGCGGCCGGCGCACGGTCGCGGTCGTCCGCGGCATGGCGGCGGCGCGGGCCCTCGCGGTGCTGGGCGCGGTCCTGGTGGGCGTGGCCGGTCCGGTGGCGGCGGCCCGGTGGGCCCCGCTCGCCCTGGTGGGCACGGTGCCGGTGGCGGCCGGGGCGGCCTGGGTCGTCGCCCAAGTACTGCGCGACGCACGCCGGTCGAACGCCGACCGGCAGCAACGGCGGGGCGCGTACCGGGCGTTCATGGTCACGCAGTACGCGGCCAACCTGCTGCTGGTGGCGGTGCTCGCCGTCGTGTGAGCCCGGCGGGCGGCGCCAGGCTCAAATTCCGGCGGGAAACGCCTTGTTGAGCGCCTGCACCCGTGAACTCGCCCCCAGCTTGCGGTACGCGTTGTGCAGATGCCGCTTCACCGTCGCCTCGCTGATCTCGAGCCGACGCCCTATCAGCCGGTTGGTCAGCCCGTCGCGCACCGCCTCCAGGATCTGCCGCTCCCGCAGGGTCAGCAGGTCCAGGACCTGTTCGTGCGCGGGCGCCTCGGCGCTGCGCTCCGCCGTCTCGGCGGCGAGTGGCTGCCCGAGTGGCTGCCCGAGCGGCTGCCTGGCCTCCTCGTAGCCACGTATCCCCTGGTACAGGCGGCTCCCCGTCGAGGCCCGGAACGCGGCGCCCACCGTCTGCGTCGCCGCGAGCCGCTCCTCGGGCCGCACGGCGGCGACGGCCTGCCCGATCGCGCCCTGCATGGCCTGCCAGAGCACCTCCACGGCACGCACCGACTCCGAGACCGGTACCTGCTGGACGACGCGGTGCGCCCCGAGCAGCCGCGTGTACTCGCCGACGCCCGGGGGCTCCGCGTACTTCCCGGCCTCCAGCGCCTGTGCGCACTCGGCCACGATGTTCTGCGCCTGGTGCCGGCACTGCCGCCAGATGTCCTCGCGGGACACCAGCGGGCTGCCGAGCCGTCCGAGGCCCGCACGGTACGCCTCGATGATCGCCGCAGTGGCGGTACGGAGCTGCTGAGCAGCGGCTTCACGACTCACTGAAGTCCCCCCTGGAAATGGCCGGGGGCAAGCTAACATTCCGCCGCCCTGCCCGTAAGACAAGATCCAAGGGGTGGGACCGGCGGCGTCGTCGCTGGTCAGATCCCGTCGACGGCCGCCACCGTGAACGGTCCCTGCGGCGTGCCCCCGCCCAGCGGACCGCCGTGGTCGAACTGGGAGCGCACGACGAGCAGCCGCCCCCGGTCGTGCGTCAGCGTCGTCGGGACCTGGAGCGCGGGGTCGGTGACCGAGCGCTCCACGTGGGCCGCCGCGCCGCCGCCGTCCAGGTGCCAGCGGGTGATCGTGTTGTCCAGGTTCTGGGCGGCCCACAGGGTGTCGCCGCGCAGTTCGAGCCCGTCCCCGTTGGTCAACTGCGGCCCGTGCAGGGCGACGTGGCGTACGGAGGCGTCCTTCGTACTGACCCGGTACAGGTCACCGGCGCCCATGTCGACGACGTACAGGTGGCGGCCGGAGGCGTCGGCGACGATGCCGTTCAGGGTGTACGAGTCGGAGTTGATCAGGCCGCTCAGGTCCGCCCACGGGGTGAGGTCGGCGTGCCCGCCGCGCGCCACCTGCTCGGGGGTCACGCGGTAGACGGTGGTGCGCAGGGAGTCGGTGAGATAGGCGGTGCCGTCCGGGGTGACGGTCAGGTCGTTGACCAGGCGCGGCCCGTCGCCGGGTGCGTCGAACCGGGCGAGCAGCTCGCGGCTGTGCAGGTCGTAGACCATGACGCCGGTGGACGAGTCGATCACCCAGAGGTGTCCGGCCCGGTCGACCCGCAGGCCGTTCGCGGTGTGCCGCCCGTCGGCGCCCGCGGGCAGGAACTCCTCGGCGGTGCGCTGCCCGGGGGTCGCGCGGTACACGGCCCCCGTCTCGAACGACCCGACGTACGCCGTGCCGTCGCGCGGGTCGGTGGCGATGCCCTCGGGATAGACGCGCTCGCCGGGGAGCGTGAAGGCGGTGGTCACCCGGGTGCGGTGCGGCCCCGCGCCGTCCTGGGCGTACGCGGTGCTGGTGAGCGGTGCCGCGACGGCCAGGGCGGCGAGCGCGGTGGCGGCGGCGAAGGTGCGACGCATGAAGGAACCCCCATCGGGCCGGGCGCTTCGGGCGCCCCGGCCGCTGTCAGTCGTTGGCTGTTGGTCGCTAGCTGTTAGCTCACGAACGTAGATTAGAACTCTAATGCTCGTCAAGAAGCTAATTGATGCCAGTGGACTCACGGCCGTCTGATGACTAATGGTCGTCAAGGGGCTAATGACGTGCGCGGTAGCATGCGGGCATGACGTCCCTGCCGGTCTCGGAGCGCCTCGGCTCCCACATCAAGCGCGCCGAACAGGCGCTGAACGCGGCCAAGCTCGCCGCCGTGAAGCCGGCCGGTCTGACCGTCGCCCAGTACGCGGCGCTCCTCTATCTCGACGAGAACCCCGGCATCTCGGCCGCGGCCCTCGCCCGGCTGTGCGGGGTCACCCCGCCGACCATGAACACCGTCCTGAAGAACCTCCAGGAGCGCGGCCTCGTCGAGCGCACCCCGCACGAGTGGCACAAGAACGTCCTGGAGATCACGTTCACCGAGGAGGGCCGGGCGCTGACCGCGGCGGCGGACCTCCGGGCCGTGCGCGTGGAGCGGGCGCTCGCCGAGGAGTTCACGGACGACGAAAGGGCGACGCTCGCGGCCCTGTTGGACCGCTGCGTCGCCCTTCTCGACTCGACCCGCGACTGACCGGGAACGGCTAGCGGAGCACCAGCAGCGTCGCGAGCGCCGGGCCGAGCGCCCCGCCCAGCTGGTAGCCGAGCGTGAACAGGCCGATGGCCGTGGGGCGTTGGGCGGTCGGGACGGCGGAGGCCGCGTCCATCGACTGGGTGGCGTTCGCACCGGCCGCGCCGAACACCGCCGCGCCCGCCGCCGCCAGCAGCACCGGTGCCGACTGGGCGAACACCGCCGTCACCGCGGCCGCGCCCCCGGCCGCGATCAGCGCCGTGCGCACCCGGGTCCGGCCGAGCCGCGCCGACACCGCGGCGAAGCCGAGCGCCAGGGCCGAGCCCGTGAGCAGGGCGATCAGCTGGCCCGTCGCCACCGAGCCCTTCGACCAGTCGGTGCGGTCGGCGATCAGCCGCGGCACCGCGAACAGCAGGACGAAGTACGAGGTGGAGAGCGCGAGCGCGAGCAGCGTGGCCGTACGGAACACCGGGGTGCGCAGCACGCCCGCCGGGACGAAGCCCTCGGGGCGGCGGCGGATGTGCGCGGCGAGCAGCGCGGCCGCGACCAGCGCCGCGGCGACCGCGGGCAGCGGGTACGTCGGCAGCAGGATCAGGCCGGTGGCGAGGGCGGTCAGGGCCAGTGCGCCCCTGAGGTCGAAGCGGCCCTCGGCGGGCGGGGCCTCCTTGGCGTGCCGCCCCACCGCGGGCACCGCGAGCAGCGCGACCACCGACACGGCGAGCGCCGCCCGCCAGGACACCGCGCCCGTGAGCCGCTCGCCGAGCAGCGGCCCGGCCGCGCCGAGCATGCCGAACCCGGCGCTGATCACGCCCATCCGCCGCGCGTTGCCCGCGAGGCTCATCGCGACCGCGATCAGGCCCGCGCCGCCCACCGCCTGCCCCGCACGCCCGACCAGCGCGAGCGGCAGCCACGGCGCGGCGGCGACCAGGACGGTGCCGGCCAGGGTGAGCGCGGCGCCGGTCCACAGCGCGGCCCGCGTCCCGCGACGCCGCAGCAGCGTCGCCATGAGCGGCATCCCGACGGACATGGCCCAGGCGAACGTGGTGACGAGCCAGGCGGCGCCGGTCGTGGCAACGCCGAGTGAGCGGCCCATGTCGCCGAGGATCAGCACGGGCGCGTTGGCCCCGGCGGCGACCGGTGTGGCGAGCAACGCCAGCCACAGGACAGGGACTTGACGCGTTTCGCCGCCCGCGCGGGCCGTGCTGCGGGCGGCGGCGGGTGCGGCGGTCTTGGGCAGGACGGACATGGCTCCCCCTGGGGACTGCGGTGCGAGAAAGGGACGGGCAGGGCGGGGCGTACGGCTCAGACCGCCGTGACGACCTCGTCGTACGCGAGGCGCGGCAGCCGCGGGAACCAGGCGTCGGGGCCCGGGCGGCCGATGTTGACCACCATCAGCGGGGCGTGGTCGGCGTCGAGGAACTCCTTGCGCAGGCCCTCCGCGTCGTATCCGGTCATCGGTCCTGCGGCGAGCCCGGCGGCGCGGATGCCGATGAGGAAGTAGGCGGCCTGCAACGCCCCGTTGAGCGCGGCGTCCCGCTCGCGCAGCGGGCGCTCGCCGAACACCGAGTCCTTCACGCCGGGCGCGAACGGCAGCAGCCGCGGCAGTTCCTCGTGGAACTCGTAGTCCGTGGCGAGGATCGCGACCAGCGGGGCCGTGGCGGTCTTGGCCCGGTTGCCCTCGGCCAGGTGCGGCAGCAGCCGCTCGCGCGCCTCGGGCGTGCGGACCAGGACGACCCGCAGCGGCGACTGGTTGTAGGCGGTCGGGCCGAACTTCACCAGGTCGTACACCGCCTGCAGCTGTCCGTCGGTGACCGGCTCCGCGGTGAACGTGTTCGCGGTGCGGGCCTCGCGGAAGAGGAGGTCCTGGGCGGCGGGGTCGAGGTGCAGGGGCAGGGACATGCGGCTGGCTCCGAGTTCGTCTTAAGGTTGACTCTCTTAACGTTGAGATAAAAGCAGGCTTGGTTGTTCAACGTCAAGCCTCTTAAGATTGAGAGAAATGGTGGGAGCGCGGGAGCGCACGCGAGAGTGGAGGACGGGCATGGCCGACGCCCTGGACCTGATCGTCGAGCAGTGGCGCAAGGAGCGGCCCGAACTGGGCGACGCCCTGAAGGCCGTGGAGATCCTCGGGCGCATCCAGCGCATGCAGCGCGTGCTGGACCGCCACTTCAAGACGCTGCACGCCCAATTCGGGCTGGGCGTGGGCGAGTTCGACGTGCTCACCACGCTGCGCCGCTCGGGCCCGCCCTACACGCTGACCGCCGGCGCGTTCCTCGGCGCCGCCATGGTGACCTCGGGCGCCATCACCAACCGGATCGACCGCATGGAGGCCAAGGGCCTGGTCGAGCGGGTGCGGGACGGCGCCGACCGGCGCACCGTGCGGATCCGGCTCACCGAGCGCGGCAGCGCCCTCACCGACGAGGTGATGGCGGCCCATCTGCGGGACTACGAGGAGATCCTCGCCCCGCTGGCCCCCGAGGAGTGCGAGCAGGTCGCCTCGGGCCTGCGCAAGGTGCTGGAGGCCCAGGGCGACACCAAGCTCAACTGACAGGCGCGCTCACGTGACGGTCAACTCCCCGACGGGCTCGGCGACTTCACCGGTCTGTGTGACGCGTACGAACCGGGCCGCGCCGCCCGGCGCGAACGGCACCCAGCGCCGCCCGTCCGCCGACGTCTCGACCCGCCGGGCCCGCGCTCCCGCCACCGTCACCCGGCGCACGGCCCGCTCGGCGCCCAGGTCCACGGTGAGCGCCCCGCCGGGACGCGCGGGCAGCCACGTCGTGGCCGGGTTGCCGTCCACCGCCGCGCCCGCGTACTGCCCCGGGTCCTCGGACGTCGCCGTCGCCGGGCGGCAGCGGGCCAGGTCGGAGGTGGGCGTGCGGTCGGGACGCCGCGTCGGGAGCGTGAGCCCGCCCGCGGTCACCGTCTTCCGCCCGGCCGGGGTGTCCACGGTGAACGGCCGCCCCGCCGTCAGCCGGACCGTCGTCCGCTCGGCCCCGATCGCCACGTCATAGGTCCGGCCGCGCCACTGAAGTCCCTTGACCGTGACGCCCGTTGACAACTGCGGCGGCAGCATCGGGTCCAGGTGCACGGCGTCGTCGTCGCGCAGCCTGAGCCCCGTCAGACCGTGCGTGAACACCTGCAGGAAGCCGCCCTTGCCGGTGAGGAAGTCCTGCGCCGGCTCTCCCGCGAGCGCGTCCCCGGCCCCGGCCTTCGACCCGCGCGACTCCGAGAACGTCCCGAACGGCCCCCGGAAGAACGGCCGCGACGCCCGCTCCAGGAAGGTGTACGTCGAACAGCCCGGCTCGCCGATCGCCGCCGCCGCGACGGCGTGCACCGAGTCCGTCATCGCCGGGCCGTCGCGATCGGTGTGCGCCGCGTAGTAGTCGAGCGTCGCGGCCGCCGCCCCCTTCGGCATGGGCCGCCAGTCCAGCGGATACAGCAGCAGCACCGCGTCGGCCTGCTTGATCGGCGACGCGTGCCCGATGTCGTACCCGGCGTACTGGAGGAAGACCTTGCGCCTGGTGTCGTACGGGATGCGGAGCCGGTCGGCGATGCGCGTCCAGTCGGCGCCGGGGCGCTGCCCGACGATCCGTGCCGCCTTCGCCGCGGCGCGCAGGGACGTCGCGGCGACCGCGTTCGTGTAGACGCCGTCGTCGACGCCGTTGCTGTACTCGTCGGGCCCGGCGACGTCCTTGACGGAGTAGGAGCCGTCCGCCTCGTTCTTCGTCACCCGCGAAGTCCAGTACTGGGCAAGGCCCTTGAGCAGCGGCCAGCCCTGCGCGCGCAGCCACTTCTCGTCGCCGGTCGCCTGGTAGTACTGCCAGGCCGCGAGCGCGATGTCGCCCTGGAGGTGGTTCTGGATCACGCAGTGCGGCGGGTACCAGCTCTGGCACTCGCCCCACAACGAGCCCGAACCCGCGCTCGTCCAGGGGTACATGAGCCCGCCGACGGACGTCTTGCGCGCGTTGTCCGCGGCCGCCGCCCGGGTCCGGTACCGGTAGGCGAGCACGGGCTCCGCCAGCTCGGGCCGGGTCGCGAGCAGCGGGGGGAACATCCACGTCTCCGCGTCCCAGAACACCATGCCCGCATAGTTGTCGCTGCTCAGGCCGGTCGGCGCGATGCTGTTCCGTGCGCCGGGCCGCAGCGAGGAGAGCAGCCCGTACTGGGCCGCGCGCACCTGCGCCTGCAGCTCGGGCCGCCCGGGCACCTCGATGTCGGAGGTCCACAACGTCCGCCAGGCCGCGGTGTGTTCACGCAGCAGCGCGTCCCACCCGGCCGCGGCGGCGCGCTGCGACGCGGAGGCCGCGGCGGCCCGGGGCGAGCGCGAGGTGAGGGCCGTGTCCACGCCGACGTACTTGGTGACGTCGTACCGCGACCCGCTGCTGACGTCGAAGTCCGCGCGCTGGCTCACGCTCAAGTCCCTTGACCTGCGGGCGGATTGAGTGCGCCCCGGCGCGCGCAGGGTCGACGCGACGGCCCCGTCCGTCCCGGTCCCGTCCGTCCGGAAGCCGACGGCCGCGGTGCGCTTGCCGTGCGGGCCCGCGCCGGTCGGGGCGATGCGGCGGGCGCCGGCGCCGTCGATCCGGTCGGTGACGGTGACGGCGCCGCTCCAGTGCGGGACGACGCGCAGCCGCACCGCGCCGACGTGCGCCCGCGCCCGGTCCGCGACCACCTCGTACGTCAGATCGGTGCGCCGCCCGTCCTCGTGCAGCCACGTGACGGACGTACGCACGATGCCGCAGCGCAGGTCGAGGCTCTGCCGGTAGCCCGTGGTGCGGCTGCCGGGCCCGTACGTCTCGCCGCCGACGCGCACGTCGAGACCCGTCCACGAGGGCAGGGCGGCGACGGCCTGGCGATGGGCGGTGTGGGCGGGCCCGCGCGCGTAGAGGCCGGAGACGAAGGAGCCGTCGTACGGGTGCGTGTACAGCGGCCAGCCGGTCTTCGCGTCGGGGGCGCCGGGCGCGGCGTACCCGGCGCCCGGGGGCGGCACGCGCACCCCGAGGTAGCCGTTGCCGGCGTAGGCGTGGAACGGGTCGTCGGGCTTGGCCGGGGTGCGGGTGGCCAGGGTCCAGGCGGGGTTCCCGCAGAGGGGAGCGGCGGCCTGGGCCGGGGCGGGGGGCAGTGGTCCGACGAGGGAGGGGAGGGCGAGGGCGAGGGCGCCGAGGAGGCGGTTCCTGGTGGTCACGGATCCGAGGGTGCGACGCGAAGGGCTCACGGTGCGGTATGCGCGCCGCCGGGGCGGACCAAGCCCCGCCGATCAGGCGGGGTCGGGCGGGGTCAGGCGGGCGGCGCCGCGAGCCCCGTCTTGAGACCCGCCCCGCACAGCGGCACGACCGCGCTGCGCCCGTTCAGGACCTGCCCGAGGGACCCGCCGTCCCGGGTCGCCGCCCAGCACGCCACCCCCGTCGACTCGACGTACAGGCCCCGCGAGGCCAGATCCAGCTGCGCGTGCCGGATCTGATCCTCCGTCACCGTGTGGAACGCGCCGCCCGATTCGCGCACGGCCCGCAGGATCTGCCGGGCGCGCGGCGGGGCGGTGATCGCGATGCCCTCGGCGAGCGTCGGCGCCATCGGGGTCGTGCCCACCAGCTCGTCGGCTCCGGCCCGCCACGCCTCGGCCAGCGGGGCGACCGCCGCGGCCTGGACGGCGTGCAGCGCGGGACGGCGGTCGATCAGGCCCGCGGTGTGCAGCTCGGCGACGGCGAGGGCGGCGCCGAGCAGCAGCGTGCCGTTGCCGACGGGCACGACGAGCACGTCGGGGAGGCGGCCGCCCAGGTCCTCCCAGAGCTCGTGGACGTACGTCTTCGTGCCGTGCAGGAAGTAGGGGTTGTGGACGTGGCTGGCGTAGAAGACACCGTCCTCGTCGGCCACCGCACGGGCCGCCCGCGCCGTCGCCTCCCGGTCCCCGGGGACCACTTCGAGCTTCGCGCCGTGCGCCCCGATCTGCTCCAGCTTCTTGGGGGACGTGCCGTCGGGGACGTACACGGTGCACGGCAGGGCGGCGCGGGCGCAGTACGCGGCCACGGCGGTCCCGGCGTTGCCGCTGCTGTCGGCGATGACGCGGTCCGGGCCGAGGCGGGTCGCGAGCGCGGCGAGCATGACGGCGCCGCGGTCCTTGAACGACAGCGTCGGCATCAGGAAGTCCAGCTTCGCCGAGACGGTGCCCGCGAGCGGGACGAGCGGGGTGCGGCCCTCGCCGAGTGTGCAGTCGGGAACCGGAAGCGGCAGGCACTCGGCGTAGCGCCACAGCGAACTGACGCGTCCGGCAAGGGACTTGAGAGGTGCGGGCGTGGGGGAGAGGTCGAGGTCGAGCGGGCCTCGGCAGACCGGACAGCACCAGGTGAGCGATCCGGCGGGGACGCGGGTGCCGTCGAGGGGGCAGTAGCAGTCGGGAAGGGCGGTCATGAGGGCAGCGTAGGCGCGCGGTTCATCGAATCGGCTCCGGCTCCACGGCCCGGTCCGCCGCCCGTACGAGCCCCGGGGCCGGGAGGCCGATCGCGCGCCGGGCCGGTTCACGGCACACACCGTGTCCGCCCGGTTCGTGATCACGCCATCCGCAACTGCCCTCTACCTGGAAGGAGTCGCTGCGTAAAGCCCTCGGGGCCTGCATGTCATCACTTCGAGTGATTCCTTGGCCTTTGCTTGCATGGCTCAACCCACGGTTGCCACGCTGTTGCTGTCTGTCAATCCATGGGGACCCCATGGGGTTCTGTGGGGTTCAACGGGGATCTGAGGGGAACGGCCAAGTGACATTCGGTGAGCAGCCGGCATACCTGCGCGTCGCGGGCGATCTGCGCAGGAAGATCGTCAATGGCTCGCTGCCGCCGCACACCCGCCTCCCCTCCCAGGCCAAGATCCGCGAGGAGTACGGGGTTTCGGACACGGTCGCCCTGGAGGCCCGCAAGGTGCTGATGGCGGAAGGGCTCGTCGAGGGCCGCTCCGGCTCCGGCACCTATGTGCGCGAGCGCCCCGTGCCCCGCCGCGTCGCCCGCTCCGGATACCGCTCGGGCGGCGGCTCCACCCCGTTCCGCCAGGAGCAGTCCGACCCGGCCGCGCGCGGCACCTGGGAGTCGCGCAGCGAGCAGACCGAGGCCGACGGCGGCGTCGCGGAGCGGCTCGGCGTCCGTGCGGGCGACCGCGTGATGTGTACGAGATACGTGTACCGGGACGCGGGCGAGACGGTGATGCTGGCCACGTCCTGGGAGCCGCTCGCCGTCACGGGGCGCACGCCGGTGATGCTCCCCGAGGAGGGCCCGCTGGGCGGCTGCGGCGTCGTGGAGCGCATGGCGGCGATCGACGTGATCGTGGACAACGTGACGGAGGAAGTGGCCGCCCGCCCCGGCCTCGCCGAGGAGTTGAGCGCGCTCGGCGGTGTGCCGGGACACGTCGTGCTGGTCATCCACCGCACCTTCTTCGCCTCGGGCAGACCCGTGGAGACGGCCGATGTCGTGGTCCCGGCCGACCGGTACCGCATCGCATACCACCTGCCGGTGAAGTGACCCCCGGGGCGCAGGGCACCGCCCGATACCCGGGGTGCCCCGTCCGGACCATGTGATCGCGAGTTAACGCGGACCGAACTCCCGTAACAGACAGGCAATCCGCCGCTGCAACAAACCGTCATGCGCGGCTCCTACCTTCCATCTGCGTACCGGCCGTACCGGTATACCGCTGACTGATGGACGAACGGGAAGCCGACGATGACCGAGACCGCTCTGCCCACCGCCGATCCGGCGGCCCCCGAACCGCCCAACGGGGCGCTCCCCAAGCGCAGTTACGCCAAGCTGGCCGCCGACGAGTCCCGCGAGGACTTCTCGCTGCGCTACGCCCCGCACTCCTACCGCCGCTGGTCGCCGACGATGGTCGCCTCCACCGCGCTCGGCGGCATCGCCTACCTCGCGGACTTCGCGATCGGCGCCTCGATCGTCTTCACGTACGGATTCACCAGCGGTCTCGCCTCGATCCTGTGCGCGGCGACGATCATCTTCCTGACGGGCATACCGATCGCCCGGGCCTGTGCCAAGTACGGCCTGGACATGGACCTCATCACGCGCGGCGCGGGCTTCGGCTACTTCGGCTCGACGCTCACGTCGCTCATCTACGCCTCGTTCACCTTCATCTTCTTCGCGCTCGAAGGCTCGATCATGGCGCAGGCCATGCACGAGCTGACCGGACTGCCGCTGCCCGTCGGCTACTTGCTGACGACGCTCATCGTCATCCCGATCGTCTTCCGCGGCATGGGCGCGCTCGCCAAGGTCCAGGCGTGGACGCAGCCGGTCTGGCTGATCGGCCTGGTCCTGCCCTTCGTCGTCCTGGCCTTCCACTCGCCCGGCTCCTTCGGCGACTTCACGCACTTCGGCGGCACCGAGGGCGCGGGCAGCGGCTTCGACTGGCTCGGCTTCGGGCTCGGCACCGGCGTCGCCCTCTCCCTCATCGCGCAGATCGGTGAGCAGGCGGACTATCTGCGCTTCATGCCGGCCAAGACGGAAGCCAACAGGAAGCGATGGAATCTGGCCGTTCTCGCGGCGGGCCCCGGCTGGGTGATCATCGGCGCCGCGAAGCAGCTCGGCGGTGCGCTCCTCGCCTTCGTGGCCCTCGAAGCGGTCGGCAAGACGCACGCGCTCGAGCCCATCGCCCCTCAGGTCGAGGCCCTCAAGCCGTGGCTCGGCTCGGTGGCGCTGCCCGCGGCCGCGCTGTTCGTCGTCGTCTCCCAGATCAAGATCAACGTCACCAACGCGTACAGCGGCTCGCTGTCCTGGTCGAACTTCTTCTCCCGCGTGACCCACCGCCACCCGGGCCGCGTCTGGTACATCTTCCTCAACCTCGCCATCGCGCTGACGCTGATGGAGATGAACATGTTCGCCGCGCTCAACAAGCTGCTCGGCTTCTACTCGAACGTGGGCATCGCGTGGATCGCGGCCGTCGCCGCCGACCTCGTCATCAACAAGCGGGTGGGCTGGAGCCCCAAGTACATCGAGTTCAAGCGGGCGTACCTGTACGCGGTGAACCCGGCCGGCTTCGGCTCGATGGTGATCGCCTCGACCGTCTCCATCCTGGCCTTCTTCGGTCTCTTCGGTGAGTACGCGGAGGCCTTCTCCACCTTCATCGCCGCGGGCCTCGCGCTGGTCCTGTGCCCGCTCATCGCCTGGGCGACCAAGGGCAAGTACTACCTGGCCCGGCCCAATCCGGTGAACGGCCCGGACGTCGAGGTGGAGGACATCACCGCCACCCACACCTGCAGCGTCTGCGAGACGGCGTACGAACTCCCCGACGTCGCCGACTGCCCCGTCCAGGCCGGACCGATCTGCTCGCTGTGCTGCTCGCTCGACGCGGAGTGCGGCGACGTCTGCACCAAGGCGCCGACGGGCGAGCCGGTCCTGATGCCGATGCCGACGGTGCGCACGAGCTGAACCATCACCACCGGGGGACAGGGGGCGCATCTATGCGGATGCGCCCCCTCACCGCGTTCCGCGCGTGGCTGGTTGACGTATCTCTTTGTGCCAATGCGTATCCGCTCCGTAAAGGTCAGGCGTAGGCTCGGGCATATGCGGATTGCGGTTTCCTCAGGATTAAGGGGCGGGACGCGATGCGAGTCGGAGTCGGAATCGGGGGAGCCAGGGAGGGGCGGGGTGCGATGAACGACGGCACGACCACGCTCTCGTGGCTCGTCATACGCCAGGACGACAACGGCAACCGCTACCGCGTCGGCAGGTACGCGACCAGGGCTGAGGCCCAGCGCATCGCCGACAGCCTCGATGACCGCGGCCACAAGCAGCTCTACTGGGTCGAGCGCCTGACCCCGGGCCCGGGCCCGGGGCAGCAGAACGGATCACCGCGCTGAGGCAGGCGTAGGCGCCACCCGTAGGCTCCGCCCCATGACAGAACCCCTCGTGGTCGTGGTCGCGGCCGCCCTGTACGACGAAGCGGGCCGCCTCCTGGCCGCACGCCGGAGCGCGCCCCCCGAGCTGGCCGGTCGCTGGGAACTCCCCGGCGGAAAGGTCGAGCCGGGCGAGACCCCGGAGCACGCCCTGACCCGGGAGCTGAGCGAGGAACTGGGGGTCACGGCCGAACCGGTCGAGCGCGTGCCCGGCGAATGGCCGCTCGCCAGACCGGGTTATGTCCTGCGCGTATGGCGCACGCGCCTGGTCGCCGGGACCCCGGAGCCGCTGGAGGACCACGACGCCCTGCGCTGGCTGACGCCGGCGGAGATCTGGGACGTGGACTGGCTGGACCAGGACGTGCCCGCGGTGAAAGAGGTGCTGGGCGGCGGCGCAACGGCGTAATCCTGCCCCCGGTGGGGTGCGCCCCTACGCCGTCCGTGCCACCACACACCCATCAACGCGATAGCACCCCACCCTGTCCGGGTATATCCCGTTTAACCCTCTGAAACCGGACAGGGTTCCTCGCGCGGCCAGGGAAGTGATCGGCGTGCTCCACACCGAAGGCGACTACGCCGAGTGGGCCTTCCCCGCCGACCCGACAGCGGTCCGCAAAGCCCGCGCGGCGGTCCGCGCCCAGCTCGCCGAGTGGGGGCTCGAAGAACTCGGGGACGTCACGACGCTGCTGGTCAGCGAGCTGGTCACCAATGCGATGCGGTACGCGTCAGGACCCATCGGCGTTCGACTGTGCCGGACGGCCGGGCAGCGCGACGCCCTGCGCGTGGAGGTCTCCGACCCGCTGCCCGACCCGCCCCGCGCGCGTGCCGCGGCCCCCGACGACGAGGGCGGCCGCGGTCTGCAACTGGTCGCCTGCGCCTCCCGCCGCTGGGGCACCAAACCCGGCGGCGGCGCCAGCGGCGGCAAAACAGTGTGGTTCGAGCTGGCTCTGCCTGGTTAGACGAGGGATGAGCATGCGTCGGATGTGACCCGCAGTGTGTGGACGCACCTCCACCGTGGGTACGGAAACAGTCGGTCCGACGGGCCAAAAAGCGTCGGGAGCGTGGTGTGATCGTGAACACCGTGTTGCGCGGCTCCGTAGTGCTGGATACTGCGGGCAGCCGCCCCGGTGACCGGTGCCGGACGTGGTGAGCTGGAGGGGACGGTTCGCGTGAGCGAGATACCAGCGAAGGCCCAGGTGTCCGGGGGCAGTACTGCCTCCTCGGACGCGGTGTCGGCGCGGGATGCGGACCGGACGCCGCAAGACGGTAACGGGCCGAGTGGCCCCGGCCTCTGGCAGTCGAACCCGCCCGGCTCGATCTACGACTACATCAAGGTCGCCTCCTTCTCGATCGGGCCCGACGGGCTGATCGACCAGTGGAGCCGGCGGGCCGCGCGCATCTTCGGGATCGCGCCCGAGGACGCCGTGGGCAAGGACCCGATCGAGGCGTTCGTCCCGGCCGACCTGCGCGAGCGCGGGCACCGCAAGATGGCGGAGATCCTGGACGGCCGCGAATGGACGGGCATCGTGCCCTTCCGGGTGCCGCCCGGTGCGTCGGCGCAGGGGTCCGCCGAGCCGTCCGCCGAGCCGGAAGAGGGGCTCGCCGAGGTCTATGTGATGCCGACGGCCACGGAGTCCGGCGAGCACGCCGCGGTCTGCATCGTCGTCGACGTACGGACGCTGCGGCGCATCGAGACCGACCTCGCCGCCTCGCAGGCGATTTTCGGCCAATCTCCCTTCGGCTTCCTGCTGTTCGACACCGAGCTGAAGGTCCAGCGGGCCAACCGCACGTTCACCTCGGTCTTCGGCGGCATGGTCGACGACCACCGCGGCCGCACCGTCCACGACTACCTTCCGCGGCACGAGGCCGACCGGGTGCAGGGCGCGCTGCGCCGCGTCCTGGAGTCCGGCGAGGCCGTCACCGACATGCAGCTCGTGGGGCCCGCCCCCGACTCGGGGGAGCGGCGCCACTGGGCGGTCAACCTCTACCGCGTGCACAGCGGTTCGGGCCGGCCCATCGGCATCGCGGGCCTCGCCACCGACGTCACCCGGCGGCACGCCGCCGCCCGCGAGGCCGCACACGCCCGCCGCAACCTGGCCCTCCTGAACGACGCGGGCGCGCGGATCGGCAACTCGCTCGACCTGGAGACCACCGCCCGCGAACTCCTCGACGTCGTCGTCCCCGGCTTCTGCGACCTCGCCTCCGTCGACCTCTACCAGGGGCTCCTCGCGGGCGACGAGACGGCACTCACCCGCCACCGCCTCGCCGACGGCAGCGCCGAGCTGCGCCGGGTCGCCGCCGCGAGCGCCGTCGCCGACGTGCCGTTCCTCGACCTCGGCGGCGAAGAGCCGGTCAGCGTGGGGGCGGTGCACCGCTTCGCGTTCAACTCGGCATCGGCCGACGCCCTGCGCACCGCACGCCCGCAGTTGCTGCCCGCCGAGCCCGGCAACCTCGTCCAGTCCACGCTCGCGGTGCCGATGGTCGCGCACGACACGGTCGTCGGGCTCGTGCAGTTCTCCCGTACGAAGGGCAGCGAGCCGTTCAACGACCGGGACCGCTCGCTCGCCGTGGAGCTGGCCGCGCGCGCCGCGGTCTGCATCGACAACGCGCGCCTGTACCGCCGCGAGCACGAGCGCGCGTTGATACTGCAGCGCTCCCTGCTGCCGCCCGACAACCCCGAGGCGTCGGGGCTCGACATCGCCTGCCGCTACCTGCCGGGCAACGCGGCGACGGAGGTCGGCGGCGACTGGTTCGACGTCATCGAACTCCCGGGCCACCGAACCGCGTTGGTCGTCGGCGACGTCATGGGCCGCGGCCTGCGCGCCGCCGTCGCCATGGGTGAACTCCGTACGGCCGTACGCACCTTGGCCCTGCTCGATCTCGAACCGGCCGAAGTGCTCAGCGCGTTGGACGAGATCGCCCGCGGCCTCGGCACCCCCGGCGGCGTCCAGCAGGCCACCCGCGCGGCCCGCAGCAAGCCGTCCGACGCCGACCTGTCCGAGGTCTACCTCGCCACCTGTGTGTACGCGGTCTACGACGCCGTGACCCGGCGCTGCACCTTCGCCAACGCCGGGCACCTGCCGCCCGTCCTCGTCGAACCCGGCGAGGGCGCGCTCATGCTCGACGTGCCGCCGGGGATGCCGCTCGGCGTCGGCGGCGAACCGTTCGAGGAGGTCGAGGTCGAACTCCCGGAGGGCTCCCTGCTCGCCCTCTACACGGACGGCCTGGTCGAGTCCCGCGACCACCCCCTGGACGAGGGCCTGTCCGCGTTCCGCGCCGCACTCGACGATCCCTCACCGGCCCTCGAGGACGTCTGCGACCACGTCCTCAACACCCTCGACACGCACCACGGCGAGGACGACATCGCCCTGCTCATGGCCCGCATCCAGGGCCTGCCGAGCGAGCACGTCGGCGACTGGACGCTGCCGCGCGAGCCCAAGTCCGTCGGCCGCGCCCGCGAACTCGCCCGGGCCCAGCTGGTCGCATGGGACCTCGAACCCCTCGTCGACACCACGGAGTTGCTCGTCAGCGAGCTCGTGACGAACGCGCTGCGCTATGGCGAGGGCGACATCAGACTCCGCCTCCTCCTCGACCGCACCCTGGTGTGCGAGGTCTGGGACGCGGGCCTCGTCCAGCCGCGCCGCCGCCGCGCCCGCGACACCGACGAGGGCGGCCGCGGCCTCCAGCTCGTCGGACTGCTCAGCGCCGCCTGGGGCTCGCGCCGTACGCCGCGCGGCAAGACGGTCTGGTTCGAACTGCCGCTGCCCGACGGCGAGTCGGGCCTCGTGGACCCGACGGAGGCGCTGCTCAGCCTGTTCTGATGCCTCAGGCCCCCTTCAGGGCGGCAAGCCGCGCCTCGATCTCGGCCGCGTCGCCCATCGAGTCCAGCTGCTCGAACTGCGCGTCCAGCGAGGAGTCGGCCAGCTCCTGCTTGCCCATCGCCTTGGCCTCCTCGCGGCGCACCTTCTCCTCGAAGCGGTTCAGCTCGCTCGTCGGGTCGAGGACGTTGATGTTCTTGGCGGCGTCCATCATCTGGTTCTGCGCCTGCGCCGTCTTCGCGCGGGCCACCAACTGGTCCCGCTTCGACTGCAGTTCGACCAGCTTCGTCTTCATCTGGTCGAGCCCGGACTTCAGCTTGTCGACGACCTCGGTCTGCGCGGCGATCGTCGGCTCGGCGTCCTTGGCCTCCTTCTCGGACTGCAGCTGCCGCCCGAGCGCGACCTTGGCGAGGTTGTCGAACTTGTCGGCCTCCGCCGTGTTCCCGCCGCCGCGCAGCTCGTCCGCCTTCTTGCTGCTGGCGAGCGCCTTGCCGCCCCACTCGGCGGCCGCGTCCACGTCCTCCTTGTGGTCCTGCTCAAGGAGACGCAGATTGCCGATCGTCGTCGACACGGCCTCCTCGGCCTCGCGGATGTTGTTCGTGTAGTCGCGGATCAGCTGGTCGAGCATCTTCTGCGGATCCTCGGCGCTGTCGAGGAGCGCGTTGATGTTCGCCTTCGCGAGGGTGGCGACCCGGCTGAAGATCGTCTGCTTCGTCATGGTCAAGTCCTTTGCGCGATAAGGGGGTTCACGTAGGGAATGCGGGAGTGGGGGAATGCGCGACTACGGGTGGGTCAGAAGCGTCCGCCGCCGCCCCTGCGGCCGCGGGTCCCCCCTCCGCCGAAGCTGCCGGGCCCGCCCCCGCCGAAGCCGCCCCCACCGCCGTATGCGCCGCGTCCGCCGCCGCCCATGCCGCGGCCGACGCCGCCGAGGAGCTCGCCCAGGATGATCCCGCCGAGCACGGCGCCGCCCATGCCGCCGCTGCTGCGCCCGCCGCCCCCGTACGGATTGCCGTATCCGCGTACGTCCCGTTCCGCGAGCGACTGCGCCTGCCGGGCCAGCGCGTCGGCCTGCTGCGCCTCGGTGAGCGCGGCCGCCGGGTCTGTGTTCTCGCCGTCCCGGGTGTTCTCGCCCGCCTGCGCGTTCGCCAGGTGCCGCTGTGCCTCCGCGAGCCGGGTGCGGGCCTCGCTGCCGACCGCGCCGCGGTGCGTCGTGATGAAGTCGGCGGCCGCGGCCGTGCTGCTGCGTGCCGTGAGCAGGGCCTGCCCGAGGAGCGAGCGGGCCCGGGTGGTTCCGGCCTCGCGCTCCCGGGCCGCCGCGAGCGCCTCGTCGAGCGCCGTGTCGGCCTCCTCCACCCGCCGCAGCGCGTCGATCGGGTCGTAGGGGCCCGCGCCCATCTCCCGTCGTACGTCACCGAGCACGGACTCGGCGCGGGCGATGCGGCCGCGCAGATCGGCGGTGGACACACCCGTCCCGGTGCCTTCGAGGAGGCCGCGCGCGTCGGCGAGGTCGGTCTCGGACTCGGTGAGCGCGGCGGGCAACTTGTCCTTGGCCTCGGCGAGTTCACCCGCGAGCCGCTCGATCGCGGCGGTGAACGTGCCGGCCTGGTCGACGGCGCCCTCGGCCGCCCGCAGGAAGACGGCGGCCTTGCCGTTGTCGCCCGCGTCGACGCACTGGCGGGCCTGGTTGAGGTTGGTGGTGGCGAACACGAGCCGGTCCTTGGCCTGTTCGATGTGGCCCGCAACGGGCAGCAGCGCGCTCGGCGCGTACTGCGTACCGAGCGCCGTCAGCGTCTCCTGCACGCGGCTGGTGTGTGCGGTCAGCTCGCGGAAGGTCCGCTCGGCGGTCGCGAGCGCCTCGGGCGCCGACTGCTCCAGGGCCCGCAGCCGGTCGAAGTCCCCGGACACCGTGTCGAGCCTGCGCCCCGCCTCGCTGCACCGGCTGATGATCTCGTCGAGCATCCGCCGCTTCGTCGCGTCGTCCTCGGGGAACGCGTCGTCGAGCTGCTGGCGCAGCTTGAACGCCGCCGTCAGCTCCGTCTGCGCGTACGCCAGCGCCTCGTTGAACGGCTTGACCGCGTCCTCGCCGAACTGCGCGGTGGCGAAGCCGAGTTCCTCGGTGCTGGTGCGTACCGCGTCATCGGTCTCCACGAGCAGGTGCCGGGCCTGCTTGTCGAGTTCCGGCAGCGGAGTGAGCTGCTGCTTGCCCCAGCCGCCCTGACCGGTGCCGCCGCCGGGGGTGGTGCGGGTGTCCATGCGCTTCTTGCGCCGGGTGTACGAGTACGCGGCCAGGGCGCCCGCCCCGCCGACGGCGATGACGGGCAGCACCAGGTCGCCGGTGCCGGTCCCGCCGCTGTCGCTGCTCGCGCCCGGGTCGGCGGCGCCCGGCGTGATGGTGGGCGCGGGCACGGGCTGCCCGGCCACGACGGCGTTGATCCCGTTGGCGGCGCCGATGCCGGCCCCGGCCCAGTCGTTCTGCCGCAGCGCGGGCTCGACGGCGGTGGCCGCGATCTCCTGGATCTGCGCGTCGCTGATCCGCGAGTCCTGGTCGACGGAGAACGCGTACTGCCGGTCGTGCGTGGCCACGGCAAGGAGTACGTCGTTGAGCCCGAGCCCGTTCCTGTCGGCGGTGGCGTTGGCCCAGTCCTGCGCCGAGCGCCCGGAGAAGTCGCGTACGTACGTCACGAACAGCTGGATGCCCCGCTGGTCGTCGAGCTTGGTGAGCGCGTTCGCGGTGACGTCCTCGCGGTCCCCGAGGGCGTCCACCTTGTCGGTGATCTGCCCGGTGCGGGACAGCGTGACGGGGTCGTCGGCGCGGGCGGAGGCGGCGGGCAGCAGCAGCCAGATCAGCGCGAGAAGCGCGGCCGCTGCCGTCCGCGCGGCTATCGGTCGAGGGCGGCTCTCGGACGGGGGCACATTTCGGAGCGTATGTCCGGATGCGAGGTGCCGCGACCGGGGGCGCCCCCTCCGTAATCGGGTTGAAGCGGGACGGCCCCGCTGGGCAGATTTGCCCGGTGGACTTCGCACTGGAGCTGAACCCTCGCCATCTGACCTGGGACGACGTGGATCCTGCCCGACACCCCTTCGACCGTGCGGCGGCGGCTCGCGAGGTACACGCGCTCGGTCCTGCCCGGCGGGCTGGCGCTGGGCGACCGACGAGGGTGACTTCGACGGGGGACCGGTCGGGAGCTGGTGCTGTGCGAGGGACTCGGTCACCACACCGGAGGAGACGCTGCCCCGTGTCGTGGACGGGCTGTGCGAATGGCGCGACTGGCTGGAGAGCCTCGCCGACCGGTTCGAGGCGTACCCTCTCGACCTCGCTGACGCGGCGGACCAGCGGGCCCTCTGGGAGAGCTCGGCCCGCAACCTGATCTTCCAGGTCGCCGACCGCACGGGCGGCGGCAGCGCCTGGTACGGCCACTGCAAGCAGGTGCTCGGCTGGTTCCTGAGCCGCTGGGGTGTCGCCCCGGACACCGCGGTCGCACTGGTCGAGCAGGCGGTCGGCGGCCGCTTCCACAGCTGGACCGGCCCGGACATCGTGGTCGCGGACGAGGTGGCGGAGCGGCTCGTTCGCACGCTGGGCCCGGACGACGAGGCGCGACCCCCGGCATCCGTCCCCGACCACCTGCGACGCTGGCTCGAGATACGGGAGACGCTGCCCTGGCCCCGGGAACCGGTGGCCCCGGTGACGCCGGCCCGCGACGGCGCGGCGGACGACTTCCGCGCCTTCGACGCCGCCGTCGACCCCGCCCGCGCCGCCGGACTGCTCGCCGCCCTGGAGCGGGTCCGCGCGGACGCCGCCCGCGGCGCCGCACTCGACCTCGGCCTCCTGAGCGGCTGGCAGCAGCACGTGCTGGGCACCTCCGGACCACCGCCCTTCCGCACCCGGCCCGCCTTCGCCAAGGAGGGTCGGGAGCGCTACGGCATCGACGCCACCACCCGGGCCCGCTTCGACGCCTGCCTGGCCGAGAGCGCGGACGGCCTGCCGCTGACCGTCCGCGCGGCCCGGGCTCACCGCCCACCTCGACGTTTGCTTCTTCCACCCGTTCGACGACGGCAACGCCCGTGCCGCGTTCCTCGCGCTGGTCTTCGTCCTGGCCCGGGAGGGCGTCTCCCTGGGCCGAACGGGGCTGCTGAGGCGGGCCGCAGTCCCCGCGGACCCGGAGGCGGCGCTCGCGTTCCACCGACTCCTCGCCCTGTACGTCAAGGGTGGCTAGCCGCGGGTCTCGACGAGCACCCGCCGCACCAACTCCACTGCCGCGCCCAGTCGTTGCTTCTCCGCCCTGTCGAGCGTCGGATTCCCTGTACGCCGAGCCCGGGCCTCCGCCAGCGCATCGGTCACCCTCGGCGCGGGGTCGGCGAGCAGGGCGGCCAGCGTCACCCGCAGCAGCTCCGCGTGCGCGGCCCACTCCGGGGCGACCGCGGTCTCGGCCAGGATCAGCGCCGACATCGCCCAGTCGAGCGCGGGCGCGCCCTCCTCGGCGGTCGCCCAGTCGATGACGACGGGGCCGCGGGCGGTGCGGATGACGTTCTCCGGGTGCAGGTCGAGGTGGATGACGTGACCGCCCGCCCGGGCCGGAAGGGCGTGCAACTCCCGCAGCAGATGGGCGAGTTCACGGCCTATGTCCACGGGATCGACCTCGCCCCGCCGCCAGGCGTCCGCCTGCGTGGGCCCGTCGAGCCGCTCCAGAACCAGGTCGCTCGCGGCCAGAGTCGCATCCGGCCGCACCCGCGGCGCCGGATAACCGTGATCGCGTACGTACGTCATGACCGCACCCTCGGCCCGCGCGTCGAGCCCGTCGCGGTAGCGCCGCAGCACCCAGGCGTCGTCGAGGGCGTAGACGTCGGCGGTGCGGCCGGTGCCGAGCAGCTCGCGCGGGGTCAACCGGCCGCCATGACTTCCTGGCATGGTCACAGCATATGGGTCAGGACGAAGACCTCCGCCGGATCTTGTTCCCCAGCCACACCACCGGATCGTACTTGCGGTCAACTGCCCTTTCCTTCAAGGGAATCAGCGCATTGTCCGTGATCTTGATGCCCTCGGGGCAGACCTCCGTGCAGCACTTGGTGATGTTGCAGTAGCCGAGGCCGTGTTCGTCCTGGGCGGTCCTCTTGCGGTCCAGGCCGGAGTCGGACGCCGCGTCGAGCGGGTGCATGTCGAGTTCCGCGACCCGCATCAGGAAGCGCGGGCCCGCGAAGGCGGTCTTGTTCTCCTCGTGGTCGCGCACCACGTGGCAGGTGTCCTGGCACAGGAAGCACTCGATGCACTTGCGGAACTCCTGCGAGCGGTCCACGTCCTCCTGCATCATCCGGTACTCGCCCGGGCCGAGGTCCTGCGGCGGCACGAACGCCGGGACCTCGCGCGCCTTCGCGTAGTTGAATCCGACGTCGGTGACGAGATCCCGTACGACGGGGAAGGCGCGCAGCGGTGTCACGGTGATGACGTCGTCCCGGCCGAACACCGACATCCGCGTCATGCACATGAGCCGCGGCCGGCCATTGACCTCGGCGGAGCACGAACCGCATTTGCCCGCCTTGCAGTTCCAGCGAACTGCCAGGTCCGGCGCCTGAGTTGCCTGCAGCCTGTGGATGATGTCGAGGACGACCTCGCCGTCGTTCACCTCGATCTCGAAGTCCTCGAGACCGCCGCCGTCGACGTCACCCCGCCACACCCTGAAGTGCGCCTCGTACGCGTCCGCACTGGAAGTCGTCGCGCTCACTCGAACAGCTCCTCTTCGGCCAGGTACTTGACCAGCTCCTCCTTCTCGAAGAGGGCGAGCAGGTCGGGGCGGATGGGTTCGGTGGTTTCCCGTACGAGATTGATCTGGCCGCGCACCGGATCGGTGGCCGCCAACCCACCGGTGGGATCGCGGAGTTGGCACAGCAGGTTCGCCCGGCGCCACTGCCGGTCCATCGTGGGGTGGTCCTCGCGGGTGTGGCCGCCGCGCGACTCCGTGCGCTCCAGGGCGGCCCGTGCGATGCACTCGCTGACCAGCAGCATGTTGCGCAGGTCCAGCGAGAGGTGCCAGCCGGGGTTGAACTGCCGGTGGCCCTCGACCCCGGCCCGCCGCGCCCGCACCCGCAGATCGGCGAGCTTGCGCAGCGCCTGGGCCATCTCGCCCTCGCGGCGGATGATGCCGACGAGGTCGTTCATCGTCTGCTGGAGTTCCTGGTGCAGGGTGTACGGGTTCTCCGGGACGGTGCCCTCCTCCTGGCCCTCGGCCGAGAAGGGGCGCAGCGCCTCGGCGGCCGCCGTGTCGATCTGGAGGTCCGCGACCGCGGGCCGCCGGGCGAGACCGGCCGCGTACTCGGCCGCGTGCAGGCCCGCGCGCCGCCCGAACACCAGCAGGTCGGAGAGCGAGTTGCCGCCGAGCCGGTTCGAGCCGTGCATGCCGCCCGCCACCTCACCGGCCGCGTAGAGCCCCGGCACGCCGCGCGCGGCCGCCGTGTCCGAGTCGACGGCGATGCCGCCCATCACGTAGTGACAGGTCGGCCCGACCTCCATCGCCTCGGCGGTGATGTCGACGTCGGCCAGCTCCTTGAACTGGTGGTACATGGACGGCAGTCGGCGCCTGATCACCTCCGCCGGCATCCGGCTCGACACGTCGAGGAAGACGCCGCCGTGCGGCGATCCGCGCCCGGCCTTCACCTCGGAGTTGATGGCGCGCGCCACCTCGTCGCGGGGGAGGAGCTCGGGAGGACGCCGGTTGTGGTCCGGGTCCTCGTACCAGCGGTCGCCCTCGGCCTCCGACTCCGCGTACTTCTCCTTGAAGACGTCGGGGATGTAGTCGAACATGAACCGCTTGCCCTCGGAGTTCTTGAGCACCCCGCCGTCGCCGCGGACCGACTCCGTGACCAGGATCCCCTTCACGGACGGGGGCCAGACCATCCCCGTCGGGTGGAACTGCACGAACTCCATGTTCAGCAGGGGCGCACCGGCGAGCAGAGCCAGCGCGTGCCCGTCGCCCGTGTACTCCCACGAGTTCGACGTCACCTTGAAGGACTTGCCGATGCCGCCCGTCGCGAGGACGACGCTCGGCGCCTCGATGACGAAGAAGCGTCCGCTCTCGCGCTCGTAGCAGAAGGTCCCGCTGACGCGGCCCTCGTCGTCCTTCAACACCCGTGTGACGGTGCACTCCTGAAAGACCTTCAGGCGCGACTCGTAGTCCCCGGACTCCCTGAAGTCCTCCTGCTGCAGCGAGACGATCTTCTGCTGCAGCGTGCGGATGAGCTCGAGCCCCGTACGGTCACCGACGTGCGCGAGCCGCGGATACTCGTGCCCGCCGAAGTTGCGCTGCGAGATCCGCCCGTCCTTCGTACGGTCGAACAGGGCACCCCACGTCTCCAACTCCCATACGCGGTCGGGCGCTTCCTTCGCGTGCAGCTCCGCCATCCGCCACTGGTTGAGGAACTTGCCGCCACGCATGGTGTCGCGGAAGTGGACCTGCCAGTTGTCCCCGGAGTTCACATTGCCCATGGCGGCCGCGATGCCGCCCTCGGCCATCACCGTATGGGCCTTGCCGAACAGGGACTTGCAGATCACCGCGGTACGCGCACCCCGCTCGCGGGCCTCGATCGCCGCCCTCAGTCCGGCGCCACCGGCACCGACCACGACAACATCCCACTGCTGCCGCTCCACTACAGACATCAGAACAACCTCGGATCGTCGAAGGCGCCGGACGCGACCAGGTACACGTAGAAGTCGGCGAGCGCCACACTCACCAACGAGGCCCAGGCAAGGAGCATGTGACGGGCATTCAGTTTCCCTACCCAGCCCCAGAGGCGATAGCGCACGGGATGCTTCGAGAAGTGCTTGAGCCGGCCACCGATGATGTGCCGGCACGAGTGGCAGGAGATCGTGTACGCCCAGATGAGCGTGATGTTGAGCAGGAACACGAGCGTGCCGAGCCCCATGTGGCCCCACTGGTAGTGCTCGTCGCGGAAGGACAGCACGGTGTCGTACGTGAGGATGCAGGCGACGAGCACGGCCGCGTAGAAGAAGTACCGGTGGATGTTCTGCAGGATCAGCGGGAACCGCGTCTCACCGGAGTACTTCTTGTGCGGCTCGGCCACCGCGCAGGCCGGCGGCGACGCCCAGAAGCCGCGATAGTAGGCCTTGCGGTAGTAGTAGCAGGTCAACCGGAAGCCCAGCGGGAAGATCAGGATGAGCAGGGCGGGGGACAGGCCCCACCAGCCCCCGAAGAGCTCCCAGTTGGGGCCGTGCCGCATCGGCGCGCAGTTGTCGGCCAGACACGGCGAGTAGAACGGCGACACGTACGGCGCCGCGTAGTAGTCCGCGTTCGCGAAGGCCCGCCACGTCGAGTAGACGACGAAGGCGAACAGGCCCGCGGCGGTCGCGGCCGGGGCCAGCCACCAGCGGTCCGTGCGCAGGTGCGGCGCGGCGATCGCGGCACGCGTCCGGCCGCGGACGCCGGTGCCGCCCTTGCTATGGGGTTCGGTGTCGGTACTGGTGGGTTCCGTGCCGGTGGCCAACGAAGCCTCCGCTCGAAGGGTCAGGGGGCGTGCCTGTGCCGGGCGCCGAGCCCCTCGTCGTCGAGGCCGTCGGCGCCCCTCCACAGGGTGCTGTCGTACGGGGTGTCGGGGACCGTGACGATGCCGTCGAGCCCCTCCGGGCGGAGCGGGCGGTCCTGCGCCCGGGCGGTGGCCGATGCGCGCAGCAGGGCCACGCTTTCGCGCAGGTGGTCGGTGTCGGCGCAGACGCGTCGCAGATCGGGCCCGTCGAGCCGGGGGCCGATGCGGCCCACGGCGCGCGCGAGATCGTCGACGCAGCGCTGAATCACCGTCAAGTCGTCGTGCACGGACATGACTTGGCCTCACTTCCGCTGGTGCGGCGGAGATGCTCATGCGCCTGCGAGTGTCGCGCGTCACATTGCGGTTTGTGAAGGGACCGGCACGGATTGTCGGGGGCGGGTGGGTGTGCGCCCGGGGGTTTTCGGTTGGCTGATCGCCGTTGGAGGTTCGGTTTCGTTTCCGGCTGCCGGCCGGTGGGGGCTTCTCGCGCAGTTCCCCGCGCCCCCGAAGGCGACCAGCCCCCACCGGGCCGCACCCGCCCGTGAACCGGCGGAGCCACGGCGCGACGGCGGGCCGATTGGGCCGCACGAGTGGGGTTCCCGGGGCTCGCCGCCGTGTCGCCGCCCCCGGCGCCACCGAGTCCCGTTCAGTGACCCGATAGATGTGATCAGCGACATATACCGCCGAACGAGACAGACCCGGCCCGCACCGGAGGTACACGCCGAGATGCACCGAACCCCTAGGCGCCCAGGCGCAGCCGCCCGCTCGGCCGCGTTCCTCGTGAGCGGCGCGCTCGCCGTGACCGCTCTCGCGGGCTGCGGCTCCGACGACGAGGCGGGCACGCCGTCCGCAGGGCAGGACATCGCCCCTGCCGCCCGCGACCAGATCAAGGACGGCGGCACCCTGCGCTGGGCGATCGACGCCGTGCCGCAGACCCTCAACTCCTTCCAGGCGGACGCCGACGCGGGCACGAGCCGGATCGCCGGCGCCGTCCTGCCGTCGATGTTCCGGATCGACGCGCAGGGCCGCCCGCAGCGCGACGCCGACTACCTGGAGAAGGCCGAGGTCATCGAGACCGAGCCGAAGCAGGTCGTCCTGTACAAGCTGAACCAGCAGGCGGTGTGGAGCGACGGCCGTGAGATCGGCGCCCCCGACTTCGCCGCCCAGTGGCGCGCCCTGTCCGGCAAGGACTCCGCGTACTGGACCGCCCACAACGCCGGCTACGACCGCATCGAGAAGATCGAGCGCGGGGCGAACGACCTGGAGGTCCGGGTCACGTTCTCCAAGCCGTACGCGGACTGGCAGGCCCTGTTCTCGCCGCTGTACCCCAAGGACGTCATGGGGACCCCGGACAACTTCAACGAGGGCGCGCGCCGCAAGCTCAAGGTCACCGCGGGTCCGTTCGCCATCGACGAGATCGACCGCGACGCCAAGCAGGTCGCCCTCAAGCGCAACCCGCGCTGGTGGGGCCGCCCCGCCAAGCTCGACAAGCTGGTGCTCGCCGCCGTGCCGCGCTCCGAGCGGGCCGCGGCCCTCGCCGCCGACAAGCTCGACCTGGCCGACCTCGACACCGGCGGCGCCGACCGCATCGCGTTCGCCGCCCGTGACAAGGGCACCGCGGGCCCGCTCGCCCACGGCCCGGGCGCCGCCCTCACGCCGGGCAAGGCGCTGCGCTCCTGGGCGATCGTGCACGGCGACGACGAAGAGGCCGCGGACGAGGAGATCGCCGCCCGCAAGAAGACCCGCAAGGCCATCAAGAAGTACGCGAAGGAACAGGCGAACCTGCACGGCTTCCAGGTCCGCAGGTCCCTCGAGCCGGCCTACACCCAGCTCGCCCTGAACGGCGCCGAAGGGCCGCTCGCCGACGAGCGCGTGCGCCGTGCCGTGGCCCGTGCCCTCGACCGCACCCAGCTCGCCGAGGTCGCCCTCAAGCCGCTCGGCCTGCCGGCCGTCACCGTCGACAACCACCTGGCGCTGGCCGGCCAGTGGGCGTACGCCGACAACAGCGACGCGCTCGGCGGCCAGGACACGGCCGAGGCGCAGGCCCTGCTCGCCGAGGCGGGCTGGGTGCCGGGCGGCCCGCTCAAGGAGAAGAAGGACAAGCCGAAGACGGCGGGCAGCAAGGCCGACTCCGGCAGCGACGCCGCGGACGACAGCGAGGACACGTACATCGTCGGCGAGGACAACAAGCCGGCCGACAACGCGCCGCCGCTGCTCCTGCCGGCCCCCGTCGCCGCCGCCCAGTACGCCGCGCTCCTGCACCAGGCCGACGCGCTCAAGCTGCGCGAGGCCGACAAGGAGAAGAAGAAGCACCCGCACAAGAAGACCCACAAGAGCGCGGCCCACGCCGACAAGCACAACGACGCCAAGCGCCTCGCCAAGCAGGGCGGTGCCCCCGGCGCCTACGCCCCCAAGGGCACCGCCGCCCCGGCCGCCGCCGTCGCGGGCCCCCTCGCCAAGGACGGCAAGCCGCTCACGCTGCGCTTCGTGCTCCCCGCGGGCCCGGGCTCCGAGCAGCTGCGCGCGGTCGCCGACAAGATCACGCAGATGCTGCAGAAGATCGGCGTGCGCACGGACGTCATGAAGGTCGACGACGAGAGCTACTTCAAGGACCACATCGCGTCCGGCCAGTACGACCTCGCGCTCTACTCGTGGCCCGCATCGGCCTACCCGGCCACCGACGCCCGCCCCATCTACGCCAAGCCGGTCCCGGCCGCCGACGGATCGCTCACCGTCGAACAGAACTACACCCGGGTCGGCACCGACCACATCGACCAGCTCTTCGACCAGGCCATCGGCGAGCTCGACCAGGACGAGGAGCGCGCCCTGGTGAAGAAGGCGGACGCCCAGATCTGGGCGGCGGCCGGCTCGATCCCGCTCTACCAGCGCCCCGAGCTGGTCGCGGCCCGACCGAATCTGGCCAATGCCGGCGCCTTCGGCTTCCAGGAGCCGGAGTACGAGGACATCGGCTACCTGAAGGCGGGCGCCAAGCCCTCGGCCTCGCCCTCGAAGAGTTCGTAAAGCAGCGGTCAAGATTCTTTAGCTCAGATCCAGCTCAACTCCCTTGCCCGCCGGTCCACCCGGCGGGCAAGGTTCGTTGTACCCATTGACCTGCACTTTTCTTGAGCTGATCGGCGCCGTGCGGCCTCCCCAACAGGCCCGGCTGAGCCGTCACCCGTCAAGCCACGTACGATGGGGTGAGGCCGTGGCGTGTCCAGCCCGGCAGGGCGCGCGTATCTATGACGTACGCGCAGCCGTCCACTCACTCCGGGAGTACGCCGCAATATGGCCACGCGCCACGACATCCGAAACGTCGCCATCGTCGCCCACGTCGACCACGGCAAGACGACCATCGTCGACGCCATGCTCAAGCAGGCCGGCTCGTTCGCCGCTCACGCTGCCGAGTCCCTCGACGATCGCATGATGGACTCGAATGACCTGGAGCGTGAGAAGGGCATCACGATCCTCGCCAAGAACACGGCGGTCAAGTACCACCCGAAGGATGGCGGCGACGTCATCACGATCAACATCATCGACACCCCGGGCCACGCCGACTTCGGTGGCGAGGTCGAGCGCGGTCTGTCGATGGTCGACGCGGTGGTCCTGCTCGTGGACGCCTCCGAGGGTCCCCTTCCGCAGACCCGCTTCGTGCTGCGCAAGGCGCTCCAGCAGCGCCTGCCCGTCATCCTGTGCATCAACAAGACGGACCGCCCGGACTCCCGGATCGACGAGGTCGTCAACGAGACGTACGACCTCTTCCTCGACCTGGACGCCGACGAGGAGCAGATCGAGTTCCCGATCGTCTACGCGTGCGGCCGTGACGGCGTCGCGTCGCTGACCAAGCCGGCCGACGGCACGGTCCCGGCGGACTCCGACAACCTGGAGCCGTTCTTCTCCACGATCCTGGAGCACGTCCCGGCCCCGACGTTCGACGAGTCGGCCCCGCTCCAGGCGCACGTCACCAACCTGGACGCCGACAACTTCCTCGGCCGCATCGCGCTGCTCCGCGTCGAGCAGGGCGAGCTGCGCAAGGGCCAGACGGTCGCCTGGATCAAGCGGGACGGCACGATCTCGAACGTGCGCATCACCGAGCTCCTCATGACCGAGGCGCTCACCCGCAAGCCCGCCGAGGTCGCAGGCCCCGGTGACATCTGCGCCGTCGCCGGTATCCCCGACATCATGATCGGCGAGACGCTGGCCGACCCGGAGAACCCGATCGCGCTGCCGCTGATCACGGTCGACCAGCCGGCCATCTCCATGACCATCGGTACCAACACCTCGCCGCTCGTCGGCCGCGGTGGCACTGGCAAGGGTGCGCAGGCGAAGTCCGCGGTCAAGGACCGCAAGGTCACCGCCCGCCAGGTCAAGGACCGTCTGGACCGCGAGCTGATCGGTAACGTCAGCCTCCGTGTCCTCGACACCGAGCGTCCCGACGCCTGGGAGGTCCAGGGCCGCGGTGAGCTCGCGCTCGCCATCCTGGTCGAGCAGATGCGCCGCGAGGGCTTCGAGCTGACCATCGGCAAGCCGCAGGTCGTCACCAAGGAGGTCGACGGCAAGGTCCACGAGCCCGTCGAGCGCCTCACGGTCGACGTCCCCGAGGAGCACATGGGCGCCGTCACGCAGCTCATGGGCGTCCGCAAGGGCCGTATGGACAACATGTCGAACCACGGCTCCGGCTGGGTCCGCATGGAGTTCGTCGTCCCGTCCCGCGGCCTCATCGGCTTCCGTACGGAGTTCCTGACGAACACCCGCGGCACGGGTATCGCCCACTCCATCCACGAGGGCCACGAGCCGTGGTTCGGCACGCTGACGACCCGTAACAACGGCTCGCTGGTCGCCGACCGCGCCGGCGCCGTCACCGGGTTCGCGATGACGAACCTCCAGGAGCGCGGCGTGCTGTTCACCGAGCCCGGCACCGAGGTGTACGAGGGCATGATCGTCGGCGAGAACTCGCGCGCCGACGACATGGACGTGAACATCACCAAGGAGAAGAAGCTCACCAACATGCGCTCCGCCTCCGCCGACTCCTTCGAGGCGATCGTCCCGCCGCGCAAGCTGTCCCTGGAGCAGTCCCTGGAGTTCTGCCGCGACGACGAGTGCGTCGAGGTGACCCCGGAGGCCGTGCGCATCCGCAAGGTCGTCCTGGACCAGAAGGAGCGCGGCCGCTCGGCCTCGCGCGCCAAGCACAACTGACGCGACACCGTCTGACGCGGAAGGGCCCGGTATCCCGAAAGGGGTGCCGGGTCCTTTGCGATGCAGTAGAAGTGACGGGTGACACAAGGGGGGGGCGGAGGCCGGTCCACACTCTGTCCACAGCGCGTGGCGCGCAACTCATTTTCCCTTCACGAGCGTTCGATAGTCGGACCGTGATGACCGTTAGGTATGTAACGCGTCCGTTTCGCGGCCATCTATCTCGGATCGTTTTGTCCGTATTTTGGAAGATGTGTGGACCAGCTGTGATCGAACCGAGACCCGAAGAGTGTGGTCGCCCCGTATCCCATGGCTGATAGTTGACCGCATAGAGCTCGGGTCAATGGGTCACGCGCTGTGGGGAGCGCCGACTCACGAGCACACTGGGGCACCGCCTGTTTCGCCGTCGGGGTGACGGCCAACATTGGTGCGGGCCCTTTCGCAGTGAACAAGTGGACTCATGAGGAGGAGCCCCATGCGTGGTGCCAAGAGCGCCAAGTGGGTTGCCATAGCCGGCGTCGTTTCGCTGGCGGCCACCGCCTGCGGTGGTGGCGGTAACAGCGGCAGCGACAATGCCAACAAGAAGATCGATCCCAAGGGGATCGTGAGCTACGCCAACGGTGAGCCGCAGAACTCGCTGATGCCGGCCAACACCATGGAGGCGTACGGCAGCGTCGTCATCGACTCCCTCTTCACGGGCCTTGTCGGCTACGACAAGCAGGGCAACATCACGTACGAGAACGCCGAGTCGGTCAAGCCCAACGCCGACAACAGCGTGTGGACCGTCAAGCTGAAGGACGGCTGGACGTTCCACAACGGCGAGAAGGTCACCGCCAAGTCGTACGTCGACACCTGGAACTGGGACGCGAACCCGGCCAACGGCCAGCAGAACAGCGCCTGGTACCGCGACATCGAGGGCTACGACAAGGTCCACCCCGAGAAGGGGAAGGCCAAGGCCGAGACCATGTCGGGTCTGAAGGTCGTCGACGACACCACCTTCACGATCAAGCTGTCGAACCCGATCCCGTACTTCGCGTACAAGCTCGCCTACTCGTCCTTCTACCCGCTGCCCTCGGGCGCGCTGAAGGACCCGAAGAAGTTCGGCGAGAACCCGGTCGGCAACGGCCCGTACACGTTCAAGAGCTGGGAGCACAAGAAGTCGATCCAGGTCTCCGCCTGGGCCGACTACAAGGGTGCGAACAAGGCCAAGAACGGCGGCATCAACTTCAAGGCGTACACGTCGCCGCAGGCCGCGTACAACGACCTGCGCTCCGACAACGTCGACACCATGCCGCTGGTGCCGGACAGCGAGCTCGCCAACTACAAGCAGGACTTCGGCGACCGCGTCATCAACTCCGAGTTCTCGGCGCTGAACACGATCAACCCTGCCTTCTACACGAAGCAGTGGAAGAACATCGACGTCAAGGTCATCCAGGGCCTGTCGATGGCGATCGACCGTCCGACCATCGCGAAGACCACCTTCTTCGGCAACCGTGAGCCGGCCACCGGCTGGGTCGCCAAGGGCGTGAAGGGCTACCAGGCCGACGCGTGCGGTGAGTACTGCAAGTTCAACCCGACCAAGGCCAAGCAGTTCATCAAGGACGGCGGCGGCGTTCCGGGCAACAAGATCTCGATCCAGTACAACGCCGACCAGCCGCACAAGGGTTGGGTCACCGCGGTCTGCAACAGCATCACCAAGTCGACCGGCGTGCAGTGCGTCGGCGACCCGGTGACGGACTTCCAGGCCGACACCGAGATCCGTGACCAGAAGAAGGTCAAGTCGATCTACCGCTCCGGCTGGGTCCTCGACTACCCCTTCAACGGCAACTTCCTCGCCGACCTGTACGGCACCGGAGTCGACGGCAACAAGGGCGACTTCTCGGACCCGAAGTTCGACGCGCTCGTCAAGAAGGCCGACCAGGCCAAGACGGTCGACGAGTCGGCGAAGCTGTACCAGGACGCCGAGAAGGAACTGCAGAACACGATGCCCGGCATCCCCACGTTCTACAACAAGATCAACTCGGCCTACTCGAACAACGTGAAGAAGATCGAGTTCGACCAGGCCGGTGACCCGATCCTGTGGAACGTCGAGGTCTACAAGAAGTAAGTCGCTGACGGAGTTTCCGTCCCCCCAGCGGCGCCCGGCGATCCCGGGCGCCGCTGGGGGGCGACTCCGCAATGGACGGAGGCACCTATGGGGCGCTACGTCGCGAGGCGACTGCTCCAGATGATCCCGGTCTTCATCGGGACAACCCTGCTGATCTTTCTCATGGTCAACGTGCTCCCCGGCGACCCCGTACGGGCGCTGTGGGGGGACAAGCCGCCGGACCCCGCGCAGGTTGCGCAGATCCGGCACGACCGTGGACTCGACCTGCCGCTGTGGCAGCAGTACCTCCACTACATGTGGAACCTGCTCCAGGGCGACTTCGGGAACACGATCGCCGGCAACAGGCCGGTGCTTGACCAGATCAAGCAGGCCTTCCCCGTCTCGATGCGCCTCGCCGCCATGGCGTGGATCTTCGAGCTCGTCGTGGGAATCACCCTCGGGGTCATCGCGGGAATCAGGCGCGGCAAGGTGGTCGACACCGCCGTGACCCTGTTCACGCTGCTGGTCATCTCCGTCCCCATCTTCGTGATCGGCCTCGGATTCCAGCTGTACTTCGGCAACAGCCTGGGGTGGATCACACCCACCGTCCAGGACTCCACGAACCTGAGCCAGTTGGTGGTTCCGGCGTTCGTGCTCGGCATGGTCGGCCTCGCGTACGTGGCCCGGCTGACCCGTACCTCCATCGCGGAGAACCGGTCCGCCGACTACATGCGCACCGCCGTCGCCAAGGGCCTGCCCCGCAAGCGCATCGTCACGGTGCACCTGCTGCGCAACTCGCTGATCCCGGTGGTCACTTACCTCGGCACCGACATCGGCTCCCTGATGGGCGGCGCGGTCATCACCGAGGGCATCTTCAACGTGACGGGCGTCGGCAACCTGCTCTTCCAGGCGCTGGCGCGTCGTGAGGGCGCGGTCATCGTCGGCATCGTGACCGTCCTGGTGCTCGTGTACCTCCTCGCCAGCCTGCTCGTCGACCTGCTTTACGCGGTCCTGGACCCGAGGATCCGTTATGCCTGACCTCACCAAGACCTCGGCTGCCGACGAAGCAGCCACCGTCGTCGCGGGGACCCCGGTCACCCTGGAGGCCGGTCCGGCCCCCGAGAAGCCGCGCAGCCTCGGCGCCGACGCCTGGCGGGACCTGCGCCGCAACCCGCTGTTCCTGGTCTCGGCGCTGCTGATCCTGCTGCTGCTGTTCGTGTCGGCCTTCCCCGGCCTGTTCACCGGCGCCAGCCCGACCCTCGGCGACCCGGCCAAGCACTTCCTGGGCAAGCCGAACCTCACGCACTTCTTCCAGGACGACTGGTTCGGCTACGACGGGACGGGCCGCAGCCTCTACGCGCGTGTCCTGTACGGCGCCCGGAACTCGATCATCGTCGGCATCGGCGTGACGGTGCTCGTCACCGTCTTCGGCGGTCTGATGGGCATGCTCGCCGGCTACTTCGGCGGCTTCTGGGACAGCCTGATCTCGCGTCTCACCGACGTGTTCTTCGGCATCCCGTTCATGCTCGGCGCGATGGTGGTGCTCAACTCGTTCACCGACCGCACCGTCTGGGTCGTGATGGGTGCCCTGGCCTTCCTGGGCTGGACGCAGATCGCCCGCGTCATGCGCGGCGCGGTCATCACGACCAAGCACGCGGACTACGTGGTGGCGGCCCGCGCCCTGGGCGCGGACACCAAGCGGATCCTGTTCAAGCACATCCTGCCGAACGCGATCGCCCCGGTGATCGTCGTGGCGACCATCTCGCTCGGCTCGTACATCGTGGCCGAGTCGACGCTGTCGTACCTGGGCCTCGGCCTCGGCGACAACGCCGTCTCCTGGGGTGGCGACATCTCGGACGGCACGCAGTTCATCCGGAACTTCCCGCACGTGCTGCTGTTCCCGGCCGGCGCCCTGAGCATCACCGTTCTGGCGTTCATCATGATGGGTGACGCCGTGCGCGAAGCCCTCGACCCGAAGCTGCGCTGAGGGAGGCGTACGTGACCACCATCGAAGTGCCCGCGAACGTCCCCGTTCCCCGCTCGGGCGAGGACGAAGGCGGAAAGCTGCTCGAAGTGCGCGACCTGCACGTCGAGTTCCACACCCGTGACGGCATCGCCAAGGCCGTCAACGGCGTCAACTACTCGGTCGACTCCGGCGAGACCCTCGCCGTGCTCGGCGAGTCCGGCTCCGGCAAGTCCGTGACGGCGCAGGCCATCATGGGCATCCTCGACATGCCGCCTGGAAAGATCCCGCAGGGCGAGATCCTCTTCAAGGGCCAGGACATGCTCAAGATGTCCAACGAGGAGCGCCGGAAGATCCGCGGCCGCAAGATCGCGATGATCTTCCAGGACGCGCTGTCGTCCCTCAACCCCGTGCTCTCGGTGGGCTACCAGCTCGGCGAGATGTTCCGGGTGCACGAGGGCCTCAGCCGCAAGCAGGCCAAGGCCAAGGCCATCGAGCTGATGGACAAGGTCAAGATCCCGGGCTCCGCGGCCCGGGTCAACGACTACCCCCACCAGTTCTCGGGCGGTATGCGCCAGCGCATCATGATCGCGATGGCGCTCGCCCTCGAGCCCGACCTGATCATCGCGGACGAGCCGACCACGGCCCTCGACGTGACCGTGCAGGCCCAGGTGATGGACCTCCTCGCTGAGCTTCAGCAGGAGTACAACATGGGCCTGATCCTGATCACCCACGACCTCGGCGTCGTCGCCGACGTCGCGGACAAGATCGCGGTCATGTACGCGGGCCGGATCGTCGAGACGGCCCCGGTCCACGAGCTGTACAAGCGCCCGGCGCACCCGTACACCCGTGGCCTGCTCGACTCGATCCCGCGCCTGGACCAGAAGGGCCAGGACCTCTACGCGATCAAGGGTCTGCCGCCCAACCTCCTGAAGATCCCGAGCGGTTGCGCCTTCAACCCGCGCTGCCCGAAGGCTCAGGACATCTGCCGCACGGACGTTCCGCTGCTGGCCGAGGTGACCGAGCAGGACGGCACCGCACTGGCCGGCCGCGGCAGCGCGTGCCACTTCTGGAAGGAGACGATCCATGGCTGAGAACCCGAAGGACGCTGTGGACGCCACTCCGAACGTGGCGGAGGTCGAGATCGTCGACGCCCCCACGGAGGACGCGGCCGTCGCCGCCATCGAGGCGCCCGTCGACCGCGGCGAGCCCATCCTCCAGGTCCGCAACCTGGTGAAGCACTTCCCGCTGACCCAGGGCGTCGTCATCAAGCGCCAGGTCGGCGCCGTCAAGGCGGTCGACGGGATCTCCTTCGACCTGTACCAGGGCGAGACGCTGGGCATCGTGGGCGAGTCCGGCTGTGGCAAGTCCACGGTCGCCAAGCTCCTGATGACCCTGGAGAGTGCCACCGCCGGCGAGGTCTTCTACAAGGGCCAGGACATCACCAAGCTGTCCGGCCGTGCGCTGAAGGCCGTGCGCCGGAACATCCAGATGGTGTTCCAGGACCCGTACACGTCGCTCAACCCGCGCATGACGGTCGGCGACATCATCGGGGAGCCCTTCGAGATCCACCCCGAGGTGGCCCCGAAGGGCGACCGTCGCCGCAAGGTCCAGGACCTGCTCGACGTCGTCGGTCTCAACCCGGAGTACATCAACCGCTACCCGCACCAGTTCTCCGGCGGTCAGCGTCAGCGCATCGGCATCGCGCGGGGGTTGGCCCTCAACCCCGAGATCATCATCTGCGACGAGCCGGTGTCGGCCCTGGACGTGTCCGTCCAGGCGCAGGTCATCAACCTGATGGAGAAGCTGCAGGACGAGTTCAACCTCTCCTACCTCTTCATCGCGCACGACCTGTCGATCGTCCGGCACATCTCGGACCGGGTCGGGGTCATGTACCTCGGCAAGATGGCCGAGATCGGCACGGACACGCAGATCTACGACCACCCGACGCACCCCTACACGCAGGCGCTGCTGTCGGCCGTCCCGGTGCCGGACCCGTCCGCCCGTGAGGGCCGCGAGCGGATCATCCTCTCCGGCGACGTGCCCTCCCCGGCCAACCCGCCCTCGGGCTGCCGGTTCCGCACGCGCTGCTGGAAGGCGCAGGACAAGTGCGCCGAGGAGATTCCGCTTCTCGCGATCCCCGAGCGTTTCAAGGGCGCGGACACCCCGGCCGCACACGAGTCGGCGTGCCACTTCGCCGAGGAGAAGGACGTGGTGCACGCGGCCTGAGTGGTCGCTCCCGGTGAAGGGCCGGTTCGGAGAAACTCCCGCGCGGGGGTTTCTCCGAACCGGCCCTTCTTGCGTCACACCGGCTCGGGAAGGGCCGAGCCCAACCGCCCCTCGACCCGCTCGCGCAGCACCAGGTACTCGGCCCAGCGCCGCTTGAGCGGACCCGGTGGGCGCTCCACGACGCGGGCCGCCGTGATGGTCTCGCCGAGGACGAACTGCTCGCGCGTCAGGTCCAGTTCGACCCCGCTCGGCAGCCGGTTCCACCAGTGGAAGCCCTCCTGGGAGCCGTCCGTCAGGTACACCTCGCCGCAGATCAACTCCCCGCCGAACAGGTCGTGCACGACCAGCGCCGTGATGTCGCAGTGCCCCCAGGCGGGATTGCCGGGGGACCACCGGTGCCCGCCGACGGGCTCGGTGGTGTCGGCGGCCCAGGAGGCACGCAGAGCGGCGTCGATCTCGCGAAGGTCCCAGGGACGGATGGGCAGTTGAGCGGTACCGGCCGCGGCGGCATCGGTAGTGGCACCAGCCTCGGTGCCGGCCTCGGCGTCGGCTTCGGCTTCGGTATGGGCCTCGGTATCCGTACCGGCATCGGTCGTCATGGGCATGAGTCTCGCAGCCACCACTGACAACGCCCCGCCCACGCCTGCGCGTACGCCCTTTGCGTCCTTCCTAGACTCGGCCCATGACACACCCCGGCTCCGACCTCGCCCGCGACCTCGCCCCCACGGGCGTACTGCGCGCCTCCATCAACCTCGGCAACCCGGTCCTCGCCCAGGGCACCCCCGAAGCCCCCACCGGAATCACCGTCGACCTGGCCCGCGAGATCGCCCAACGCCTGGGCCTGCCCGTCGAGTTCGTCTGCTTCGACGCGGCCCGCAAGTCCTACGCTGCGATGGCCGAGGGCCGTGCCGACGTCTGCTTCCTCGCGATCGAGCCGGCCCGCGAGGCGGAGGTCGCCTTCAGCGCGCCGTACGTCCACATCGAGGGCGTGTACGCGGTGCCCGCCGATTCGGCGCTGCGCTCCCCGCAGGACGTGGACGCTGACGGGATCCGCATCGGGGTGAAGAAGGGCTCCGCGTACGACCTCTACCTGACCCGCACCCTCGCCCGCGCCACGGTGGTACGCGGCAGCGACGGCACCGACGCGTTCCACGCCGAGGGCCTCGACGTGGCGGCCGGTATCCGCCAGCCGCTGACCGCGCACGTCGCGGCGCATCCCGAACTGCGCCTGGTGGAGCCCGCGTTCATGACCATCCGGCAGGCCGTGGGCACGACGAAGGGGCGCGGGGCGTCGACGGTGCGGTTCCTGCGGGCGACGGTGGCCGAGCTGATCGCTTCCGGCTTCGTGGCCCAGTCGCTGCGCCGGTCCGGCCAGGACCCGGCCCTCGCGGCCCCCCTGCCCGAATGACCCGCCACCGGCTCGCGCGCCAGGAGTGGGGGCCCGAGGGGGGCCGGCCGCTGGTGCTGCTGCACGCCCTGGGCGAGAGCGCCGACGACTGGGCGGACATCGCCCCCGCCCTCGCCGCGGACCGCCGGGTCCTCGCACCCGACCTGCGCGGCCACGGCCGCAGCCCCTGGCCCGGCGACTACGCCCTGGAATCCATGGCCGCCGACGTGGCGGGCCTGATGGACGACCTGGCCCTGGACCGCGCGGACGTCGTCGGGCACTCGATGGGCGGGGTCGTGGCCCATCTGCTGGCCCAGGAGCACCCCGGCCGGGTGGCCCGCCTGGTCCTGGAGGACGTGCCCGTGCCCCGCCCGCGCGACCCTGTCCCGCCGGTCCGCCCACCCGGTGAGCTCCCCTTCGACTGGGGGATGGTCCTGGCGGTCCGCCACCAGCTCGACACCCCCGACCCCCGCTGGCTGGAGCGCCTGCCGCTCATCGAGGCCGAGACCCTGCTGCTGGCGGGAGGCCCCACGAGCCACGTCGACCAGGAGGGCATCGCGGAGTTCGCCGAACGCCTCCCGTCGGGGCGCGCGATCACGATCCCGGTGGGCCATCTGATCCACCGCGCGGCGCCGCAGCAGTTCCTGCACCACGTCACGGAGTTCCTGGCACCGCCCGGCCCATAGAACCGGCCCATAGAACCGGCCCATAGAACCGGCCCATAGAACCGGCCCATAGAACCGGCCCCTAGAACCGGCACACAAAACAGGCCCCCGTCGCCGCCTCCGCCGCGACACACGTCTCCTATGGCCGATCACAGCGAGCGTTTTGCCCGACTTGGGTCGATATTTAGGCGTACCCATGTCACGTGAGCAGCGAGAGATCGGTTAGAGGAGGCACCTCCATGCGCCATGCCCTGCGCACCGGCGCCGCGGTCACCGCCCTGATCCTGGCCGTGCCGTGGCTCGCCTCCTGCGGGGCGAGTGCCACCGATCCGGGCGTCGTGCGGGCCAAGTGGGGAGACCCGCAGAACCCGCTGGAGCCGGCCAACACCAACGAGGTCAACGGCGGCAAGGTCCTCGACATGATCTTCCGGGGGCTCAAGGTCTACAACCCCGAGACCGCCGTCCCCGAGTACGCCGTCGCCGAGTCCATCACCAGCGACGACGCCCAGAACTTCAAGGTGAAGCTCAAGGACGGCTGGACCTTCGCGGACGGCGAGAAGGTCACCGCGCACTCCTTCGTCGACGCCTGGAACTACGCCTCGTACCTGCCGAACGCGCAGATCAGCGCCGACTTCTTCCACTACATCGACGGCTACGAGAAGGTGCATCCGACGGAGGGCGCACCCCGGGCCAAGACGCTCTCCGGGCTCCAGGTGCAGGACGACCTGAACTTCACGATCAAGCTCAACCAGAAGTTCTCGCTCTTCGCGGACCTGCTCGGCTACGCCGCCTTCTCGCCGCTGCCGAAGAAGTTCTACACCGACCACGACGGCTGGCTCGCCAAGCCCTTCGGCAACGGCCCCTACCAGGTCACCAACTACGACCGCGGCGGCCGCATGCAGCTGCGCGTCAACGACCGGTACAAGGGCACCAAGCCCAGGAACAAGGGCGTCGACCTGATCGTCTACACCGACGACAACACCGCGTACACCGACGTGGTGGCCGGCCAGCTCGACGTCAGTGACGCCGTCCCCGCGGAGCAGCTCAGCAACCTGCACGCCGACGTCGGCAACCGCTTCATCAACACCGCGGCCGGAATCATCCAGACCCTGATGTTCCCGATGTACGACAAGGGCTGGAACAACGCGAACGGGCTCAAGGTCCGCCAGGGCATCTCGCTCGCCATCAACCGCGAGCAGATCACCGACAAGATCTTCCAGGGCACCCGCCAGCCCGCCAAGGACTGGACCTCGCCCGTGCTCGGCGAGAAGGGCGGCTTCGACCCCACGATCTGCGGGGAGCGCTGCGCGTACGACCCGGTGAGGGCGAAGCAGCTGATCGAGGAGGGCGGCGGCTTCCCCGGCGGCAAGCTCAAGATCAGCTACAACGCCGACACCGGCAACCACAAGCAGTGGGTCGACGCGATCTGCAACAGCGTGAACCGGGCGCTCGGCAAGTCCGGGGCCTGCGTGGGCAACCCGGTCGGCACGTTCGCCGACTTCCGGACGCAGATCCAGAGCCAGAAGTTCGACGGGCCCTTCCGTAGCGGCTGGCAGATGGACTACCCGCTGATCCAGAACTTCCTGCAGCCGGTCTACTACACCAACGCTCCCTCCAACGACGGCAAGTGGAGCGACAAGCAGTTCGACGCGCTGATCGACAAGGCGAACGCCGAGGCCGATCCGGAGACCGCCATCGGTGACTTCCAGAGCGCCGAGAAGATCCTCGCCCAGCAACTCCCCGCCGTCCCGCTCTGGTACCAGAACGGCACCGCCGTCTACGGCACCCGCGTGCACGACGTGAAGCTCAACCCCTTCAGCGTGCCGGTCTTCGAGGAGATGACCGTCGATGACTGAGAAGACCGTCCGCTGCTACGTGAGGGAGGTGCCATGGGGCGCTATGTGATCCGGCGGCTGCTGCAGATGATCCCGGTGTTCATCGGCACCACCCTGCTGATCTTCCTCATGGTCAACGTCATGGGCGACCCGACCGCCGCCCTGTGCGGCGACAAGGCCTGTGACCCGGCGACCCAGGCGCAGCTGCGCGCCGACTTCAACCTGGACAAGCCGCTGTGGCAGCAGTACCTGATCTACCTCGGCAACATCTTCCAGGGCGACTTCGGCACCGCCTTCAACGGCGACTCGGTGACTTCCCTGATGGGCCGGGCCTTCCCCGTCACCATCAAGCTCACCTTCGTGGCGATCGTCTTCGAGATCATCATCGGCATCGGCCTCGGCGTGATCACGGGTCTGCGCCGCGGCCGCCCCATCGACACCGGCGTCCTCATCCTCACGCTGGTCGTCATCTCCGTACCGACGTTCGTGACGGGTCTGGTCGCCCAGCTCCTGTTCGGCATGGAGTGGGGCATCGTCAAACCGTCGGTGGCGTACGAGGCCCCGATCAACGAGCTGATCCTGCCGGGCCTCGTCCTCGCCTCCGTCTCGCTCGCCTACGTGACCCGGCTGACCCGCACCTCGGTCGCGGAGAACGCGCGCGCCGACTACGTCCGCACCGCCGTCGCCAAGGGCCTGCCGCGGCGCCGCATCGTCTGGCGGCACCTGCTGCGCAACTCGCTGATCCCGGTCGTCACGTTCATCGGCACCGACATCGGCGCCCTGATGGGCGGCGCGATCGTCACGGAGCGCATCTTCAACATCCGCGGCGTCGGCTACCAGCTCTACCAGGGCATCCTGCGCCAGTCGACGCCGACGGTCGTCGGGTTCGTGACCGTCCTCGTCATCGTCTTCCTGGTCGCCAACCTCCTCGTCGACCTGCTCTACGCCGTCCTTGACCCGAGGATCCGCTATGCCTGAGCCCGTCACCCCGCTCACCGTCGAGGCCCAGACCCCGCCCCCCGAGGGCGGTGCGGTCCACGCCGACGGCGCCCGCTCCCTGTGGTCGGACGCGTGGCAGGACCTGCGCCGCAACCCCGTCTTCATCGTCTCGGCGCTGGTGATCCTCTTCCTCGTCCTCATCGCGATCTGGCCGGGCCTCATCTCCAGCGGCGACCCGAACGACTGCGACCTCGCGCACGGCCAGCAGAGCGCCACCTCGGGACACCCCTTCGGCTACGACGCCCAGGGCTGCGACGTGTACACGCGGGTCGTGCACGGCGCCCGCGCCTCCGTCACCGTCGGCGTCTGCGCCACGGCCGGAGTGGCGCTGCTCGGCGGGATCCTCGGCGGACTCGCCGGCTTCTACGGGCGCTGGGGCGACGCCGTCCTCTCCCGCATCGCCGACATCTTCTTCGGCATCCCCGTCGTCCTCGGCGGTCTGGTGCTGCTCTCGGTGGTGACGTCGACGACCGTATGGCCCGTCGTCGGCTTCATCGTGCTGCTCGGCTGGCCGCAGATCTCCCGCATCGCCCGCGGCTCGGTGATTACCGTCAAACAGAACGACTACGTGCAGGCCGCCCGCACCCTGGGCGCCTCCAACTCCCGCATCATGCTGCGGCACATCCTGCCGAACGCGGTCGCCCCGGTGATCGTCGTGGCGACCATCGCGCTCGGTACGTACATCGCGCTGGAGGCCACGCTCTCCTTCCTCGGCGTCGGACTCAAGCCGCCCGCGGTGTCCTGGGGCATCGACATCTCCAACGCGGCCCCCTACATCCGCAACGCCCCGCACATGCTGCTTTACCCGGCCGGGGCGCTGGCCCTCACGGTGCTCGCGTTCATCATGCTCGGCGACGCGGTGCGCGACGCCCTCGACCCGAAGCTGAGGTAGGCCCGCCCATGGCTTTGCTCGAAGTACGTGATCTGCACGTCGAGTTCAGGACCCGGGACGGCGTCGCCAAGGCCGTGAACGGCGTCAACTACACCGTCGACGAGGGCGAGACGCTCGCCGTGCTCGGCGAGTCCGGCTCCGGCAAGTCCGTCACCGCCCAGGCCGTCATGGGCATCCTCGACATGCCGCCGGGCCGCATCGCGGGCGGCGAGATCCTCTTCAAGGGCCGCGACCTGCTGAAGCTCAAGGAGGACGAGCGGCGCACGGTCCGCGGCGCCGAGATGGCGATGATCTTCCAGGACGCGCTGAGCTCCCTCAACCCGGTGCTCAGCGTGGGGGAGCAGCTCGGCGAGATGTTCGTCGTCCACAAGGGGATGAGCAAGAAGGACGCGAAGGCGAAGGCCGTCGAGCTGATGGACCGGGTGCGCATCCCGGCCGCCAAGGAGCGCGTCGGCCAGTACCCGCACCAGTTCTCCGGCGGCATGCGCCAGCGCATCATGATCGCGATGGCGCTCGCCCTCGAGCCGTCGCTCATCATCGCGGACGAGCCGACCACCGCCCTCGACGTCACCGTCCAGGCCCAGGTCATGGACCTGCTCGCCGAGTTGCAGCGCGAGCTCAACATGGGGCTCATCCTCATCACCCACGACCTCGGCGTCGTCGCCGACGTCGCCGACAAGATCGCCGTCATGTACGCGGGCCGCATCGTCGAACAAGCCCCCGTCCACGAGATCTACAAGGCACCCGCCCACCCGTACACCAAGGGCCTGCTCGAGTCGATCCCGCGCCTGGACCAGAAGGGGCAGGAGCTGTACGCGATCAAGGGCCTGCCGCCGAACCTGATGAACATCCCGCCGGGCTGCGCCTTCAACCCGCGCTGCCCGATGGCCCAGGACGTGTGCCGCACGGATGTCCCGCCGCTCGCCGAGGTCTCGCCGGAGCGCCGCAGCGCCTGCCACTTCTGGAAGGAGACGCTCGATGCCGCAGTCCGGTGAACCGCTGCTGGAGGTACGGGGGCTGGTCAAGCACTACCCCCTCACCCAGGGCATCGTCTTCAGGAAGCAGGTCGGCGCGGTCAAGGCCGTCGACGGCGTGGACTTCGACCTCGCGCAGGGCGAGACCCTCGGCATCGTGGGCGAGTCCGGCTGCGGCAAGTCGACCGTCGCCAAGATGCTGGTGAACCTGGAGCGCCCCACCGAGGGCGTGATCAAGTACAAGGGCGAGGACATCACCCAGCTGTCCGGCCGGGCCCTGAAGGCCGTGCGCCGCAACATCCAGATGGTGTTCCAGGACCCGTACACCTCGCTCAACCCGCGCATGACGGTCGGCGACATCATCGGGGAGCCGTACGAGATCCACCCCGAGGTGGCCCCGAAGGGCGACCGGCGCAAGAAGGTCCAGGACCTCCTCGACGTGGTCGGGCTAAACCCGGAGTACATCAACCGCTACCCGCACCAGTTCTCCGGCGGCCAGCGCCAACGCATCGGCATCGCCCGGGGGTTGGCGCTGCGCCCCGAGATCATCGTCGCCGACGAGCCGGTCTCCGCGCTCGACGTGTCGGTGCAGGCACAGGTGGTGAACCTGCTCGACAGGCTCCAGAGCGAGTTCAATCTCTCGTACGTCTTCATCGCCCACGACCTGTCGATCGTGCGGCACATCTCCGACCGGGTCGGCGTCATGTACCTCGGCCGCATCGTGGAGGTCGGCTCCGACGCCGAGATCTACGACCATCCGACGCACCCCTACACGCAGGCGCTGCTGTCGGCCGTGCCGGTGCCCGACCCGGACGCGCGCGAGCACCGCGAGCGCATCATCCTCTCCGGAGACGTGCCCTCGCCCGCGAACCCGCCCTCGGGCTGCCGCTTCCGCACCCGCTGCTGGAAGGCGCAGCAGCGGTGCGCGGATGAGGTGCCGCTGCTCGCCGTGCCGGAGGCCTTCCGCGGTGTCGGGACCCCGGCCGCACACCCGTCGGCCTGCCACTTCGCCGAAGAGAAGCAGGTCGTACCGTCGGAGTAACCCCCGTTACACACAGGCAACTCGACCGACCCGGCTCCGATATACGGACGGGTCAAGGTGAACGACGTACGGCCGTGCGGGTGCCGTAGACCGGGCCGGAGCGCGCCATGTCGCTCCGGCCCGGTCGCCTTGCTACAGGCCCAACGACCGCTTCAGGAAGTCGACTTGGAGCAGGAGAAGGTTCTCGGCGACCTGTTCCTGCGGCGTCATGTGCGTGACCCCGGACAGCGGCAGCACCTCGTGCGGCCGGCCGTCCGCCAGCAGGGCGGAGCTGAGGCGCAGGGCGTGCGCGACCACCACGTTGTCGTCGGCGAGCCCGTGCACGATCATCATCGGCCGGTGCTGCTCCGCCGCCCCCGAAAGGCCGTCGTCCGTCACCAGCGAGCTCTTCGCGTACGTGTCGGGGGACGCGGCCGGGTCGCCCAGGTACCGCTCCGTGTAGTGCGTGTCGTACAGCCGCCAGTCCGTCACCGGTGCGCCCGCGATCCCCGCGTGGAAGACGTCGGGCCGCTTCAGCACGGCGAGCGCGGAGAGGTAGCCGCCGTAACTCCAGCCGCGCATCGCCACCTTGGACAGATCGAGCGGGAACCGGTCGGCGAGGGCCCGCACCGCGGTGACCTGGTCGTCGAGGGTCAGCGTGAAGTCGCCGCGGACCGCCTTCTCGCGGCCCGGTGAGATGCCGGGCGTGCCACGGCCGTCGGCGACGATCACCGCGAAGCCCTGGTCGGCGAACCACTGCGAGGTGAGGTACGGGTTGTGCGCGGCCATCACGCGCTGGCCGTGCGGCCCGCCGTAGGGGTCCATCAGCACCGGCAGCGGCCCGTCCCCCTCCTCATACGACGAGGGGAGAAGCACCGCGCAGGGGATGCCGTCGGCCTCGGTGAGCGTCACGCGCGGGGTGAGCCGCGGGCGCTCGGCGTGCGAGGCGATCTCGGCGACGTGCTTGCCGTCGCGCTCCACGCGGACCCGCGCGCCGGGCTCGGAGAGGGTGGATGACACGAGCACGGTGACGTCGCCGGAGCGGACCGCCGAGTGCACGCCGGGTGTGTCGGAGACGCGCTGTACGCCCAGCTCGTTGACGCGGTAGACGTGCACCTCGCCGGTCTCGGGGGAGTCCGCGTCGGCCCCCGCCGAGGCCGAGACCAGCACGTCGCTCGCACCGACGTCGAGCACGGCCCGTACGTGCAACTGCGGTCCTGTCAGCGGCCGTTCGCCCACCGCGAGGACCCGCGCGCCACCCTCGTCGGCGATCCGCACGAGCTGTCCGCTCGGCGACCAGCACGGCGCCCCGGGGAACAGCTCGAGCCACTGGTCGTCCTCGTCGGCGTGCACCATCCGCGTCGAGCCGTCGGCCGGGTCCACCGCCAGGTACAGCGCGCTGAGCTGGTCGCGGGCCTGCACGAGGATCAGCGGGGCGCCGTCGGCGGACCAGTGCACGCGGGCCAGGTACGGGTACGCCGTCCGGTTCCAGTTGATCTCGGTGCGGGTGCCGTCGAGGCCGTACGCGAACAGGCGCACCTCCGCGTTGGACGTCCCCGCCGCCGGGTAGGCGACGCGGGCCGGCTCGCGGTCCGGGTGGGCCGGGTCCGCGATCCACCAGCGCCGCACGTCCGCGTCGTCGGCCCGGGCCACGAGCAACCGGTCCGAGTCGGGCGACCACCAAAAACCGCGGTACCGGGACATCTCCTCGGCCGCGATGAACTCCGCGAGCCCGTACGTGACCGTGTCCGACTCGGGGGCGGCCAGCACCCGGTCGTCCTCGCCCTGCGCACCGACGACGCGGAGCGCGCCCTGCGTCACGTACGCGACGTGGCGCCCGTCGGGTGACGGGCGCGGGTCCAACACCGGGCCGGGGACGGGCAGTTCACGTGCGGTGCCCGCGCGCAGCTCCGCCGCGAACAGCCGGCCCGAGAGCGCGAACACCGCCAACTCGGCCTGCGCGTCCGTCGCGTAGCCCACGATGCCGGCGCCGCCCTCACGACTGCGCTCGCGCCGGGCCCGCTCCTCGGCCGACAGCTTCTCGGAGACGCCGCCGAGCAGCACCGCGGGGTCGGCGGCCGGCCGCTCCTGACCACTCGTCACATCGAGGACCCACAGGGCGTTCGCGCGATCGGTACCGGAGGAGGACCGCAGGAACGCGACCCGCTCCCCGTCGGGCGCCACGGTGAAGGCACGGGGCGCGCCGAGCGTGAACCGCTGCGTGCGCGCGTGCTGGCGGGGAAAGGACGGCTCGGGCGAGTGCGCCCCGGTTCCGGTCTCGATGGTCATCCCCGCAGCCTAGGCGGGAAGCGGGTGGTGCGCCCCCCTGTGCTGCTTTGCTCCGGCTGATGCGGGCGGACGGGCGGAGATGATGCTCGGCGACCGGTCGGTGCCGTCGCGCCGAAGGCCGGTGCACCCGGAGGAACTGGAAGGTGAGCCCGATGAACGTATGCCCTTGTGCGAATCCGTCTGTGTACCTGTCGGTGAATCCGTGCGTGAACCCGCCCGCCGCGGCGCCTGCCGGGCGTGAGGGGCGCGTGCTCGTGATCACCGTGACGATCGCCGTGCTCGTGCTCGTGCTCGCGTGCGCCGGGGTGAGCCCCGAGTGGCTCGCGGCGTCGGCGTCACTGTGCGCGGCGCTGACCGAGGTCACCCGACGGGACTGACCGTGGTGCGTGGGGGCTCTTGCCAGGCCTGAACTGCCCTGTTGCGGCCGTGACTTGCCTTCGGCATGCGCCCCCGCGCGCTCCCCGTCGCCCCCGTGCCCCCTCGTCGCGATTCATGCGCGGCCACGGATAGTTATCATTCGTACGCGCTGCGTGGGTAGGAACTCGTCGGCGACCGGATCACTTTGGAGGAGGGACCGCTGTGGCACTCTCGATCTCGGCCGTGGTGCTGTTCGCGATCATCGTCTTCATCCTGATCAAGAAGTCGGGCCTCAAGGCCGGGCACGCCGTGGTCTGCATGCTCCTCGGCTTCTATCTGGCCAGCTCCTCCGTGGCCCCCACGATCAAGGAGCTGACGACGAACGTGGCGGGCATGATCGGCGGCATCAAGTTCTAGCGGTCTCGCGTTCCGGCCGCCCGTCGTCGGCGTTCTAGGCTGTGGGCATGACGGAAATGCCCGGTCGGCGTCTGCTCCTCGTGCACGCGCACCCCGACGACGAGTCGATCAACAACGGCGCCACCATGGCCAAGTACGCGGCCGAGGGCGCCCACGTCACGCTCGTGACCTGCACCCTCGGCGAAGAGGGCGAGGTCATTCCGGACGAACTCGCCCATCTCGCCCCGGATCGCGAGGACCTCCTCGGGCCGCACCGCATCGGCGAGCTGGCCGCCGCCATGAAGGAGATCGGCGTCGACGACCACCGCTTCCTCGGCGGCCCCGGCCGCTACCGCGACTCCGGAATGATGGGCGCCGAGCAGAACGAGCGGCCCGGCAGCTTCTGGTCCGCCGACCTCGACGAGGCCGCGGCCCACCTCGTCGCCGTCGTCCGCGAGATCCGCCCGCAGGTCCTGATCACGTACGACCCGGACGGCGGCTACGGCCACCCCGACCACATCAAGGCGCACCGCGTCGCCATGCGCGCCGCCGATCTCGCCGCCGAACCGGCCTTCCGGCGCGACCTCGGGGATCCGCACACGATCTCCAAGATCTACTGGAACCGTGTGCCCCGTACGGTCGTCGAGGAGTTCTTCCGCCGCCTGGAATCCGCACTCGACCGCACGCCCTTCGACGCCCTCGCCACGGTCGCCGACGTGCCGGGCGTCGTCGACGACGAGCGCGTCACCGCCGCGATCGACGCCAAGGCGTACCTGGTGCGCAAGGAAGCGGCGATGCGCGCGCACGCCACCCAGATCGACATCCCCGAAGGGGGCGACGTGTTCGCGCTCTCGAACGGGCTCGCGCAACCGGTGCTGCCGGTCGAGGCCTACGAGTTGGTGCGGGGCGAGCCCGGATCGGCGTACGAGGAAGACCTGTTCGAGGGAGTCGAGGCGTGACGGGCAACAACAAGAGCGGCGGCAAGGCCCCTGCTCAACAGGTCGACCTGCCGTTCTCCTTCGGTGGATTCTCGGCGGGACGGGCTGCCGCGCTCCTCGTCCTCTTCGTGCTCGGCGCGCTCACCGGCGCCGCGGGCGCACTGGTCCAAGGGGGCTGGTTCCCGGGCGGTTTGCTGCTCGCGCTCCTCGCCGCCGCCGGGCTCTTCCACGGCGGGGTCCGGCTGACCCGCGGCAGATCCGGGGCCGTGGCGCCCGCGGCGGGCTGGCTCGTCGCGGTCATCCTGCTCACCGCGAGCCGGCCCGAGGGCGACTTCCTGTTCGGCGCGGGACTCGGCTCCTACCTCTTCCTCCTCGGAGGAATGGCTGTGGCTGTGATGTGCGCCACCCTTGGCATTTCGCAGCAACCACCCGCGTCCGCCGCCCGACTTGGGAAGTGACGTCGCACTTATTACCACCACGCGCCGTGCCCCGTAGGGGATTCACCATCCGTCACACGGTGACGTGCGGCCGCGGCCAGTATGGTGGTGCGCGCCGCCGAGCAGCCCGCGTGAGGTCGAGACGGGCGGCGGAGCCAACCGGGAGAACCTGCTTTGAGTCGTGAAACTGACAGTTCGTCCTCCGGGCCCCAGGGGCGCGGCGGCGCCGCGTACCCGTCGGGCACGCCTCCGTACGGGACGTCCGCGCAGGGCGCGGCCTCCGGCGATGCCGTCCCCGTGGGCCAGACGCCCCCGGCCGACCCGGACGCGCCCAAGACCGAGACCACGCTGACGACGCGGATCCGGATCAACATTCCGGGCTCGCGTCCGATCCCGCCGGTCGTGATGCGTACGCCGATGAGCGACGCCGACGGCGGACCGCAGGACGGCGCCGACGCCGGGGCCGGGGCCGCGGCCGCCGAGCCGGACACCGGCGCGGGCCGCACCTCGGCGCTCGCCGGGTACGCCGCCGACGCGACGGAGCCCGGTCGGGGCGGTCCGGCCGCCGAGTCCGGAGCGCCCCGTGAGTCCCGCGAGCCTCGCGAGTCCCGCGAGGAGAAGACCAGCGACTGGTTCGCGCCGCGCAAGGGCGCCACGAACGGTCGGGGTACGGCTGCCGCCGAATCCGGCGCCGGTGCTGGTGTTCCGTCGGGTGCCGGTCCGTCCGCGGGCGCGCCCTCCGGCCCGCCGCCGTCCGGTGCCTCCTCCGGCGGCTTCGACGTCAGCGGCGCCGTGGCCGCGGGGCCGCTCGGCAACAGCAACGGCAACAGCAACGGCAATGGCAATGGCAACGGTCCCGCGCCCCGCGCGCAGAGCGACCGCGACAACCTGCCGTACTTCGCCCAGCCCAGTCAGCCCGGCCAGTCCGGCCAGCCCGGCCAGGGTGCCCCGGGCGGCAACCCCGGCCCCACCGGCCCCACGACGGGCCCCGTCACCGGCGACGGCCCGATGGTCCCGCCGATCGCGCCGAACCCGCCGGTCCCGCCCGCGACGGGCGGCCGCGTCCCGCCCCGGATGAGCGACGACACCGCGATCCTGACCCCGCAGAAGCCCGCACCGGAGCCCGGCGCCCCGGTGGGGAACGTCTCGGGGGACACCCTCACCAGCGGCATCCCGGTCGTCCCGCAGTCCGGCCAGGGCGGCCCCGGCTCCCCGTTCGCACCCGCCCCGCAGAACCAGGGGCCGACCGCGCACACCCCGCCGAAGCTGCCCGACCCGGTACCGGCGCAGACCGCCCCGGCCGCGGCCCCCGCAAAGAAGAAGAAGGGCCGCAACAAGCTGGTCCTGCTCGGTGCGGGCGTCGTCGGCGTGGCCGGAGTCGCGTACGGCGCGGGCCTGTTGATGAACCACTCGGACGTGCCCAAGGGCACCACCGTCCTCGGCGTCGACATCGGCGGCGGCACCCGCGACCAGGCGGCCACCAAGCTCGACGACGCCCTCGGCAAGCGCACCACCGAGCCCCTCAAGCTCCAGGTCGACGGCAAGACGGTCGAGCTGAAGCCGGAGCAGGCGGGCCTGTCCTTGGACAGCGCCGCCACGGTCTCCGCCGCCGCGGGCAGCGACTACAACCCGGTCTCCGTGATCGGCTCGCTGTTCGGCAACGAGCGGGTCGTGGAGCCCGACATGCCCGTCGACGAGGAGAAGCTGCACGCGGCCCTCGAGCAGGCGGCGGGCGGCGCGTCCGCCTCCGGTGACGGCACGATCAAGTTCGTCCCCGGCAAGGCCGTCGCCGTCTACGGCAAGGCCGGCAAGGGCATCGACGTCGACAAGTCGGCCGCCGCCGTCGTGGCCGCGTACAAGCAGCAGGTCGAGACCGGCTCGCCCACGCCGGTCCAGGTCGCGACGACGCAGCGGCAGCCGTCGATCTCGGACGCCGAGGTCGACCGGAAGATGCAGCAGTTCGCCAAGCCCGCCATGTCCGCCAACATCACGATCACGGCGGGCGGCAAGCCGATCGACTTCGGCCCGAACATCTCGCTGCCGAAGGTGCTCGGGATGAAGGCGGTCAACGGCAAGCTCGTCGAGACGTACGACCTCGAAGCGCTCAAGAAGCTCTACGGCAACACCTTCGACGGCGTCCTGATCACCCGCGGCACCGGCAAGAAGACGCCGGTCCAGCCGACGGACGTGGCCCAGGCGATGGCGAAGGCGCTGCTCGGCAAGACCAAGGCCGAGCGCACCGTGGACATCCCCACGAACCCGAGCTAGAGCGCCCCGCAGCCGAGTCCCGCATGACAGATGTCATGCGGGACTCGCTACGCGTGACACTGCCGCACGCACCCGCCGACCGGCGACGATGTCTCGCATGAACACAGAAGCAGCGGTCACCTTCACCGGGGTGACGAAGTCCTACGGCGCCGTCAAGGCCGTCGACGGCCTCAGCCTCACCCTGTACCCGGGGGAGACCGTCGCCCTGCTCGGCCCGAACGGCGCGGGCAAGTCCACCACCCTCGACCTGCTGCTCGGCCTGCGCCCCGCGGACACCGGCGAGGTCCGGGTCTTCGGCCGGGCCCCGCGCGACGCGATCGTGCAGGGCCGGGTCGGCGCCATGCTGCAGAGCGGCGGCCTGATGGACGAGGTGACCGTGCGCGAGCTGGTGCAGCTGGCCGTGGCCCTGCACCCCAAGCCGTACAAGACCGACGACGTGCTGACCCGCGCCGGCATCACCCAGATCGCCGACCGCAAGGTCAACAAGCTCTCCGGCGGCCAGGAGCAGCGCGTCCGCTTCGCGCTCGCCACGGCCGGCGACAGCGATCTGATCGTCCTCGACGAGCCGACGACCGGCATGGACGTCTCCGCGCGCCAGGCGTTCTGGGCGACCATGCGCGAGCAGGCCGACCAGGGCCGCACCGTGCTGTTCGCCACGCACTACCTGGAGGAGGCGGACGCGATCGCCGACCGCGTCCTCGTGCTGCACCGCGGCCGCCTCCTCGCCGACGGCACCGCCGCCGAGATCAAGGCGAAGGCGGGCGCCCGCAAGGTCTCCTTCGACCTGGAGGGCGAGATCGACGAGGCGGCCGTCCGTGCCCTGCCGTTCCTCACCTCCGTCGACGTGTCCGGTCAGACCGTCCGCATCCAGTCCACCGACGCCGACGCGACCGTGCACGCGCTGTACGGGCTCGGCGTCTACCCCCGCAACCTCGAAGTCGCCGGCCTCGGTCTGGAGCAGGCCTTCGTCGCCATCACCGCGGCCGAAGAAGCCGCTGAAGAAGCCGCCCAGGAAGCCGCCCAGGAGGCGAAGGCGTCATGAACAGCCTGATCAAGCTCGAGATCACCCGCGCCCTGCGCAACAAGAAGTTCCTGTTCTTCTCCGTCCTTTACCCGTCGATCCTGTTCCTGCTGATCGCGGGCCAGTCCGACACCTCCACCATGGTCGACGGCACGGGCCTGAACCTGGCCTCGTTCATGATGGTCTCCATGGCCTCCTTCGGTGCGCTCACCGCCGTCCTCATGGGCAACAGCGAGCGCATCGCCAAGGAGCGGGAGAGCGGCTGGGTACGGCAGTTGAGGCTCACCACGCTGCCCGGGCGCGGCTACGTCCTCGCGAAGACCGCGAGCGCCGCCGTCGTCTCCCTGCCCTCCATCGTGATCGTGTTCGTCGTGGCCGCCGTCTTCAAGGACGTCCGCTACGACGCCTGGCAGTGGCTCGCGCTGACCGTCGCGATCTGGGCGGGCAGCCTCTGCTTCGCCGCGCTCGGGGTGGCCATCGGCTACCTCGCCTCCGGCGACGCGGTCCGCCCGATCGTGATGATCGTCTACTTCGGCCTGTCCATCCTGGGCGGACTGTGGATGCCGACGACGACGTTCCCCGACTGGCTGCAGTCGATCGCCAAGTGGCTGCCCACGCACGCCTACGCGGCCCTCGGCCAGGCCATCGAGCTGGGCAACGCCCCGCACGCCAAGGACGTCACCCTGATCGTGGCCTACTTCCTCCTCTTCGCGGGCGGTGCGGCCTGGCTGTACCGGAAGGACACGTTGAAGGCGTGAGTACGGGGATGAGCACGCAGACGGACGGCGTCGACACGACCCCGCGGATCGGCCAACCGCCGGAGAACCGCCGGGAGTTCTTCGTCAAGCTGCTGTGGATCGGCATGTGGCTGGCCTTCCTCGGCAGTCCGGTCGCCGACCTGCTGGCGGGCAACCACACACCGGTGGCCACGGTCCTCGGCTGGCTCGGCCTCGTGGCGTTCGCCGGCTGCTACGTGGGCCTCGTCCTGCGCCAGACCGGCAGGCCGCTGGGGCGGACGGTGGCCCACGGCTCGCTGGTGGCGCTGCCCGTCTTCGCGGTCGTGCTCTCCCTCACGATGGGCGACCAGTGGCTGGTCCTGTTCGTGTACGTCTCCGTGGCCTGCGGGGCGGTCCTGCCGCTGCGCTGGACCCGCCTCGCGATCCTCGGCTCGACGGCGGGGCTGGTCGTGATCGGCCTGCTGGTCGACACGAGCCCGGAGTACTGGCTCCTCGTCCCCACGCTCCTCGGCGGCTTCTCCATGATCGGCGTACGGGAACTGGTGCGTACGACAAGGGAGTTGCGGGAGGCTCGCGCACAGGTCGCCCAACTGGCCGCGAACGAGGAGCGGTTGCGGCTCGCCCGCGACCTGCACGACCTGCTCGGCCACTCCCTCTCGCTGATCACGCTCAAGAGCGAACTGGCGGGCCGGATGCTCCCCGACCACCCCGGCAAGGCCGCCGACCAGGTCGCCGACATCGAGAAGGTCAGCCGCCAGGCGCTGGTCGACGTGCGCGAGGCCGTCACCGGCTACCGCCGCCCGCGCCTGGCCGCCGAACTGGCCGGAGCCCAGGTCGCGTTGACCGCCGCGGGCATCACCGCCCAGGTGCCCGCCGAGGCCCCCGAGCTGTCCGAGGTGCGGGAGGCGGCGCTCGCCTGGACGCTGCGCGAGGCCGTCACCAACGTCGTACGGCACAGCGGCGCCCGGCACTGCACGGTCGCCGTCGCCCGCCGCGAGACCCTCGACGGGCCGGTCGTCGAGCTGACCGTCGAGGACGACGGCACGGGCCCCTCGGGCGCACCGCCCGGCAACGGACTGACCGGCCTCGCCGAACGCCTGGCCGTGGTCGGCGGCGCCCTGGAGACCGGGCCCGCGCACCGGCGCGGCTTCCGCCTGGTGGCCCGGGTCCCGGCCTCCTCCGTAGGATCCGCCGCATGACGATCAGGTTGTTGTTGGCCGAGGACCAGTCGATGGTCCGGGAGGCGCTCGCGGCGCTGCTCGGCCTGGAGCCGGACATCGAGGTCGTCGCCCAGGTGGCCCGCGGCGACGAGGTCCTCGCGGCGGCCCGTGCGCACCCCGTGGACGTGGCGCTGCTCGACATCGAGATGCCCGGCTGTACGGGGATCGAGGCGGCGGCCCAACTGCACGCCGAACTACCCGAGTTGAAGGTCGTCGTGCTCACGACGTTCGGCCGCCCGGGCTATCTGCGCAGCGCCATGGAGGCGGGCGCCCACGCGTTCCTGGTCAAGGACGCCCCCGCGGCCGAGCTCGCCGCTGCGGTCCGCAAGGTCCTCGGGGGCGATCGCGTCATCGACCCGACGCTGGCCGCGGCCGCGCTCGCGGAGGGGGCGAACCCGCTCACCGACCGCGAACGCGAGGTGCTCCGCGCGGCGGCCGACGGCCGCACCAACGCGGAACTGGCCGCCGCCCTGAACCTGTCCCAGGGCACGGTCCGCAACTACCTGTCGGTCGCGATCCAGAAGCTGGCCGTACGCAATCGGGCGGAGGCGGTGAGCAGGGCGCGGGAGAAGGGCTGGCTGTAGCCCCCGGCTTCAAGGGCTCCCGGGTTCAGGGCTTCAAGGGGCTTCCGGGCTTCAGTTCAGCATGGCCCGGGCCGCCCTCGCCTGCCCCAGCACCTGTTCCGCGGCGGCCGCGTCCACCGCCCCGACCACCTCCGCGTACGCCTCGAGCTCCACGGCCCCGGTGACGAAGTCCCCCCGCTGTACAAGGAGTTGGGCCCGCTCGTAGCGCAGCCGCGCCGGATGCGACGGCAGCAGCAGCGACAGCTCCACGGCCCACAGCGACACGTCGGAGCGCTCGGGCCGCGTCGCCGCCCACGCCCGGATGTTGTTGAGGATCCGCAGCACGACCTCCAGCGGATCGGCCGGCCGCAGCATCGACGGATCGAGCGGCGCCCCCGTCGCCCCCGCCACCAGCAGCTCCGCGTCGGGCCCGGTCAGCACCCGCCCGCCGTTGAAGGGATCGGCGAGCACCTGCTCCTCCGGTGCGCCGAACCCGACCACGAAGTGCCCGGGCAGCGCGACCCCGTACACCGGGGCCCCGGCCCGCCGCGCCACCTCCATCCACACCACCGACAGCAGGATCGGCAGGCCGCGCCGCCGCCGCAGCACCTCGTGCAGCAGCGACGACTCCAGACGCTGGTAGTCGCCCGGCACCCCGTGGAAGCCGAGCCGGGTGCCGAGCAGCTCGGCGAGCGCCGTCGCCCAGGACCGGGGCCCGCCGGGCCGGAACGGCAACTGCCCGGCCAGATCGTCGAGTTCGATCTGTACGGCGTCCATGCCGGCCTCGTCGAGCGCGCCGTCCGCCTGCGCGGCGAGCAGCAGACACAACTGCGCCAGATCGGGCCGCTCGGCCCGCGCCTGCTCGGCGAACCGGCGCCGGAGCTCCGTGGAACGGGGGGACAAGTGGGGGGACATACGTGCCTCGTGCCCTCTCAGGCCGATCGGTACAGCGATCGAACGCGGGTCACCGGGTGCTCCGCTCCGGAGCACGGTAGTGGTGGTAGGCGTGATGCGTGGCGAAACCCATGCGGTCGTACAGCGCGCGCGCCCCGTCGTTGTCCGCCTCGACCTGGAGCCAGGCCGCCGACGCGCCCTCGTCGAGCGCCCGGCGGGCGAGCGCCGTCATGACGGTCGTGGCGAGCCCCTGCCGCCGGAACGCGGGGTCGACCTCGACGGCTGCGAATCCGGCCCACCGCCCGTCGACCACGCACCGCCCGATCGCCGCGGGCACGTCGCCCTCGCCGGGCACCGTCGCGAACCACACGGAGGGCCCGGCGCACAGCACCTTCGACGCGACCTCGCTCGCTCCCTTGCGCTGGTACCGCGCGAGCCACGCCTCCCCGGGTTCGCGGCCGAGCACCACCCGGGCGTCGTCCGGCGCGTCCCCGATCGGCGCGAGCGCCGCGATCCGCAGCTCGGCACTCACCTCACGCACCCACCCGCGCGCCTCCAACTCGGCACACAGCAGCTCCTGCGTCCCCTCGGCCCCGGTCGCGGTCTGCGCGTACGCGGGCAGGTCACGAGCGGCGTACCAGTCCTGGACGTGGCGCAGCGCGTCGTCGAGCGGAACGCCCGGATCACCCACGGGCAGCACGGAATTGGCCCGCCGGGTGAAGCCGTCGGCCGCCCTCAGTTGCCAGTCGCCGAGCCGCTCGCTCTCCAGCGGCTGCCAGGCCCGCGAGGAGGCGCGGGCGAGTTCGGGATACGTGGCGGAGGGCCCCCGGCGCCGCGCCGGTTCCGCCGGGACGACCTTCCCCGCGACCAGCGACGACTCCTCGATCGCGACCCGCTCACCACTCCGTCGTGTGATGAGCAGCACACCGTCGTTCCACGATGTGAGAACTCCTACGGTGTCGGTGAACTTCCGACCCGCGGTCCCCTCCTCGCTCACCCGTCGCACTGACACGCGTTTTCCCACGTCAGCGCGGGTCAAGCGAAGTTCGAGCCGTCCGCCCGCAGTGAATTCCACAGCTCGGTCCACCCCTCCTGTTCGGATCATGGCCAGGAACGGAGATACTAGGGGCGGGCATCGACGACGCCGCGCTCCCGCGCGCCAGGCGGCGGAGCCTGTGGAGGCCCGCCAGCGCCCTATCGAGGAGGAACGACAGCGTGACCTACGTCATCGCGCAGCCTTGTGTCGACGTCAAGGACAAGGCGTGCATCGAGGAGTGTCCGGTCGACTGCATCTACGAGGGCTCCAGGTCCTTGTACATCCACCCGGACGAATGCGTCGACTGTGGTGCCTGCGAGCCGGTCTGCCCGGTCGAGGCGATCTTCTACGAGGACGACACTCCTGAGGAGTGGAAGGACTACTACAAGGCGAACGTCGAGTTCTTCGACGAGCTCGGTTCGCCCGGTGGTGCCTCGAAGATGGGCCTGATCGAGAAGGACCACGCGTTCATCGCCGCCCTTCCGCCGCAGAACCAGTAACTGCTTCAGCGGTACGCACAGGCGCTGCCCCGGTCCCGTACGGCTTCAACTGCCGTACGGGACCGAGGCATTTGTCCGTCCCCAGAGAACCCAGAGAACCCAGAGAAAAGAGCAGCCGGGTGTCCGCAGGTCCCGCCCCCATCGACCGCCTCCCCACGTTCCCCTGGGACAAGCTGGAGCCGTACAAGAAGACGGCCGCGGCGCATCCGGACGGCATCGTCGACCTCTCGGTCGGTACGCCCGTCGACCCGGTCCCCGAGCTGATCCAGAAGGCGCTGGTCGACGCCGCGGACTCGCCGGGCTATCCGACGGTGTGGGGCACCCCCGAGCTGCGGGACGCCCTGGTCTCCTGGTGCGAACGCCGCCTCGGCGCCCGCGACTTCGGCCACGCGAACGTCCTGCCGGTGGTCGGCTCCAAGGAACTGGTGGCCTGGCTCCCGACGCAGCTGGGCCTCGGCCCCGGTGACAAGGTGGCCTACCCGCGCCTCGCGTACCCCACGTACGAGGTCGGTGCCCGCCTGGCCCGCGCCGACTACGTCACGTACGACGATCCGACGGAGCTCGACCCCACCGGCATCAGGCTCCTGTGGCTGAACTCCCCGTCGAACCCCACGGGCAAGGTCCTGTCCAAGGAGGACCTGACCCGCATCGTCGCGTGGGCCCGCTCGCACCACATCCTGGTCTTCTCCGACGAGTGCTACCTCGAACTGGGCTGGGAGGCCGACCCGGTCTCGGTGCTGCACCCGGACGTCAACGGCGGCTCGTACGAGGGCCTGGTCGCGGTCCACTCCCTGTCCAAGCGCTCGAACCTGGCGGGCTACCGCGCGGCGTTCATCGCGGGCGACGCGGCGGTCCTCGGCCCGCTGCTCCAGCTCCGCAAGCACGGCGGCATGATGACCTCGGCCCCGACGCAGGCGGCGGTCGTCGCGGCTCTCGGCGACGACGAGCACGTCCGCGAGCAGCGCGCCCGCTACGCGGCCCGCCGCGAGCAGCTGCGCGCCGCCCTGCTCGCCCACGGCTTCCGCATCGAGCACAGCGAGGCCAGCCTGTACCTGTGGGCGACCCGCGACGAGTCCTGCTGGGACACGGTCGCGCACCTGGCCGAACTGGGCATCCTGGTCGCCCCCGGCGACTTCTACGGAGAGGCGGGCGACCAGTTCGTACGCGTGGCCCTGACGGCTTCGGACGAGCGCATCGCGGCAGCGGTCTCCCGCCTGTCCTGACCCGTCCTGGTACGAGCGCCGGTCCAGATACGAGAAAGAGGTGCGGGGAGCCGGATCGGCTCCCCGCACCTCTCTTCTGTCCGGCGGACATCAGCCGAGCGGCAGACCCTTCACCGGCAGCGAGTCGGTCGGCAGACCGCCGCCCGCGACCGGCAGACCGCCCTTGGTGAGCGAGTCGGTGGGCAGACCGCCACCGGCGACGGGCAGGCCGCCCTCCGTCGCGGCCCCGGCCGTCTCACCGAGCACGTCACCGGCGCTGCCGGCCAGGTCGCCCGCGGCCTTCTGCGCCGCCGGGGTGGCGGTGCTGGCGCCCTTGCCGACGGCCTTGCCCGCGGTGGGCACGGCCTTCTTGACGGCCTTGCTGCCGGTGTCGCCCGCGACGCCGCTCACCTTCTGCGCCGCACCGTCGACGGTGTTACCCAGGCCCGCACCGTCCAGGGCGGTCAGACCGCCCAGGTCGGGGGCGGCCGGAAGGTCGACGGCACTCGCGGAGCCGGCCGCACCGACCACGGGCGCCGCTCCCGCCGCGACGAGCAGCGCGACACGGGCGATCCGGCGGGTCAGGGGGAGGGACATGATGCTCCTTAGACGGGAGAGAACGTTTGTCGTCCGGCTGCCGTTCAGCGGTCGGACGCCGTGACAACAGCCCCAAGGCCCAGGAAGGTTGCGGGTCGGCAACGTAAAGGGTTGGCAATGCGTCGCATTATCGGCTGCGGATAAAAACGGGCAAACGCCATCAGTCCCGTAGCGCCGAAGAACCCTTGCATCCCTTTACTGGCAAGGGATTTGGGCACAGGGCGGCAGTGCGCCCGAGAAGGCGTGCCGCACGTCCACCGCGAGGCGTCCGCGTGCACCTATCGAGTGATCGTCCGCACTACTGCCCAGTGACGATTCGAACCTCGCCGACCGACGAGGAGGCACCCGAAGCGGCCTTCGCGTCGCGCGTCGCCGACGCCTTGTGCCACTCATTCCCCGAATCCCCGGCAACCCACTCGCGGCCCGCGTAGGAGACGCGTTCGATGCGCAACGCGGACGAGTTGGCCACGGCCCACTGCGCCAGCTCCCAGCCGCGCTGCCGCTCCCCGCCCTCGGCGGAGTCGACCGTCGCGGGCACCGGCACCTGCACGGAGCGCTTGTCGCCACCGGCCGCGGGTGCGACGTCCTTGCCGAAGTCCCGTACGAGCGCGGCCTTCACGCGCGCGGGATCGCCGGGCCGCGCACTGTCGGCACCGCTCGGCCGGCCCTCACAGGTCAGCGAAGCCGCGGCCCGCCCGGTCAGCGCGGCGGCGAGGAGCGTGGCGTCCGGCTCGTGCTTCGCGTACGCCTGCGGATAGCCACTGCGCTGCACGCGCTGCGCGGCCACGGTCAGCGGCAGCCGCGAGTAGCCGGGGATCTTGTCCAGGTACTCGTAGAACCGCCCGGCCGCGTACACCGGGTCCATGATCTGCTGCTCGGTGCCCCAGCCCGACGACGGGCGCTGCTGGAACAGGCCGAGGGAGTCCCGGTCACCGTGGCCGATGTTGCGCAGCCCCGACTCCTGCAGCGCCGTGGCGAGGGCGATCGTGACGGCCCGCTCGGGCATCCCGCGGGAGGTGCCGACCGCGGAGATCGACGCCGCGTTCACCGCCTGCTCGGCCGTGAACTCGTACCGCGCACCGGCGCCCTTCGCGGAGTTCGCCGAGACGACGACGCATCTCGGCGTGGAGCGGCCCCCGGTGGCGTACTGCACGGCTACATAGGTGGCCACGGCGAGCAGTACGACGACGGCCGCACCGATACGCAAGGGGCGGCCGCGCCGGAAGAGGACGGGGGGCTCAGACACGCGTCCAAGGTACTGGAGCCCGCTGTGCGCGGTGACGGGGCCGCACACCGCGCGCGTTAGGGTCGACGCCATGGACCGCACCTCGCTCGACCTCACCCAGGACGCCGCCCTCCTCACCGCCCAGCTGGTCGACTTCCCGTCGCCGAGCGGCAGCGAGAAAGAGCTGGCCGACGCCGTGGAGGAGGCCCTGCGCGCCCTGCCGCACCTGACCGTCGACCGGTACGGGAACAACGTGGTGGCGCGCACGAACCTGGGCCGCGGCGAGCGCGTCATCCTGGCGGGCCACATCGACACGGTCCCCATCGCGGACAACGTGCCCTCGCGCCTCGACGAGAACGGCATCCTGTGGGGCTGCGGCACGACCGACATGAAGTCGGGCGTCGCCGTCCAGCTGCGGATCGCCCAGACGGTCACCGAGCCCAACCGCGACCTCACCTTCGTCTTCTACGACAACGAAGAGGTCGCCGCCCACCTCAACGGGCTCGGCCATGTGGCCGATGCCCACCCCGACTGGCTGGAGGGCGATTTCGCGATCCTCCTGGAGGGCACCGAGGGCCTGGTCGAGGGCGGCTGCCAGGGCACGCTGCGCGTCATCCTGAAGGTGAAGGGCGAACGTGCCCACTCCGCGCGCGCGTGGATGGGAAACAACGCCATTCACGCGGCGTCCCCGATCCTGGAGAAGCTCGCCGCCTACGAGCCGCGCAAGCCGGTCGTCGACGGCCTGGAGTTCCACGAGGGCCTGAACGCGGTCCGCATCGAGGGCTTCGTCGCCACGAACGTCATCCCCGACGCGTGCGCCGTCACCGTCAACTTCCGCTACGCGCCCGACCGTTCCATGGCCGACGCCGAGCAGTTCGTCCGTGACTTCTTCGCGGACTGCCCGATCGAGGAATTCATCGTCGACGACCACACGGGCGGCGCCAGGCCCGGCCTCACCCACCCCGCTGCCGCCGCCTTCCTGGCCGCCGTGGGCGGCGAGCCGCGCCCCAAGTTCGGCTGGACCGACGTCTCCCGCTTCAGCGCCCTCGGCGTGCCCGCGGTCAACTACGGACCCGGCAACCCGATCTTCGCCCACAAGATCGACGAGAGGGTCGACACCGCCCTCATCCTGGAGGCGGAGAAGGTCCTCGCCTCCTGGCTCACCGCTTCCTGATACGCCGAGGTCCCTCGCATGTAACCCGCGTAGACCTACCCTTGCTCTACGTAAGGGCGTGACAACTGCGCAGGAAGGGAGCGGACCATGAGCAACCCGGAGGGCAAGGGGCGTCCCAAGGAGCAGCGGACGGGTCCGGTGATCCGCCGCCGCGACCAGGTACAGGCCGGCACGACCGACCAGCGTCTGCTCGACACCGAGGGCCCCTCCGAGTGGGTGCACACCGATCCCTGGCGGGTCCTGCGCATCCAGTCGGAGTTCATCGAGGGCTTCGGCACCCTGGCCGAACTGCCGCCCGCGATCAGCGTGTTCGGCTCGGCCCGCACCCCGGAGGACTCACCGGAGTACGCGGCGGGCGTCGCCATCGGCAAGGCCCTGGTGGAGGCCGGTTTCGCCGTCATCACCGGCGGCGGCCCCGGCGCCATGCAGGCCGCGAACCAGGGCGCCGTGGAGGCCAAGGGCATCTCGGTCGGCCTCGGTATCGAGCTGCCCTTCGAGCAGGGCCTCAACCAGTACGTCGACCTGGGCCTGAACTTCCGCTACTTCTTCGTACGGAAGACGATGTTCGTGAAGTACGCACAGGGGTTCGTCGTGCTCCCCGGCGGCCTCGGCACCCTGGACGAGCTCTTCGAGGCGCTCACGCTCGTGCAGACCACGAAGGTGACCCGGTTCCCGATCGTCCTCTTCGGTACGCAGTACTGGAGCGGCCTGATCGACTGGCTGCGGGACACCGTGATCGCCCAGGGCAAGGCCAGCGAGAAGGACCTGCTCCTGTTCCACGTCACGGACGACGTGGACGAGGCGATCGCGCTGGTCACCAAGGAGACCCGGTAGCTACGCGAGTCCCCGGCGGGCGACCGCCGGGGGCCGGTGGCCCGCGATCGACGCCACCATGTCGAGCACCTGCCGCGTCTCCGCGACCTCGTGCACCCGGTAGACCTGCGCACCCAGCCACGCCGAGACCGCGGTCGTCGCCAGCGTCCCGACGACCCGCTCCTTGACGGGCTTGTCGAGCGTCTCCCCGACGAAGTCCTTGTTGGACAGCGAGACGAGCACCGGCCAGCCGGTGGCGACCATCTCCGGAAGCCGTCGCGTCGCCTCCAAAGAATGCCGCGTGTTCTTCCCGAAGTCGTGCCCGGGATCGATCAGCACGGACTCGCGCGGCACGCCGAGCGCGACGGCCCGCTCCGCGTAACCGACCGTCACGTCGAGGATGTCCGCCATCACGTCGTCGTAGGTGACCCGATGCGGCCGCGTACGGGGCTCGGCGCCCCCGGCGTGCGTGCACACGAGGCCCACCCCGTAGCGGGCTGCCACCTCCGCGAGCTTCGGGTCGACGCCGCCCCACGCGTCGTTCAGCACGTCGGCCCCCGCCTCGCACACGGCCTCGCCGACCTCGTGCCGCCAGGTGTCGACGCTGATGACCACGTCGGGGAAACGCCGCCGCACCTCCGCGACGAATCCGACGGTGCGCCGCGCCTCCTCCTCGGCGTCGACCTCCTCGCCGGGGCCGGCCTTCACGCCGCCGATGTCGACGATCGCGGCGCCCTCGGCGACCGCCTGCTCGACGCGTGCGAGCGCGGGCTCGTCCTGGAACGTGGCGCCCTGGTCGTAGAAGGAGTCCGGGGTCCGGTTCACGATCGCCATGATCACCGGCTCGTGCGCGTCGAACTCGTGCCGGCCGAGCCTGAGCATCCCTGTGACTCTCCTCTGGATCCCACTGCAATCACGTATCAACGGTCGCCTGCGACCTTAACTGTCAGTGCGGCATGGCACGATCGGACCCTGACGGTTTCGGGCTGCGTTGATGGCCAGCCCGGTCGAGCCAGGGGACAGCAGAGGGCAGCAGAGATGGTCATGTTCTTGTTTCTGGTCGCCGCGCTCGTCGTGGTGGTCGCGGCGGTGACGCTCGCGGTCCTCGGCGGGGGCGACGGCGGCACGCTGCGCGACGAGCCGTCCCAGTTCTACGCGGACCCGCTGCCGCCCGACCGTCCGCTCGGCCCCGCCGACGTGGACGCGCTGCGCCTGCCCACCGCCGTGCGCGGCTACCGCATGGCGGAGGTCGACGACGCGCTGAACCGGCTGGGCGCCGAGCTCGCCGAGCGCGACGCGCGCATCAGCGAGCTGGAGTCCGCCCTCGCCACCGCTCACGCGCAGGCCGGGCAGCCCGTCGACCGCGGCCGGGACACGGGCGGATTCGCGCCGCCCGGCGGCTATCAGGGCGAGGCGGGGGAGGGCTTCCAGTGAGCGAGCCGACCGGCGCTGCCGTGGCGGGTCCCGACGGGAAGCTGCGCTGCCCCTGGGGCCTGTTGACCCCGGACTACGTCGCGTACCACGACGAGGAGTGGGGCCGCCCGGTCCACGGCGACGACGCACTGTTCGAGCGCGTGTCCCTGGAGGCCTTCCAGTCGGGTCTTTCCTGGATCACGATCCTGCGCCGCCGCGAGACCTTCAGGTCGGCGTTCGCCGGATTCAAGATCGCGGAGGTGGCGTCGTTCACGGACGCCGACCGCGAGCGCCTGCTCGCCGACCCGGGCATCATCCGCAACAGGGCGAAGGTCGACGCGACACTGGCCAACGCGCGCGTGCTCGCGGACTGGGCGCCGGGTGAACTCGACGAGCTGATCTGGTCGTTCGCGCCCGACGCCGCGGGCCGCCCCGCCCCGAAGGTGCTGAGCGACGTACCGGCGATCACGGACGAGTCGAAGGCCCTGTCCAAGGACCTCAAGAAGCGCGGCCTGCGCTTCGTCGGACCGACGACGGCGTACGCGCTGATGCAGGCGTGCGGGCTCGTGAACGACCACTTGGCCGACTGCACGGCCCGCACGCGCGCGTGAGGTCCGGGCGTTAGCGGCCGAGGTACGCCGGCTTCTCCTTGGCGATGAAGGCCTGGACGGCGATGGTGTGGTCCTGGGAGGCGCCGGCCCGGGTCTGCAGCTCGTCCTCCTTGTCGAGGGCCTCGCTCAGCGAGTGGTCCGCGGCGAACGCGACCGACTCCTTGAGCGCGGCGTACGCGACGGTCGGCCCGGCGGCGAGCATGAGGGCCAACTTGCGCGCGGTGTCGGCCAGTTCGGCCGCGGGCACGATCTTGTTCACGGCCCCGATCTCGAAGGCCTCCTGCGCCGTGATGCTGCGCGGGAACAGCAGCAGATCGGTGGCCCGGCCCGGCCCGACGAGCCGCGGCAGCGTCCACGAGACACCGGAGTCCGCGGTGAGCGCGACACCGGCGAACGACGTGTTGAACGACGCGGTGTCCGCCACGATCCGGTAGTCCGCGCACAGGGCGAACCCGAAGCCGGCGCCGGCCGCCACGCCGTTCACCGCGGCCACGACCGGCTTCGGCATCTGCGTCAGCGCCCGCACGATCGGGTTGTAGTGCTCGCGCACCGTGTTCATGGTGTGCCCCGAGCCGGTCTCCCGGTCGGCCATGAGCAGCCCGACGTGCTCCTTGAGGTCCTGTCCCACACAGAAGGCGCGGTCACCGGCCGCCGTCAGCAGCACGGCCCGCACCGCCTCGTCGGCCGCGGCCGCCTGCACCGCGTCGCGGAGGGCGACCTTGGCCTCGGTGTTCATCGCGTTCATCGCCTCGGGGCGGTTCAGCGTGATCGTCGCGAGCCCGTCGCTCACCTCGTAGAGCACGGTGTCGGCCATGACACTCCTCCTACTATGCGGTTGCTTAGTCGTCCGTGCTCAGCATGACGGAGATCACGCCCCGTGGAGCACCCTCGGCATGTGACCTGCGTCAAACAATTCGGGTGCGCCGGAGGCGCCCGGGCGGCGCAGTATCGCAGTCACATCGCCGAATTGAGTGGTTTTGCTCGAGCGCGTTGCGCAAGCGATGCCGACTGATGTTGGTCATCGGGTCCTGCGATGCGGGATAATGGCCTGGAAGCAATGTGTTCGATGCCGGTGATGAGTGCCCGTCCAGAGGGCCGTCGGCGCTAGACGATGAGCTGGTTTCAGGAAGGGGAACGAGCATGGCGGCCATGAAGCCGCGAACGGGTGACGGCCCGCTCGAGGTGACCAAGGAGGGGCGGGGCATCGTCATGCGCGTTCCGCTCGAAGGCGGCGGTCGGCTCGTGGTAGAGCTGACGCCCGACGAGGCCGATGCCCTCGGCGACGCCCTGAAGAAGGTCGTCGGCTGACGCGGAAGCGACCATACCTTTTCGACTGCCCCGGCACACATTTGTGCCGGGGCAGTCGTACGTCCTAGGGTTCGGCCCCTTCGCGGGCCGGCTCTTCCGCGTTTCTGGTGGGGGCCGGCGCTTCTCTACCGCTTCACGGCGCAGAGCAGTCCGTCGCCGACCGGCAGCAGCGAGGTCACGAGCTCGGGAGACTCCCGGACGGCCCGCAGCAACTCGCGCAGGCGCACCACTTCCACCGGCTGCGGACCCGAGTCCACGGTCCGCCCGTCCGCGAAGACACCCTCGAAACACACCAGGCCGCCGGGCCGCAGCAGCCGCAACGATTCAGCGAGATAGTCGAGCGACTCCATCCGGTCGCCGTCGCAGAAGACCAGGTCGTAGCCGCTGTCCGCGAGGCGCGGCAGTACGTCGAGGGCGCGCCCGGGGATGAACCGGGCCCGGTTGCTCGCGAAGCCGGCCGCGCGGAACGCCTGCCGTGCGAACTGCTGCCGCTCCGGCTCGGGATCGACCGTCGTGAGGACGCCGTCGGGCCGCATTCCGTAGAGGAGATGGATTCCGGACACCCCGGTGCCCGTCCCGATCTCGGCGACGGCCTTCGCCCCCACCGTGGCAGCGAGCATCCGCAGCGCGGCGCCCGCGCCGGGGGACACCGAGCGCAGCCCCGCCTCCCGGGCCCTGTCGCGGGCCCAGCGCACAGCGTCGTCCTCGGCGACAAAGGCGTCGGCGAACGCCCAGCTCGTCTGCCGGTTGCCGGTAATGGCCCTCTCCTGTCCCCGTGGTTGCCTGCGCGTGACTTTATCCGTTGGCGGTGGGAACTCGCAGATGGGACCGGGCGTTTGAAGGGGCAGGGGAAAAGAGCGGGCTGAAGCGGGGGACAGCGCGATGGAGACAGCGACGAGAGCGGCGCCGAATCGGGTGGCCGGGACGGCGACGAAGGACCGACCGGCAAATCTGAGTAAAAACGCTTATCCGGAGCTAACGGGCGAGGTGGCTATGGTAGGGACTCCACTGGACACCACCAGAGCCGACAGGGGAGGTGCGGCTGCGCCTGTGGATCGGGGAGGAGTGCTGCGGCGCTTTCTCAGGTCGGCGGGTGAGCCGAAATCCGTGACCAACACCGCTGACCGATTCCGCACCGTTGACTCCGCGCAGCAGACCGCGACCTTTGCCGCTGACGCGGATTCGCAGGCGTGGACTCCGCCCACCTGGGAGGAGATCGTCAGCACGCACAGCGGCCGGGTCTACCGGCTCGCCTACCGCCTGACGGGCAACCAGCACGACGCCGAGGACCTCACGCAGGAGGTCTTCGTCCGCGTCTTCCGCTCGCTGTCGACGTACACGCCGGGCACCTTCGAGGGTTGGCTGCACCGCATCACGACGAACCTGTTCCTGGACATGGTCCGCCGCAAGCAGCGCATCCGCTTCGACTCCCTCGGGGACGACGCGGCCGAGCGCCTGCCCAGCCGTGACCCGTCACCGCAGCAGGTGTTCAACGACGCGCACTTCGACGCCGACGTGCAGCAGGCGCTCGACACCCTCGCGCCCGAGTTCCGCGCCGCCGTCGTCCTGTGCGACATCGAGGGGCTCTCGTACGAGGAGATCGCCGCGACCCTGGGCGTGAAGCTGGGCACGGTCCGCAGCCGTATCCACCGCGGCCGCTCGCAGCTGCGCAAGGCGCTGCAGCACCGCTCGCCCGAGGCCCGCGCCGAGCGCCGTACGCTTGCGACCACGGGGGGGATCCCCGTCCTTGGAGGAGGGGGCGCGACCGCGTGAGTGGATCACGTCTCAATCCTGCCGAGCGCCAACAGACCGCGGCCGAGCAGCACTTGGGGGACCGGCTGGCCGCCCTGGTCGACGGCGAACTTGACCACGATGCCCGTGAGCGCGTTCTCGCGCACCTGGCGACCTGTGCCAAATGCAAGGCCGAGGCCGACGCGCAGCGCCGCCTCAAGAGCGTCTTCGCCGAGGCGGCCCCGCCGCCGCCCTCCGAGAGCTTCCTCGCCCGCCTCCAGGGGTTGCCCGGGGGTGGTTCCGACGACGGTGGCTCACCACCGTTCGGGGGAGGAGGCTTCGGCACCGGCCGTGCCTTCGGCAGCGGAGCCGGAGTCGGATTCGGACGCGGGGTCTTCGAGGTAGACCCCGAGCCGTTCGGCTACGCGCCCTCGGGTGCGCACGCCGCCGTCCTCCCCAGTGCCCAGCGCGGTTTCCGCATCCACGAAGTGGGCCGGCCCGAGCGGCACGACAGCGACCGGGCCTCGCGCGGACGCCGATTCGCGTTCGCCGCGGCCGGTGCGGTCTCGCTGGCCGCGATCGCACTCGGCGGCGTCACCGCCGGCGCCCCGGTCGACACCAGCTCGGACGCGCGCGCTGGCGGTTCCGGCAGCAATGCCACACCGCTGCGCAGCCAGGCGGCCGGTGCCGCGTCGACGCCCGACGGTCAGCGGCGCAGGTCGCTGACCCCGCTGCTCGGCCAGGGCGGCGGTGCGCTGTCGGCGCCGGTCTCGCCGACCCGGTCGAGTGCGCCGCTGCTGCCCGGTGGCGGCCACGCGGACAGTGCGGCCTATCCGTTCTCGACCCCGATGCTGTCGGCGGCCGCGCGGATGTCGCCACTGATACGTCCGGCCGCGGCGACCCCCCTGGTCGAAGTGGCCCTCGAACCGCACACGACGCCCGAGGCGACCGAGCTCGACACGGCATCACCGGAGGTCGCCGCTGCCCCCGCGTCCGCACCGATGCTGTCCTCCCGGTCGTCCTCGCTGCGCTGACTCTCCCTGCGCCCCGGCGACCGAACCTGGTTGAATCCAGGTGAGGCCGCGGCATCGGGTGGTGACCCGGGACGCGCGTAGGGAGCCCGTGGCGTGGTGCCGGGGGCCAGGTGTGGGGAGAGCGGCGGGACATGGACGAGGGCAAGCCCACAAAGGCCAAGTGGTGGAGCCGCCCCCGACCGAACACGGGGCCCTCCGCGGAGGACGACGGCGACTGGCACCTGCCCGCGCCTGCCTCCGGCGGTGGAGCGGTGGAGGGTGCACCCGGGGTCGCGAGTGTGTCGGACATGCCATCTGTGTCAGATGTGCCAGATGTACCAGATGTGTCGGACGCGGATCGGGAGCGCCCGGCGGCGGTGGGAGCCGGGGCCGAATCCACGGTGAGCCCGGAGGGTGCGGCCGACGCTGACGCCGGTGCCTCTGCGGCTGACACCGGTGCCGATGCCCATGCCGCCGACGCCGACGCCGATGCCGCTGGAGCTCCTGCGGCTGACGCCGCGGCCAGTGACGTCCGGGCCGTTCCGGCTGTGGCCGCTCCTTCCGCGAACGCCGGGTCCGATGTCGGCTCCGCCCCCGTGGCCGCCGCTGCGGGCAGTGGGGAGCGCGTGGACGCGGAGCCGGTCGATGTGTTGCCGGACGCGTACCGTTCGGCCGCGGTCGAGGATGCGCCCCGGCCGCTGCACGACCCCGACCCGTACAGCACACCGCCGTACGGTGAGCCCGGGCCGTGGGCGCTCGCGCCGCCCGTGCAGCACCCGGCGACGACGCCGGCCCACGGCACGGCGACCCCGCAGGCCGTCCAGCACGAGCCGCAGCCGCAGGCCCAACCTCAGCCGCAGGCCCAGCCCCATCCCGCCCCCGCTCAGCCCCAGCCCCAGCCCCAGCCGGAGCCTCAGCCCTATCCGCAGCCCGCCCCCACGCCTGCCCCGGCCCAGTCGTATCCCGCACCCGCTCCCGCCCCTGGTGGGCCCTGGCAGCAGTACGACCCCTGGGCCGGGCCCGTGTCGCTCTCGCAGAGCGTCGGGCCCGTGGGAGGCAGGCCGCGGCGCGGGCGGAAGGCGCTGGCGCTCGGCGCCGTGCTGATCGCCCTCGTCTCCGGCGTCGTGGGCGGCGCCATCGGCTCGTACCTGGAGCGGAACGGCGGGACGGACGTCGAACTCCCGCAGGCCGGGGCCGAGTCCACGCATCGCGCCCCCGGCAGCGTCGCGGGCATCGCCGCCAGCGCGCTGCCCGGCGTCGTCACCATCCACACCAAGGGCTCGTCGGAGCAGGGCACCGGCACCGGCTTCGTCCTCGACAAGCGCGGCCACATCCTCACCAACAACCACGTGGTCGAACCGGCGGGCTCCGGCGGTTCGATATCGGTCACGTTCGCGGGCGGCGAGAGCGCCGACGCCGAGGTCGTCGGCCACGACAGCGGGTACGACCTGGCCGTCATCAAGGTCTCCGGCGTGCGCGGACTCAAGCCGCTGCCCCTGGGCAACTCCGAGAACGTGCAGGTCGGCGACCCCGTCGTGGCCATCGGTGCCCCCTTCGACCTGGCCAACACGGTCACCTCCGGCATCATCAGCGCCAAGGAGCGGCCCATCACGGCGGGCGGCGAGAAGGGCGACGGCAGCGATGTGAGCTACGTGGACGCGCTGCAGACCGACGCACCCATAAACCCCGGCAACTCCGGCGGCCCCCTCGTCGACTCCAAGGCCCGCGTCATCGGCATCAACAGCGCCATCCGCTCCGCCGACAGCGGCTCCGAGCTCGACGGCGGCCAGGCCGGCTCCATCGGCCTGGGCTTCGCGATCCCGATCAACCAGGCCAAGCGCGTCGCCGAGGAGCTGATCAACACCGGCAAGGCGACCCACCCGGTGATCGGCGTCACCCTCGACATGGACTACAGCGGCGACGGCGCCCGCGTGGGCACGAAGGGCAACAGCGGCGGTTCCTCCGTCAGCCCCGGCGGCGCCGGTGCCAAGGCCGGGATCCAGCCGGGCGACGTCATCACCGAGGTCGACGGCGTGCGCGTCCACTCCGGCGAGGAGCTGATCGTCAAGATCCGCGCCCACCGCCCCCAGGACGAACTGGCCCTCACGGTCGAACGGGGAGGAAAGGAACGCAGGATGACCCTGGTCCTCGGTTCGGCGGACGGCAGCTGACCCCGCCACCGACCCGCCCCGCAGGTAAGAGTCCGGCGTCCGTGATCCTGGACGTGGCCCAGTGGCTACCGAACGGACAGGATCGCCGGGTACCGTGGACCCGGTCCGATGCCGGACCCTGCCGAAGACCTGCTACTGAAGACCGCCGCGGGCCGAGGACACGCTAGGAGTGCAAGGTGTTCAACGACATTGGCCCACTGGAGGTCGTGACGCTCGTCGTGCTGGCCGTACTCGTCTTCGGCCCCGACAAGCTCCCGAAGCTCATCCAGGACGTCTCGCGCACCATACGCAAGATCCGTGAGTTCTCGGACAGTGCCAAGCAGGACATCCGCAATGAACTGGGCCCGGAGTTCAAGGACTTCGAGTTCGAGGACCTGAACCCCAAGACGTTCATCCGCAAGCAGCTGGACAGCGACGAGCTGGGGCTCAAGGAGATCCGCAACGGCTTCGACCTGAAGAAGGAGATGGCCGAGGTCACCGAGGCGGCGCACACCGTCGGTGAGCTGGACGACTCCTCTTCGGCAGCCTCCTCCGCGGACGCGGGCGGCAACCGCGTCGACATGGAGAAGCGCCCCGAGAAGCCCTCGCTCGAGAAGAAGCCCGACGGGGACAACCCGCCGCCCTTCGACGCCGACGCGACCTGAACCCGACGCTCTCGAAACCGGGCCCCGTGGACCCGGTGTGGCATCCTGCCTTGTTGTTGCGCGGACCGGACGTCGAGAACGCCCGAGGGGGGCGGGCCGCTCCGGTTCGTAACTGAGCGAGGAGGCGGCCGGGTACATGGAGACGACGAGTCGGGTGGGCGCGCAGGCGCCGGTCACCGAGGGGGCCGGTCAGGTTCCCACGGCCCGGCGCACGGTCGACGGCTACCTGCTGGCGCCCTTCCCCTGGTACGGCCTGGACGAGGCCTTCACGGGACCGCGTTGGCTGATGCAGGTCGGCACCACGGCGGACGGATCCGTCGAGCACGGTTCGATCGGGCACGGTGACGAGCCGTCCGTGCGCAGCGAAGGCACCGAGGACACCGAGCGGTTCGCGGTCGTGGTGACCGTCGCCGCGAATCCCGTACGACGCAGCGCGGACGGCACGGGCGTCCTGGACGCCACGTCCGTCTCCTCGGCGGCCTGGCTCGCCGGGGTCGGGCTGCTCTCGTACACGTGGCCCGGGCAGATGGACCACACCCTGCGCGACGACTGGCTGGACCAGCAGACCGAGACGGCGTGGGTCCTCGCGGACGACCTGGGTTCCGCGGACTGGGCGGCGCTGACGCTGCCGGTGGACGGGGTGCCGACGCCGTTCCACTACCGGGAGTCCGAGTTCGGCTGGGTGCTCGCCGGGTCCACGCAGGCCGGGATGCACCTGGGCGCGTACGGCCGGGGCATGAGCGCGTACGGGCTCGGCTTCTCCGTGGTGAAGGACATCGCCGAGTACGCCTGAGCCGAGTACGCCTGAGCCGCGTACACCTGAAGCACGACGAAGCGGGCCGTCCCTCCTTCGGGGCGGCCCGCTTCCGTGTGCTCAGAACTTGTTGCGCGGGGTGATGCCGAGCGACATGCCCGAAAGTCCGCGCTGGCGCCCGCCCAGCTTGCCCGCGATCGCGCGCAGGGCCGAGCCCGCGGGGGAGTCGGGGTCGGTGAGCACCACCGGCTTGCCCTCGTCGCCGCCCTCGCGCAGCCGGACGTCGATCGGGATCGAGCCGAGGACCGGCACGTTCGCACCCGTCGTCTTCGTCAGCCCCTCGGCCACCATCCGACCGCCACCGGTGCCGAACACGTCGACCATCTCGCCGCAGTGCGGGCAGGGCAGACCGGACATGTTCTCGACGACGCCCACGATCTTCTGGTGGGTCTGGACGGCGATCGAACCGGCCCGCTCGGCGACCTCGGCCGCGGCCTGCTGCGGCGTGGTGACGACGAGGATCTCGGCGTTCGGCACGAGCTGTGCGACGGAGATGGCGATGTCGCCGGTCCCCGGCGGCAGGTCGAGCAGCAGGACGTCGAGGTCGCCCCAGAAGACATCGGCCAGGAACTGCTGCAGCGCGCGGTGCAGCATCGGGCCGCGCCACACCACCGGAGCGTTGCCCGGTGTGAACATGCCGATGGAGATGACCTTCACGCCGTTCGCGGACGGCGGCATGATCATGTTCTCGACCTGGGTGGGCTTGCCGTCGGCGCCCAGCATGCGCGGCACCGAGTGGCCGTAGATGTCCGCGTCGACGACGCCGACCTTCAGGCCGTCGGCGGCGAGCGCCGCCGCCAGGTTCACGGTCACGGAGGACTTGCCGACGCCGCCCTTGCCGGACGCGACCGCGTACACGCGGGTCAGCGAGCCGGGCTTGGCGAACGGGACCTCGCGCTCGGCGGTGCCACCGCGCAGCGCCGCGGCCAGCTCCTTGCGCTGCTCGTCGCTCATCACGTCGAGGGTGACCTGGACGTCGGTCACGCCGTCGACGCGCAGGACCGCGTCCCGCACGTTGTTCTCGATCGTCGAGCGCATCGGGCAGCCCGAGACGGTCAGGTACACGGTGACCGCGACGGTGCCGTCCGCACCGATGTCCACCGATTTGACCATCCCCAGTTCGGTGATGGGCCGCTGGATCTCGGGGTCGTTCACTGTCGCGAGCGCCTCGCGCACCGCGTCTTCCGTAGCCATAGGTCCGATAGTACGGCGCGGTAACCGGGGCTCGGAAAGCCCCGTCACCGGTCGTCTACATCACGTCCGCGCTCGCGCTCGGCCGGGAATACGCCGGACCCGCCCGACCGCTGTTGTTCCTCCAGCTCTTTGAGGAGGTCCTGCAGTTCGGACCGGATCCAGTCGCGGGTGGCGACCTCGCCGAGACCGATCCGCAGGGCGGCCACCTCCCGGCTCAGATACTCGGTGTCGGCGATCGACCGCTCGTTCTGCTTGCGGTCCTGCTCGAGGTTGACGCGGTCGCGGTCGTCCTGCCGGTTCTGCGCGAGCAGGATCAGCGGAGCGGCGTAGGACGCCTGCAGCGACAGCATCAGGGTCAGGAAGATGAACGGGTAGTTGTCGAAGCGCAGGTGATCGGGCGCGGCCACGTTCCAGGCGACCCACGCGATGATGATCACCGTCATCCAGACGATGAACCGGCCGGTGCCCAGGAAGCGCGCGATGCGCTCCGACATCCGTCCGAACGCCTCGGGGTCGTAGTCCGGCAGGAACTTGCGGCGGGGCGCGCGCGGCTGGTCGAGCCGGATGCGGGGCCGGCTCGGGGTCTCGTCAGTCGGCACGGCCCACCGCCTCGCCCAGATGGAACTCCTGCTCGCGCCAGTCGTCGGGGAGCATGTGGTCCAGTACGTCGTCCACGGTCACGGCGCCGAGCAGCGAGCCGGACTCGTCGACGACGGGCGCGGCCACCATGTCGTACGTCGCGAAGAACCCGGCGATCTCCGGGAGTTGGGCGTCCGGGGCGAGCGCCTGCAGGTCCTCGTCGAGGATCGAGCTGACCATCGTGTACGGCGGATCGCGCAGCAGCCGCTGGAAGTGGATGGTGCCCAGGTACTTGCCGGTCGGCGTCTCGTCCGGCGGCCGGCACACGTACACCTGCGCGGCGAGCGCGGGCGACAGGTCGGGATTGCGTACGCGGGCCAGGGCGTCGGCGACCGTCGCGTCGGGCCGCAGCACGATCGGCTCGGTCGTCATGAGCCCGCCCGCGGTCTTCTCCTCGTACGCCATCAGGCGCCGCACGTCGGCCGCGTCGCTCGGCTGCATCAGCGCGAGGAGGCGCTCCTTGTCCTCCTCCGGCAGCTCGCTGAGCAGGTCGGCGGCGTCGTCCGGGTCCATCTCCTCCAGGACGTCGGCGGCGCGCTCCTCCTGCAGCTTGCCGAGGATCTCGATCTGGTCGTCCTCGGGCAGCTCCTCGAGGACGTCGGCGAGCCGCTCGTTCGTCAGGGCCGCCGCGACCTCGGCCCGCCGCTTGGCGGAGAGGTGGTGCAGCACGTTCGCGAGGTCGGCCGGGCGCAGCTGCTCGAACGTGGCGAGCAGGTTCTCGGCGCCCTGCCCGTGTTCCTCGAGCGAGAACCCGTCGACGGCCGACCAGTCGACGGTGAGCGTCTCCCCCTTGTTCCGCCGGAAGGCTCCGCCCTTGCCCTTCCGTACGAAGACGCGGTCGATCTCCCAGTCGCGGCGGGCGGGCAGCTGCTGGACGGAGACGTCGAGCACGGTGACCTCCTCGCCGCCGTCCACGAGCCGCACGCGCCGGTCGAGCATCTCGCCGATGACGAGGCGCTCGGTGGGGCGCTGCTCGAAACGCCGGACGTTGAGCACGCCCGTCGTGATGACCTGGCCCGACTCGATGCCGGTGACCCGGGTCATCGGCAGGAAGATGCGGCGGCGCGTGGACAGCTCGACGACGAGCCCGAGCAGCCGCGGCGGGCGCCGGCCCACGCGCAGCATGGCGACGAGGTCGCGGACGCGCCCGACCTGGTCCCCGTTCGGATCGAAGACCGCGACACCGGCGAGGTGGGAGACGAAGACCCGCGGTGCGACTGCAGCCATGCCCTCTCCCGTCTCCCTTTGGTCCGGATCCATCCGGAAATACGAGCAATCCGGGGATCAGGCTATCCGTTCCCCGTCGAACACGCCTTTGCGCTGCGGCCACCGGGACCGGGGACGGGTCCCCGCAGATGACAGCGGTACGCTGCCCTACTGCTGACGACGTAGACGTAGCTGCCGTACGAGAGGTAGTCCCCCCGGTGCCTGCACTTCCCCTGGACCGCCGTACCCGCCGCACGCTCATGACCGGCGCCCTGTGCACGGGGCTCGCGGCCGGGCTCGCGGGATGCGGCACGGACGACCCGGACGCGGGCACGAACGGGGTCGGCAAGCTCGACCCCGCGGGGATCCAGAGCCGTACGGTCAAGGCGGCGCAGGGCGCGGACGCGGTGCACGTCGCGGGCACCGTGGTCAGCGGCGGCAAGACGTACAAGCTCGACATGCGGCTCAAGGACGAGGGTGGCTCGGGCTCGGTGACCTCGGGCAGCAGCACGTTCCGGCTGCTGCGGGTCGGCACGCACCTGTACCTCAAGGCGGACGCCGACTTCTGGACGCACTCGGACGAGGCCAAGAGCGGGAGCGGTCACGGGGACGGCGCGGCCGCGGACAAGCTCGACGGCAAGTACGTGAAGGTGCCGACGGGTGATCCGGCGTACCAGCGGCTCAGCACGTTCACCGACAAGGACGTCCTGCTCGACGGCCTGCTCACGCTGCACGGCAGCCTCGACAAGGGCGACCACGGCTCGTCCGGCGGCGTTCGCACGATCGGCCTCACCGGCGACGACGGGGCGGGCGGCACGCTCGACGTCTCCCTGGAGGGCACCCCGTACCCCATGCGTCTGGAACGCGCGGGCGGCGCGGGAACGCTCCAACTGACGGACTGGGGGCGTACGTTCACCTTGCAGGAGCCGGACGTGGACGACACGGTCGACTACGGCAAGGCACTACCGGCGTCGTAACAAATCAAGCCCGTTTCGGCCAGATCAAGCCCGTCCGGCGATTGAGGACTGGGGTACCGGGGCAAAGCCCCGTGGCGTCAGCGCTTCTTCCGCCGAGCCAAGAGACGGGGCAGCCCCGCAGGAATCTCTCCGCGCGTGGTGGCCGGCGATGCCACAGGCGCGGCGGCCAGTGACCCACCCGAAGCGGCAACGAGCCCCGGCCCCTGAACCGGCTCCAGGCGGAGCACCCGGCACTCGCGGGCCCACCGCTCCGTCATGCTCTCCGCATCGGGCGCGTTCAGCCGCTTCCCCTTCAGCTCGCCGACCGCCGCCTCCCAGGCCTGCGTACCGGCGCCGAGCTCCACGACCTTCGCCTGCCAGCCGACGAGCCGCCCGCCCTTGTCCTTGCTGCGGACGGTGACCACGGCCGTGTCCCCCTCGGAGAGACCCGGCAGGGGCTGCTCGCCGGGCCCGTCGCCGAGCACGTGCGCGGCGCCCTCGTGCCATACGTGCCACAGGGCCCGCTCCACGCCACAGGCGCCCCGCACCCAGATCAGCCCGGACTTCTTCGTGGCCTCCTCGACGAGGGCGCCGTCGAGCAGTTCAGCAGTCGTCATGCGGCAAGCGTAGCTACAGCCATCCGTTGCGCTTGAGGGTGCGGTGGATGGCGAAACAGGCGACGACGGTGACGCCGAGGACGAACGGGTAGCCGAACCGCCAGTGCAGCTCCGGCATGTGGTCGAAGTTCATGCCGTAGACGCCGCACACCATGGTCGGGACGGCGACGATCGCGGCCCACGAGGTGATCTTGCGCATGTCCTCGTTCTGGGCGACGGACGCCTGCGCGAGATTGGCCTGGAGGATCGAGTTGAGGAGCTCGTCGAAGCCGATGACCTGCTCCTGGACGCGCTCCAGGTGGTCGGCGACGTCACGGAAGTACTTCTGGATGTCCGGGTCGATCAGCCGCATCGGCCGCTCGCTCAGCAGCTGCAGCGGGCGGCGCAGCGGGGCGACGGCGCGCTTGAACTCCAGGACCTCGCGCTTGAGTTGGTAGATGCGGCCGGCGTCGGAGCCGCGCGGGGCGCCCTTGCCGGTCTGCGAGAAGACATCGGTCTCGACCTCGTCGATGTCGTCCTGCATCGCGTCGGCCACGGCCAGGTAGCCGTCGACGACGTGGTCCGCGATGGCGTGCAGCACGGCGCTGGGCCCCTTGGCGAGCAGCTCCGGGTCGTCCTGCAGGCGGTGGCGGAGGGCCCGCAGCGAGCCCTGGCCGCCGTGCCGGACGGTGATGAAGAAGTCCCGCCCGGTGAAGCACATCACCTCGCCGGTCTCCACGACCTCGCTGGTGGCGGTGAGTTCGGCGTGCTCGACGTAGTGGATGGTCTTGAAGACGGTGAACAGCGTGTCGTCGTAGCGCTCCAGCTTGGGCCGCTGGTGCGCGTGCACCGCGTCCTCGACGGCGAGCGGGTGCAGCCCGAACTCGGCGGCGATCACGGCGAATTCGGCCTCGGTCGGCTCGTGCAGGCCGATCCAGGCGAACCCCCCGTCGCGGCGCACCTGGAGGCGCGCCTCGCGCGGCGTGAGGCACTCGGAGGAGTCGGCGCGGGCTCCGTCGCGGTAGACGGCGCAGTCCACGACGGCCGAGCAGGCCGAGGGGTCGCGGGTCGCGTCGTACGACGCCCGGGCCTCGTTCTCGTACGGGGCCACGCTCTTGCGCAGGGAGGGACGGACGGCGGCTCGCAGGTCGCGAATCATCGACATGGGCAGGCTCCTTCGCGGGCGGGAGCCGCGCCGCGGCGAACGGAACTTCGGAACTACCCGGAATGAGGACGTCCTGGCCAACCGGAAACCGGGACATGCTGCACGTCCACAAAGCGGAGAGCACCGCACCGACGCTGAGGGCGGCTTCGCTTGCTGATTCAGATCTGGACGATCGGAAAGATCAGGCGGAAACGAAGCGCTCTTCCGGTATTACGCGGGCAGCCCGAGAAGCAGACGACTGCTGACTGCTTGAGGGAGTGCGGGCCTAGAGGCCGGAAGAACGGGTGGTACTGCACGGTCGACTTCGATCCATGAGCCCCACCTCCTCCGGCCGGTCCCCCGTGGGGGACGTGAGTGGGTCGGTTCTTCGAAGGCTCTTCGAGGGCCTTCGGTGGATACGCACTGCGTACCATCCCGACCAGCGGCCAAGACTATCAGCCGACTGAAGAGGCAAGCCCCGTCTTTACCCGTTGCATGCGAGTTCTATGCTCGCGGGATGGCAGAAGTTCTAGCGTTGGTCGAGGCCCGACTGCGTACGGCGCTCGGTGAACCGGACGCGCGCGCGGCGGTCACGTTCCTGGGTACGGACCGCATCGAGGTGCTGCGCTTCAGCGACGCCTCCCAAGGAGTGGTCCGTTACGCGACCCTCGGCATGTCCGCGTCCCCGATGTCCGACCCCACCGCGGCGCTCGCCGACCCGGTCAAGGGCCCGCGCGCCGAGCTGGTCCTGACGGTCCGCACCGGCCTCGCCGACACCGACAAGGTGCTGCGCCCGCTGGCCGTACTGGCCGCGTCCCCCCAGGTCGAGGGCGTCGTCGTCGCGCCCGGTGCCTCGCTGGACGTCGGTGAAGTGCTGTGGCCGGGCGCCCCGTTCACCTCCGTACTGGTGGCGGAGCCGGGCGGGCTCGTGGCGGACCTGGAGCTCGACGAGCCCTATGACCCCGTACGTTTCCTGCCGCTGCTGCCGATGACGCAGAACGAGGCGGCGTGGAAGCGGGTGCACGGCGCGGCCGCGCTGCAGGAGAAGTGGCTGGGCAGCGGAACGGACCTGCGCGATCCGCTGCGCAGGTCCGTGTCCCTGGACTGAGCCCGGGGCTCAGGTGGCTGCAGTAGTTCCGGTTGCTCCAGTCGCTCTCAGTTGGCGAAGACGGTGACGCCGTCCTCGGTGGCGTGCTGCGGCTGAAGCTCTTCGGCCTCGTGGGTGAGCGCGTTCCTGCGGACCCACACCACGACCGCGCCGAGCACGGCCGTCACCGCGGCGACCACGAACGGGATGTGGATGTTGCTCCACTCCTCGATCTTCGGCGCGAAGTAGGGGGCGGCCGCGGCGGCGAACCACCGCACGAAGTTGTACCCGGCGCTCGCCACCGGCCGCGGTGCGTCGGAGACGCCGAGCGCCAGCTCCGTGTACACCGTGTTGTTCACGCCGATGAAGGCGCCGGACAGGATCGTGCAGACGATGGCCGCGGTGTGGCTGCCGTACCCGAGGACGAGGACGTCCGCGGCGAGCAGGACCAGCGAGCCGCCGAGCACCTTCAGCGAGCCGAACCGCGCCTGCATCCGCGGCGCCACGACCACCGAGAACAGCGCGAGCAGCACACCCCAGGCGAAGAAGACGGCGCCCGACTTGTACGGGGTCATGTTCAGCACGAACGGGGTGAAGGCCAGGATCGTGAAGAACGTGTAGTTGTAGAAGAAGGCGGAGACGGCGGCGGACGCGAGCCCACCGTGCCCAAGTGCCTTGATCGGGTCGAGGACCGACGTCTTCCGCGCGGGCTTCGGCTGCTCCTTCAGGAACACCGTGATGCAGAGGAACCCGATGGCCATCAGGGCCGCGGTGCCGAAGAACGGGTAGCGCCAGCTGGCGTTGCCGAGCAGGGCGCCGACCAGCGGCCCGCACGCCATGCCGAGGCCGAGCGCGGACTCGTACAGCAGGATCGCGGCGGCGCTGCCACCGGCCGCGGCGCCGACGATGACGGCGAGGGCGGTCGACACGAACAGCGCGTTGCCGAGGCCCCAGCCCGCGCGGAAGCCGACCAGCTCACCGACGGACCCGGAGGTGCCGGCGAGCGCGGCGAAGACCACGACGAGCGCGAGCCCGACGAGGAGCGTCTTCTTGCCGCCGATGCGGCTGGAGACGAACCCGGTCACCAGCATCGCGATCGCGGTGATCAGGAAGTACGAGGTGAAGAGCAGGGAGACCTGGCTGGGCGTCGCCTCGAGGCCCTTGGCGATCGAGGGCAGGATCGGGTCGACGAGCCCGATGCCCATGAAGGCGACGACGGATGCCCCGGCGGTCGCCCAGACCGCCTTCGGCTGACGCAGGATGCTGCCGGCACCTGCGTCGAACGTGTCCCCTTCCGCGGTTCCCTCGGCGGGACCTCCTGTACTGCTGTGGCTCATACCGGGCGCTCCTTGGTCGAGCTGGATCGTTGGCGTATGCACATATTAAGTTAGCTGGGCTAAATAATGCAAGCTACATCTATTTTCCCAGGTCGGACCCGGGCCGGGTCCGGGGCGGACGCGGGGCGCGGCGCACTCCGGACGGGTGATCGTCCTTGACGGGGCGCGGGACGGGGAGGACCGTGGGGCCCTATGAGGGGCGAACCCAGTTGCCCGAAGTGTGGTGGCCGGGTCAGGGCTCCCGGCCTCTTTGCCGACTCCTGGCAGTGCGATGTGCACGGGACCGTGCATCCGCTGCAACCCGTGATCCCGCCCAGCGTCGAGGCTCTCAGCGTCGTGGTGCACCGCGCGCACGTGCCCGTGTGGATGCCGTGGCCGCTGCCCGTCGGCTGGCTGTTCACGGGCGTGGCCAACGCCGGGGACGACCGGCACGGCGGCCGCGCCACCGCCGTCGCCTGCTCGGGCCCGGGACCGCTCGGCGGCATCGGTGAACTGGTGCTCGTCGCCGAGGAGTTGGGTGTCGGACTCGGTGCGCGCTACGCGGGCATCGACGGACCCGACCCGGGCCCGTACATGGACGTCGCGGGCCCGCCCCATGCCAAGGTGCTCGCGGCCGGGCGGCCCACCCCGCTGTGGCACGTCTCGGGTGCCCCCGACGACCGTGCCGTCTTCGCGGGGGAGGCGCGCGGCCTGTGGCTCTGGGCCATCGTGTGGCCGGAGCAGTCCGGGCTGCTGATGTACGACGAGCTGGTGCTCACCGACCTGCGGGACGCGGGCGCGGAGGTCGATCTGCTGCCGTGCGGGGCGCTGTCGCCGCGGATCCTGCAGTAGGCGGCGTCACGGTAAGGGGTCGTGGAGCGGTTCACCGGTGACGGGGGCGCGCGGAATCCCCGTTATCCTGGAGCGTCCCCTGCTGCCCGTCGGCAGTCCGCAGCTGCCCGTCGGTGGTCCGCTTCCACCCGTCGGCAGCCCGTCCGAGCCTGGAGTACGCAGCCGTGCGCATCGACCTGCACACCCACTCCACCGCTTCCGACGGCACGGACAGCCCGGCCGAGCTGGTGCGCAATGCCGCCGCTGCCGGTCTGGACGTCGTGGCCCTCACCGACCACGACTCCACGCGCGGGCACGCCCAGGCGATCGCCGCGCTTCCCGAAGGCCTGACCCTCGTCACCGGCGCCGAACTCTCCTGCCGCCTCGACGGCGTCAGCATGCACCTGCTGGCCTACCTCTTCGACCCGGAGGAGCCGGACCTGCTCGCCGAGCGCGAGCTCGTCCGTGACGACCGGGTCCCGCGCGCCAAGGGCATGATCGCCCGGCTGAACGGCCTCGGGGTCCCCGTCACCTGGGACCAGGTCGCCCGGATCGCCGGTGACGGCTCGGTGGGCCGCCCGCACATCGCCTCCGCGCTCGTCGAGCTCGGCGTCGTGCCCACGGTCTCCGACGCCTTCACGCAGGAGTGGCTGGCGGACGGCGCCCGCGCGTACGTCCCCAAGCACGAGACCGACCCCTTCGAGGCGATCCGCCTGGTCAAGGCCGCGGGCGGGGTCACCGTCTTCGCACACCCGGCCGCCGCCAAGCGCGGCCGCACCATCCCCGAGTCGGCCATCGCCGAACTGGCCGCGGCCGGTCTCGACGGCATCGAGGTCGACCACATGGACCACGACCCGGCGACCCGGGACCGCCTGCGCGGCCTCGCCGCCGACGTCGGCCTGCTCACCACCGGCTCCTCGGACTACCACGGCAGCCGCAAGACCTGTGTGCTCGGCGAGTACACGACCGACCCCGAGGTCTACGGGGAGATCACGCGCCGCGCCACGGGAGCCTTCCCCGTGCCGGGCGCCGGCGGACACCGCGCCTGACACCCGTACGCCCTTCTCCGCTCACCCTCTTCTGCAAGGCAAGCCCCCACTGTGTTCGACGTCGCCGTCTTCGGATCCCTTTTTCTCACGCTTTTTGTGATTATGGATCCCCCCGGAATCACCCCGATCTTCCTCGCCCTCACCGCGGGCCGCCCCGCCAAGGTCCAGAAGCGCATGGCCTTCCAGGCCGTCTGCGTCGCCTTCGGTGTCATCGCCGTCTTCGGTCTGCTGGGCCACCAGATCCTCGACTACCTGCACGTCTCCGTGCCCGCCCTGATGATCGCGGGCGGTCTGCTGCTCCTGCTGATCGCGCTGGACCTGCTCACCGGCAAGACCGACGAGCCCAAGCAGACGAAGGACGTGAACGTCGCCCTCGTACCGCTCGGCATGCCGCTGCTCGCCGGGCCCGGCGCGATCGTCTCGGTCATCCTCGCCGTCCAGAAGGCGGACTCGTTCGCGACGCAGGTCTCGGTCTGGTCGGCGATCATCGCGATCCACGTGGTCCTGTGGCTGGTGATGCGCTACTCGCTGGTGATCATCCGCATCATCAAGGACGGCGGTGTGGTCCTGGTGACCCGGCTCGCGGGCATGATGCTCTCGGCGATCGCCGTGCAGCAGATCATCAACGGCGTGACCCAGGTGATCCAGAGCAACTGAGATCGCTTCTCGCAGACACGCTCAGACACGCTCAGACACGCGAAGCCCCCGTACGCAGTGTGCGTACGGGGGCTTCGAAGTGTGTAGTCGACGACGCCGTTACGAGGCGGACGACTCTGCCGGGCGGATGTAGAGGCGCTGCCCGATGGCGGCGGCCTGCTGAACGATCCGGTTGACGGAGGCGGCGTCCACGACGGTGGTGTCCACGGCGGTGCCGTCGACGTCGTCGAGTCGCATGATTTCGAAGCGCATGGGCTTCTCCCTTCGTCTGGTGATCCTCCTGAAGGAGAACTACTGGTGCGGGATACAGAGTCTGCTCCCGCCGTACGACCAGGCGGTTGCCTGACCGTTAAGAGTGGATTGCGTGACTAAAGTGCCCCGCGTTCTGTATGGGTCAACGGGTTGACCCCGGCAAACATTCCCTACGCTAAAGAAATTTTTCGAGAACCTAATTACTCGCGAGTAGCGCGATCGGTTGTGCACGTGGCGTGACGCCCGGGACAATGGGCGGCAATGAACGACGACAGCCCTCCGGACGCCATCACCACCCGCCTCGACCTCACGAACGACCTGCTCAGACGGATGCTCGCGGAGGTCGCCAAGACCCCGTCGACGCACGCGATCTTCGTGGACGCGGGGTATCTGTACGCGGCGGCGGGCCGCCTGGTCGCGGGGACCGAGGACCGGCGCGCCTTCGACCTGGACGCCGAAGGACTCATCGACGCGCTGATCGACAAGGCCCGCACGATCTTCGCGGACAGCCGGCTGCTGCGCGTCTACTGGTACGACGGTGCGCGCCGTCGCATCCACACCACCGAGCAGCAGTCCATCGCCGAACTGCCCGACGTCAAGGTCCGCCTCGGCAACCTCAACGCCAACAACCAGCAGAAGGGTGTCGACTCCCTGATCAGGACCGACCTGGAGTCCCTCGCCCGGCACCGCGCCATCAGCGACGCGGCCCTGCTCGGCGGCGACGAGGACCTGGTCTCCGCCGTCGAGGCGGCCCAGGGCTACGGCGCCCGCGTCCACCTGTGGGGCATCGAGGCCCCCGAGGGCCGCAACCAGGCCGAGCCGCTCCTGTGGGAGGTCGACAGCCAGCGCACCCTCGACCTCGACTTCTTCAAGCCGTACGTGTCCCGCAGCGCCGTCGCGTCGTCGTACGAGACCACGGACGCGCCGCGCCCCACCCGCGAGCAGGTCCGCTTCGTCGGGGCGCGGATCGCGGCGCAGTGGCTCGGGGAGCGCGGCCGCGAGTCGCTCGCCGAGGTGCTGCCCGGCCACCCCTACCTGCCGGGCCCGGTCGACCAGGACCTGCTGGTCGAGGCCGAGCGCATGCTCCAGTACTCGCTGCGCGGCCAGTCGGATCTGCGGCGGGCGCTGCGGGACGGGTTCTGGGGGCACCTGCAGACGCAGTTCCAGATCTAGGGTCCACGGGATCTGCAGGGTCCACAGGATCTGCAGGGTCCACGGGATCCAGGGCGTCCGGGGCTCGTGCCTCAGGCCGGGTGGCGGTCCCAGAACGCGGTCAGGGCGGCCGCCGTCTCGACCGGGCGGTCGGTGTTGGGGGAGTGCTCCGCCCCGGCGATCACCGTCCGCTCGGCCTTCAGGCGCAGCGCCATCTCGTCGAGCCACGGCACCGGCCAGGCCTCGTCCCGCTCCCCGGACAGCACGTGCATCGGCAGCGCGAGCGCGGCCAGCTCGTCGACCCGGTCCGGCTCGGAGCACAACTGCCGTCCGGTGGCGATGAGTTGGGCCGGGCTGTTGCTCATCCAGCGGCGCCGCAGGTCCTCCCCGTCGTCGCGTCCGTCGGCGAGGTCCTCGGGCGGTTCCAGCGCCTGGATGGCCTCCCAGACCTGCGCCATGTCGAGCGCGGCGAGCGCGTCCCCGAGCAGCTTCGCGCGCTGCTGCTGGGGCTCGCTGACCGCGGCGGGTCCGGACGCCATCAGGGTCAGCGAGGCGAACGGCGCCGGGTCGGCGAGCACCGCGGCGCGGGCGACGAGACCGCCGAGCGAATGCCCCAGCAGATGCACCTTCGGGGTCTCGAGCGCGGCGGCCTGGGCGAGCACGTCCTGCGCCAACTCGGCCTGAGCGTAGGGGAGTTCGTCGTCCTTGGGGCCCGTCGACTCGTACTGGCCGCGGCCGTCGACACTGACCGTGCGATAACCGGCCGCGCCGAGCGGGACGTGCAGCGCGATGAAGTCCTCCTTGCTGCCGGTGAACCCCGGCAGCAGCAGCGCCGTCCCCCGTACGGGCCCGGACGCGGGCTCCCCGACGAGCGTGGCGAAGTCGCCCCTGGCGGTGCGCAGGAGGTGCGCGCGGGTGGGGGGCGGCGGTACGAAGGTCGGCGGCCTGCTCATGCCGCGAGATTACGTGCCCCGGGTGACGTGCGCCTCGAGCGGGCCATGACGAAGGCCCGGGCCCCGCGCTCAGGGGCGGGGACCCGGGCCTTCGTCATGCAGTGCTCTCGATGCCGTCCGTCAGGCCTCGGGGGCCACGGCCTTCTTGCGCGTCCGCTTCGGCTTGGCCTCGGCGGCGGGCGCCTCGACCGGAGCGGCGGCGGCCTTCTTGCGCGGGGCGCGCTTCTTCGGCGCGGCCTCGACGGCCTCGGCGGTGTCGACGACGGCCTCGGCGGCCTTCTTGCGCGGGGCACGCTTCTTCGGCGCCGCCTCGACGACGACCTCGGCAGCGGCGTCCACGACCGGCTCCGCCTTCTTGCGGGTCCGCTTCGGCTTCGCCTCGACGGCCTCCACCGTGTCGACGACGGCCTCGGCGGCCTTCTTGCGCGGGGCACGCTTCTTCGGCGCCGCCTCGACGACGACCTCGGCAGCGGCCTCGACGACCGGCTCCGCCTTCTTGCGCGTACGACGCGGCTTGACGACCGGGGCCTCGGCCTCGACGGCCTCCGCCACGGGCGCGACGGCCTCGACCGTCTCGACGACGGCCTCCGCCTTCTTGCGCGTACGACGGCGGGGCGCGGGCACCTCGGCCTCGACGACCTCGACCGTGTCGACGGCGGCCTCGGCCTTCTTGCGCGTACGACGACGGGGCTTGGCCGGGGCCTCGGCCTCGACCGTCTCGACGACGACGGGCGCGACCACGGTCTCGGCCGTCTCGACGACGGCCACGGCCTCGGCGGCGGGAGCGGCCTGCGCGCCATTGCGCGTACGGCGACGACGGCGCGGCGTCCGCGGCTCCGAGGCGTCCTCGGCGACCGGCGTGACGGGAGCGGCCTGGGTGGCGGTCGCCTCCGGGGCGGCGGCCACCGGCTCGCCGTTGCGCGTGCGGCGACGGCGGCGCGGCGTCCGAGCGGACCGCTCGCTGTCACGCTCGCTGTCACGGCCACGCTCGCTGTCACGGTCACGGTCACGACCGTGACCGCGGTCGCGGTCGTGCGAGGGGCGGCCGCCACGGCCACCGCGCTCGGAACGGCCGCCACGGCCACCGGTCTCGCCCAGGTCCTCGATCTCCTCGGCCTCGAGCCCGGCGCGCGTACGCTCCGAACGCGGCAGCACACCCTTGGTGCCGGCCGGGATGCTGAGCTCTTCGTAGAGGTGCGGCGAGGACGAGTACGTCTCGACCGGGTCGTTGAAGTTCAGCTCGAGGGCCTTGTTGATCAGCTGCCAGCGCGGGATGTCGTCCCAGTCGACCAGCGTGATCGCGATGCCCTTCTTGCCCGCGCGGCCGGTGCGGCCGATGCGGTGCAGGTAGGTCTTCTCGTCCTCGGGGGACTGGTAGTTGATGACGTGCGTGACGCCCTCGACGTCGATGCCGCGCGCGGCGACGTCGGTGCACACCAGCACGTCGACCTTGCCGTTGCGGAACGCGCGCAGCGCCTGCTCGCGCGCACCCTGGCCGAGGTCGCCGTGGACCGCGCCGGACGCGAAGCCGCGCTTGTGCAGCTGCTCGGCGATGTCCGCGGCCGTGCGCTTGGTGCGGCAGAAGATCATCGCGAGCCCGCGGCCGTCGGCCTGCAGGATGCGCGAGACCATCTCGGGCTTGTCCATGTTGTGCGCGCGGTACACGTGCTGCGCGATGTTCGCCACGGTCGCGCCCTCGTCGTCCGGCGCGGTGGCGCGGATGTGCGTGGGCTGCGACATGTAGCGACGGGCGAGGCCGATGACGGCGCCCGGCATGGTCGCCGAGAACAGCATCGTCTGGCGCTTCGCCGGAAGCATGTTGATGATCTTCTCGACGTCGGGCAGGAAGCCCAGGTCGAGCATCTCGTCGGCCTCGTCGAGGACGAGCGCCTTCACGTGCGAGAGGTTGAGCTTCTTCTGACCGGCCAGGTCGAGCAGGCGGCCCGGGGTGCCGACGATGACGTCGACGCCCTTCTTGAGGGCCTCGACCTGCGGCTCGTAGGCGCGACCGCCATATATGGCGAGGACGCGCACATTGCGCACCTTGCCGGCGGTCAGGAGGTCATTGGTCACCTGCTGGCACAGCTCGCGCGTCGGGACGACGACGAGGGCCTGCGGGGCGTCGGTCAGCTGCTCGGGCTTGGCCCGGCCCGCCTCGACGTCCGCGGGGACGGTGACGCGCTCCAGGAGCGGCAGGCCGAAACCGAGGGTCTTGCCCGTGCCGGTCTTCGCCTGGCCGATGACGTCCGTGCCGGAGAGGGCGACGGGGAGGGTCATCTCCTGGATCGGGAAGGGGGTGATGATGCCGACGGCCTCGAGGGCTTCGGCGGTCTCGGGGAGGATCCCGAGCTGACGGAACGTCGAAGTCTGTTGCGTAGTCAGGGTGTTGCCTCTTCTGTGAGGTGCGGTGCGAGGCGAACGCGGGGGTCTTGACCGTGCCAGTGCCGTGCCTTTGGTACGCCGGTCTCGATCCGCTGCTGCGGGGGGACCGGGTGGCGCGGGACCACTGCCGACGCTCGAGCGCTCGTGCCGCTGAGGGGGCCCCTCCTCGTGCGTACGTCGCCTGACGTACGAGCCGGAGGGCTGTCGGGTCGGAGCCGATCGGGCCACCGACCGGGCATCCTCATTCGTGAGGCCCGTCGCTAGTACGCGCAAGCACCAGTAATCAGGCTTGCACTCGGCGGGCTCTTTACCACCATACCCCGGAAACGTGCATGTGCGATGGCCGAATTGGTCACGTAGCCGTCGTCACACTCCTTGACCAGGGACTTCCGGGCGGCGGCCAGCGGGCTATTGTGCGCTTCATGGAGACGCCTGACAACGCCACGCCGTCCGCCGAAGAGACCCCCGCCGCGACCGGAATCGCCGCCCAGGACTGGGCCACCGCGTCCGAGGACCCGAACTACCGTGCCGCGGTCGTCGACCTGCTCGGCGCGCTCGCGTACGGGGAGCTGGCGGCGTTCGAACGGCTCGCGGAGGACGCCAAGCTGGCGCCGACGCTGGCCGACAAGGCGGAGCTGGCGAAGATGGCCTCCGCCGAGTTCCACCACTTCGAGCAGCTGCGCGACCGGCTCTCGGCGGTCGGTGCGGAGCCGACCGATGCGATGGACCCCTTCGTCGCCGCCCTCGACGGCTTCCACAAGCAGACCGCGCCGTCGGACTGGCTGGAGGGCCTGGTCAAGGCGTACGTCGGCGACTCGATCGCGTCCGACTTCTACCGCGAGGTCGCGGCCCGGCTCGACTCGGACACCCGGTCCCTCGTGCTCGGCGTGCTCGACGACACGGGCCACGCGTCGTTCGCCGTGGAGAAGGTGCGGGCCGCCATCGAGGCCGACCCGCGCGTGGGCGGCCGGCTCGCGCTGTGGGCGCGACGCCTGATGGGCGAGGCCCTGTCCCAGTCGCAGCGGGTGGTCGCGGACCGCGATGCGCTCTCCACGATGCTGGTCGGCGGCGTCGCCGACGGCTTCGACCTGGCCGAGGTCGGCCGGATGTTCTCGCGGATCACCGAGGCGCACACCAAGCGGATGGCGGCGCTGGGCCTCGCGGCCTGACCCCGCCGCTACGCGTAGGGGCTCAGCTGACGGGCTCTGCCCCGGGTGGGGCGCAGCAGCAGCGACAGCAGGGCCACGGCCATCACGAGCGCTCCCGCGAGGGTGGCGAGCACATGGCCGGGTCCGAGCGCGCTGTGCGTGACGAACGCTCCGAACAGGCCGCCCGCGATCCCGGTCGGCAGCACGAGCGTGCGCGACGGCAGACGGTGCGGCAGGCGGTGGCCCGCGGCCAGCGCCAGGGCCAGACCGAGCAGTGCGGATCCGAGCGCTTCAAGAAGCATGGTGTGGGTCCCTCCCGCGCGGCCAGTGGGGCAAATCGGTCGTAGCCGGTCTACCCGTGGCACCCGGAACGCAACCCTCCTCGTAGGTGTGGGCTGTGTTCGCGCTGTGAAAAGCGACGAGGACCTGACGGCAGTGTGCCGTCAGGTCCTCGTCGTTCTCTCTCGCGGTGCTCGCGCGCTGCTACAGCGGGCCGAAGCCCACCTTGCGCACCGCAGGCTCACCGATCTCCACGTAAGCGAGGCGCTCGGCCGGGACCAGGACCTTGCGGCCCTTCTCGTCCGTCAGGGAGAGCAGCTGCGACTTGCCGGACAGCGCCTCGGACACCGCGCTCTCGACCTCCTCGGCGGACTGGCCGCTCTCCAGAACGATCTCGCGGGGCGTGTGCAGCACGCCGATCTTGACCTCCACGGCCTTGTCCCTCCGACGATCCGTGATGTGCGCGGACGACCGCGCGCCGTACGCAGCACAGATTAGCCCGGTGAGACGAGGCTCCCGGCGTCCCGGCTGCACGCCAAGAGCGAACAACGGCCGGGAACAAAGTGAAAACAGTGGACTCAGCAGGGGGCTCAGCAGGGGGTCAGTGCAACTCAGTGCTGGTCCGCGCCGTGCAGCGGGAATCCGGCGATGCCCCGCCAGGCCAGCGAGGTGAGCAGCTGTACCGCCTTGTCGCGGGGTACGGGGCTCTCGCTGGACAGCCAGTAGCGCGCCACGACCTGCGAGACGCCGCCGAGGGCGACGGCCAGCAGCATCGACTCGTCCTTGGACAGCCCGGTGTCCTCGGCGATCACGTCCGAGATCGCCTCGGCGCACTGCAGGCTGACCCGGTCGACGCGCTCGCGCACCGCCGGCTCGTTCGTCAGGTCCGACTCGAAGACCAGGCGGAACGCGCCGCCCTCGTCCTGCACGTACGCGAAGTAGGCGTCCATGGTCGCCTGCACGCGCTGCTTGTTGTCCGACGTGGAGGCGAGCGCCGTGCGGACCGACTGGAGCAGGGACTCGCAGTGCTGGTCGAGCAGGGCCAGGTAGAGCTCGAGCTTGCCCGGGAAGTGCTGGTAGAGCACCGGCTTGCTGACGCCGGCGCGCTCGGCGATGTCGTCCATCGCGGCCGCGTGGTACCCCTGCGCGACAAACACTTCCTGGGCGGCGCCCAGGAGTTGATTGCGTCGGGCCCGGCGCGGCAGGCGCGTGCCCTTGGGGCGCGCTGCCTCCGTCTGCTCGATGGCTGTCACGCCGCCTCCCAAGATCGTCCGTGTGCTGCGGTGTGCGCCGCGCCGTCATCGTACTTTTGGGTAACCGGGATGTGCGCGGTGCGAGCGCAGAATTTCACGTACCGGACGGCTGTGAAAGCCGCACGTAGCGCCCCTACGCTCGCAAAGCGGCGCATACTGTCGTGCCGTTCTGCGAAGTCCTCACCGATAGTCGTCCTCGTCGAGCGCGACCACGCGTGCCTGTTCGGCACGGTCCGCCTCGTTCGCGCCGTCCGGATCGGCGGACTCCTCCGGTACGTCGTCCTGTGCCGGGGCGAGTTCCGTGAGCTGCTCGGCGGTGTCCGCCTCCGGGGCTTCCACGTCGAACTCCGGAGTGCTGCGGTCCGTGAAGGTCTCGGGGTCGCTCGGGTCGACCGACATCGACGGCTCCCTTCCTCACCTGTTCCTGCGGGGCGGGCGCCCTGATAGCACGGGTGCCCTGATATCGAGCGTAGGAGACACCCGATCGGGGCGCTATGCGATCTCTTTGTAGACGCGTGATGTGGACGCGTGATGTGGGGACCTACGGTCGTGATGGACGGACCGACGGTCGCGATGCGGGCACTGACGGTCGCGGATCCGGCGGCCGACGGTAGGGACCGCCGAGCTTTGGGTAGAGCTATGTGCTGTCTGTGATGGCGAACACACGATCCCCTGCGTGATCGTCTCGTAACATATGCGGCATGTCTTCGACCGAGTCGCCGCGCGTGCCCGCCGCCGTTGCCTCCGTGGTGCCCAAGCCCGGGACGGTCCGGGTCGCGGAGGGCGAGCGGCTGCGATCGGTCGGTCTGCCCGGCCTCACCCTGACGATCCGGTCGCGCCCCGGCACGCGCGAAGGGCTGCCGCCCGCCCTGTACGTCCACGGGCTCGGCGGCTCCTCGCAGAACTGGTCGGCGCTGATGCCGCTGCTCGAGGACAGTGTGGACGGCGAGGCCCTAGACCTGCCCGGCTTCGGCGACTCGCCGCCACCGGACGACGGCGACTACTCGGTGACGGGCCACGCCCGCGCCGTCATCCGCTACCTCGACGCCCAGCGCCGCGGCCCCGTCCATCTCGTCGGGAACTCGCTGGGCGGTGCCGTCACCACCCGCGTCGCCGCCGTGCGCCCCGACCTCGTCCGGACGCTCACGCTGGTCTCGCCCGCGCTGCCCGAGATCCGGGTGCAGCGCACCGCACTGCCCACCGGACTGCTCGCCGTGCCCGGCGTCGCCGCGCTCTTCACGCGGCTGACGAAGGAGTGGACGGCGGAACAGCGGGTGCGCGGCGTCACGGCCCTTTGCTACGGGGACCCGCGCCGGGTCACGCCCGAGGGCTTCGGTGCGGCCGTGGAGGAGATGGAGCGCCGCCTCCAGCTGCCGTACTTCTGGGACGCGATGGCCCGCTCCGCGCGCGGTGTCGTGAACGCGTACACGCTGGGCGGCCAGCACGGACTGTGGCGGCAGGCCGAGCGGGTGCTCGCGCCGACGCTGCTCGTCTACGGAGGGCGCGATCTGCTGGTCTCGTACCGGATGGCGGCGCGTGCGGCGCGCACCTTCCGTGACTCGCGCCTGCTCACGCTGCCCGACGCGGGGCACGTGGCGATGATGGAGTACCCGGAGACGGTCGCGACGGCGGTGCGGGAACTCCTCGCCGACACCGCGACGTTGAAGGGACAGAACGATCTCGGGGCGACGCACGCGAGTGCCCCGAGCAGTACCGAGCTGGGGAGCTGAGGCGGCCAGTGGGACGGCACAGCCGCCGAGGACCGGCAGACAACGGCGATACCGCCGACATACCCGTAGCACCCGTCGCCGCCGGACCCGCGCACCCGGGCCCGGGGACGGGACGCAGGCGCCGCACGGCCGCGGCCGCGCCCGGGCACACGTCCGCGCGCCCCGGGGTGCCGCCCGTCCGCGGCGGTCACCCCGAGCAGCGCGAACCGGGCGGCGGCTGGGGCGAGCCCGGGGGCTCCGGCCGTTCCGCGAGCGACTACTCCGGGAGCGACCGTTCCAGGAGTGATCGTTCCGGGAGCGACGGGCGCGGCTTCACGGCGCAGGCCGGACCGCCGTTGGTCCCGCGGCCGAGGCCGCGGCAGGAGTACGTCGACGCCTTCGGCGGGGGCGCGGGCGATGATCCGTACGCCGCTGTCTCCGACTGGGACGACGAGGCGCCGCCCGCTTCCGCCGAGGCGCCCCCGGCGCAGGGCGGCGGCAAGCGCGGCAAGGGGCTGACCTTCACGGGCATCGCCGCCGCGGCGGTCACCACCGTGCTCGCCGTGATCGTCGCCGGGCAGGTCACCGACGGGGGCAGCGGCTCCTCCGGCGATGTGCACGCACAGTCCGCCGATGGAGCGCGCGCCGACGGCGACGCGGCCTCCCGCTCGGACGACCGGGCCACCCCGTCGCAGACGGCCCAGGCCGCCCCGGCGACGTACGAGCAGAAGATGAGCAAGAAGTACCCGCTGGCCGAGAAGCTGCAGGCCTCGGGGAAGTTCGAGGCGATCCCCGGGTTCGAGAAGGCGCCCGGGCGCGGGGAGAAGATCCGCTACCGCATCGACGTGGAGAAGGGGCTCGGCCTCGACGGTGAGCTGTTCGCCCAGGCGGTGCAGAAGACCCTGAACGACAACCGGAGCTGGGCGCACGACGGCGCGCGCACCTTCGAGCGGATCTCCTCGGGCAAGCCGCAGTTCGTGATCACGCTGGCCAGCCCGGGCACCACGGCCAAGTGGTGCAAGATGTCGGGCCTCGACACGACCGAGGACAACGTGTCGTGCGACTCGGCCGCCACCGACCGCGTGATGATCAACGCCTATCGCTGGGCGCAGGGCTCGAAGACGTACGACGACGTGCTCGGCGACCGCTCCATGCACCCGTACCGGCAGATGCTCATCAACCACGAGGTCGGCCACCGGCTCGGCTACAACCACGTGACCTGCTCGCAGGACGGGGCCCTCGCGCCCGTCATGCAGCAGCAGACCAAGTTCCTGACCTTCGGCGGGATCACGTGCAAGCCCAACCCCTGGGTCTATCCCAAGGGTTGACACTCCGTAGCTTTCCGTAGCGGTTTGATCTCTTAGCGCGACAGAACGTCACGCGCACGGGAAAGTTACGACCGTTCACCCCTTTTGGTGGCGCGATGGACAACCGTCCATCGCGCCACCGGCATGTCCGCATACGTTCGTCCCGCTGCGAGCCGCCGGGTCAACGGCGGCTCCCCACAAGGGAGATCGGGGGTGTAAGCGTGCGCATCGGACTGCTGACCGAGGGTGGCTATCCGTATGTGAGCGGTGAGGCCAGACTCTGGTGCGACCGGCTCGTGCGCGGGCTCGAGCAGCACGAGTTCGACGTCTACGCGCTCAGCCGCAGCCAGGAGCAGGAGGACGCGGGCTGGCTCGAACTGCCCCCGCAGGTCAGCCGGGTGCGGACCGCGCCCCTGTGGACTGGAGGGCCAGCCGCCTCCGGGGGCTTTGGCGGTGAGGGCGCGGTCCGCGGCGGCGGACTCGGGCGCCGGGCGCGGCGCCTGTTCGCCTCGCTGTACGAGGAGTTGGCGGCGGCCGTCGTCCTCGGGTCCGGCTACGAGGGGAGCGAGTCCGGGGCGGAGGCGGACCGTTTCGCCGCGGCACTGTACGGACTCGCCGAACTCGCGCGCGACGAGGGCGCGTTGGGCCCCTCGCTCCGCTCCGAGGCCGCCGTGCGCATCCTGGAGCGCGCCTGTCGCGCGCCCGGCGCCCTGCGCGGTGCCCGCGCCGCCCGCGTGCCCGATCTGCTCACCTTCGCGGGACAGGTGGAGCGCGCACTGCGCCCCCTGTCGCTGGACTGGTACGAAGACGCTTCCGGTGGCGACGGGTTCCAGGGAGGAGGCGGGCTCGGCTCCGTCGACCTGTGCCACGCGACGTCGGGCGGGGCGGCGGCCCTGCCAGGGCTGATCGCCAAGCGGTTCTTCGGCGTCCCGTTGCTCGTCACCGAGTACGGGGTCCAGCTGCGCGCCCGCTACATCGCCGCGGGCGACGCCGAGTTGAGCGCGCCGGTGCGCGCGCTCCTCGCTTCCTTCCACGGGCTGCTCGCCGCCGAGGTCTACCGGCAGGCCGCCGTGATCACGCCGGGCAACGCGCACGCGCGGCGCTGGCAGGAGCGGTGCGGCGCCGACCGTGCCAAGCTGCGCACCGTCCACCCCGGCATGGAGGCCACGCGGTTCGCCGAGGTCGGCGAGCGCGAGGAGCCGGGGGAGCCGGACACCCTCGTCTGGGTCGGGCGGATCGATCCGTCCAAGGACCTCATCTCCCTGCTGCACGCCTTCGCCGAGATCCGCAAGGAGGAGCCGAAGGCGCGGTTGCGGATCGTGGGGGCGTTGCCTGCGGGGGCCGGGTCCGGTTCTGGTGGAGCGGGTTCTGGCGGGTCCGGTTCTGGTGGAGCCGGTGCTGGTGGGTCCGGTGCTGGTTCTGGGTCCGGTGCTGGTTCTGGATCGGGGGGTGATCGGGAGGCCGAGGTCTATCTCGGGCACTGCAAGGCCCTGGCCGCGCAGCTCTTCCCCGACGAGGCCGAGGGGATCCACGCCGTCGGCGAGAACCCGGTCTCCTTCGAGGAGCTCGGCGGGCCCGAGGCCCCCGATCTCGCCGCCGTCTACGGCTCGGGCAGTGTCGTCGTCCTGTCCAGCGTCGTCGAGGGCTTCCCGATCAGCCTGGTCGAGGCCATGTTCTGCGGGCGCGCGACGGTGTCCACCGACGTCGGAGCAGTCGTCGAGGTCATCGGCGGCACCGGGCTCGTCGTCCCGCCGCGCAACCCGCGCGCGCTCGCCGAGGCGTGCGTGGCCCTGCTGCGCGACCCGGAGCGCCGTGAGCGGCTCGGTGCCGCGGCTCGTGCGCGGGCCCTCGAGCTGTTCACCGTCGAACAGAACGTCGCGGCATTTCGCGGCATTTACCTGGAGATCGTCTCGCACTGCCCGGTCCGCCGGGAGGACGTCGACGGCGCCGGTGAACCCCGCCCGTTCTCCCATCCGCCCGAGGCCCATGTGCCGGGGCGGTGGACGGCCGCGACCACCGGCGGCATCGGCGGCTCATGGCTCGCCGGCCGCTCCGCTGCTATCGGGACGCCGAGTTGGGCCGCGGACGGCAGTGGCAGCAGTGAGAGCAGCGAGAGCAGTGAGAGCAGTGACAGGAGCGATGAGGGCGGCAGCGGTGGCCGGCGCGGCAGCGGTGGCGAGCGGGCCGGCGGCGGCGAGCGGGCCGGCGGTGGCGAGCGGGAGCAGCTGGCCGGAGTGGTGCAGGGCTGTGGGGAGGGTGACGCATGAGCGGGCGTGACGGTACGGGACGCAGGTCCGGCGGCGGGGCGGACGTGCCCCGGGTGCCGGTGAGTGCCGGCGCGTGGGGCGCCGGGTCGGCGCAGGCGCTGGAGTTCCCCCTGGCCGATGAACAGGCGGATTTCGACCGTGACTTGTCCGGCGACTCCGATGAGGAACTGCTGCGCGAACCCGGAGCGTGGAAGGCCGAGGGCGCTCTGGGGGATCCCCTTGGAGGTCCCTTCGGGAGTGACCCGGAGGATGCGGGCGATGGTGAAGCGGGCGATGGCGTAGCGGACGATGGTGAAGCGGTGCGTGATGTAGCGCGGGCTTTTGGCGCCCCCGCCGCGGGTGCTCTGGTCGCGGGCGCCTCCGTCGCAGGCCGTGCTGCCACGGATCGCGCCGCCACAGGCCGTGCCGCCAAGGGGTCGGCGAGCGCCGGGAGTCCGGCCGCAGGGCGCGCGACCCCGGGCCAGGGGCCTGCCGAGCGCGCCGCCACCACCCTCCGCATCCCCAACGCCCGTACTTCCAACTCCCGTGCTTCCAACCCCCCTTCTCCCAACCGCCGTTCGGGCGCCGACCCCGTCAAGGTCCTGATGCACCGGCACCGCGACCTGTGCGAGCGAGCCGTCGACCCGCTGGAGATCGCCGCCGGGCTCGAGGCCCGTGGCGTGACGGACCGCACTGCGGCCCGCTTCCGCCACAAGGACGTCTTCTCGCTCGCAGAGGAGATGTACGCCCGTGTGCCGCGCAACGGCGAACCGGATGAGCCCGTGGTCGCGCCCCCGGCCCCCGAGACCGGAGTGCGTGGCGCCTGGGCGGGGCTCGCACTGTTGCCGGGCGCCGTCTGCGCCCTGAGCCTGCTCGCCCTCGCCGCCGCGCCGAACGGCACCGCCCAACTGGCCGTCGGCACCGGCGGAGCACTCGCCGTCGCCGCTGCCCTGCGCACGCCCCTGCGCCACGGCCCGCTGCGCGCGGGCGACGGACCGCCCGCCCCCGCCACCCGCCTGTGGGTGTGGTGGCTGCTCGTCTACGCCCTGCTCGGCGACGGCCTGCTGAACGCCGCCCTGGCCGGTGGCCCCGACGAATCCTGGTCCCCGGACACCGCCCCCCTTCTCGCGCTCGCCGTTGCCGTGGCCCCCGCCGCCTGGTGCGCCCGGCTCTACGCCACGGGAGCCCGCCGCCGTCTCGCCACCAGCCGTGGACTCGCCGAATTCGCCATGTCCGTACGGCCGTTGCTCCTCGGCGCCGTCGCCCTGTTCGCCCTCGTCCTGGCCGCCCTGCTCGGTCTGTCCGGGGCCGCACTCGACCAGGACATGGACTACGCCGGAGCAGGCACCCTCGGCGTCCTGCTGCTGCTCGCCCGCCTCCTCACCGTCCACGGGCGCACACACGCCCCGTCCGTCGTACTCGGATCCGCCGCCGCCGTCGAAGCGCTGGCCGTCGCGTCCGTCTTCGCCGGACGGCTGCCCGGCTGCGACGCCCTGGGCGCACCCGTCGAGGCAGCCGTCGACGCGATGGGCGCGGGCGCCGTCCCCGGGTTCGCCTGCGGCGCCGCGGCCCTGACCCTGCTCGTCCACGCCACCCGCACGCTGACCCGGGCCTCCGCCCACGCGAGCGCCGACGGCACCGCAGGGAGTGCGCCCTGACCACCGCGCACCCCGCGACCGGGCGGACCTCATCGCCCGTCGCATGACCAGGACCACCCCACGCCCGCGGGGCCGACACCGCGGGCCCGATCGACGACTCACGGCAACACCCATAAGGAGAACGCCAGATGACCACCCCTCCTCCCGGAGGCACCGGATACGCCGGATACGCCGGATACTCCGGGCCTCACGGGCAGCGCGACACCCAAGGTCAGCGCGCACGGCGCGCAGCGCGCGGAGCGCGAACCCCGGGAGGCGTCCGATGAGGGTCCTGCTGATCGGAGCCAACGGATACCTCGGCCGCTTCGTCGCCGACCGCCTCCTGGCCGATCCCGCCGTGCAGCTCACCGCGCTCGGCCGGGGCGACGACGCCGACGTTCGCTTCGACCTCGCCACCGGCAGCCCGGGCGCGCTCACCCGTTTCCTGGACGCCGTCCACCCCGGAGTGGTCATCAACTGCGCGGGAGCCACGCGAGGCGGCGCCCGCGACCTCACCCGGCACAACACCGTGGCCGTCGCCACCATCTGCGAGGCCCTGCGCCGCAGCGGCTGCGGCGCGCGCCTGGTGCAGATCGGCTGCGGCGCCGAGTACGGCCCCTCGCAGCCGGGCTCGTCCACCGCCGAGGACGCCGTGCCGCGGCCCGGCGGCCCGTACGGCGTCAGCAAGCTCGCCGCCACCGAACTCGTCCTCGGCTCCGGCCTCGACGCCGTCGTCCTGCGCGTCTTCTCGCCCGCGGGGCCCGGCACCCCGGCCGGCTCCCCGCTCGGCCGGCTCGCCGAGGCCATGCGTCGAGCGATGCAGGCCGGTGACGGCGAACTGAAGCTCGGCGGCCTCGGCGCCCAGCGCGACTTCATCGACGTACGCGATGTCGCACGCGCCGTGCACGCCGCGTCCCTCTCCGCCGCTCAGGGCGTCATCAACATCGGCTCGGGCCGAGCCGTCCGGCTGCGCGACGCCGCGGCCGTGCTCGCCCGGGTCGCCGGGTTCGGCGGCGCCCTCCACGAACTCGACACGCCACCGGTCGCGATCCGGCAATCCATCGGCCACCCGCGCTCCGAATCCGACCACGGGATGCCGGGACCGCAGGCCGCCGGATATCCGTACCCGGACGGCTGCGGCAGTTGGCAGCAGGCCGATGTGCGCACGGCCCGCGACCGGCTCGGCTGGCGTCCCCGCATCAATCTCGAAGAGTCCCTCGCCGACATCTGGATGGAGGCGGCATGCCGTATCTGACTCCGACCGCGACCGGCCTGTCGAGCACCGACGTACGCCTCGGCTTCGGCATCCCGGGCTTCGCGCACCCCCTCGTCGCCCCCGCGGAGTGGGCCGAACTCACCCGCCCGGCAACGCCTTTGCACTGGGTTGTCCTGAATGTCGCCAATGGTCCGGGCGCCCGCCCCGACCCGCACTGCCTGGAGGCGGCAGGCCGCCTGCGGAACGCGGGCGTGCGTGTCCTTGGTCACGTCGACATGACCTACGGCGCCCGCTCCTTCGGCGAACTCGTCTCGGACGCCCACCGCTTCCTCGACTGGTACCAGGTCGACGGCTTCAGCCTCGACCGCTGTCCGACTGAGCGGGCCGTGCTCCCGGAGGTCAGGCGCACGGTGACGACCCTGCGCGCGCTGGTCAACGACGCGTACATCGTGCTCGGTCACGGAACCCACCCGTACCCCGGATACGCCGAGACCGCCGACCAGTTGGTGACCTTCTCCGGCCCCTGGAGCGACTACCGCTGGTCGCAGGTCGCGGAGTGGACCGCCGAGTATCCGCCCGAGCGGTTCTGCCACTTCGTCCACGGGATGCCCCGAGGCCACCTCGACGAGGCGCTGCGCATCGCGCGCTGGCAGGGCGCGGGCACCATCTACTTCACGGATCGCACGGACCGCGGGGGCGTGAGTGACCCCTGGGAGTCGATGCCCGGTTACTGGGACGAGATCGTCTCGCGTATCGGACCTGGTGTCTCGGAATGAAGGAGGGCGTGGCAGTGTTACAGACGGAACAACCGTACGTAGATACCGACCAACGGAGTCCCCGTGTCGCTGCCACCCCTGGTCGAGCCAGCTGCTGAGCTCACCGTAGACGAGGTCCGCAGGTACTCCCGCCACCTGATCATCCCCGATGTCGGGATGGACGGGCAGAAGCGGCTGAAGAACGCCAAGGTGCTCTGTGTGGGCGCCGGCGGCCTCGGGTCCCCGGCCCTGATGTACCTGGCCGCGGCCGGCGTGGGCACGCTGGGCATCGTCGAGTTCGACGAGGTCGACGAGTCGAACCTGCAGCGCCAGATCATCCACAGCCAGGCCGACATCGGCCGCTCCAAGGCGGAGTCCGCGAAGGACTCGGTCCTCGGCATCAACCCGTACGTGAACGTGGTCCTTCACGAAGAGCGGCTCGAAGCCGAGAACGTGATGGACATCTTCAGCCAGTACGACCTGATCGTCGACGGCACGGACAACTTCGCGACGCGCTACCTCGTCAACGACGCGTGCGTGCTGCTCAACAAGCCCTACGTGTGGGGCTCCATCTACCGCTTCGACGGCCAGGCCTCGGTCTTCTGGTCCGAGCACGGCCCGTGCTACCGCTGCCTCTACCCGGAGCCCCCGCCGCCCGGCATGGTCCCCTCCTGCGCCGAGGGCGGCGTCCTGGGCGTGCTGTGCGCGTCCATCGGCTCCATCCAGGTCACCGAGGCGATCAAGGTCCTGGCCGGCGTCGGCGATCCGCTGGTCGGCCGCCTCATGATCTACGACGCCCTGGAGATGCAGTACCGCCAGGTCAAGGTCCGCAAGGACCCCAACTGCGCGGTCTGCGGCGAGAACCCGACCGTCACCGAGCTCATCGACTACGAGGCCTTCTGCGGCGTCGTGTCCGAGGAGGCCCAGGAGGCGGCCGCCGGTTCGACGATCACTCCCAAGCAGCTCAAGGAGTGGATCGACGACGGCGAGAACATCGAGATCATCGACGTCCGCGAGCCGAACGAGTACGAGATCGTCTCCATCCCGGGCGCCAAGCTGATCCCCAAGAACGAGTTCCTCATGGGCACCGCCCTGGAGGGTCTGCCGCAGGACAAGAAGATCGTCTTGCACTGCAAGACGGGTGTCCGCAGTGCGGAAGTTCTCGCCGTGCTGAAGTCCGCGGGCTTCGCGGACGCCGTGCACGTCGGCGGCGGCGTCATCGGCTGGGTCAACCAGATCGAGCCGGACAAGCCGGTCTACTAGCCGCCCCGCGGACCGGTCTGCCCGGACGCCGCTCGGCTGTGACCTTCCCGGACGGGCCTCGCGCACTGCGCGCGGGGCCCGTCCGGCATGTCGAGGGCTCCTCGGCGGCCGGGGCCGTCCACCGTCAGGAACACACCTTGCCGTCCTGCGGTATTCGACCCTCCAGGAGATACGCGTCCACCGTCGAGTCGACGCAGGAGCTGCCGGAGCCGTAGGCCCCGTGGCCCTGGCCCTTCCACGTCAGCTCGATGCCGACGCCCCGGCCCAGCTCGTCGGCCATGCGCCGGGCGCCCTCGTAAGGAGTCGCCGGATCCCCGGTGTTGCCCACGACCAGCGTCGGAGCCGCCCCCGGCGCACTGACGTCCGGATCGCTCCACTGGCCCGGCACCGGCCAGTCGTGGCACCAGCCCGCAGTGTCCCAGCCCATGTACTCCCCGAAGACGGGGGACAACCTGCGGAACGCCGCAAGGCGTGCCTTCGTCTGCGCCACCGTGGGCCGCGCCTTGTCGTCGAGGCACGCGATCGCGCGCTGTGAGTGACTCGCCGTGCCGTAACGCCCGGCTGCGTCACGGTCGTTGTACGCGTCGGCGAGCGCGAGCAGCGCGGTGCCGTCGCCGCTCTCCGCGTCCCGCAGACTCCTCGTCAGAGCGGGCCAACTGTCCTTGCTGTACAGGGTGACCGCGATACCGGTAGTCGCGAGCGACTCGTTCAGCACGCGGCTGCCCGCTGTGGGCAGCGGTTTCGTGTCGAGCCGCTTCAGGAGAGAAGTGATCTCGCGCGAGCCCTCTTTCGGGTCCTTCCCGCGAGACGTGAAGTAACTGTCGAGTGCGCGCTGGAATCCACGCGCCTGGTTCTCGGCCTGCCCGACACGGCCCGCCGTGGAGTCGACGACCGCGTCCAGGACGAGCCGGCCGACCTTGCCGGGGAACAAGTGGGCGTAGATTCCGCCCAGTTCGGTGCCGTACGAGACGCCCATGTAGTGCAACTCGTCGTCCCCGAGCGCCTGGCGCATCAGGTCCATGTCGCGAGCCGCCTCGCTGGTCGACACGTGCGCGAGCAGAGCGCCGACCTTCCGGCAGCCCCGACCGAAGTCGGTGGCGTCCTTCAGATACGCCTTCTCCTCCGCGGCGGTGTCGGGCGTGAGGTCGACGGACTCGGCGGCCTGCGTGTCCTTGTCGCTGCGGCACCGCACTCCCTCGCTCGACGCGACTCCGCGGGGGTCGAACCCGACCAGGTCATAGCGCTCCCGCAGCTTCGCGTACTGCGGGGCGAAGGCGGGCAGCAGATCCACGCCGGAGCCGCCCGGGCCGCCGAAGTTGAACAGCAGCGAGCCGATGCGCCGGCCGCCGCTTTCCCTGGCCCTGGCGCGGATCAGAGCGACGTCGATGGTCGGCCCGGTCGGCTTCGCGTAGTCGAGGGGCGCCTTGAGCGTCGCGCACTGCCAGTCGGATCCCGGCGCGGGAGCTTTCGCCGTCGCCCGGCAACGGCCCCAGTCGAGGCGCTGGGTGGTGAGCGCCGAGGGCAGAGGGGGCAGCGCGGCCGCGCGGGACGGAGTCGGGGCCGCCGATCGCGAGGCGCCGCTGCCCGACGGCGATGGCTTCGGATCGCCCGTGCTGCCCGTGCCGCCCGCGTCGCTGCAGCCCGAGACCAGCCCGGCCGCCAGCACGACCGCTGCCGACAGCGCGACGGTGCGGACCCCTGTTCCCGCACGTGTGCGTGCGCCCGTGCGGGCACGCGTCCTCTTCGGTGCCATGGCACCTCCCCCCTCAACTGCCCCCGTTCGAAAGACAGTCAAGCCATCGTAGGAGGCCCCGTCGACATCCGTTCCGGCCTGTGGATAACTCCGCGATCAGGAACAAGTCGTTCCCTCGTTCGGGACCGTCCCGTCGAGGAGATAGCCGTTCACGGCGCCGTGCACGCACTTGTTTCCGCTGTCGTACGCGCCGTGCCCCTGGCCCTTGTACGTCAGCTCGACCCCCACGCCGTCGCCCAGCGCGTCCACCATCTTCCGCGCGCCCTCGTACGGCGTGGCCGGGTCCCCGGTGTTGCCGACGACGAGGATCGGGGCCGACCCGGCGGCGCTGACGTCGGGATGGTCGGCGGCGCCGTCGACGGCCCAGTCGGTGCAGCCGAGCATGCCCCAGGCCAGGTAGTCCCCGAACAAGGGGGACGCCGCACGGAACTCCGGCAGCTTCGCCTCGACGTCCGCGGTCGTGTAGCGCGGCTTGTCGTCGGCGCAGTTGATGGAGACGTTGGCGGCCTGGATGTTGCTGTACTTGCCGTCCTCGTTGCGCCCGTTCATCGAGTCGGACAGCAGCATGAGGATCTTGCCGTCCCCGTCGTACGCCTGCTGGAGTCCCTCGGTGAGGTACTCCCAGAAGTCCTGCGAGTACAGGGACTGCGCGATCCCGTTGGTCGCGGCCGTCTGGGTCAGATCACGCGGGAAGATCCCCGGGATCGGCTTGTCGTCGAGCTCCTCGAGCAGCTTGGCGATCTTGTCCTTGACCTCTTGGGGCGTGTCGCCGACCGGGCAGTCCTCGACCTTCGACGTGCAGTCCTTCGCGTAGTTGTCGAGGGCGAGCTGGAAGCCCTTGGCTTGGCCGAGCGAGCTCTGTTCCGGGTCCTGCGTGGGGTCGACGACGCCGTCGAACACGGCGCGGCCCACGTTCTTGGGGAACAAGTGAGCGTAGACGCCGCCGAGTTCGGTGCCGTACGAGATGCCGAAGTAGTGCAGCTTGTCGTCGCCGAGCACCTGCCGCATCAAGTCCATGTCGCGGGCCGCGTCCGTGGTGCGGACGTGGGGGAGGACCTTGCCGGAGTGCTTGTCGCAGGCCCCGTTGAACGCCTTGATGTTGTCGACGAGCTTCGTCTGCTCCGCCGTGTCGTCGGGCGTGGAGTCCTGCTGGAAGTACTCGTCGAGCTGCTGGTCGTCCTCGCACTCGACGCCCGCGCTGCGGCCGACCCCGCGCGGGTCGAAGCTGACCAGGTCGTAGCGGGTACGCAGCTGCGCGTAGTCGGTGCCGAACGCCGGCAGCGAGGTGACGCCGGAGCCGCCCGGGCCGCCGAAGTTGAAGATGAGCGAACCGATGCGCTTGTCCTTGTCGCCGCTCGCCTCGGCCCTGATCAGCGCGAGGTCGATCGTGTCGCCCTTGGGCTTGTCCCAGTCGAGCGGTGCCTTCATGGTGGCGCACTGCCATTCGGCGCCGCCGGGCAGCGGAGAGGGGGCGGCGCCGCCCCCCTCGGACTCCGAAGGTGCGGGGCAGTCCTTCCAGCTCAGGCTCTGCGACGGAAGGTCCACGGCCTCTTCGGAGTCGCTGCAGGCCGCAAGGGAGACGGACAGCAGAGCAGCGGTGACGGCCAGAGCGGCGGCGCGGGGCCGGGGCGGATTGGGCATGCGTCCATCCTGCGGCGGCCCGGTGCGCTGCGCTCGGGCTGCGGGCTGTGCGGGTGAGACGCGCTCAGGCGGCCTCGGCCAGGACGCGGCGCGCCGCTGCCCGGCCCGTGGCCACACAGGCCGCGACATCCACGCCTTCATAGGCGGCGCCGCACACGTCGACGCCGGGCAGTGCCCGGACGGCACTGCGGATCCTGGTGACACGCTCCTTGTGACCGACGTCGTACTGCGGCAGTGCGCTCTCCCAGCGCGTCACCTGTGAGGCGACCGGTTCGCCGAGCGTGCCCGCTGCCTGCCGCAGTTCCATGACGGCCTGTCGGACCAAGTGCCGGTCGGGGACGGCCAGTCGCTGCTCCTCTTCCATGTGGCCCAGAGAAATGCGCAACAAGAAGAGCCCGGGTTCGGCCGCGGCGAGGTGCTGCCACTTGTTGGACAAGTAGGTGACCTCCCGGGTGGCCCACCCTTCGACCTGCGGTACGACGTAGCCGTTGCCCTGAGGGCCGCCCTTCGGCATGAAGGCCCGTGAGAAGCCCAGCGTGACCACGGCCGTCCCTGCGTGCCGGATGCTCTCGAGCTCGGTCTCGGCGGCCGGGGCGTGCGGGCGCAGCAGTGCCGCGGCGGCCTGTGCGGGCAGGGCGCAGATGACGGCGTCGGCCTCCATGACGAGAGGCCCGTCGCCGGTGGCCGCGACGACCCGCCAGCGGCCGAACGGCGTGCGCTGCAGCTCCCGCGCGCGCGTGCGGGTCAGTACGAGGGCCCCGGAGGCCTCCGAGACCGCGCGCGGCAGTCGGCTCAGCCCGCCGTCCAGGCCCTGCGCGAGTGCGCCCTGGGACGGTGTCGCGCCGCGGACCGAGCGCAGCGCTCCGATCACGGATCCGCCGTGGTCGGCCACCGCCGCGACCCGCGGCAGCGCCGCCCGCAGCGACAGACGGTCGGCCGAGCTGCCGTCACGGGCTCCGACGAGCGGGGCGACGAGCCGGTCGACGGCCTCCCGCCCGATGCGCCGCGTGAGGTACTCGCCGACCGGCACGTCGCCCTCGACGGTGTGCGCGGGCAGGGCCTCCTCCTGGCACAGCCGGTCGACGCCGTCGTCGGACAGCAGGCCGGAGCCGGCGAGCGCGGCCGGATCGACGGGGATGCCCATCACATGGCGCGCGGGGAAGGTCCGCAGTGCCCCGTCGGACCAGACGACGGTGCCCGCGCGCGCGGGATCACGCAGGGCCATGCCGAGGCCCACCTCGCGGGCGAGGCCGATCGCCTCCGGGCGCAGGGCCGTCAGCGACTCGGCACCGACGTCGACCGCCACGCCACCGACGTACGCGGAACGCATCTGGCCGCCTACTTGCGGGGCGCTTTCCAGGACGGTGACGTGGGCGTGCCCACGCAGCTCCCATGCCGCGGCGAGACCGCTGATGCCGCCCCCGATGATGATCACTGAACGCATGACGCGCACTCCCTGCCGGGCACACCTGGGCCCACCGGATCACGTTACGTCCGTGCCGAACGCGGCCCGCGGGACGAAAGTCCCACCACTAGGGACCGTGGTCACGCAACCAAATCGCTTGTAGGAGCTGCCCGTTGGGAAACCGCTCTCCGGCCGCTGTGCAAAGCCTTTCCCAAAGGGGCTGCCCGTAGCTGCGGCCGGACGCTAGAGGGCGCCCTTGCGGGACAGGTGGTTGAAGAACAGCCACCCCGGCAGAACGGGCAGCCACAGGGTGAGCAGTCGGTACAGCAGCACCGCCGGAGCCGCGACTTCCTTGGGCAGGCCGACCGCGATCAGACCCACCGTCAGTGTCGCCTCGACAGCGCCCACGCCACCGGGGGTCGGCGCTGCGGAACCCAGTGCGTTGCCGGCGAGGAAGACCACCGCGACACTCGCCAGGCTGAGGCTCGTCGTGTCGTCGCCGAAGGCGCGGATCGAGGCGTCCAGGCACATCACGAAGCAGGCCGTCAGCAGGAGCATGCCGCCGATGCCGGTGAGCAGCTTCCGGGGGCGCTGCAGCACGTCGAGCATGCGCGGCACGACACCGGCGAACAGCGAACGCACACGCGTGACGACGAACTTCCGCAGGAACGGGATCGACGTCACTACAAGGACGAGCACCGCGACCGTCAGCAGACCCGCGATGACCGTACGGGACGGCGACAAGGAGGGCGTCTTCTCCGTCCCCGTCAGGTAGCCGAAGGTCAGCAGCAACACGATGTGGCTGCACATGCCGAACAACTGCGAGGCACCCACGCTCGCGACCGCGAGGCCGGGCCGGACGCCCGAACGCTGCAGGAAGCGCGTATTGAGCGCCACACCGCCGACCGCCGCGGGAGCCACGATCTTCACGAACGATCCGGCGACCTGCGCCGCGACGGTCCGCATGAAGGGCACGCGTTCGGGCACGAAGCCCAGCAGGCTCATCGCCGCGGCCACGTAGCTGAGCGCGGAGAACACCACCGCGAGGCCGACCCAGCCCCACTGGGCCTCGCCGACGATGGTGCCGAAGTCGATGTGCGTGAGCTGCGACAGCAGGAAGTACGCGCCGATCGCACCGGCGATGAAGCTGATCAGGGTGCGCGGCCGGATGCGCTCCAGACGGGCCGGTTCGACCGGCGCCTGGGGGCGGATGCGCAGCACCTGATGGCGGATCTGGGTGAGCAGATCCTCCTCGCGGGCCTCGTCGAGGGCCACGTCTATGGCCCGCTTCTCGGCCTGTCGCTCGGCCTTCTCCGACTTCTTCTCGGACTTCTTCTCGGCCCGCACGGACGTCTCGCCCTTGGCCTCCGCGGCCTCCTCCAGGCGCAGCTGTTTCGCCTTGCTGGACGCCTCCAGGACGGCCTCGCGCTCACGCTGGGCCCTCTCCCGGCCGAGCTTGCGCAACGTCGCCCTGGTGGAGCGCGTGAGCGCGATCGGCTGCAGCAGCGGCAGGCAGTCGGCCACCGTGTCGGGTCCGAGGACGCCGACCGCCGACGCCACGGAGCGCTCGGCTCCCACCCGCAGGCCCAGCGTGGTGAGCATCTGCGCGATGTCCATGCGCAGCACCAGGTCGCCGGCCGCGATCTCACCGCCGCGCAGATCCGTGAGGATCACCGTGCCGGAACGATCCACCAGAATCGCGTCGCCGGCGAGCCGCCGGTGCGCGATCCGCCGGGACTGCAGCGACTGCACCTGGTGCCAGGTGTCGCGCAGCAGCTCGTCGGTGATCTCCTTCTCCGGGATCGCGTCCAGGGAGCGTCCGCCGATGTGCTCGTACACGAGCATCACGGCGTCGGGACCGAGTTCGGAGGTGGCGATCAGCTTCGGCGCGTTCGCCCCGGCCGAGATGGCCGCGTAGGCCAGCAGCGCCTCCTGCTCCAGGGCCTGGCGCAGGGACTGCAGACTGCGGCGCTGGGTGATGCCGCGCAGCGTGAGACGCCGCCACACGCGGTAGAAGAAGCCCTGCGCCTGTTGCTCGCGGTCCACGACGGTGACGTCCAGCGGCGGACCGTCCTCCAGGGTGACGAAGTAGCGCCGCCCCCGGTCGCCGTTCTCCGTGGCGCCCTCGTGGGCCTCTTCCCGGGCCGCGTTGACCGGGTGGAAGCCGACGTGCCGCAGACCGGCCAGCAATGTCTGTCCTGTAGGGCGCACATTGGGCGAGCCGACGGCGTACAGCGTTCCGTAGGCGACGGTCCAGCCGATGAGGATCGTCAGGATGATCGAGAACGGCGTCGTGTACCCGGTGACCAGCATGGTGAAGGCATCGAGCAGCAGCACCACCCACAGGACGACACGCCATCGTGGTCGCCGGGACATGCCGACAGCCGTCATGTAGGCGATGACGGGCGCCAGGTAGCCGTGCACCGGATCGGTCAGTGCGTGGATGTCTCCGGGCGACACCTTGGTGAGCGCGTCCTGGATGGACTGGGGTGCGGCCTTGGCGACCCAGAGGTCGGTCGCCAGAGTCACGCCGTGCGCGAGGACGGCGGCGAGCACGCCGTCGGCGATCCGCAGCCCGTCGCGCTTGATGAGCCGCTCGATGGCGAAGGCGACGGGGACGAGCAGGATGGCGATGCTGGAGGCGAAACCCGCGAGCTTGGTCAGCAGGTCAGGAGCCTGCTCGGTGCCCTTGTTGATGTCCTGGGCGAAGCCGGAGGTCGTGGCGTGCGCGAACGCGGCGATGGCCAGCAGTACGGCGATCGCGAGCAGCCCGGCGAGCAGCCGCATGAGGTCGGAAGGGCGGTGCACGCGCGCGGGGAGCAACGGTTCGTCACCGTCGACCCGCTCGGTGTGCGCGTCCAGGTCGACGCAGTCGGGATCGTGCAGCGGCTGCTCGTGCTTCTCCTCGACGGCCTCCTCGGCCGCTTCCTCAGGGCGCGCCGGTGTCACAGAGGTGCCCTCCGCCTTGTCGGGGTGCACGCTCTGCTCCGTCGTCTCTTCTTGATCTCGTATCACCAGTCACCGCCCGCACGATGGTGGCATGTCCCATCGCGATAGGAGGGCATCAGGGTGCATTCGAGGAGCGCGAAGTCGCGGACAAGCGCCTTCTTGTACGTCTCTCCAGAGCGCTCCCTGTACGTCCCTCCATGTTGTCGGTGCCGTGGGGCAGGATGGGCCGGATGAGCGAGGAGAGCGAGTCGGCGGGAGAACTGCCCGCCTACGCGGAGCGGGTCCTCGAGGTCGCCGAACTGATTCCGCCCGGGCGGGTCATGACGTACGGGGACGTCGCGGAGTGGCTGGAGGAGGGCGGGCCGCGCCAGGTGGGGCGGGTGATGGCCCTCTACGGGGGTGCCGTGCCCTGGTGGCGCGTCGTGCGTGCGGACGGGGTGCTGCTCCCCGGCCACGAGCTGCGGGCCCTCGGTCATTACCGCGAGGAGAGCACGCCGCTGCGCGAGGCTTCCCGCACCGCGGAGGGCCACCTGCCGCGCCTCGACATGAAGCGGGCGCGCTGGGACGGCCGGACGCGTACGGAAGCTCACAATTGACAGCTTCGGCCATCCCGCGCGCGGGCGGGGTGCCGGTGGCCCGTACGGGGGAAAAGGGGCCGCCGGGGCACTCCGCCACGACCGTGTCCGTTCGTGAGACAGGGCACACCTGTGACGGAGGCGGCGCGAGAGAGGCATCGGAAGCCCGGCTTCCGCCACACTCGACGGCGTAGCGTCGACGGCACCGTCGATGGCAGACACCTCCTTCACCCCGTCGTCACCGCCTCGCGCGGACAGCACTTCGATCACCAGCACACCCACCAGGACCAGCGATCCACGTGAGCTCCTCTTCGTCCACCCGGCACCCGTCGCACCACCAGGTTCGACAGGGGATCCCGGGCGCGTATCGACTGGTGCGTACGTCGCCGACTCCCGTGGACCCCCCTCGTCTTGACGCACCCCAGCGTGCGGTGGTTGACCACGGCCACGGGCCCCTGCTCGTCCTTGCCGGACCGGGGACGGGCAAAACCACGACCCTTGTAGAGGCCGTGTCCGCGCGGATCGCCAAGGGCACCGAACCCGAGCGCATCCTTGTGCTCACGTTCAGCCGCAAGGCCGCTGTCGAACTGCGTGACCGCATGGCGCTGCGCATAGGAGCGGCCCGCGCCCCACAGGCCACGACCTTCCACTCGTTCTGCTACGCGCTGGTACGCGCCCATCAGGACGCGGACCTCTTCGCCGAGCCGCTGCGCCTGCTGTCCGGTCCCGAGCAGGACGTCGTCGTACGGGAACTGCTCGCGGGACAGATCGATCTGGAGCAGGCCGGGCTCGCCCACGTCCGCTGGCCCGACGAACTGCGCGCCTGCCTCACCACACGCGGCTTCGCCGACGAAGTGCGCGCGGTCCTCGCCCGCAGCCGCGAGCTGGGCCTGGGCCCCGCGGCCCTGGACGCCTTCGCGCGCCGCATCGGCCGCCCGGACTGGCGCGCGGCGGCCACGTTCCTCGCCGAGTACCTGGACGTCCTCGACGCGCAGGGCGTGCTCGACTACGCCGAGTTGGTGCACCGCGCCGTGCTCCTCGCGCACCGCCGGGAGGTCGCCGACCAGCTCGCCGCGCAGTACGACGCCGTGTTCGTCGACGAGTACCAGGACACCGACCCGGCCCAGGTGCGGCTGCTGCACGCGCTGGCGGGCGCGGGGCGCACCCTGGTCGCGTTCGGCGACCCCGACCAGTCGATCTACACGTTCCGCGGCGCCGACGTGAACGGGATCCTCGAGTTCCCCGACGACTTCCCGCGCGCGGACGGCACACCCGCGCCGGTCGAGGTGCTCACCACGTCCCGCCGCTCGGGAGCCTCCCTCCTGGAGGCCACCCGGCGGATCACCCGCCGGATGCCGCTGACCCGGCTGCCGGCCGACAAGGTGCGCGCCCATCGTGAGCTCACGCCCGTACGGGACGGGGGCCGGACCGAGGTCTACACGTACCCGACGTCCGGGACCGAGCTCGACAACATCGCTGACATCCTGCGCCGCGCCCACCTGGAGGACGGCGTCCCCTGGAGCGACATGGCCGTCCTGATGCGCGCGGGCACGCGAAGCATTCCGGCGGTGCGGCGCGCGCTCACGGCGGCCGGTGTCCCTCTGGACATCGACGGCGACGACCTGCCGCTGCGCCACGAGCCGGCGGTCGCGCCGCTGCTGACCGCTCTGAAGGCGGTGGCACAGGGCCCGGTCGAGGACGGCTCGGAGGAAGAGGTCCGGTTCGACACCGAGACGGCGCTCACGCTCCTTGCCTCGCCGCTGGCCGGCATGGACGCCGCGGACCTGCGCCGCCTGGGACGCGCCCTGCGCGAGGAGGAGCGCGCCGCGGGCAACCATCTGCCGCCGCCCTCCGACGAGTTGCTGGCCCGCGCCCTCGCCGAGCCCGAGCGGCTCGCCCTGCACGAGCCCGCCTACGCGCGCGGTGCGCAGCGCCTCGGCGCACTCCTCGCCAAGGCCCGCGCGACGCTCGACGCCGGCGGCACCGCGGAGGAAGCACTCTGGGAGTTGTGGAACGGCACGCCCTGGCCGCAGCGCTTGGAGCGTGCCGCCCGCCGCGGGGGCGCGGCGGGGCGCAACGCGGACCGCGACCTGGACGCCGTATGCGCCCTGTTCGCCCTCGCCTCGCGCGCGGAGGAGCGCACCGGAGGCCGCGGCGCCCGCAACTTCCTGGAGGAGCTGGAAGCCCAGGACATCGCTGCCGACACCCTCGCCGGACGGGCCGTACGCCCCGACGCGGTGCGCCTGATGACCGCACACCGCTCCAAGGGACTCGAGTGGCGCCTGGTCGTCGTCGCGGGCGTGCAGGAAGGTCTGTGGCCCGATCTGCGTCGCCGTGGCTCCCTCCTGGAGGCCGACCGCATCGGCCGTGACGGTCTCGCCGAACCCCTCACACCCGGCGCCCTGCTGGCCGAGGAGCGACGCCTCTTCTACGTGGCCGCCACGCGCGCGCGGGAGCGACTGGTCGTCACAGCCGTGAAGGCACCCGCGGACGACGGCGACCAGCCGTCCCGGTTCCTGACCGAACTCGGAATCGAGCCCAAGGACGTCACCGGCCGCCCGCGCCGGCCCCTGTCGGTGGCGGCCCTCGTCGCGGAACTGCGCGCCACCACGGTCGACCCCCGGGTCTCCGACGCCCTGCGCGAGGCCGCGGCGAGGCGTCTGGCCCGCCTCGCCGCGCTCAGTGACGACGACGGCAGACCCCTGGTGCCGTCGGCTCACCCCTACCGCTGGTGGGGCATGTACGAGCCCACCGAGAGCAAGGTCCCGCTGAGGGACCGCGACAAGCCCGTCGTGCTCTCCGGAAGCGCCCTCGACCAGCTCGCCAACACCTGTGCGCTGCAATGGTTCCTGGGCCGTGAGGTCAAGGCCGACGCTCCCGCGACCGCCGCGCAGGGCTTCGGCAACGTCGTGCACGTCCTGGCCGACGAGGTCGCCTCCGGACGCACCCCCGCCGACCTCGCCGTCCTCATGGAGCGCCTCGACTCCGTATGGGACGCGCTCGCCTTCGACGCGCCGTGGAAGTCGGCACAAGAGAAGGAGAACGCGCGCGTGGCGCTCGAGCGCTTCCTCCAGTGGCACGTCATGGACCGCTCCGGCCGCGTTCCGGTGGCCAGCGAGCACGACTTCGACGTGACCCTCGAAGCGGGCGCCTACGAGGTACGCATCCGCGGCTCCATGGACCGCGTCGAGCGCGACACAGAAGGACGTGCCTACGTAGTCGACTTCAAGACCGGCAAGCAGGCACCCAGCGCGGCCGATGTCGCCCACCATCCACAGCTCGCCGTGTACCAGCTCGCCGTGCGTGAGGGCGCCGTCGACGAGCCCTTCGACGGGGCCCGTCCGCACCCCGGTGGCGCCGAGCTGGTGCAGCTGCGCCAGGGTGCCGCAAAGAAGGACGGCGGCGAGACGCTCCCCAAGGTGCAGTCGCAGGACGCCCTCGAGGGGGAGGCGGGGGAGTGGGTCGGTGATCTCCTCGCCACCGCCGCGGGCAAGGTCCTCGACGAGCGGTTCGCGCCGACCACCGGACAGCACTGCACGCACTGCGCCTTCCGTGCCTCGTGCAGTGCCCGGCCCGAGGGCAACCACGTCGTGGAGTGACGTGCGCCTCCGCTGCGCCGGAACGGACCGGCGCTGTCAGTGGGGCCGGTTAGCCTCGATGAGGTGACCACACGCCTCAGCGACCCCGAGCAGCTCAAGGAGCTGCTGGGCATCCCGTTCACCCCGGAGCAGACGGCCTGCATCATCGCGCCGCCCGCCCCGCAGGTGATCGTGGCCGGGGCCGGCTCGGGCAAGACGACGGTGATGGCCGCGCGCGTGGTCTGGCTGGTGGGCACCGGGCAGGTCGCGCCCGAGCAGGTCCTGGGCCTCACGTTCACCAACAAGGCGGCGGGAGAGCTCGCCGAGCGCGTCCGCAAGGCCCTCGTCAAGGCGGGGGTCACGGACCCGGAGGCCATCGACCCGGACAACCCCCCGGGCGAGCCCGTGATCTCCACGTACCACGCCTTCGCCGGTCGCCTCCTGACCGATCACGGGCTGCGCATCGGCCTGGAGCCCACGACGCGGCTGCTCGCGGACGCCACCCGCTTCCAGCTCGCCGCGCGCGTGCTGCGCGAGGCGCCGGGTCCGTACCCCGCCCTCACCCGCTCCTTCGCCGACCTGATCAGCGACCTGCTCGCCCTCGACGCCGAGCTGGCAGAACACCTCGTACAGCCCGCCGAGCTGCGCGCGTACGACCAGGAACTGCTGCGCACGCTGGAAGAGGCCAAGCTCAGCAACGCGGAGCTGCGGAAGGTGCCCGAAGCCGCCGCCGCGCGTCTGGAGCTGGCCGAGCTGGTGGGCCACTACAGGGCGGCCAAGCGGGCCAGGGACGTCCTCGACTTCGGCGACCAGATCGCGCTCTCGGCCACCCTCGCGAGCACCCGGCCCGAGGTCGGCGAGATCCTGCGTGACGAGTTCCGCGTGGTCCTCCTCGACGAATACCAGGACACGTCCGTGGCCCAACGGATCCTGCTGGCCGGCCTGTTCGGCGGCGGCACGGGCCACGCCGTGACGGCCGTGGGCGACCCCTGCCAGGCGATCTACGGCTGGCGCGGCGCCTCGGTGGCCAACCTCGACGACTTCCCGCGCCACTTCGCGTACGCGGACGGCAGCCCGGCCGGCCGCCTCTCCCTCAGTGAGAACCGCCGCAGCGGCGGCCGCCTCCTCGACCTCGCCAACGGGCTGGCGGAGCCGCTGCGCGCGATGCACGCGGGTGTGGAGGCCTTGCGGCCCGCCCCCGGTGCCGAGCGCGAAGGCAGCGTGCGCTGCGCCCTCCTGCGCACCCACAGCGAGGAGATCGCCTGGCTCGCCGACTCCATCGCCCACCTCGTCGCCACGGGCCGGGCACCCGGCGAGATCGCCGTCCTGTGCCGCACCGCGACCGACTTCGCCGAGATCCAGGGCGCGCTCGTCGCCCGCGACATCCCGGTCGAAGTGGTCGGTCTCTCCGGTCTGTTGCACCTCCCGGAGGTCGCGGATCTGGTCGCCGTGTGCGAGGTCCTCCAGGACCCGGGGGCCAACGCGTCACTGGTGCGACTGCTGACCGGCCCCCGCTGGCGCATCGGCGCGCGCGACCTCGCCCTTCTGGGACGCAGGGCCCGCTTCCTGGTCTCCCACGCGCGCGGAGGCGACGAGGACGACCCGGACCGGCGCCTGGCCGAGGCCGTCGAAGGCGTCGACCCGTCCGAGGTGATATCGCTCGCGGACGCGCTCGACACGTTCCTGGAGACCTCCGTGGAGGCGGACGGGGACGACGACGGGCTGCCGTTCTCGCCGGACGCGCGCGTGCGCTTCGCCCGGCTCGCCACCGAACTGCGCGACCTGCGCCGCTCGTTGTCCGATCCCCTCATGGACGTTCTGCACCGCGTGCTCGCCGTCACCGGCCTGGAGGTCGAACTCTCCGCGTCCCCGCACGCGTTGGCGGCCCGGCGGCGCGAGACGCTGTCCAACTTCCTCGACATCGCCGCGTCCTTCGCCGCCAACGAGAGCTCCGCGACACTGCTCGCCTTCCTCGGCTTCCTGCGCACCGCGGCCCAGTACGAGAAGGGCCTCGACAACGCGCTACCGGGCGGCGAGAACACGGTGAAGGTGCTCACCGCCCACAAGTCCAAGGGCCTCGAATGGGACGTGGTCGCCGTTCCCGGACTCGTCAACGGCACGTTCCCGAGCACGCAGGGCCGCGAGAAATGGACGGCCCAGGGCAAGGTCCTGCCGCACGAGCTGCGCGGTGACGCCGCCACCCTGCCCGACATCGACGCGTGGGACTCCCGGGGCATGAAGGCCTTCCACGCCGACATGAAGGACCACCAGAGCACCGAGGAACTACGCCTGGGATACGTGACGTTCACACGCCCGCGCACCCTGCTGCTCGGCTCCGGCCACTGGTGGGGCCCCTCCCAGAAGAAGAAGCGCGGCCCGTCCGACTTCCTCCGGGCGCTGTACGACCACTGCGCCGCCGGGCACGGCGAGATCGAGGTCTGGGCGGACGAACCGGACGACGAAGAGGAGAACCCGGCACTCCAGGAGGCGTCGGCCGAGCACGCCTGGCCGCTGCCGTTGGACGAGGCGTCCCTGGCCCGTCGCCGCGCGGCAGCCGACACGGTTCTCGCCCACCTGGAGCGCGCCGCGAGCGCCCCGCGGGCCCACGCCCACACGGACCCGCATCCGGCATCCCACGACGAGCCGCCCTTCGAAGACCCCGACTGGCCGCCCCCGCCCGAGGACGAACCTCTCGACGACGAACTGCCGTACGCGGACGAGGAGTTCCCCGACGACTGGGACAGCTTGACCGCCGAGCGCCCCTCGCTCCCGCACCCGGCGTCGGAAGTCCCTCCCCACGCGCGCGTGCCCGAGCCTCCGCACACGCCCCCTGCCGTCCCGCACCCGACCCCCGCCCCGGAGAACCTGTTCACCCCGGAGGAGGCCCGCACCGTCGACTCCTGGGACCGCGATCTCGACGCCCTCACCGGTGAGCTGCTGCGCGCCCGCGCCGGCGTGCGCGACGTGCCGGTGCCGCACTCGCTCACGGCCTCGCAGGTGCTGCGCATGGCCGCTGACCCCGACGGGCTCGCCCAGGAGCTGGCCCGGCCCATGCCGCGCCCGCCCCAGCCGGCGGCCCGCAGGGGCACCCGTTTCCACGCCTGGGTCGAATCCCGCTTCGAGGAACTGCGGCTGCCGATGCTGGACCCGGACGAGCTGCCCGGCAGCGACGCGGAGATCGCCGACGAGCGGGACCTGGAGGCCCTCAAGGAGGCCTTCGAGCGCACTCCGTACGCGCACCGCACGCCCTACAGGGTCGAGTTCCCCTTCCAGCTGGCCATCGCGGGCCGCGTCGTGCGCGGCCGCATCGACGCCGTTTACAAGGAGGGCGACGGCGACAGGGCGACGTACGAGATCGTCGACTGGAAGACCGGTCACCAGCAGACCGCCGACCCCCTGCAGCTCGCCGTCTACCGGCTCGCCTGGGCCGAGCACCAGGGCGTGCCCGTGGAGTCGGTGGACGCGGTCTTCGTGTACGTACGCAGTGGAGAGACGGTCCGCCCCCGCACGCTGCCGGGACGGGCCGAGCTGGAGCGGCTGCTCACGCAGGAACCGCAGGCCCCGGGAGAGGCCGCGGAGGAGCCACCGGACAAGCATGCTCCGGTGGGGGACTAGGCTCGTGACCATGAGCAAGCCCGTTGACAGCGCCGTCAGCACCGTCCGTGCGTACGTCGAGAACCACCGTGAGGCGTTCCTCGACGACCTCGCCGCATGGCTGCGGATCCCTTCGGTGTCCGCCCAGCCCGCGCACGCCCCGGACGTGCGACGCAGCGCCGACTGGCTCGCCGCACAGCTGGCCGCGACCGGCTTCCCGACCACCGAGGTGTGGCAGACGCCCGGCGCTCCTGCCGTCTTCGCCGAGTGGCCGTCCGACGACCCGAAGGCGCCCACCGTCCTCGTCTACGGGCACCACGACGTCCAGCCCGCCGCCCGCGAGGACGGCTGGGACACCGAGCCCTTCGAGCCCGTCGTCATCGGGAACAGGCTCCACGCGCGCGGTGCGGCCGACGACAAGGGGCAGGTGTTCTTTCACACACTTGGAGTTCGCGCCCACCTCGCCGTCACCGGGCGCACCGCCCCCGCCGTCCACCTCAAGCTGCTGATCGAGGGCGAGGAGGAGTCGGGCTCCCCGAACTTCCGCGCTCTCGTCGAGGCCCACAAGGAGAGGCTCGCCGCCGACGCCGTGATCGTCTCCGACACCGGCATGTGGGCCGAGGACACCCCCACGGTGTGCACCGGGATGCGCGGCCTCGCCGACTGCGAGATCGAGCTGCACGGTCCCGACCAGGACATCCACTCCGGCTCCTTCGGCGGCGCCGTCCCGAACCCGGCGACCGCCGCAGCCCGCCTCGTCGCCGCGCTGCACGACGAGCACGCGCGCGTGGCCGTGCCCGGCTTCTACGACGGCATCGTCGAACTCACCGACCGGGAGCGCGAGCTCTTCGCCGAGCTGCCCTTCGACGAAGAGCAGTGGCTGCGTACGGCGAAGTCCCACGCCACGTACGGAGAAGCCGGACACAGCACGCTGGAGCGCATCTGGGCCCGGCCCACCGCGGAGGTGAACGGGATCGGGGGCGGCTACCAAGGCCCCGGCGGCAAGACGATCGTGCCGTCCTCGGCCATGCTCAAACTGTCGTTCCGACTGGTCGCGGGGCAGGACCCGGACCACATCGAGAAGGCCGTCACCGCCTGGGTCGCCGAGCAGCTGCCCGCCGGAATCCGCCACACGATCACCTTCGGCGCGGCCACCCGGCCGTGCCTGACGCCGCTCGACCACCCCGCCCTGCAGTCCGTCGCCCGCGCCATGAGCCGCGCCTTCGAGCAGAAGATCCGCTTCACGCGCGAAGGCGGCTCGGGCCCCGCGGCCGACCTTCAGGACGTCCTCGACGCACCTGTGCTCTTCCTGGGCATCTCCGTCCCCTCCGACGGCTGGCACGCCCCGAACGAGAAGGTCGAACTCGACCTCCTTATGAAGGGCGTCGAAACCACGGCCTACTTGTGGGGCGATCTCGCGGAGAGCTGGACGGATGCACACTGAACGAGGCACCCCGCACACGTCCTGCCGAACGTCCTGCTGAACCGCCCGCCGAACCACCCATTCCACCGGGGGAGTTGGAAGCACCTGTGACCATCTGGACCGACCGCACCGCCGATCTCGCCGCCGGCCGACCGCTCTCGCTCGCCGCGCCGAGCGGGATCGACCGTGCCGCGCACCACCGTCTCGACGAGGCCTGGCTCGCCGCCGCGTGGAGCCACCCCACGACCCGTGTCTTCGTGGTCTCGGGTGGCCAGGTGCTCATCGACGAGACACCGGACGGCGCGACGGAACTGGTCATGACGCCGTCCTTTGAAGCGCCCCTCACGGAGGCCCACCGCTATTTCCTGGGCACCGACGAGGACGGCGTGAGCTACTTCGCGCTCCAGAAGGACACGCTCCCCGGGCGCATGGACCAGTCCGCGCGCCCCGCCGGCCTGCGCGAGGCGGGCATGCTCCTCTCGGAGCGCGACGCCGGCCTCATGGTGCACGCCGTCGCCCTGGAGAACTGGCAGCGCCTGCACCGCTTCTGCTCCCGCTGCGGCGAACGCACCGTCATCGCCGCCGCGGGCCACATCCGCCGCTGCCAGGCCTGCGGGGCCGAGCACTACCCGCGCACCGACCCCGCCGTGATCATGGCCGTCACGGACGAGCAGGACCGCATCCTGCTCGGCCGGCAGGTGCACTGGCCCGAGGGGCGCTTCTCGACCCTCGCGGGCTTCGTGGAGCCGGGCGAGTCCATCGAGCAGTCGGTGCGCCGTGAGGTCTTCGAAGAGGCCGGTGTGCTCGTCGGCGAGGTCCAGTACGTGGCCAGTCAGCCCTGGCCGTTCCCGTCCAGCCTGATGCTCGGCTTCATGGCGCACGCCACGTCCACCGAGATCAACGTGGACGGCGACGAGATCCACGAGGCCCGCTGGTTCTCCCGCGAAGACCTGCGGGCCGCATTCGAGTCCGGGGAGGTCATGCCTCCCTACGGGATCTCGATTGCGGCCCGACTGATCGAGCTCTGGTACGGCAAGCCCCTGCCGAAGCCCAGCGACGCGCTGTGACCGTCCCCGAGTAGCGGACTCAGACGCCGATCTTCTGCTTGACCTGCGCCAGCGAGGGGTTGGTCAGCGTCGAGCCGTCGTCGAACAGAACGGTGGGGACCGTCTGGTTCCCGCCGTTCGCCTTCTCGACGAACGCCGCCGACTCCGGGTCGTGCTCGATGTTGATCTCGGAGTACGCGATGCCCTCGCGGTCCATCTGCTTCTTCAGCCGCTGGCAGTAGCCGCACCACGTGGTGCTGTACATCGTCACAGTGCCCGGCATGTTCCTCGCGCTCCTTTGTGGCTGGGGATGCGTGTTCGCAATGAGTCGAACGTACGCGACGCGGCGACCATTCCCGCACGTCGGCCGCATTAGTACGACTAACACTGGCTACCTGTGGACAACGTGACGCACCTGTCCCCGCCGACCTGGCAGCATGGCGGGGTGACAGCAGCAACGCACTCCACCCTGTTCCCGCAGGTCCCGGAATCGGCCGACGCGGTGCTCGACGGGCTCGACCCCGAGCAGCGCGCCGTGGCGACGGCCCTGCACGGTCCGGTGTGTGTACTCGCGGGCGCCGGCACGGGCAAGACGCGAGCGATCACCCATCGCATCGCGTACGGCGTGCGCGCGGGGATCCTCCAGCCGAACACCGTCCTCGCCGTCACCTTCACCAACCGCGCCGCGGGCGAGATGCGCGGCCGCCTGCGCCAGCTGGGCGCCGGGGGAGTGCAGGCCCGCACCTTCCACTCGGCCGCTCTGCGCCAGCTCCAGTTCTTCTGGCCCAAGGCGGTAGGCGGTGAGCTGCCCCGCATCGTCGACCGCAAGATCCAGCTGGTCGCCGACGCCGCGGCGGCCTGCCGACTGCGCCTGGACCGCGGTGAGCTGCGCGACGTGACCGCGGAGATCGAGTGGTCCAAGGTCACCCAGACCGTCCCGGGCGACTACGCGGCCGCGGCCCACAAGGCCGGGCGCGAGAGCCCCCGCCATCCCGCCGAGATCGCCCAGATCTACGCCAGCTACGAGACGCTGAAGCGGGACCGCACGGTCATCGACTTCGAGGACGTCCTGCTCCTCACCGTCGGCATCCTTCAGGACCGGCACGACATCGCCGACCAGATCCGAGCCCAGTACCAGCACTTCGTCGTCGACGAGTACCAGGACGTCAGCCCGCTCCAGCAGCGCCTGCTCGACCTGTGGCTCGGCGATCGGGACAATCTGTGCGTCGTCGGCGACGCAAGCCAGACGATCTACTCCTTCACCGGGGCCACACCGGATCACCTGCTCAACTTCCGCACCCGCCATCCCGGCGCCACGGTCGTCAAGCTCGTGCGCGACTACCGCTCCACGCCCCAGGTCGTGCACCTCGCCAATGGCGTCCTGGCCCGAGCGAGCGGGCGAGCCGCGGAGCACCGCCTCGAGCTGATCTCCCAGCGCGAGGCGGGACCCGAGCCGGTCTACGTCGAGTACGTCGACGAGCCCTCCGAAGCCGAAGGCGCGGCCCGCCGCATCCGCGAACTGATCGCCTCCGGGGTCTCTGCGGGCGAGATCGCCATCCTGTTCCGGACCAACGGGCAGTCGGAGATCTACGAGCAGGCCCTCGCCGACGCCGGTGTGCCCTACCAGCTGCGGGGAGCCGAGCGCTTCTTCGAGCGCGCCGAGGTGCGCAAGGCGGGTCATTCGCTGCGCGCGGCGGCCCGCTTCGGAAGCAATGACGCGGACCTCGACGAGGCCGTCGACCTGCCCTCCCAGGTCAGGGCGGTCCTGTCCGGCGAGGGTTGGACGACCGAAGCGCCCGCGGGCTCGGGTGCCGTTCGTGACCGGTGGGAGTCCCTCGCCGCGCTGGCCCGGCTCGCGGAGGACTTCGCCCGGTCCCACGACACGGCGACCCTGGCCGACTTCGTGGCCGAGCTCGACGAGCGGGCGAACGCGCAGCACGCCCCCACCGTCGAGGGCGTCACGCTCGCGTCGCTGCACGCGGCGAAGGGCCTCGAGTGGGACGCCGTGTTCCTGGTCGGCCTCGCCGAAGGCATGATGCCGATCACGTACGCCAAGACCGACGAGCAGATCGAGGAGGAGCGGCGGCTCCTGTACGTGGGCGTGACCCGGGCCCGTCACCACCTCGGCCTGTCCTGGGCGCTGTCCCGCTCGCCCGGCGGCCGGGCGAGCCGCAGACCCAGCCGCTTCCTCGACGGGTTGCGGCCGGGCTCCACCGGCACGGTCGGGCGCGGCGCGAGCGGCGGTCGAGGTGGCATCGAGCACGGGACGAGGCCCGATGCGGCAGAGCCGCTGGAGCCCTCCCGCCGCAGAGGCGCCAGAAAGGTGGCGCGCTGCCGGATGTGCGGACGTACCCTCGAAGCGGGCGAGATGAAACTGATGCGCTGCGAGGACTGCCCGTCCGACATGGACGAGGGGCTGTACGAGCGTCTCATCGAGTGGCGCACCCGCACGGCGGGCGCCCTCGGGCAGCCCGCGTTCTGCGTCTTCACGGACAAGACCTTGATCGCCATCGCCGAGGCGGCACCGGAGGACGAGGGCGAGCTGTCCCGCATCCCGGGCGTCGGCGTACGGAAGTTTCGGGCCTACGGCTCGGACGTGCTGGCCATCTGCGCAGGTCAGGTGGTGGGCGATGAGCTTGGAGGAGTCGGCGAGGGCGACTGATGCAAACTCGTCGAAAAAATAGTTTGCGCATGCCCCAGCAATCCCCATAGGTTCTTAAGCACGAGAGCAGCGGTCCTTCTCGAAGGCCCTGGTTTCGTGTTGTACTTGATAGCCGTCGGACCGGATCACACCGGTCCCCAAGACGCCGAGAGGAGGCGATTCCAGTGATCAGCATCAACACCAGCTCCATCAGCACCGTGAAAATGACCGATCGCTCGGTCGTCGCTTCCTGCCTGCTCGGCTTCTCGAACCTGGGCACCGGTCTGTCTGGCGTCAGCGCCATGCGTCCGGAGTCCGGTCTGTCTCTCGCGGGTCTTCCCATCCGCGAGGGCAATGAGCGACCGACGAAGGCACCGGAAGCAGTAGCGAATGCACAGGCTCAGGCCTATGCCTTTGCGGCAGCCGGTGCCGGATTCCGGAAGCAGACGACGCAGCACCACACGATGTGGGCCTTCCGTGGGCTCGAACCCTGGAGTGATCCAGCCTGATCGACGATCAGGCCGGCGCCTTCAGGGCCGCGGAACCCCACCCGGGATCCGCGGCCCTTCTGTTTTCCCGGAAGACCCAGCGATCTTCCGAGGGACCAGAACGAAGGGGCCTCGGGACAAGAAAAGAACCCGGTACCACCGCCACCCGGCCCACCGGCCGGAACGACCAGACGAGGAAGACGACACCGTGCAACTCGAAGCGCACGCCCCGTCCGTACCGCCTTCAGACCCTCTTCCCCCGCCCGTCCCCACGGAGGACTCCACCTTGAACCCGCTGACTGCGCTCACCGCGCTCGACGACGCCATCGAGAACCTCGGCGTACCCGTCCCCTGCCGTGCCTACGACCCCGAGGTCTTCTTCGCGGAGTCGCCGGCGGATGTCGAGTACGCCAAGTCCCTCTGCCGTACCTGCCCGCTGGTCGAGGCCTGCCTCGCCGGTGCCAAGGAGCGGCGTGAGCCCTGGGGCGTCTGGGGTGGCGAGCTGTTCGTCCAGGGTGTCGTCGTGGCCCGGAAGCGGCCGCGTGGCCGTCCGCGCAAGAACCCGGTCGCGGCATGAGCATCCGAGGAACGATCGACCGCCCCCTGACGCACGACCCCAAGAAGCAGGCCCCGATGAAGCCGTCCACGAGCGAGCCCGCCGGCTCCGCGATTCCAGACTTCACCACGTCCGGTGCGACCGACTCGCGCCAGAACAGGACCCACCAGATGCAACTCATCCCAGAAGCCCTGGCCCGTGCGCATATGCACGAGCGACAGCGCGAGGCCGACGCCGAGCGCCAGGCCATGCGCCTGGTGATGGCCCGTCGGATGCAGCGCCGCGCCGAGCGCGCGTCGCTGCGCGCCCGCCGCGCCCTCGCCATGGCCGTCATGCAGTAACAGACCGTCGGCAGCACAGCACCGACATGAGCCGCAACAGTGCGCGGCTGCTCCCGCGGGGGCCGGTCCGGAAGGGACCGGCCCCCGCGGTGCGTGGTGCGCGAAGATCATCGGTCCATGGAGTTATCGTCGCGGAGTGACGTCTCTTCCTGACGGGGACTGTGCGCAGCAACCCGACCGATCGACCGTCGTGTGCGCCCGGTGCGGCACGACTGCCCAGGGAACTCCGCTGACCTGGACGTGCTCCGTCGAGAGCGGAGTCCGCCGCCACTTCTGTGACGCCTGCGCCCGCGAGAACATCAGGGCCATCGAAGGGCGGCTCGACTCCGACTGGTGGTGATCGGGCCGGTGCCGGTCAGGCCTGCGCGACCGAGCCCGGCTCGGGCTCCGCTCCGTCCTCGGCCACGAACCCCGGTACCCACGCCTCCAGTTCGTCCCGCAGCCGCACCGTCGCGCCGAGCTGGCACAGGACCCCGATCGTGCTCAGCGTCACCCGGTGTATCAGCAGGTACGAAGGCGGCAGATTGAGCTGCCTGCCCAACTGGTGGGCCGGGGAGCGGGGGTCGGCGATCCGCGCCGCCTGGCTGCGCATCCAGGAGCGGGTGAACCGGAACTCGTCGACCTGGGCGGGCTCGATGATCGGCAGCAAATAGTCGAGCACGGCGTCCGGTTCGAGCTCGATCGACTCCTTGACGAAGCCCTCCTCGCGCAGCAACTCGTAGACCGCGACCGCCTCGCCGTCGAGCGTCATCCGCAGGGACTTGCCGATCGGGTCGGGCAGTCCGCCGGGCAGCCGGTCCACGGTGCCGAAGTCCAGCACGCCCAGCCGCCAGCCGTCCTTCCCGTCCGGCAGCAGGCGGAAGTTTCCCGGGTGCGGATCCGCGTGCAGCAGGCCCGTGCGCGCCGGACCGGAGAAGAGGAAGCGCGCCAGCAACTGGCCCGCGCGGTCCCGCTGTTCCTGGCTTCCGTCGTTGACGATCTCGGCGAGGGGCGTCCCGTCGATCCACTCCGTCACCAGCACCTGCTCGCACTGGTGCACCACCCGCGGGACCACGACGTCCGGGTCGCCGTCGAACTCCTCGGCGTGTGCCTCCTGGGCCTGTGCCTCCAGCGCGTAGTCCAGCTCCTCGGAGACGCGGTCGCGCAACTCCGCGATCAGCGGCTTGATGTCCATCCCCGGAATCATTGGCCCCAACAGGCGGGCGAACCTGCCCAGTTGGGTCAGGTCCGAGAGCAGGGCCTCGCCCGCGCCCGGGTACTGCACCTTCACCGCGACCTCGCGCCCGTCGCGCCACACGGCACGATGGACCTGGCCTATCGACGCGGCAGCGGACGGCTTGTCGTCGAACTCCAGGAACAGGTCGCGCCATTGAGTGCCGAGGCGCTCCTGGAGAACGGTGTGCACCGTGCGCGACGGCATCGGCGGCGCCGCTTCCTGGAGCTTGGTCAAGGCGGCCCGATAGGGACCCGCGACCTCCTCGGGCAGCGCGGACTCGAAGACGGACATGGCCTGCCCGAACTTCATCGCCCCGCCCTTGAGTTCGCCGAGCACCTTGAACAGTTGATCCGCCGTGCGCTGCTGCAGTTCCCGGCCGACCAGCTCCGCGGACTTGCCGCCGATGCGCTTGCCGAGACCCCAGGTCGCGCGGCCGGCGAAGCCGATCGGTAGTGCGGCCAGCTTGGCGGTACGGGTAACCGCCTTCCGGGGAAGATCAGACATACACCCCTCCAAGTGCCGGACAGCCGAGCCGCGCGTGCCCAGGCGCCGTGACGCCGACAGCCATTGCCTACCCCGCCATTGTGTCGTGCGGCCCTTCCTCCACGGAGACCTCCTGCCCGTTACCTCTCTCACCCGCACCGCATCCGCACTCCCGATGTGGCCACACGGGTCTGCCGTGCCAGTCGAATCCCGGTGCGGACGCCTCCCAGCGCGCTCCCGTGCTCGACGGCAACTCCCCGTCCAGGAACGCCAGTCCATGAGCCGCCGCGAGACCCGCCACCGCGGTGGCCAGGCCCACGTCACACGCCTGCACCTGCCGGGCGGCATGCCCCGAGCGCCATTGGGCGAGCAGCCGCGGCCAGGTCGGATCCCGATCGGTGCGACCGAGCAGCAGGCACTGCGCACAGCCCGTGCCGCCGGGCAGGACCAGCGGCCCCACGATTCCCGTCGCCTCGACCACGCCCGCGTACAGATGGGGAATGCCCGCCGCGACCAGGTCCTCGACGGCGGACGGGTCGGGGGAGTGGACCGCGAGTCCGTCGCGCGGGGCGATGATCACGAGGGAGAGCGGCGGATCTCCCGGCTCCGGCTCGCCTGCCGCCGGTCGTGCCCTGCGCTGGTCCGGGCGCGGGGGCCGGGCCGGCGCCAAGCTGCGCACCTGGTGACGCGCCGACACGTCCCGGCGCTCGCCCACCGCCTTTGCCGGGTGGCCGCCCGGCGATACGTCCCAGGGCTGGACGCAGCCGCCGTCACGCACATCGACGTGCCCGACGCCGGCTGCGGCCAGGGTCGAGGCGAGCAGAGCGCCCACCCGACCGGCCCCTCTGACCTGCACACGCATGGTGTGCCGTGCCGCCAGCATCCGTACGGCATCGGCCGGTTCGGAGGTGGTCACCGTCAGTGCGGCGTGGTCGGGGCGGAGCCGGTCCATCACCTGGGTCCGCTTGCGCAGCGCTTCCGCGGGCCGGCCGCCGCCCGTCGTGTCGTCCAGGAGACCCGCCCCGGTCAGCCGCTCCAGAAGCGCGTCCACATGTCCGTCGGGCAGTCCCATCCGCCGGGCCTCGTCGCGCAGGAGCGGCACGCCGCGCGTCCCGTCGAGCAGGGTCAGAAAGCTGCCCGTGGCCGTGTCGACCGGACCGAGCACCACCGCATGCGCCGGTGTCATCCCGAACTGCACCGTGTTCAGGTCGTGCCAGCCGCGCCGCAGCGCAGGCTTCAAGATCGGATGCATCGCTGTTTCCCCCGTGCTGTGCCAGCCGTCCTGTCCGGCGGGTCGATCGATGGCCAGCATGCCCGTCCCGCCGGATCCGTGATGCGGGTTGTCCACAGGCGGTGGGTGATAGTCGTACTAATCAAGCGGTAGGGGTGCGCGGCCGCACCGAACAGTTCCGGAGGCGGGACTTCCGCCCTGCCCACCGGGTAACGTCGGGGCGTGCCCGCCGACCCACTGCACCGTGCCACCAACACGCAGCGCAGCACGACCAGCCCGCCGCCAGGCGGTCCGGGGGCGAGCGCGGTCGAGGTCCGCAGGAGTGCCCGGCGCCGCAGGACGGTCTCCGCGTACCGCGAGGGCGATCGCACCGTGGTCCTCATCCCGGCCCGGATGTCGGAGGCCGAGGAGCAGCGCTGGGTGAGCGTCATGCTCGACAAACTCGCAGCGCAGGAGAGCAAACGGGTCCTGGGCGACGCGGAGCTGGCCGAGCGCGCGGAGCGGCTCTCCGAGCAGTACCTCGACGGCAAGGCCCGCCCCGCGTCGGTGCGCTGGGTCACCAACCAGAACACCCGGTGGGGTTCCTGCACCCCGGCAGAGGGCAGCATCCGCCTCTCCCACCGACTGCAGGGCATGCCCGAGTACGTCGTGGACTATGTGCTCGTCCACGAGCTCGCCCATCTGCTGGTCCCCGGCCACGGCCCGCGTTTTTGGCGCCTTCTGGAGGCGTACCCGCGGACCGAGCGGGCGCGCGGCTACCTCGAAGGAGTGGTCGCCGCGGACCGGCTGCCGCATCTGCCGGCCGCGCGCGGCGAGTGACGGGGCTTCTGGGACGGTTCTGTACCAGGGCTGTACCGACTTCTTCCGCCCTCAGCGTTTGCAGTTAGCCTGGCGCGACGCAATCACCATCGGGATGGGGGACGGTCGTTACGCATGGCCAGGGAATTCCAACGCGGCCACAAGGCCAAGATCAGTGACCTCACCGCGGGCACGGACCTGTACGTCGGCGTGCAGATCAGCGGCCCGGGACTGACCTTCGACATCAGTTGCTTCGGCCTCGACGCCGAGGAACGGCTCTCCGACGACCGGTACTTCGTCTTCTTCAACCAGCCCAAGACGCCCGAGGAATCCGTCCAGCTGCTCGGTTCCCAGGCCGGTGACACCGAGTCGTTCCGCGTCACACTCGAAAAGATCCCCACGCACATCCAGAAGCTGTCGTTCACCGCGACTCTGGACGGCGCGGGACAGATGTCGCAGGTGGCGCCCGGCTACATCCGCATCGTCGCCGGTGGGGAAGAGGTTGCCCGGTACGCGTTCCACGGCGGCGAGTTCTCCACCGAACGTGCGGTGATGCTCGGCGACTTCTACCTGAAGGACGTGTGGCGCTTCGCCGCGGTCGGGCAGGGGTTCGACGGTGGCCTGGACGCACTGCTCAAGAACTTCGGCGGCGAGGTCGCCGAGGAGGAGCCCGCCGCGCAGCCGCAGTCCGCGTCCCCCGGATTCGCGCCACCCGCGCAGACCTCCGCGCCGCCCGCCTTCGGTGCCCCGGCGGCACCCGCACCGGCACCCGCGCCTGCTCCGGCTCCGCAGCACTTCGCTCCGCCGCAGAGCCCGACACCCTCGCCCGCTCCCACCCCGGCCGCCCCTCCCGTGCACGCGGCGCCGACCATCGTCGCGCCCCTGTCCACGCCGCCCGGTACGGTGCCGCCGCCCCCGGCGCCCGCACCATACGCGCAACAGCCGCCTCAGCAGCCCCAGTTCGGGCAGGTCCCGGGCCAGGGCAGCGCGCCCCTGCCGCCCGGCTACGGCCAGCCGCAGACGCCGACCGCACCCCCCGGCTACGGTCAGCCGCCCGCGGCCCCCTCCCCGTACGGCGCCCCGCAGGGCGTGCCCCAGCAGGCCGTCGCGCCCGGTGTGGCGGCCGCGCTGGAGAAGTACCGCGAGGCTCCCACCGGACAGCGCTGGACGCCGCAGAACAAGAAGCTGATCCGCGTCGACCTCGGCGCCGGTGGCGACCAGCCCGTGCTCGCCCGGCAGGGCAGCATGGTGCTCTACCAGGGCAAGGTCGAATTCGGCTACAAGGGAGCCGGGTTCGCCGGCCGCATCGTGGGCAACGCCACCGGCCAGGAGATGCAGCTCATGCGCTGCTCGGGCCGCGGCCAGGTCTTCCTCGCGGAAGAGGCGACCTACTTGCACCCCATCGAGCTCCAGGGCGACGCGATCTGTGTCTCCGCGGAGAACGTGCTCGCCTTCGACGAGAGCCTTCAGCACGAGGTGCGCAGGATCGAGGGGCACGGCATTCCTGGAGGTGCCCTGTTCGTGATGCAGTTCCAGGGCACCGGAACCGTCGTCGTGAAGACGCACGGGACGCCCGTCGTGCTGCCCGTGACACCGACGACCTTCGCCGACTGCAACGCGGTCGTGGCCTGGTCCGCGGCCGCACAGGCGATCGTCTCCAGCCAGGTGCGGATGCGGCGCAACGCCTATCCCGGCCACAGCGGGGAGAGCGTCAACCTCCAGTTCCGGGGCGCACCCGGCAACTTCATCGTCGTCCAGCCGTACGAGGTCTGAGGGAGCCCGTCATGAACCAGCCGCTCGCGGGCTTCGCCCCGACCCCGGTAGCCGCCCGCATGGAGAACCACGGCAGCAACATGCTGAAGGTCGCCATGCAGACCGGAAACGACCTCTTCGCGCGCGTGGGCTCGATGGTCGCCTACGAAGGCTTCGTCCAGTACGAGCCGAACCCGCCCGCCGTACGCCAGGTCGCACGCGAATGGATCACCGGTGAAGGCGCGCCTCTTATGAAGTGCACCGGTGACGGCCTGCTCTATCTCGCCGACTACGGAGCGGACGTCGTCGTCATCAACCTCGGTGGCGACTCGATCTCCGTCAACGGCACCAACCTGCTCGCCTTCGACGCACACCTCCAGTGGGGCGTCGAGCGGGTCAAGGGCCTGGCCAAGTTCGCCGGGCAGGGCCTGTGGAACATCAAGATCAGCGGTCAGGGGCACGTCGCCCTGACCTCGCGCGGTACCCCCATCGTCGTCGACTGCGGTCGCGGCGAGGACGAGACGTACGTCGATCCGGACGCGCTCATCGCCTGGTCACCGAACCTGAAGGTGAAGGGCAAGCGCAGCTTCAGGGCCGGCTCGCTCATCGGGCGCGGCAGCGGCGAGGCCTACCAGATGGGCTTCTCCGGGGAGGGCATCGTCGTCGTACAGCCCAGTGAGGACAGCACCGACCGTCTCCGAGCACGGGGCTGAGGGGGAGCGAACACACCATGCAGAGCCCGCTTTTCGCATACACCGAGCAGCAGACCCAGGAGCGCTACGCGGTGCAGAACCCGCAGATGCTGCGGGTCACCCTCGAAGGCCACGACGACATCCTCGCCCGCAAGGGCTCGATGGTCGCCTACCAGGGACTGATGGAGTTCGACGGCGAGGTCCAGACGTCGGGACAGCGGCGCGCCCGCGCGCACACCGGCGAGGGCCTCGACCTGATGCGCTGCCACGGGCAGGGCACCGTCTACCTGGCGAACCTCGCCCAGTACATCCACGTAGTGGATGTCGAGCAGGACGGACTGACCGTCGACAGCAGCTACGTACTGGCGATGGACTCGTCACTGCACCACGAAGTCATCGCCGTGGACAGCCAGTTCGGCATCTCCGGCTCGGGCAAGTACCAGCTCAACATCACCGGCCGTGGCAAGGTCGCCCTGATGACGTCAGGCCAGCCGCTGATGCTCCAGGTCACGCCCGACAAGTACGTCAACGCCGACGCGGACGCCATCGTCGCCTGGTCGAACGGGCTGAGGGTCCAGATGCAGGCGCAGACGCACTCCTCGGGCGTCTGGCGGCGCCGCGGCAACACCGGCGAGGGCTGGGAGCTCAGCTTCATGGGCCAGGGCTACGCGCTCGTCCAGCCCAGCGAGCTGCTGCCGCCGCAGAACGCGGCGATCGGCAGCGGCCTCGCCGCGCAGTACGGGATGGGACAGCAGGGGGCCCGCGGGCAGAACCAGGGGAACGCCTGGAACTGACCTCCCTATGTAGATGCATGTGTAAGGGGCGGGCGCTATGGGCGCCCGCCCCTTACACATGCACAGGTGCTCAGAGGCGCGCCCGCGTCGCTTCCACCAGACGGACCACGGACGTGTCGGCGACGTCCGCGACCTCGTCGTACGGGAACCAGCGCAGGTCCAGGGACTCGTCGCTGATGGCCTCCGTGGCGTCGGCCGGGGCGAGCGCCGCGTACTGCGTGTCCAGGTGCTGCGTGCACGGGCCCGGGATCGGGTGCCGGTCGAGCCGGACCGGGCCGCCCGGCAGCAGCGTGAGCCCCGCGATGCCGGACTCCTCCGTCGCCTCGCGCAGGGCCGCCGCCGCCAGGGTCTGGTCCCCGGGCTCGCAGTGGCCGCCCATCTGGAGCCACATCCGCAGCTTCTTGTGCAGGGTGAGCAGCACGCGCCCGCGCGTGGGGTCGATCACCAGAGCGCTCGCCGTCAGGTGGCCCGCGGTGCAGGGCTTGCCCATCGCGGCCTCACCGTAGGTGGCGAGGTGGTCCAGGTAGGCCTGGCGCAGGTCCGGCTGGTCCTCGTACCCCTTGAGGACGAGGACCGCGTCGTCGTACAGGCTCACTTGTCGGTGTCGTCCTTGCCGTCGTTGTCGGACTCGTCGTCCTTGGAGAGGTTCGGCTTCTCGGCGGTGCCGCTCGCCGCCTCGCCGAGCATCTTGTCCAGCTCCGAGAAGTCCAGCTGCTCGCGGTGCACGAACCCGTCCGGGTCGTCCAGGTCGGAGGCCGTCGGCAGCATGTCCGGGTGCGCCCACAGGCCGTCGCGGCCGTCGACCCCGCGCGCGTCCGTGAGCGAGGCCCACAGGCGCGAGGCGTCCCGCAGACGGCGCGGACGCAGCTCGAGACCGATCAGCGTCGCGAACGTCTGCTCCGCCGGGCCACCGGTCGCACGGCGGCGGCGCAGCGTCTCGCGCAGCGCGTCGGCGGACGACAGACGGGGCTTCGCGGCCGCGTGGACCACCGCGTCGACCCAGCCCTCTACGAGCGCCAGAGCGGTCTCCAGGCGCGCGAGAGCGGCCTTCTGCTCCGGGGTGTCCTCCGGCTGGAACATGCCCTGCTGCAGCGCCTCCTGGAGCTGCTCCGGGTTCTGCGGGTCGAACTGGCCGACCACGTCCTCCAGCTTCGAGGTGTCGACCTTGATGCCGCGCGCGTACCCCTCGACCGCGCCGAACAGGTGCGAGCGCAGCCACGGCACGTGCGAGAACAGCCGCTGGTGGGCGGCCTCGCGCAGCGCCAGGTAGAGGCGGACCTCCTCCTTGGGGACGCCGAGGTCCTTGCCGAAGGCCTCGATGTTCAGCGGCAGCAGCGCGGCCTTGCCGGCCGGGGCCAGCGGCAGCCCGATGTCCGTGGAGCCCACGACCTCGCCCGCGAGGACGCCGAGGGCCTGCCCGATCTGCGAGCCGAACATGGCGCCGCCCATGGAGCGCATCATGCCGATGAGCGGGCCCGCCATGGCCTGCATCTCCTCGGGCAGCACATCGCCCATGGCCATGCCGACGCGCTCGGCGACCGGGTCGACGAGCTCCTTCCACACCGGGAGGGTCGCCTCGACCCACTCGGCGCGGCTCCACGCCACCGCGGAACCCGCGCCCGAAGGGAGCGACGTCGCGTCGTCCAGCCACAGGTCGGCCAGGCGCACGGCCTCCTCGACGGCGGTGCGGTCGGCGGGGCCGACGCTCGCGTCCTTCACGCCGTCCTGCGTGCCCTGGGAGACCGTCTGGCGGGCGATGTCCTTGGCCATGTCCCAGTTCACCGGGCCGCCCTCGTACGAGAGCATCTGGCCGAGCTGCTGGAAGGCCGCCCCCAGGTCGTTCGGATTCATCGAGCCGAACATCGCCGCGAACGGGTTGTCCGCACCGGCACCCGGCACACCGCCCGCGCCGGGCATGCCCGGCAGCCCGAATCCGAAGGGGTTGGCCGGTCCCTGACCGCCACCGCCCTGCTGGTCCTTCTTCTTGCCCTCGTCGCCGTCGTCCGGCTCCTCCGGCGGAAGGCCGAAACCGAATGGGGTGTCACTCACGGGATTCCTCGGCTGGTAAGGCCACCGGTTTCTGCGCCGGCGGCGACTGCCCGACTACACACCCAGCGTAGACACCATGGCGGGATCGGGCCTCGGTGCTTCGCCGACTCATGGCCTGCGGCAGGATGGATGCCTCCTGGTACGTACGCGTCATACACGTACGTACTGAAGACAACCGCTGGAGACGCCCGGTGAGTTCCCCAGATCCGCAGGTTCGCGCAGCGCGAAACCCCTCAACCAGTCCGGCTGTCCGAGGCCCCGTGGTCGCGGTCACCGGTGCCGCGTCCGGCATCGGCGCCCTGCTCACCGAGCGGCTCGCCGCGTCGGAGGAGATCAAGCAGGTGCTCGCCATCGACGAGCGGCGCGGCGAGTGCGCGTCCGCGACGTGGCACATCCTGGACGTGCGGGATCCGGCCATCGCCGAGAAGCTGCGCGGCGCGGACGTCGTCGTGCACCTGGCGCTCGACCTCGACCTGGAGTCGGACCCCGCGGCCCGCACCGCCTACAACGTCCGCGGCACCCAGACCGTGCTCACCGCCGCGGCCGCCGCCGGAGTCCACCGGGTCGTGCTGTGCACCTCCGCGATGGTCTACGGGGCGCTCGCCGACAACGAGCTTCCCCTCTCCGAGGACGCGGAACTGCGCGCCACCGCGGAGGCCACCGGCGTCGGCGACCTCCTGGAGATCGAGCGGCTCGCCCGCCGCGCACCCCGCGCGCACCCCGGCCTGAACGTCACTGTGGTGCGTCCCGCGGTGCTCGTAGGAGGCATGGACACGGCCCTCACGCGGTACTTCGAGTCACCGCGCCTCCTGGTGGTGGCCGGTTCACGGCCTGCCTGGCAGTTCTGCCACGTGGACGACCTGTGCAGCGCCCTGGAGTACGCGGTCCTCGAGAAGGTCGACGGGGAGCTCGCCGTCGGCTGCGACGGCTGGCTCGAGCAGGAGGAGGTCGAGGAACTCAGCGCCATCCGGCGCATGGAGCTGCCCTCGGCCGTCGCGCTGGGTGCGGCCGCGCGCCTGCACCGCATCGGCCTGACGCCCTCCCCGGCCGGGGACCTCGCCTACACGATGTACCCCTGGGTCGTGAGCGGGAGCCGGCTGCACGACGCGGGATGGCGGCCGCAGTGGACGAACGAGGAGGTTCTCGCCGAGCTCCTCGAAGAGGTCGCGGGCCGCCGCACGGTGGCCGGCCGACGCCTCGGCCGCAAGGACGCGACGGCGGCCGGTGCCGCGGGCGCGACCGTCGCACTGCTCGGCACGGCAGCCGTCGTGCGCCGGGTCCGGAAGGCGCGCCGCCGCATCTGAGGCCTTCCCGTGCAGCCCTGTTGTAGGAGACTCCAAGCCGGTACGCGCGCGTGCCGGTCGAAAGCGCTATTCACGGTTGTCGGCGGCGTACGGCACGATGAGTCCATGGCACCCACCCAGCACGACCACCCCGGTGAGCAGGCGGCGCAGGACCCGATCAAGCTGCTCGCCATTCGTGAGACGCCGCTCTCCGTGGACGAGGTCTTCCAGGCCGTCGGGGACGACGCGGCGGGCGGCACCACGCTCTTCGTGGGGACCGTGCGCAACCACGACGGCGGGGCGGACGTGGACCGGCTCGGCTACTCGTGCCATCCGACCGCCGAGGCGGAGATGCGGCGCATCGCGGAGAAGGTCGTCGCCGACTACCCCGTGCGCGCCCTGGCGGCCGTCCACCGGATCGGTGATCTGTCGGTGGGCGATCTCGCGGTCGTCGTCGCCGTGTCGTGCCCGCACCGCGGCGAGGCCTTCGAGGCGTGCCGCAAGCTCATCGACGACCTCAAGCACGAAGTGCCCATCTGGAAGCACCAGAGCTTCTCCGATGGGACAGAAGAGTGGGTCGGGGCCTGCTGAGGTTCCGGTTGCGTAACCGCACCCCTGCGGCGAGCGTTGACATTGCGGATGGTTAATCTGCTGATCAGTCAGTTGCGGTCGCTCATGGGGTCGGGAGGTCGGCATGGCAGCGCTCATGTGGCTGCTGATTCCGGTTGTCGCTGCGGTGGGCGCCGGACTGTGGGGCACCTGGGCAGGTCGCAATCGCCACAAGACGGGCGATGTCAGCGAGCTCAGTGGCTACGCGCGTTTCCGTGAGGCCATGGAGAAGTCCCACTCGGGCACCTGACCTCGGACGGCCCGGCCCCACAGGTGCGTTGACAGGGGCGTCCCGTACTGTCGTTCCATGCCACGCCGCACCGCGACGATGCTCGCCTCGACCCTGATCCTGATCGCGCTGCTCTGCGCGGGGGTACTCATCAAGGTGCCCTACTCGGAGATGTCCCCGGGCCCGACGGTGAACACGCTGGCGGACCACGACGGCGAACCCGTGATCCAGATCTCCGGTCACAAGACGTACGAGACGTCCGGTCACCTCAACATGACGACGGTCCGCGTCACGAGCGCCGACTACAACATGAACCTGGTGTCGGCCGTCTACGGATGGCTCGCCCACGACAGCATCGTGGTGCCGCACGACACGCTCTACCCGGACGGCCAGACCGAGGAACAGTCCTCGCAGGAGAACGCCGAGGAGTTCAGCCAGTCCCAGGAGAGCGCCAAGGTCGCTGCGCTGAACGAGCTGAACATCCCCGTGAAGTCCTGGGTGATCGTCTCCACTGTCGTGAAGGACAGCCCCGCGGAGGGCAAGCTGCACGCCGGTGACGTCATCAAGGCCGTCGACGGGACGAAGGTCACCAAGCCGGGCGACGTCGCGAAGCTCGTCACGAAGCACAAGCCCGGCGAGGACGTCGTCTTCACGATCGTGCCCGTCAAGGAGGCCGCCGCTGCCGAGAAGGAGGGCAAGGAGGCGACCCGTACGGAGACGGTCACGATCAAGACGGACAAGGCCGAGGACGGACGCGCCATCGTCGGCATCCAGGCCGGGACCGACCACACCTTCCCGTTCCAGATCGACATCAAGCTCGCCGACGTCGGCGGCCCCAGCGCGGGCCTGATGTTCTCGCTCGGCATCGTCGACAAGCTGACGCCGACCGATCTGACCGGCGGCAAGTTCGTGGCCGGCACGGGCACCATCGACGACGACGGCAAGGTCGGCCCCATCGGTGGCATCGAGATGAAGACCGTCGGTGCCCGCGACAAGGGAGCGCAGTACTTCCTGACGCCGAAGGACAACTGCGCCGCCGCGGCCAAGGACACCCCGGACGGGCTCACGCTGGTCAAGGTGGACACCATCGACGACGCGATGGACGCCCTCAAGGACATCCGCAGCGGTGACACCGCCGATCTGCAGACGTGCACGAGCAAGGGCTGAGCGTCGGAACACGGCACTACGTAGAGGGGCGCCACCGGGATCTCCCGGTGGCGCCCCTCTACGTAGACGAAGAAAACCTCATGCGGCGAAACCGCGAAACCGCGAGACGGCGGAACTAGGCGAACGTCGCCGCCAAGGCCTCCGCGAGGCCGGGTACAAGGGCCCCGCCGGTGAGGACCTCGGTCGGCGAGTCCTTCTCGCGCAGGCGCAGCGCCGAGTCACGGGTGCCGTCGCGCAGCACCCCGACCGTCATCCGGACCTCCTGGCGGTCCGGGTGCTCGGCGACCCACTTCGTGAGCTTCTTGCCGCTGAGGCCCTCGGGGACGGACGCCTCGGCGGACGGCGGCAGCATGAGGCGCTCGACCGTCAGGGCGCAGCCCGCGACGGCGTCGGGCCACGCGATGGTGCCGAGGAACTCGTCCAGCGGCTTGTCGGCGGGGACCTCGTCCTGCTCGATGGGGGTGAGGCCGGGGGCCTCCTGCTCGCCCTCCAGACCGAGCTGGGCGGCGAGAGCCGGTTCCTGGGCGCGCAGCGCGGCCGTGTCGACGAGGGCGAAGAGGCGAGCGGGCTGGTCCCAGCCGAGGCCGGAGGCGTACTCGTCGATCTCGAGTACGGCCCGGGTGAGGGGGCTCGCTGCCATGGGTGTGTTGGACATGGTCACAATCCTGCCTCGTTCCTCCCCCGAACCGGGAACTGAGTAAAGCGTGAGTAAGTTGCATAGGTGATGGGTCCGCGATCTCGGGGGCCCGGCCGATCGATTACTGAACTTCGAGGTGCACACCTTGGCTTTCCAGATGCCGGACCGCGGCGGAGGCCCGACAGGGCCGCGGATCAGAGTGGGCCGCCCGTCCCGGCGGGCCCGGACGCTGCTGCTGACGCTGGGCGTCCTGGCCGTGCTCGGCATGGCCTTCGTCATGTTCGCCGGATTCTGGACGGACTGGCTCTGGTACCGATCGGTCAATTATTCGTCCGTCTTCACCAAGACGCTGTGGACGAAGATCGGGCTGTTCTTCGTCTTCGGTCTGCTCATGGCGCTGGCCGTGGGCGTGAACATCTGGCTGGCGCACCGGCTGCGTCCGCCGCTGAGCGCCATGTCGATGGAGCAGCAGAGCCTCGACCGCTACCGGATGGGCATCGCGCCCTTCAAGCGGTGGCTGCTGCTCGGCATCACCGCCCTGGTCGGGCTGATCGCGGGAGCGTCGGCCGCCAGCCAGTGGCGCACCTGGCTGATGTTCGTGAACGGCGTGTCCTTCAACCAGAAGGACCCGCAGTTCCACCTGGACGTGTCGTTCTACGCGTTCGACCTGCCCTGGTACCGCTTCCTGCTCGGCTTCGGGTTCGCGGCCACCGTCATCGGCCTGGTCGCCGCGGCGCTGACGCACTACCTGTACGGCGGGCTGCGCATCACCAGCCCGGGCGCGCGCGCGACGGCGGCAGCGACGGGCCATCTGTCCGTCCTGCTCGGCGTGTTCGTGACCCTGAAGGCCGTCGCGTACTGGCTCGACCGGTACGGGCTCGCCGTGAAGTCGAGCGACTTCAAAGCGACGGACAACTGGACGGGCCTGCGGTACGTCGATGCGAACGCGTATCTGCCGGCGAAGACGATCCTGTTCTGCATCGCCGTCATCTGCGCGATCCTGTTCTTCGCGACCCTGTGGCGGCGCACCTGGCAGCTGCCGGTCATCGGCTTCGGCCTGATGGTGCTCTCGGCGATCCTGATCGGCGGCCTGTACCCGGCCATCGTGCAGAAGTTCACGGTGCAGCCGAACGAGCAGTCCAAGGAAGCCCCGTACATCGAGAAGAACATCGAGGCGACCCGCAAGGCGTACGGCATCGACAAGGCGACGCCGGTCGACTACAGCGGCAAGGGCTCGGACGACACCAAGAAGCAGCGCACGGACTCCGATTCGGCGGCCAGCTACCGGCTGAACGACCCGAACATCGTCTCGCCGACGTTCCAGCAGCTCGAACAGCAGCGGAAGTACTACCAGTTCCCGACGACCCTCGACGTGGACCGCTACAACGGCCAGGACACCGTCGTCGGTCTGCGCGAGCTGAACCTCGGCAAGCTGGACAAGCGCAACTGGATCAACGACCACTTCGTGTACACGCACGGCTTCGGTGCCGTGACGGCGAAGGGCACGTCGACGTCCGGGGACGGCGCTCCGACGTTCACCGAGTCGGGCCTGCCGACCACCGGTGACCTCGGCGACTACAACCAGCGCATCTACTACGGCGAGAAGACGACGCAGTACTCGATCGTCGGCGGGCCGCAGAAGGAGCTGGACTACGAGCAGGACGACGGCCAGCAGAAGACCACGAGCTACAAGGGCGACAGCGGCGTCAACCTCTCGAACCCGATCAACCGCGCCGCGTACGCGGTGGCCTTCAGCGAGCCGCAGATCCTCTACTCGGGCGCCATCGGCGACGGTTCGCGGATCCTGTACAACCGCACGCCGAAGGAGCGCGTCGAGGCAGTCGCGCCCTGGCTGACCATCGACGGAGACGCCTACCCGACGGTCGTCGGCGGCCAGATCAAGTGGGTCGTCGACGCCTACACGACGTCGAACGGCTACCCGTACGCGTCCCGTACGACGCTGGGCGACACCACGGCCGACTCCCTCAACGAGGCGGACAACCAGCGGGCGGTGGTGACCCAGCAGAACCAGGTCAACTACATCCGCAACTCGGTGAAGGCGACCGTCGACGCGTACACGGGCGAGGTCAAGCTCTACACGTGGGACGACGAGGACCCGGTCCTGAAGACCTGGAAGAAGGCGTTCCCCGGCACGGTCCAGCCCAAGAGCGCGATCCCGGCCGACCTGAAGGAGCACCTGCGCTACCCGCAGGACATGTTCAAGGTCCAGCGGGAGCTGCTGAGCCTGTACCACGTGACGAACTCGGACCAGTTCTACAACGCGTCCGACGCCTGGCAGGTCCCCAACGACCCGACCAAGAAGGACAACAGCGCGGTTCCGCCGTACTACCTGTCCATGAAGATGCCGGGTCAGACCAGCCAGCAGTTCTCGCTCACGACGACGTTCACGCCCAGTGGCAGGCCCAACCTGCGTGCCTTCATGGCCGTTGATGCCGATGCCACGAGCAAGGACTACGGGACGATAAGACTCCTGAGAGTCACCGAGGACAAGGTCCAAGGACCCGAGCAGGTGCAGAACAAGCTCAACTCCTCGGGCTCCGTGGCGAACTGGGTGCGCGACATGAAGGGCGCGGACTCGACGGTCCTGTACGGCAATCTGCTGACGGTGCCACTCGACAAGGGCTTCCTGTACGTGGAGCCGATCTACGCACAGGGACGCAACTCCGAGTACCCGCTGATGCGCAAGGTCGCTGTCTCGTACGGGGACAACATGGGCTTCGCCGACTCCCTGTCGGAGGCGCTCAACCAGGCCTTCAAGGCCGACGGAGCGACACCGGAGCCGGAGAAGCCCGGTGGGGGCACGACACAGCCACCGGAGAACTCCACCGTCAAGGCGGCGCTCGCGGACGCGGAGAAGGCCTTCGAGGACGGTCAGAAGGCCATGAAGGCGGGTGACTGGGCCGCGTACGGCGAGGCGCAGGACAAGCTGCAGGACGCCCTCCAGCGCGCCGAGAAGGCGCAGACGCAGGCGGAGAAGGACGCCAAGAAGGACACCGGGAAGAGCGGCGACGCGGACAGCGGCAAGAAGGGGTCGGCCGGCGGCTGACCGGGAGCCCACCCGCGCCGTGGTACGGTTTGAACACAACGGCGCGGGGTGGAGCAGCTCGGTAGCTCGCTGGGCTCATAACCCAGAGGTCGCAGGTTCAAATCCTGTCCCCGCTACTGGTGATCGAAGGCTCGGAAGCTAAGGCTTCCGGGCCTTCGGTGCGTCCGAGCCCCGGTCGTCACGAGCCACTGGCATGTGCGAAGCGCGTATCAGGTGTGTACCCGGTGCGTACTCAGTACGTACGAAGACTGCTCCGCCCGGGGGGAGTTGGGCGATCTGTGTTTCACTTGTCTCCCTGTGGGCATGTCGACAAAACGCTGAAGTGACCTCAATGGCTGCGGTATACCAGGTGTACCCAGGTTGCAGGTGGTGCGACGATGGACGTTATGGGGGACAAGGCAACTCTGTTGGAGACAGGGCGGTTTGTGCAGCCTTCCGGCCCATTTGAGGTGGGAGATCCGGGCGAGGCGGCAGAAGAAGCACGCCAGCGGCTGGCCGCGGAGGCCGGCGACGTCGAGGCGATGAGCGTCCTCGGCGCCATGCTGCTGCGCCGCGGAGATCTCGACGGAGCCGAGCCCCTGCTGCGTGCCGCCACGGGCGCGGGCGACCGGGCCGCCGCCAACAATCTGGGTGTCCTGCTCCACCAGCGCGGCTATGCGGACGAGGCCGCCGGATGGTGGCGCGTCGCCGCCGTCGCCGGTTCGGCCCCGGCCGCGCACGCCCTCGGCCGCCACTTCCGCGAGCGGGGCGACGAGCCCGCCGCCGAGTACTGGCTGCGCCAGTCCGCCGAGCAGGGCCACACCCTCGGCGCGTACGCGCTCGCCGACCTCCTGGAGCACCGCAGCGACGTCGGCGCCGAGCGCTGGATGCGGGTCGCCGCCGAGCGCGGACATCGCGAGGCCGCCTACCGACTCGCCCGTGCCCTGGACCGCAAGGATGCGGCGGACCCGTCCGCTGCCGACGACGACAAGGAGCACGCCGCCGAGTCCGAGCAGTGGTACCGCCAGGCCGCCGCGCGCGGGCACCGGCGGGCCGCACTGCACCTCGGCGCGATCCTGGAGAAGCGCGGCGAGCTCAAGGAGGCCGGGCGCTGGTACCTGACGTCCGCCAAGGACGGCGAGCCGCGCGCCGCGTGCGCCCTCGCGTTCCTGCTGCGCGACGCCGGGGACGAGGAGAGCGCCGCCGTGTGGTGGCTGCGCGCCGCCCAGGACGGCGACGGGAACGCGGCCAATGCCCTCGGCGCGCTGCACGCCCGGCGCGGCGAGACGCAGACCGCGGAGCGCTGGTACCGCGCCGCCATGGACGCGGGCGACAACAACGGCGCGTACAACCTGGGCCTGCTGTGCGCGGAGCAGAAGCGCACCGCGCAGGCCGAGAGCTGGTACCGCCGGGCCGCGTACGCCGGCCACCGCGAGGCGGCCAACGCGCTCGCCGTGCTGCTGCTGCAGAACGGGGACGCGGTCGGCGCCGAGCCCTGGTTCTCCAAGGCGGCCGAGGCGGGCAGCGTCGACGCCGCGTTCAACCTCGGCATCCTGTACGCGGGCCGCGAGGAGGACGAGGCCGCCCTCAAGGCGCTCCAGTGGTACGAGCGGGCCGCCGCAGGAGGGCACACGGAGGCCGCGCTGCAGGCCGGTATCGCGCGCCTGCGCGAGGGCGACGAGCAGAGTGCCGAGCGACACCTGCGGTGCGCTGCGGGTGGCGGCAGTCCGGAGGCGGCCTACCGGCTGGCCTCGCTGCTCGACGTGCGCCGGCCGCCCGAGACCCGGCACGAGCTGGGCGAGCCCGTCACCGTGAAGAGCGAGTGCGAGGAGTGGTACGAGCGGGCCGCCGAGCACGGGCACCGCAGGGCGCAGGTCCGCGTCGGGATGCTCGCCGCCGTGCGCGGCGACGTCGTCGAGGCGGCGCGCTGGTACCGCGAGGCCGCGGAGGCCGGTTCGCGCAACGGCGCGTTCAACCTCGGGCTGCTGCTCGCCCGCGAGGGCAGCGAGCCGGAGGCGGCGCTGTGGTGGACCCGGGCCGCCGAGCACGGGCACGGCCGGGCGGCGCTCCGGCTCGCCCTGCTGTGCGCGCGGCGCGGGGACCTGGCCGAGGGCCAGACGTGGGCGTGCCGGGCCGTGGAGCTCGGGCCGGCGGAGGTGGCCGAGCGGGCGGGACGTCTGCGGGACGCGCTCCGCCAAGAGCTCACCGCCTAGGTGCAGCGGGCCCCGCGGAACGGATTTGCGCTGGTCGGAGGCATCCCGTAGAGTCGTGTTTACCGACGCGGGGTGGAGCAGCTCGGTAGCTCGCTGGGCTCATAACCCAGAGGTCGCAGGTTCAAATCCTGTCCCCGCTACTGAAAGTCCGAGGCCCGGAACCATTAGGTTCCGGGCCTCGTTCATGTTCCAGAGGATGCCTCAGGAGTTCTGGGGGATACCTCAGGAGACGTGGCCGACCGCCTCCTCGTACAACTTCCTGTCCACCGTCTTCGACTCGGGCAGCGGATCGCCCTTGGAGACGCCCGCCGCCTTGTACGCCTCCTGCAGCCGGTCCGTGGTGCCCCCGCGGATCTCCCAGTCCATGCGCAGGGACGGCGTCGACTCGAGGACCGACCTGTCCGTCTTCAGCAGGCCGGCCAGTTCGGTGACGAACGCCGGGTCCTTCTTGTAGTCGCCCGCGAAGTACGTGTTCACCGTGCGGATGTACGCGCGCAGGAACGCGACGCCCGCGTCCGGGTCCTCGTCGAGGAGCTTGGGGCCGAAGAGGAGGCCGCCGAGAGGTTCGCCCTCGGGCTGGCCGCCGAGGAACGCGTAGTTCTTGTCGCCGTCGACCTTCCGCCAGACCGGGTCGAGCAGCCAGGCCGAGTCGACGCCGCCGTTCTGCAGTGCGGTCAGCACGTCGGCGGAGCCGAGCTGCTGGAACTGGACCTTGTCGAGGCCGCCGCCGTGCTTCTCCAGCGCGGTGTTCATGGGGTACGAGATGACGGAACCCTTGCCGATCATCGTGCCCATCTTCCGCCCCGCCATGGAGACTTGGGCCGCGCTCTGCCCGTCCTTCAGGTGGACCCACAGGCCGCTCTTGGACTTCGGGTCGGGGGAGAAGTTCCCCGCGACCCACTTGATGTCGAAGCCGCCGAGGATGCCGTTCATGACGGCGGCCTCGGGCGCGGCCCACTGGGCGTCGATGTCGCCCTTGGCCAGGAGGGGGAGGGCGTCCGGGGTCGGCAGGACCTTCAAGGTCACATCCAGGCCCTCCTTCTTGAACTCGCCCTTCTCGACGGCCATTTCGAGGGGCGCCACGTACTCGGCGGCCAGCGTGCCCGTCGCGATCGTCAGCTTCCGGGTCCTGGCGAGCTTGACCGGGGCGGGGGCGCCCTTGGCGCAGCGGGCCGGCTTCCGGTCGGGGGCGAGGTCGGACGGGTCGGTCCAGCTGCCCTTGCCGCAGCCGTCGACCGCCTTGATCGTGCGGGGTTTCGCGGCGGTGTCGGACGGGGTGTCGTTCTTGGCGCAGGCGCTCGCGGCGGCGATGAGCGTGCCGGTCAGGAGCAGGGCCGTACCCGTGTTTCTGGTGCGCATGGAACCTCCGTACAAGATGGACCGGGTGAGGGGCGGCGTCAGGACTGGCCGCGGCCGCGGTCGCGCGGGGCCCACGGCGTGAGCAACCGGCCCGCGAGGCGCACCAGTTCGGAGAAGAGGACGCCGAGGACGGCCACGCAGACGATGCCGACGAACATGACGTCGTTCTGGAAGAGGGCGCGGGCGTCGAAGATGAGGTGGCCGAGGCCGTTCGTCGCGGCGATCTGCTCCGAGGCGACGATCACGAGGACCGCGACGCCCGCCGCGATGCGCGCGCCGACCAGGACCGCGGGCAGTGAGGCGGGGAGCAGGACGTGGCGGAACATCTGCCACGGGGACGCGCCGAAAACCTGTCCCGCGTCTGTGTGGCCGGCGGGAACCGAGAGCACTGCCGCCATCGTTGAGATCCATACGAAGAAGAAGACGGTCGCTGCGACGAGTGCGACCTGAGGGCCTTCGCCGAGGCCGAACATGTTGAGGAAGACGGGGAGCAGGGCGAGTTTCGGGACGACGTAGAGGGCGTCGAGGAGGGGTTCCAGTGCCGCACGGATCAGGGATATCGAGCCCATGAGCAGGCCGAGGAGATAGCCCGCGAGGGTGCCGATCGCGTAGCCCGCGAGGACGCGCTTGAGGGTGGCCCACACGTCCGGCCACAGGTCGCCGTCGGCGGCCCGGTTCCAGCCGTCGGCGAGGATCGTCGACGGGGCGGGGTAGACGCGGTCGTCGATCCAGGACTGGGTGGCCGCCAGCTGCCACAGGAGGACCAGGGCGAGGGGGACCGCGATCGCGAGGGCGAGTTCGAGGGCGCGGCGCCTGCGGCGGGTGCGGACGGGATGGAGTTCCTGCGGCCCCGGGGCGCGGACCAGGACGTCCTCGGTGGTCTTGGCGGGCGTGGTCGTCGTCATGCCGGGACCGCCTGGTTCGTCTGGTCCTGGCTGACCTCGCCGCGCAGCAGGTCCCACAACTCGCCCTTGAGCGAGGTGAATTCGGGGGTGGAGCGGATGTCTCCGGTGCGGGGGCGGGGGAACGGCGGGCGGCGTTCGGCGATGACCCGGCCCGGGCGGGCCGACATCACGAGGACGCGGTCGCCGAGGACGATCGCCTCCTCCAGACTGTGCGTGATGAAGAGGGTGGTGGTCCGGGTCGACTGGGTGAGTTCGAGGAGTTCGTCCTGGAGGATCGTGCGCAGTTGGGCGTCGAGTGCGGCGAAGGGCTCGTCCATGAGGAGGATCTCGGGCTCCACCGCCAACGCCCGGGCGATCGCGACGCGTTGGCGCATACCGCCGGAGAGCGCGGAGGGGTACGCGTCGGCGAAGTCGGCCAGGCCCATGCGGCCCAGCCAGTCGCGTGCGCGGGTGTTCGCCTCGCGGCGCGGGACCTTCTGGATGTCGAGACCGAAGCGGACGTTGGCCAGGACCGTCTTCCAGTCGTAGATGCCGTAGTCCTGGAAGATCATCGCGGCCGGGCGCGGATCGGCGGTGCGGATCTCCAGGGTGCCGGTCGAGGGGCGGGTCAGGCCCGCGGCGATGCGCAACAGCGTGGACTTGCCGCAGCCCGACGGGCCCACGACGCAGACGAATTCGCCGGGGGCGACCGTGAGGTCGAGGAGGCCGAGAGCGTGGGTGGCACCGAAGGTGCGGGTGAGGTCGTGGGCGCGGAGCTTGGGGTGCATGGGCCCTCCGGGGTGCGGGGTTGTGGTGGGCGCCCGCGAGAATATGACGGGTCGTCAGATTCTGGAAGGGGGTGGGCCGTTGCGCGGCGGCGGACGGAGGGCGGGGCGGGGCAACGCGAAGGGGCCCGCACCTTGCGGTGCGGGCCCCTTCGGGAGTACTGCGGAACCGTGGTGTGGCTAGGACAGGTCCTAGACCGTCGCGCAGTTCGGGCACACGCCCCGGTACGTGACCTCCACGTCCGAGATCGTGAAGCCGAAGCGCTCGGAATCGGGGAGCGTCGACAGCGGGTTGCCCGTCGGGTGGACGTCGCGGATCTGGCCGCACTGGGCGCAGACCAGGTGCTGGTGCGGACGGTGCGCGTTCGGGTCGTAGCGCTTCGCGCGCTTGTCCGTGGCGACTTCGATGACCTCGCCGAGCGAAACCATCTCGCCCAGGGTGTTGTAGACGGTGGCCCTGGAGATCTCGGGCAGCTTGGCCACGGCGCGGGCATGCACCTCGTCGGCCGTCAGGTGAACGTGGTCCCCGTCGAGGACCTCGGCCACGACGCGCCGCTGCGCGGTCATGCGCCAGCCGCGTCCGCGCAGTCGTTCCAGAAGGTCACTCATAAAACCAGCCTAACAGCAAGGGGACCTAGATCCCGAACGGGTGTGACTTTGGAGCCTTACTTGACTTAGACATTGTCCATTGTAGGATCACAAACGGCTCAGGCCAAGCGACAGGACGACTCCGGAAGGGCCCCCAATGTCCGAGAATCACGATGCAATCGTCACCGACCCGAAGGCGGAGGGGACGGGAGGCTGCCCGGTCGCGCACGGTCGTGCGGCGCACCCGACCCAGGGCGGTGGAAACCGCCAGTGGTGGCCGGAGCGGCTCAATCTGAAGATCCTCGCCAAGAACCAGCCGGTGGCGAACCCGCTGGGCGGCGACTTCGACTACGCCGAGGCGTTCAACTCCCTCGACCTTCCGGCCGTGAAGCAGGACATCGCCGAGGTGCTCACCACCTCGCAGGACTGGTGGCCCGCCGACTTCGGCAACTACGGCCCGCTGATGATCCGCATGGCCTGGCACAGCGCCGGTACGTACCGCATCAGTGACGGCCGCGGCGGTGCCGGCGGCGGTCAGCAGCGCTTCGCCCCGCTCAACAGCTGGCCGGACAACGCGAGCCTGGACAAGGCCCGCCGTCTGCTGTGGCCGGTCAAGAAGAAGTACGGCCAGTCCATCTCCTGGGCCGACCTCTTCGTCCTCACGGGCAACGTCGCGCTGGAGACGATGGGCTTCGACACCTTCGGCTTCGCCGGCGGCCGCGTGGACGAGTGGGAGCCCGACGAGGACGTCTACTGGGGTCCCGAGACCGAGTGGCTGGGCGACGAGCGCTACACCGGTGACCGTGAGCTGGAGAACCCGCTCGCCGCGGTCCAGATGGGCCTCATCTACGTCAACCCCGAGGGTCCCAACGGGAACCCGGACCCGATCGCCGCGGCCCGCGACATCCGCGAGACGTTCCGCCGCATGGCGATGAACGACGAGGAGACCGTCGCCCTCATCGCCGGTGGCCACACCTTCGGCAAGACCCACGGTGCCGGTCCCGCGGACAACGTGGCGGACGACCCCGAGGCCGCGCCGATGGAGCAGCTGGGCCTCGGCTGGAAGAGCTCGTACGGCACGGGCGTCGGCAAGGACGCCATCACCTCCGGCCTCGAGGTCACCTGGACCGAGACGCCCACCCAGTGGGGCAACGGGTTCTTCAAGAACCTCTTCGAGTACGAGTACGAGCTCACGCAGAGCCCGGCCGGCGCCAACCAGTGGGTCGCCAAGGACGCGCCGGAGGTCATCCCGGACGCCTTCGACGCCACCAAGAAGCACCGCCCGACGATGCTCACCACCGACCTCTCGCTGCGCTTCGACCCGAGCTACGAGCAGATCTCGCGGCGCTTCTACGAGAACCCGGACCAGTTCGCGGACGCCTTCGCCCGTGCCTGGTACAAGCTGACGCACCGTGACATGGGCCCGGTCGTCCGCTACCTCGGCCCGGAGGTCCCCTCCGAGGAGCTGCTGTGGCAGGACCCGCTGCCGCAGGCCACCGGTGAGGTCATCGGCGCCGCGGACGTCGCCGCGCTCAAGGAGCAGATCCTCGGCTCGGACCTCACGGTCGCGCAGCTGGTCTCCGCCGCCTGGGCCGCCGCCTCCTCCTTCCGCGGCAGCGACAAGCGCGGTGGCGCCAACGGCGGCCGCATCCGCCTCGAGCCGCAGCGCGGCTGGGAGGTCAACAACCCGGACGACCTGGCGCAGGTCCTGCGCACCCTCGAGGGCGTCCAGGAGTCCTTCAACGCCAAGGGCGGCGCGCAGGTCTCGCTCGCCGACCTCGTCGTGCTCGCGGGCTCCGCGGCCGTCGAGAAGGCGGCGAGGGACGGCGGCGTCGCCGTCGAGGTGCCGTTCTCCGCGGGCCGTGTGGACGCCTCGCAGGAGCAGACGGACGTCGAGTCGTTCGCCGCGCTCGAGCCGGTCGCCGACGGCTTCCGCAACTACGCGGGCAAGGGCAACCGCCTGCCCGCCGAGTTCCTGCTGGTCGACAAGGCGAACCTGCTCAACCTGAGCGCGCCCGAGCTGACCGTCCTCGTCGGCGGTCTGCGCGTCCTCGGCGCCAACACGGGCGGTTCAAAGCACGGCGTCTTCACCGACAGGCCGGGCACGCTGACGAACGACTTCTTCGTCAACCTGCTCGACCTGGGCACCGAGTGGAAGTCGACCTCCTCCGCGCAGGACGAGTTCGAGGCCCGCGACGCGTCCGGTGCCGTCAAGTGGACCGGTACCCGCGCCGACCTGGTCTTCGGCTCGAACTCGGAGCTGCGTGCCGTCGCCGAGGTGTACGCGAGCGACGACGCCAAGGAGAAGTTCGTGAAGGACTTCGTCGCGGCGTGGGCCAAGGTCATGGACCTCGACCGGTTCGACCTGGCCGGTCACTGAGCCCGGTGAGCGCCGGGTGAGCACCGCGGTCATGGCCCTTCGCGGCTGATCACCCTGCGCCCGCCGTACGGCGGGAGGGCCGGTTCCCCTGAGGGAGCCGGCCCTCTTTGCGTGGGCTCCTTCGAGGCCCTCGGGCTCAGACGGTCAGGGTCGCCGCGTGCCGCCGCGACGGCGCCCAGCAGCGGATGATGTCGCGCACGGAGACGATGCCGACCGGCTCCTGCCCGTCGAGCACGATGAGATGGCGGAAGCCGCCGTGCGCCATCGCCTCGGCCGCGTCCTCCAGGGTCCAGGCCGGGGCCGCGAAGACGACGTCGGTCGTGGTGTGGGTGTCGGCGGTCTCGAAGTCGGGATTCTGGCCGATGCCGAGGGAGTTGAGGATGTCGCGCTCGGTGAGGATGCCGATGCCGCTGCCGTCCGGGTCGAGGACGACTGCCGCTCCGACGCGGCGCGCGGACATCAGGCGGGCCGCCTGGCGCAGGGTGTGGGTGGGTCCGATGGTGAGGACCATCGTGCTCATGGCGTCACGGACGAGCATGGATGGAGCCACCTTCCTGTGGAGTCACTTGCCGGTCGCCGCACGGTCGGCGTGAAGCGATTCACAAGTTCACAAGTGGGGGGACTCTCAGAGTTGCAGGTAAAGGGAGTACCAACAAGGGGGCGCGTGAAGCGACTTCAGGGGCGCCCAAAGATCGTAAGAACTTCGGTCGCGCCCCTGGTCAGTGCCGGTGCACGGCGAACAGCCGCCGGTCAGCGCTGGTTGAGGTAGCTGAGCAGCTCGCCGTGGAGCAGTCCGTTCGACGCCGCCGCGTTGCCGCTGTGCGGGCCCGCGCGGCCGTCGAGGCCGGTGAAGGAGCCGCCCGCCTCGGTCACCACGATCGCGGGCGCCGCCATGTCCCACAGGGAGAGCTCCGGCTCGGCGGCCAGGTCCACCGAGCCCTCGGCGACCATCATGTAGGGCCAGAAGTCGCCGTATCCGCGCGTGCGCCACACGGCCCGGGTCAGATCCAGGAACCCGTCGAGGCGCCCCTGCTCCTCCCAGCCGGTCAGTGAGGAGTACGCGAGGGAGGCGTCGGACAGGCGGTTCACCTGGGACACGTGCAGCCGGGACGCGGAGGTCAGGCTGCGGCCCGTGAACGCGCCCGCGCCCTTGGCCGCCCACCAGCGCCGTCCGAGCGCCGGCGCCGAGACGACCCCGACGACCGGCTGGTAGCCGCCCTCGCCCGCCTCCATCAGCGCGATGAGGGTCGCCCAGACCGGCACTCCGCGTACGTAGTTCTTCGTGCCGTCGATCGGGTCGATCACCCAGCGGCGCGGGCCCGTGCCCTCGACGCCGTACTCCTCACCGAGGACCGCGTCGCGCGGCCGCGCCCGCTGCAGATGGCCACGGATCAGCTCCTCCGCCGCCTTGTCCGCCTCGCTCACCGGCGTCATGTCCGGCTTGGTCTCCACCTTCAGGTCGAGAGCCTTGAACCGGTCCATCGTCGCGGCGTCGGCGGCGTCCGCGAGGACGTGGGCGAGACGCAGATCATCGTGGTAGTCGGGCATGAGTGCACAGTATCGATCGCGCTCGGTCCGCTGCTACAGGGCCCTGGCCGGGGCCGGGGGGTCACGCGGACTATTGACAGTGCGGACAAGCCCGTCAACTCTGGCGAAACAAGCCGTACGGTCCCGGCGGCCCGGGGAGGCGACGATGCCTGCAGCGCGGGAATCCCTACTGGACGCGGCCTACACGGCGCTCGCCCGGCGGCCCTGGGGCGGGGTGCGGATGGTCGACGTCGCGGCGGTCGCCGGGGTCTCCCGGCAGACCCTCTACAACGAGTTCGGCAGCAAGGAGGGCCTGGCCAGAGCCCTCGTGCGGCGCGAGGCCGACGCCTATCTCGCCGGGGTCGACCGGGCGCTGCGCGAGGGCGGGCTCGACACCGTCGCCGAGTGGACCGTGGCCAGCGCCCGCCGCAACCCGCTGGTGCGGGCCGCGCTCACCGGCTGCTGGAGCGAGCGGCTGCCCTCGCCGACGCTGTCCGCGGTGCCGTCGTCCTCGGCCGTGCCCGCGCAGCGCCGCGCGGACGGGCCGCTGCCCGCCCCCGCCGACCTCGTCGCCGCCGTACGCGACCGGTCCCTGGCCGCGCTCGGCACGGCCGGCGCGGCCAAGACGGAGTCGGAGGCGCTCGCCAGGGACTGCGAGCTGGCGGTGCGCCTCGCGCTGTCCTGCGTGATGGTGCCGCCGGGGGACGGCGGCGTCGGGCGCCTCGTGCGGGAGGCGGTCCGCCAGGGGCGGGCTACTTGAGCCAGCCGATCTTCGTGTAGTCCCGGCTGGCGAGGCCCTCGGCCCCGTAGTTCGCGAGGCCCGAGCGGACGGCGACGATCTGCGGGCGCTGGTACAGCTCGATGGAGTGGCCGAGCTTCCACAGTTCCTTGTCGGCCTCGTTGTAGAGCTTGTTCGCCTCTGTCGTGTCGACGGTCTGCTGCGCCTTCTTCAGCAGCGCGTCGATCTTCGGGGAGCCGATGGAGCCGTAGTTCTGGAAGAGGTTCTTGCCCTGCGGCTGCACGAAGGTGGGGGTGACGACGCTCTTGAAGACCGCGTCGACGTTGCGGAAGCTCGTCAGGTCGAAGTTGCCGGTGTTCACGAACTTCGTGAAGTAGTCGTTCGCCGGGACCTTCTTCAGCGTGATCTTGATGCCGACCGCGGCCAGCTGCTGCTGCACCAGCTCCGCCTGGTCGACCTGCGCCGACGAACTGCCCGCGCTCAGCGTGTACTCCAGCGTGAGCTGCTTGCCGTCCTTGGTGCGCGGCTTGCCCGCACCGGCCGACTTCCACCCGGCCGCGTCGAGCAGCTTGCCCGCCTTCTCGGGGTCGTACTTCCCGTACTCGCCCGAATTGCTCTGGTAGCCCTCCTGGTTGGGCATGAAGAGGTGGTTGTCGAGCGGCTTCAGCTCGAAGGAGAGGTCCTTGCTGAAGGCGGTGTTGATGCCCTTGCGGTCGATCGCGTTGCCGAGCGCCTGGCGGACGCGGACGTCCTTGAGCGGGCCGCGCGCGCCGTTCAGCGCGATGTGCACCTCGTCCCAGCGGGCGCCGCGCCGGATGTCGGTGCCGGGCGCCTTCACCAGACGCTTGTAGTCCTCGGGCAGCAGCGCGGTGGCCTGGTCGATCTCCTTGTTGAGATACGCCTCGGTGGTCGCCGTGAAGTCGACGATGCGGTAGACCACCGAGTCCAACTTGGGCTTCGGGCCCCACCAGTCGGGGTCCGGGACGATCGTGATGGTCTGCGCCGTCCTGTCGATCTCCTTGACCTTGAAGGCGTTCGCCGTGACCGGGAGCTTCTGCGTCCACCCGGTGTTGAACTTCTCCGGGGTGTCGATGTACGCCGCCGGGTACACGGGGTCGAACAGGTTCTGCCACTCCGCGTACGGCTTGTCGAAGGTGATCCGGACGCCGTGCGCGTCCTTGCCCTGCTCGACCTTGGAGATCTCCTCGTAGCCGTCGGTGACGGCCGCCTCGTAGTCCTTGTCCCGGCCGTTCAGGGCCTTCCACTGAGCGGCGAAGTCCTTCCAGCTCAGCGGCTTTCCGTCGGACCACTTGGCCTTCGGGTTGAGCTCGTACTCCACGACCTGGGGTTCGGTGGAGACGACCTTCGCCGAGGTGAGGAAGTTCGGGTTGATGTGCTGCGCGCCCTTGGCGTCGTTGTCGAACAGGTCGGGCAGCAGCGCCCCGTCGACCTCCGTGGCGTCGCCCTGGAAGCCGTCCGGGGTGTTCCAGTTGAAGTTCGCGGGCCACGTCGACAGGCCCATCTTCAGCGTCCCGCCCTGCTTCAGGTCGCTCAGCGGACGGGCGTTGACGTTCTGCCCGTCGACCGCGGGAGCCGCCTGCTTCTTCACCGGCTTGCCGTCGTCGGAGGAGCCGCAGCCCGCGAGCACCAGAGTGGCCGACAGGGCAGCGGCGGCTGTGGCGGTGACGGTGGTTCTGCGCATGGTGGGTCTTCCTCCGGGTTGTACGAGTCGCACGAGTCGTACGCGTCGTGTCGTGCGCGGCCGGATCCGCGGCCGCGGTCGGCGTGACCGTAAGCCGGTCGACGACGCCCGCGGAAGGGTTCCCCGGAGATGACATGCGCTCTTCATGATGTGGCAACAAGTCGCGATCATGCTTACTGCAACAAGCCGATGACCTGCACAAATGGAGGCGGAACAGGTGTGGGGCTATCTGGGCAAGCGGGTCGGCTACTACGTCGTCCTGCTCGCCGTCGCCATCGCCCTCTCGTATCTGATCGCCTCGCTGGCCCTGGACCCGCGCGCGTACTACGAGGGCCGCCAGCCGCCGCTGTCGCCGGCGGCCGTCGACCACCACCTGACCGCGATCGGCGTCAACGATCACAGGGCGCTGCCCGCCCGCTTCCTCAGCTGGGCCGGACACGCCGTCCACGGCGACCTGGGGCTGACCATCGACGGCTCGTCCGTGAGCGCCGAGTTCGGGCGGCGGATCGGGGTGAGCCTGCGCCTGCTGCTGCTCGGCACGATCGCGGGCACCGTGCTCGGCGTCCTCGCCGGGGCCTGGACGGCGGTGCGCCAATACCGTCTGTCCGACCGGGCGTTGACGATCACGTCCTTCGCGCTGCTCTCGACTCCCGTGTTCCTGCTGGCCGTTCTGCTCAAGATCGGCGCGATCTGGTTCAACCAGCGGACCGGCACGGACGTCATCCGGTTCACCGGCGAGAAGAGCCCGGGCGTCGACTCCGGCTTCTGGCCGATCCTCAAGGACCGCTCGGTGCACCTGCTGCTGCCGACGGTCTCCATCGCCCTCGGCGCGATCGCGAGCTACAGCCGCTACCAGCGCTCCGCGATGCTCGACGTCCTGGGCGCCGACTATCTGCGCACGGCCCGCGCGAAGGGCCTCACGCACCGCACGGCCCTGCTCAGACACGGGCTGCGCACGGCGCTCATCCCCATGTCCACCTTCTTCTCCTACGGCTTCCTCGCGCTGTTCACCGGCGCCACCTTCACCGAGACGATCTTCGGCTGGCACGGCATGGGCGAGTGGTTCGTCTCCTCCATCGGCAAGAACGACGTCAACTCCGTCGTCGCCGTCAACGTCTTCGCCGCGGTGGTCGTGCTCCTGTCGGGCTTCCTCGCCGACGTCCTGCACGCCGCCCTCGACCCGCGCGTCCGCCGCGCCTGAGTGACCAACTGCCATGACTGCCACCCTTGTTGAGACGACACCGCCCGTCGCCAGGCCCCGGGGCCGAGGCGCGGTCGTCGCGCGCCGCTTCCTGCGCAACCGGAGCGCCCTCGCGGGGGCGGGCGTCCTCCTCCTGCTCGTCGCCCTCGCCGTGCTCGGACCGCACCTGACCTCATGGTCGTACGAGACGGTCGACTACACGGCGCTGCGCGAGGCGCCGTCGCCCGACCACTGGTGGGGCACCAACCGCATCGGCCAGGACGTCTTCGCGCAGACCGTGCGCGGACTGCAGAAGTCCCTGGTCATCGGGGTGCTCGTGGCCCTGTTCGCGACGGGGCTCGCGGCGCTGGTCGGGGCGTGCGCCGGGTACTTCGGGGGCTGGGCCGACCGGGCGCTCATGTTCCTCGTCGACCTGCTGCTCGTCTTCCCGTCGTTCCTCATCATCGCGATCGTCTCGCCGCGGCTGCGGGGCCTCGGCTGGTTCGCGTTCGTCGGACTGCTCGCCGTCTTCGGCTGGATGATCACGGCGCGCGTCGTGCGCTCCATGACGGTCTCGCTCAAGGAACGCGAATTCGTGCGCGCGGCACGGTACATGGGCGTCGGCCCGTTCACGATCATCCGCCGGCACGTGCTGCCGAACATCGCCTCGTTCCTCATCATCGACGCGACCATCGCGGTCGGCGGCGCGGTCATGAGCGAGACGGCCCTGTCCTACTTCGGGTTCGGCGTCCAGTCGCCCGACGTCTCGCTCGGCACGCTGATCGCGTCGACGACCGGGGCCGCGATCACCTACCCGTGGATGTTCTTCTTCCCCGCGGGCCTGCTGATCGTCTTCGTCCTCGCGGTGAATCTGGTCGGCGACGGGCTGCGCGACGCGCTCGACCCGACCGCCTCGGGAAAGGGCGCGCGCCGTGCTGCTTGAAGTGACCGACCTGCACGTCGAGTTCGACGGAAAGGCCGCGGTGCGCGGCGTGGACCTGAGCCTGGAGCGCGGCCAGGTCCTCGGCCTCGTGGGGGAGTCGGGCTCCGGCAAGTCGGCCACCGCGCTCGCCCTCCTCGGACTCCTGCCGGGCAATGCTTCCGTACGAGGTTCCGTACGCCTCGACGGACAGGAGCTGGTCGGCGCGTCCGACCGGGAGCTGTCGCGGGTGCGCGGTGCGCGCATCGGCATGGTCTTCCAGGACCCGCTGTCCGCCTTCACGCCCGTGTACCGGATCGGCGACCAGATCGCCGAGGCCGTCCGCGCCCACCGGGACGTCTCACGGGATGCGGCCCGCCAACGGGCCGTGGAACTCCTGGAGTTGGTCGGCATCCCGCGGGCGCGCGAGCGGGCGGACGCCTACCCGCACGAGTTCTCCGGCGGCATGCGCCAGCGCGCGATGATCGCCATGGCCATCGCGAACGACCCGGACGTCATCGTCGCCGACGAGCCCACGACCGCCCTCGACGTGACCATCCAGGCCCAGGTCCTCGACGTGCTGCGCACCGCTCAGCGCGAGACCGGCGCCGCCGTGGTGCTGGTCAGCCACGACCTCGGCGTCGTCGCCGGGACGGCCGACCGGGTCGCCGTGATGTACGGGGGCCGGGTCGTGGAGAGCGGCCCCGTGGACGAGGTGTTCCGGGCGCCCCGCATGCCGTACACGCTGGGGCTGCTCGGCGCCGTCCCGCGGATCGACGGGGCCGCCGAGGTGCTCGTGCCCGTGCCCGGGGTGGCGCCCGGGGCAGGGGAGTCGGGCCCCGGCTGCGCCTTCGCGGCGCGCTGCCCGCTGGCCGACGAGCGGTGCGAGAAGGGCGTACCGCAGGCGCGGGAGGTGGGCGCGGGGCACCGTGCGGCGTGCCTGAAGGTGTCGGAGCTGGCGGGGGCCGCGCCGCGGGACGTGTTCCCGGTGCCGGAGATTCCGCCCGTCCGAGAGCAACCGGCCGACAGCGCACCGGTGTTGAAGGTGCGCGACCTCGCCAAGACCTTCCCCGTCCACAAGGGCTCCGCCTTCAAGCGGCGCGTGGGCAGCGTCTACGCCGTCGACGGCGTAGACCTCGACATCGCACGCGGCGAGACCCTCGCCCTGGTCGGCGAGTCCGGGTCAGGAAAGTCGACGACGCTCTTCGAACTCCTCGAACTGAAGCGGCCCGAGGGCGGCGACATCGAGCTGTTCGGGCAGTCGGTGAGCACGCTCGACCCCGCCGGGCGGCGGGCCGTGCGGCGGCGCGTGCAGATCGTCTTCCAGGACCCGATGGCCTCGCTCGACCCGCGCATGCCCGTCGGCGACATCGTCACCGAGCCGCTGCGGGCCCAGGGCGCGGGGCGGGCCGTGGCCGCGCGGCGCGGGCCCGAACTCCTCGAACTCGTCGGGCTCGACCCCGACCGTGCCGAGCGCTACCCGCACGAGTTCTCCGGCGGGCAGCGCCAGCGCATCGGCATCGCCCGCGCCCTGTCCGTCGACCCGGAGCTGCTGGTGCTCGACGAGCCGGTGTCCGCGCTCGACGTGTCCGTGCAGGCGGGCGTGCTCAACCTGCTCCAGCGGCTGAAGGGGGAGCTCGGGCTCGCGTACCTCTTCGTCTCGCACGACCTGTCCGTCGTCCGGCACATCGCGGACCGGGTCAGCGTCATGTACCTGGGGCGGACCGTGGAGTCGGGCCCCGTCGCGGACGTCTTCGAGCGGCCGCTGCATCCGTACACGCAGGCGCTGCTTTCGGCGGTGCCGGTGCCGGATCCCGGCGTGGAGCGGGATCGACGGCGGGGGCGGATTCTGTTGGCGGGGGACCCGCCGAGCCCTACCGAGCGGGTTGCGGGGTGCCGGTTTCGGGGGCGGTGCTTTGTGTATGCCGGGTTGGGGGAGGCGGAGCGGGCTCGGTGTGCGGGGGAGGTGCCTGCTGCTCCGGGGGCCTCGGAGCACGGGGCCGCTTGTCACTTCGCCCGGGTACGGGAGGTCGTCTGAGCGGTGCGCCCAAGAGCTCGGTGCCGGCCGTGGCGTCGGCGCGTGCGCGTCCGTCGTGGCCGGTCGCGCAGTTCCCCGCGCCCCTTGCGGGGCGTCTCAGTGCGCCGAGCCCGAAAGCTGGAGGCCGATCACTCCCGCCACCACCAGGCTGATCGAGACGATCTTCAGGGTGGAGACGACGTCGCCGAGGAAGACCATGCCGTAGATCGCCGTGCCGGCCGCGCCGATGCCCGTCCAGACCGCGTAGGCCGGGCCCACGTCGAGTTTCTTCAGGGACAGCGTCAGCAGACCGAAACTGCCCAGCGCGAAGCTGGCGAACGCGACCGTCGGCCACAGCCGGGTGAAGCCGTGCGAGAGCTTCAGACAGACGGCGAAACCGGTCTCCAGGATCCCTGCGACGATGACCAGCAGCCACGCCATGTGTTGTGCCTCCCGCGTTCCACTGATCGATCTTGGTTCCGGCTTGGTGCGATTATGCCTTTACCGGAGCGCGGGGGCAGCAAACAAGACAGAGGTCAGTCGCCCTCACGGCGCTCGCGCGTGGCCAGCAGACGGCGCAGCGAGTAGAGCCGGGCCGGGTCCGCGTGGCCCTCCTCGACCCAGGCGTCCAGGGCGCACTCCGGCTCGTCGTGGCTGCACGCGCGCGGGCAGTTCTCCGTGCCGGGCTCCAGATCGGGGAAGGCGTGGATGACCCGCGACGGGTCCACGTGGTGCAGGCCGAACGAGCGCACGCCCGGGGTGTCGACCACCCAGCCCGCGTCGTCCGGCAGCGGCAGGGCGAGCGCCGAGGTGGTGGTGTGGCGGCCGCGGCCCGTGACCGCGTTGACATGGCCGGTGCTGCGCCGCTTGTCGATCGGCACCAGCGCGTTGACCAGCGTCGTCTTGCCCACGCCCGAGTGCCCGACGAACGCGGTGATCTTCCCGTCCAGCTGCTCGCGCACCCGGGCGACCGCCGTGCCGTCCTCCAGCTCCTCGCGGCTCGTCACGACGTAGGGGATGTCGAGTGCTCCGTACAGGTCGAGGAGCTTGTCCGGCGGGGCGAGGTCCGACTTCGTCAGGACCAGCAGGGGCTCGAGACCGCCGTCGTACGCCGCCACCAGACAGCGGTCGATCATGCGCGGGCGCGGCTCGGGGTCGGCGAGGGCGGTGACGACGGCGAGCCGGTCCGCGTTGGCGACGACGACCCGCTCGTAGGGGTCGTCGTCGTCCGCCGTGCGGCGCAGCACCGAGCTGCGCGGCTCGATGCGGACGATGCGCGCGAGGGTGTCCTTCTTGCCGGACAGATCCCCGACGACGGCGACCCGGTCCCCGACCACGGCGGCCTTGCGGCCCAGCTCGCGGGCCTTCATGGCGTGGACGGGCGTGCCGTCGATGAGGACGGTGAGCCGCCCCCGGTCGACGGTGAGGACCATGCCCTCCGCCGCGTCCTCGTGCTTGGGCCTGATGTTCGTACGGGGACGCGTGCCCTTGCGCCCGGGGCGCTGGCGGATGTCGTCCTCGTCGGTGTTCTTGCTGTAGCGGCGCATCGCGGTGTGTCCCCTACGGCCTGTCGGTCCCGAGCATCGAGGTCCACATGTCGGGGAAGTCCGGCAGCGTCTTGGCGGTCGTCGCGACGTTCTCGATCTGTACGCCCTCCACGGCCAGGCCGATGATCGCGCCCGCCGTCGCCATGCGGTGGTCGTCGTACGTGTGGAAGATCCCGCCGTGCAGCCGGCGCGGGCGGATGTGCAGGCCGTCCGCCGTCTCGGTGACGTCACCGCCCAGCTCGTTGATCTCCTTGGTGAGCGCGGCCAGCCGGTCCGTCTCGTGCAGGCGCAGGTGGGCGACGCCGCGCAGCGTGGACGGGCCGTCGGCGAGCGCCGCGACGGCGGCGATGCCGGGGGTCAGCTCGCCGACCTCGCCCAGGTCCACGTCGATGCCGTGGATCGATCCCGAACCGGTGAACTCGAGCCCGTTCCCGGTGAGTTCGCAGCTGCCGCCCATCTGCGTGAAGATGTCGCGCAGCGCGTCGCCGGGCTGCGTGGTGCGGGCCGGCCAGTCGGGGATCGTGACCGTGCCGCCGGTGATCAGGGCGGCGGCCAGGAACGGCTGGGCGTTGGACAGGTCGGGCTCGATGACGATGTCCCGGCCGAGCAGCGCGCCCGGCGTGACCCGCCACACGTCGGCCTCGCCGCCCGACTCCGGGGTGTCGACCTGGGCGCCGACCGCGCGCAGCATGTCGACCGTCATCCGGATGTGCGGCATGGACGGCAGCGAGGAGCCGGTGTGGCGGACCTCGACGCCCTGGTTGAAGCGCGGCCCGGACAGCAGCAGCGCCGACACGAACTGGGACGAGGACGAGGCGTCGATCTCGACGGGACCGCCGTCGAGGGCGCCCCCGCCGTGCACCGTCAGCGGCAGCGCGCCGCGCCCCTCGTCGTCGATCCGGGCGCCGAGGACGCGCAGCGCGTCGATGACGCCGTGCAGCGGACGCTCGTACGAACGGGGATCGCCGTCGAACCGGATCGGCCCGTCGGCGAGCGCCGCGACCGGCGGCAGGAAGCGCATGACCGTGCCCGCGTTGCCCACGTCGACCGTGGCCGGGCCCTGCAACTGGCCCGGGATCACGCGCCAGGCCTCACCGGAGCCGTCGGGGCCGACGCCCTCCTCGATGCCGACGCCCATCGCGCGCAGGGCGCCCGCCATCAGGAGGGTGTCGCGGGAGCGCAGCGGTCGGCGCAGCCAGCCCGGCTCCGCGGCGAGCGCGGCCAGGACGAGAGCGCGGTTGGTGACGGACTTGGACCCCGGCACGGAAACGGTGGCGTCGACGGCTCCGCTCGCGAGAGGGGCGGGCCACAGGGCGGTGTGCGCGGGGTTCGTGGTCATGCCTTTACTTTAGTGCGCCCCACAGGACGGGCCTGTTCACAGGTTCACAGCCCGAGCAGCCAGCGACCCCCGCCCAGTAGTGCGCACAGTGAGACGGCATGGAAGAAGAACAGCCACATGCCCGCAGGGACGTGCGTGAGGCGCGAGAGCTGGTCCGCGTCCGAGTCCCCGGCGCCACCACGGCGCCGCTTCGACTGCAGCTCGAAGGCCGGGCGCACCCCGCCGAGCAGCAGGAACCAGACCACCGCGTACGCGAACGCCGCCTGGACCTGGGGGCCCGCCAGCCAGGAGACCAGCAGGAAGGCACCGCCGCTGACGACGACGGTCAGCACCCCGTACGCGTTCCTGATCATCACCAGCATCGCCACCAGCAGGGCCGTCGCCAGCCAGAGCAGCAGCGTGATGTGACCGCTGGCCAGGAGGGCGGCGCCGCCGAGGCCGAGCAGCGGCGGGGCCGTGTACCCGGCGGCCGCGGTCAGGATCATGCCGAGGCCGTGCGGCTTGCCGCGGCTCACCGTCAGGCCGCTGGTGTCCGAGTGCAGCCGGATGCCATCGAGGCGGCGGCCCATCAGCAGGGCGATCAGGCCGTGGCCGCCCTCGTGGGCGATGGTGATGGCGTTGCGCGAGAGCCGCCAGATGCTGTGCGGGACGATCGCGGCGAGCGCGACGACGCCGGTGGCGATCACCACCCACTGATCGGGGTCGGACTGGGTGCCGACGAGGCGGTCCCAGAGGCTGGCGTCCATGTGTTTCCGGGCTCCCGTTCGATGGGCGGCTTGCTTCTGGCACTGTGGCACGTATGTGCGGACGGTATGCATCGAGTCGTAGGCCCGAGGATCTCGCAGGAGTCTTTGAAGTCGAGCAGTGGGAGCCGGAGGAGGCGTTCGAGCCCGACTTCAACGTGGCACCTACTAAGGAGGTCTACGCCGTACTCGACCGTCCGGTGAGAGACGCCGATGACCCGCGTCCGGTTCGCCAGCTGCGCAAGCTGAAGTGGGGCCTCGTGCCGTCCTGGGCGAAGACGCCCGAGGGCGGCGCCCGCATGATCAACGCGCGCTCCGAGACGGTCCACGAGAAGCCGTCGTACCGGAAGGCCTTCACCACGCGGCGCTGCATCATCCCCGCCGACGGCTATTACGAGTGGGTGACCGCGACGGGGGAGCGCGAGCTCGAGGTCGAGGGCAAGAAGAAGCGGCCGCGCAAGCAGCCGTACTTCGTGACGCCGGCGGACGGATCGGTGTTCGCCATGGCAGGGCTCTACGAGTTCTGGCGCGACCGCACGCTGCCGGACGAGCATCCGCTGGCCTGGTGGGTGACGTGCTCGGTGCTCACCCTGGAGGCGGAGACCGCTCCGCTCGGGGTCGCGCCGAAGGAGGGCCCGCGCTCCTTGGCGGACATCCACCCGCGCATGCCGCTGATGCTGACCCCGGACCGCTGGGACGCGTGGCTCGACCCGTCGCGCACGGACGTGACGGACCTGCGCGGCCTGCTGGCCCCGCCGCCGGAGGGCCTGATGCGGGCGTACCCGGTGTCGACGGCCGTCAGCAACGTCCGCAACAACGGGCCCGAACTCCTGACGGAACTGGAGGGCCCGGAGGAGGGCACGCTGTTCTGAACAGGCCTGAACGGGTCCGGGCAAGGCTCCAGGGCACCATGTCCGCGTGACCCGAACCGAAACCGTCCCCACCGAGACCGGCGACGCCCGCATCACCTGGCACCCGGCGAAGAAGCCCGCCCTGACCCTGGCGGTGAGCCACGGCGCGGGCGGCGGCATCGAGGCCCGTGACCTGCAGGCCCTCGCCGAGGTGCTGCCCGCCCACGGGGTGACCGTCGCTCTCGTGGAGCAGCCCTGGCGCATGGCCGGCAAGAAGGTGGCCCCCGCGCCGAAGACCCTCGACGCCGGGTGGCGGGGCATCTGGCCCGCCCTCGCCGCGGCCGGACCGCCCGTGATCGCCGGAGGCAGGAGCGCCGGGGCCCGCGTCGCCTGCCGCACGGCCGAGGAGCTCGGGGCCGCCGCCGTGCTCGCGCTGAGCTTCCCCCTGCACCCGCCGGGCAAGCCGGAGAAGTCCCGCGCCGAGGAACTGCTGGGCGCGGGGGTGCCGACCCTGGTCGTCCAGGGCGGCAACGACCCGTTCGGCAAGCCGGCCGAGTTCCCCGGCTCCGGTGCGTACGAACTCGTCGAAGTCCCTTTCGGGGACCACGGGTTCGCCGTGCCGAAGCGGGCGGACATCACTCAGGAGGAGGCCCTGGAGGTGCTCACCGGGGCCGTCGTGAAGTGGAGCGGATCACTCGGCTGAGTCCAGGGAATGTTGAGCACCGGACGACTGTTGTGGCGGATGTCGGTGCACACAGTTCGTACGAGAGGAAGTCCGCCGCATGGGTTCCACCATCTGCCCGCAGCGCAGCACCACTCCTGACCTGGAGTGGAGCATGCTGAGCGCGGCCAAGACCGCTCCTATTCGGGCGGCGGGCGGACCGGATCGTCGTCTATCCTCCGATTCGGGTGTGACCTCTTTGGGTCGCACGACGTCGTTTGAGGAGGTGGGTCCGGTCACAGGGACCGACGCAGGGACCGAACACGGCCAGGCGGACGAGCGCCCGGAGCCCGCGGAGAGTACTGCCGAGCGCAATCTGCGCTTCGAGCGGGACGCGCTGGAATTCCTCGACCAGATGTACTCGGCCGCGCTGCGCATGACGCGCAACCCCGCGGACGCCGAGGACCTGGTGCAGGAGACGTACGCCAAGGCGTACGCGTCGTTCCACCAGTTCCGTGAGGGCACGAACCTCAAGGCGTGGCTGTACCGGATCCTGACGAACACCTTCATCAACTCGTACCGCAAGAAGCAGCGCGAGCCCCAGCGCAGTGCCGCCGAGGAGATCGAGGACTGGCAGCTGGCGCGCGCCGAGTCGCACATGTCGACCGGTCTGCGCTCCGCCGAGTCGCAGGCGCTCGACCACCTGCCCGACTCGGACGTGAAGTCGGCCCTGCAGGCGATCCCGGAGGAATTCCGCATCGCCGTCTATCTCGCCGACGTAGAGGGCTTTGCGTACAAGGAGATCGCGGACATCATGGGGACACCCATCGGGACAGTGATGTCCCGGCTCCACCGGGGACGCCGCCAGCTGCGCGGCATGCTGGAGGACTACGCCCGTGACCGCGGGCTCGTCCCGGCCGGCGCCGGAGAGTCGGACGAAGCGAAAGGCTCGGGCTCATGAGCTGCGGAGAGCCGCACGAGACGGACTGCAGTGAGGTCCTCGACCATCTCTATGAGTTCCTTGATCATGAGATGCCGGACTCCGACTGCACCAAGTTCGAGGTGCACTTCGAGGAGTGCTCCCCGTGCCTGGAGAAGTACGGCCTCGAGCAGGCAGTGAAGAAGCTGGTCAAGCGGTGCTGCGGACACGACGACGTGCCGAGTGACCTGCGGGCCAAGGTCATGGGGCGGATCGACGTCATCCGGTCGGGGCAGGCGATGCCCGACGAGGGCACGCCTCTCGCCTGACGGTGTCCTCCGCGGCGTTGTCCGTGACGCCTGCGGGGCAACTTCCGTATCGCTGGCGGGCGTTCACCCCGTTCGCCACCTGGTTCACCCGATCGTGCTAATCCGGGGCCCTGTGCCCCGGCAATCCCCCCGATGCCGCCCGGGCGGCGCGACTCCCGTCCTAATCTCTGTTCTCCGTGAACTGAACGCCACGGGGAGGGAGTTGGGCATGCGAGCGGTTCCGCCGGTGGCTCGTGCGTATGTACTCCTGACGGTCGGCGGCGCCCTCGTGTGCGCCGCCCCCGCCCTCTCCGCGGACACCTCCTGGCCCGCTGTGGCGCTGCTCGCGTGCGTGTACGCGGGCTGCGGGCAGGTGGGCCGGTGCCGGATCATCGGCCGCCGCGCGCCCCAGGGCATGGGCACCTTCTTCCCGGTCCTCCTTGCAGGAGCGTTTCTGCTGCCGCCCGCGGCCGCCGCGCTCGTCGCCGTGCCCGGGGCGCTCCTCGGCAGGGTCGAGCAGCGGCCGATGTGGCTGCGCCGGCTGTGGCGGGCCGCCCAGCTCGCGCTCGCCGTCTGGGTGTCGGCCCGGGTCTTCGGTGCGCTCGGCGGACCCGCCGCCGTCTCCGAGCCGCGCCTCGGCCCCGCGCTCGCGCCCGTGGCCGCCGCCGTCGTCGCCTTCTGCCTCGCGCTGACCGTCCTCGACGGGGGGATCCTCGCCGCCGCCGAGCGCGTGCCGCTGCGCGGGGCCTGGCGCGGGCTCTTCCTGCGCTCGCTGGCGCCGGTCGCCGTGCACGGGCTCGCGGGGCTGCTGATGGCCGTCCTGTGGGCGAGTTCGTACGGCCCTGTCGCCTCGCTGCTCGTCCTGCTGCCGATGTACATCTCCTGCTGGGTGTTCGCCCAGTACCAGCGCGAGCGCGCCGCCCACCAGGCCACCATCCGGGCCCTCGTGCAGGCCGTCGACATCAAGGACGGGTACACGCGCGGGCACAGCGAGCGGGTCGGTCAGGCGTCCATGATGATCGCCCGCGAGCTGGGCATGGCCGAGGAGCGGGTGGAGGTGCTCCGCTTCGCCGGAATCCTGCACGACGTCGGCAAACTCGGCGTCCCCACCCGCCTGTTGAGGAAGGACGGGCCCCTCACGCCTCAGGAGCGCGAGGTCATCCAGCTGCATCCGGAGTACGGGCACGAGATGGTGCGCGGGATCGGGTTCCTCGGCGAGGCGCGGGCGGCGATCCTGCACCACCACGAGCGGCTCGACGGGAGCGGGTATCCGTACGGGCTCGCGGGGGCGCAGATTCCGGAGTTCGCGCGGGTGGTGGCGGTGGCCGACGCGTTCGATGCGATGACGTCCACCCGTACGTATTCCAGGGCGCGGCCGGTCGAGGTCGCCCTCGCGGAGTTGGAGCGGTGTGCCGGGTCGCAGTTCGATCCGGTGATGGTGGGGGCGTTGGGGCGGGTTCTCGGGCGGGAGGGGTGGCATCCGGTGGTGACCGCTGACGAGGCCGTGCCTGTGGTGCCGCTTCTCGAAGGTGCGGCCGTGTCTGGGGCGGCCCGCCTGTGACGGGGCTGAGGCCTCGTGGACCGGTGCCCGGGGTCGGGGGCTGTGCCCGCCCGTTCCTCCCCCGCAGCCCTAAAGGCGCGGGGGGACCCCCTGCGGAACGCCTGCCCACAGCGGTAGTGACCGTTTACCTTCTCGCCGGTGGTCTGACCCTTGCCGCCCTCGGCGGCACCGCCTGGCACGGGCTCGACGACCGTGGGGTTGCTCTTGCCTTCGGGGTGCTCGTTGCCGTGGGCGAGCTGGCCCGGTGGGGTGGGGGTGAGGACCGGGAGCCCGCGCCGCTGGGGGCCGCGGGGGCGCTGGCCTACGCGCTGCTCGGGGAGGACGCCGGGCGGGCCACCCACCACGGGGTGCTGCAGGTCGTCGCCGTGGGGGTCGCGGGGGCGCTCGTCGGGTGCGTACCGCATGTGGCCAGGGGGAAAGGGCCCTCGCTCGATCACATGGCGCGCCGGGTGCTGACCGTCGCGTTCGCCGCGGTGTGCTTCCAACCGCTGTACAACCAGGGCAAGTTGGAGGAGTGGTTCGGCGACGGGGCGTACTACGCGCTGCTCATCGCGGGGCTGCTCGCGCTGACCGCGCTGTGCGATGCCGTGGTCGCCGCGGCGATGGCGTACGCACGCACCGGCTGGCCGTTCGGACCGCTGCTCCGTGACGAGCTGCGGGCGATGCTCGGGATCGGGTCCGCCGTGTGCGCGACCGGAGCGGTGATGGCGCTGGCGGTCGCCGTCGCGGGTCTGTGGGCGCTGCCCGTCATCAGCCTGCCGCTGCTCCTCACCCAACTGGCCTTCCGGCGCTACTCCGCGGTGAAGGCCACGTACCGCCAGACCATCGCCTCGCTGGCCCGCGCCACGGAGATCGCCGGGTACACCCCGCACGGGCACGCCCTGCGGGTCGCGGCGCTGAGCCGGGCCGTCGGCCGTGACCTGGGGCTTTCCGGGCCGGATCTGACCGTTCTGGAGTACGCGGCGCTGATGCACGACATCGGGCAGCTGTCGCTCGTCGACCCCGTGGCGGAAGGGGCGACCGCGGCGCTGCCCACCGCCCAGCAGCGGCGGATCGCCCTGCTCGGGGGCGCCGTCGTACGGCAGACCGGAGTGGACGCACAGGTGGCCGTGGTCGTGGAGCGGCAGGCGGATCCCTACCGTGAGCAGCCGCTCACCGCACGGATTGTGCGGACGGCGAACGCGTACGACGAAATGGCCAGGGAAGAGGGCCCCCAGGGGCCGCTCGCGGCCCTGGAGAGGCTGCGTCTGGCCACGGGCCACGACTACCAGCCGGAGGTCGTGGAAGCCCTGGCCAGAGTGGTCACGCACATGAGGGGCGGCCCGAAGGGCCTCGGGTAGGGCGGTGGTGGGAGACGGGCGGGCAGGGGTCTGGCCCTGGGGTCGGCTGGGTAACCCATGGGTAATGAGCGGGCGTCCGACCGTACGTGGTTGGATGCGAAGGAACGACCAAAGAGGGTGTCCGGGGGCACAGGCCTCGAGTATCGGCAGGCGGGAATCGTGAGGATCTTCGGCAAGGGACGGCACCGGCCCTCCGCCTCGTGGCGGCAGGCCACGGATCGTGCGTTCACGCTGATCGGCGATGGTCGGTACGAGGACGCGGGGGCCCTGTTGACCCGTGCGGCCGACCTGGAGCCGTGGCTGTCGGAGTCGTGGTTCAACCTCGCGCTGCTGCACAAGTTCCGGCACGACTGGGAGCAGGCGCGCACCGCGGGCCTGCGGGCCGTCGCGCTGCTCGACCGGGAGACCGGTGCCCCTGACTGGTGGAACGTGGGGATCGCGGCCACCGCCCTGCAGGACTGGCCGCTGGCCCGGCGGGCCTGGCAGGCGTACGGGCTGAAGGTGCCCGGCGGCGCCGCTGCCGCCGGCGAGCCGACGGGCATGGACCTCGGGAGCGCGGCCGTGCGGCTGTCGCCGGAGGGCGAGGCCGAGGTCGTGTGGGGGCGCAGGCTGGACCCCGCGCGGATCGAGGTGCTGTCCATTCCGCTGCCGTCGTCCGGGCGCCGTTGGGGCGAGGTCGTCCTGCACGACGGGGTGCCGCACGGGGAGCGGACCACCGCGGCCGGGCACTCGTACCCCGTCTTCGACGAGATCGAGCTGTGGGCGCCGTCGCCGGTGCCGACCTGGGTCGTGCTCCTCGAGGCCGCCACGGAGGCCGATCGGGACGCGCTGGAGCGGCTCGCCGCCGACGCCGGGTTCGCGGCCGAGGACTGGTCGTCCTCGGTGCGGCTGCTGTGCCGGATGTGCTCCGAGTCGCGGATGCCGTCCGACGAGGGCGACGAGCAGCACCTGGACCCGCACGACCACAGCGAGCCGGGGCACCCCGGGCCGCTCGGGCACCGGACCGACGGTCAGCTGTGGGTGCCGGAGCGCGAGTGCGGGGTGGCTGCGCCGGCTTCGCTGGTCCGGGGGTTGCTGGACGGGTGGGTTGCGGATTCGCCGGATTCTCGTGACTGGCGGGATCTTGAAGAGGTGTGTTGAGTGCGTTGTTGTCCGCGAACTCGTCGTGGTTGCTCGCGCCGTTCCCCGCGCCCCTGACGGGGCGCTCCTGACGGGCGGCTGCCAAGCTCCCCGTACCCTGTAAGGGTTCCCCGTATTTCCCAGGAAGGCTTACGTCCGTCATGGCGCAGCAGGACACCGATCAGCAGAACGCCCCGGGCGTGCTCCCCGTGGACGACGAGGGCTTCGTCGTCGACACCGAGGACTGCGAGGCGCGCGAGGCGGCGTACCGGGAGCGTGGCACGTCGCGGCCGATCACCGTTGTCGGCAACCCCGTCCTGCACAAGGAGTGCAAGGACGTGACCGAGTTCGGCGCCGAGCTCGCCCAGCTGGTCGACGACATGTTCGCCAGCCAGCGCACCGCCGAGGGCGTCGGCCTCGCCGCCAACCAGATCGGCGTCGACCGCAAGGTCTTCGTCTACGACTGCCCGGACGACGAGGGCGTGCGCCACACCGGTGTCGTGTGCAACCCGGTCCTGCAGGAGCTGCCCGCCGACCAGCGCCGCCTCGACGACTCCAACGAGGGCTGCCTGTCCGTCCCGACGGCGTACGCCGAACTCGCCCGCCCCGACTACGCGGTGGTCACCGGGCAGGACGAGAAGGGCAACGCGATCACCGTGCGCGGCACCGGGTACTTCGCGCGCTGCCTGCAGCACGAGACGGACCACCTGTACGGCTACCTGTACATCGACCGGCTCTCGAAGCGCGAGCGGAAGAACGCCCTGAAGCAGATGGAGGAGGGGACCCCGCGCTACCCAGTGGTCCCCAACGCCTGAGCCCCCTTGGGCAGTTGATGCGTCGAGCGGCGCCTGGTACGGATGATTCCGGCCAGGCGCCGCTCTCGTATGTACGCGGACCACACCGCGTAGGCCGCGTGTGCGAACAGGACCGGCCGAACGTGACCCAGATTCGGTCATGTAAGGGGACGATTCCGGCGGGCAGGGGTAGTGAGGGGAGCAAATCCGTTCCCAGAACGGTCAGTTGTGGTGCTGAATAGAAAGCGCGGGGATACGCAACGGCGCGCGCCCGGCACTGCGGGAGGGGCGCACGCCATCAGGCGGCAGAGAGGGGTCTTTTCGTGCCTGCTTATCCACAGACAGCGGTCCCACCGGCGCTGGCGCTTCCGGTGATCGAGGACGCGTTTCCTCGCAATCTGCATCCGTATTGGCCGAAGCTCCAGGAGAAGACGCGGTCCTGGCTGCTCGAAAAGCGTCTGATGCCCGCCGACAAGGTCGCCAAATATGCCGATGGTCTGTGCTACACGGACCTGATGGCTGGCTACTACATCGGTGCGCCCAACGACGTGCTGTCCGCGATTTGCGACTACAGCGCGTGGTTCTTCGTGTGGGACGACCGGCACGACCGCGACGTGATCCACGGAAGGACGGCGAGCTGGCGGCGGCTCGCCGTCCAGCTGCACGCGGCCACCGAAGCCCCACAGCTTCACCTGGACCACAAGGATCCGCTGGTCGCGGCGTTCGCGGAGAGTGTCGGCCGGCTGTACGGCTCGCTCAGCCGGACGTGGAACGTCCGCTTCGCGCGGCACTTCCACGAGGTGATCGACGCGTACGACCAGGAGTTCCACAACCGAATGACGGGGGCCGTGCCGACCGTCGACGAGTACATCGCTTTGCGCCGGAATACGTTCGCGCACTGGATCTGGCTCGATCTGTTGGAGCCGACCGCACAGCACGAACTCCCGGCCTGGGTGCGGAAGAACGAGGCGTTCGTGCGGGCCGCGCTCGCCTGCCAGGATTTCGCCGCCTGGTACAACGACCTGTGCTCCCTGCCCAAGGAACTCGCGGGCGAGGAATTGCACAACCTCGGGATAAGCCTCATCAAACACGAAGGCCTTTCTCTCCAGGAGGCCATCACGGAAGTACGCCGAAGGGTCGAGGGAACCATTCAGGAATTCCTCGCCGCAGAGGCGGAGGTGGAACAGCTGGCGATTGCGACGGAAAATGTCGGGCCACACGGCATCGAACTCGCGACGGCCATCAGGTCGTGCGTCGGCAATATGCGGAACTGGTTCAGTTCCGTGTACTGGTTCCACCACGAATCAGGTCGCTACGCGGTGGACAGCTGGGACGACCGGGCGACACCGCCGTACATCACGGACACCGGCGCGGGCACCGACGTCGACGCCGGATCCGACCTCGGCGACCTCGCTGACATGAGCGACATGGGTGACATGAGCGAACAGACGGATCAAGTAGGTGAGTGCGCATGACCGTCGAATCGACCCTTCCGGCACCGGCGCCGGTGCCGGGCGCGGAGCCGCAGGCCCCGCCGCCCGCCCCCGGCGGTGCGCCGCTGCTCGGCCACGCCTGGAACCTGCTGCGCGACCCGCTCGGCTTCCTGGCCGGGCTGCGCGACGGCGGCGACGTCGTCCGGCTGAAGCTCGGGCCGAAGGAGGCGTACGCGGTGTGCGACCCGGAGCTGGTCGCACAGCTGCTCAAGAGCCCGGACTTTCTGGTCGGCGGGCCGCTGTGGGACACGATGGGGGTGCTGCTCGGCAAGGGGGTGGCAACCAGCAACGGCCCGCTGCACCGGCGTCAACGCCGGGCGATCCAGCCCGCGTTCAGGATGGACAAGATCCATGAGTACGCGGCCGTGATGGAGGACGAGGCGCGTCGCATGGCGGACCGCTTCGACGACGGGCAGACCGTCGACATGGCGGCCGAGGTGTTCCGCACCGCGACCCGCATCGTCGCCCGCTCCGTGCTCCGGGTCGACTCCATCGACGAGCGGGCCGACCGGCTCAGCGCGGCGCTGCACACGGTCTTCGAGGGCCTGTACCGCAGGATGATCCTGTCCTTCGGCCCGCTGTACCGAGTGCCTTCGCCGGCCAATCGGCGATTCGAGAGCGCGCTGGCCGATTTGCACCGCCTGGTCGACGAGATCATCACCGAGCGCAGGTCCCAGGCCGCTTCGGGAAGCAATCCGGACGACCTTCTTGCCGCATTGCTCGAGGACCGCGACGAGAATGGTGAAACGGTCAACGAGCAGGAGGTGCACGACCAAGTCGTGTCCCTCGTCGTCGCCGGTGCCGAGAATGTGGCGAAGACCCTGACATGGGTGTTCCAGCTTCTCGCCGAACACCCCGAGCACGAAAGGCGGTTGTGCGAGGAGGTGGAATCCGTGACGGGCGGCAGGCCGATCGCTTTCGCGGACCTCGGGAAACTCGCATATATGCGGAATCTCCTCACCGAGGCGATGCGGATACGCCCCGCCGTCTGGATATTGACGCGGCTTGCCGTCGTCGACACGACGCTCGGCGGGTATCGCATTCCGGCCGGTTCGGACATCGTCTACAGCCCGCTGGCCATGCAGCGCGACCCGCGTGCATTCGCCGACCATCTCACCTTCGACCCCGACCGCTGGCTGCCCGAGCGCGCCGCGGACGTCACGCCCGCGGCGCACGCGCCGTTCAGCGTCGGCAACCGCAAGTGCCCGGGCGACCACTTCAGCATGGCCGAACTGTCGTTGGTGCTGGGGGCCGTGGTGCAGAAGTGGCGCGTGACCCCGGTCGCGGAGACGGACGGAACACCGCGGATAGGGATCACGCTGCAACCGCGCCGGGCGCTGCTGAAGCTGTCGGCCCGCGACTGACCTAGCTCGCGAGCCGTACCCGGAAGGTCCTCCTGAAGGCGTTGGGCGTCGTGCCCAGCGCCTTCATGAACTGATGGCGCATCGCCGCCGCGTTGCCGAACCCCGCGCGGTAGGCGATCGCGTCCACCGTCTCGTCCGTGCCCTCCAGCAACTCCTGCGCGAACAGCACCCGTTGGCGAAGGAGCCAGCGGTACGGGGTCGTGCCCGTCTCCTGCTGGAAGCGGCGGGCGAACGTGCGCGGGGACATGTGCGCCCGCGCCGCGAGCTCCTCCACGGTCACCGGGGCGTGCAGGTTCTGCTCCATCCACACCAGCACCTCGCCGACGGTGTCGCAGCGCGCCGCGGGCAACGGCCGCTCCACGTACTGCGCCTGGCCGCCGTCCCGGTGCGGCGGCACGACCATCCGCCGGGCTATCGCATTGGCCACCTCGGCGCCGTGCTCCGTGCGCACGATGTGCAGGCAGGCGTCGATGCCGGCGGCCGTGCCCGCGGAGGTGATGACCGGGCCCTCGTCGACGTACAGCACATCGGGGTCCACCCGGGTGCGCGGGTACGTGACGGCGAGTTCGTGCGCGTACCGCCAGTGGACCGCGCACCGGCGGCCGTCGAGCAGCCCGGCCTCGCCGAGGACGAACACCCCCGCGCAGAGGCTGAGCACGCGTGCGCCCCGGTCGACCGCCTGCCGCAGCGCGTCGAGCAGCTCCGGCGGGTACTGGCCGAACCGCCGCCCCGCCGAGGGGATCGCGATGAGGTCGGCCTCCGCGAGCCGTTCGAGGCCGTGCGGGGTGGAGACCGTCATGCCGGGCACGTGCGTGGTGAGCGAGGGCCCCTCGACCGAGGCGACCGCGAAGTCGTACACGGGCAGCCCGGCGTCGCTGCGGTCGAGGCCGAACACCTCGCACACGACGCCGAGTTCGAAGGGATGGACACCGTCGAGCAGCACTGCGGCCACGTTCTTCAGCATGTCGTCCAGTGTGCCGCAGAGTTGGCAGTAATTCGAGGGTCAGTGACAGTACTGCCACTGCTGCGGAGTGTCGTCCGGCGCGAAAGTAGAGGCATGAACACAGCGATGAACTACCTCACCGTCCTCTTCGTCTTCCTCCTCGTCGCCGCCCCCTCCCTGTACGGAATGGCCCACGACCGCCGGATCGACCGGCAGATCCGCGCGGCCCGCAAGGCGGAGGACCTGCGCGCCGCTTATGGGCGGGCGGCCTGATCCGGGCGCCGCGCGGGGGCGTGCGCGCCAGTACGAGCAGGGCCCGGCGGTGTGAACACCGCCGGGCCCTGGACTTCGTAGGATCGGGAAGCCCCGGTCTAGAACTCCTCGTCGAACCCGACCGAGCCCTCGACCGCGACTTGGTACGCGGACGGGCGGCGCTCGAAGAAGTTCGTCAGTTCCTGGACGCCCTGCAGCTCCATGAAGGAGAACGGGTTCTCCGAGCCGTAGACCGGTGCGAAGCCGAGGCGCTGCAGGCGCTGGTCGGCGACGCACTCCAGGTACTGGCGCATCGAGTCGGTGTTCATGCCCGGCAGGCCCTCGCCGCACAGGTCACGGCCGAACTGCAGCTCGGCCTCGACCGCCTCGCGCAGCATGTCGGTGACCTGCTGCTCAAGCGCGTCGTCGAAGAGCTCGGGCTCCTCCTTGCGGACGGTGTCGACCACCTCGAAGGCGAAGCTCATGTGCATCGTCTCGTCGCGGAAGACCCAGTTCGTGCCGGTGGCGAGGCCGTGGAGCAGGCCCCGGCTGCGGAACCAGTAGACGTACGCGAAGGCACCGTAGAAGAACAGGCCCTCGATGCACGCCGCGAAGCAGATGAGGTTGAGCAGGAAGCGGCGGCGGTCGGCCTTCGTCTCCAGGCGGTCGAGCTTCTCGACCGAGTCCATCCACTTGAAGCAGAACTCGGCCTTCTCACGGATGGAGGGGATGTTCTCCACCGCCGCGAACGCCGCCGCGCGGTCCTCCGGGTCGGGGAGGTAGGTGTCGAGCAGCGTCAGATAGAACTGGACGTGCACGGCCTCCTCGAAGAGCTGGCGGCTCAAGTACAGCCGCGCCTCGGGGGAGTTGATGTGCTTGTAGAGCGTGAGCACGAGGTTGTTCGCGACGATCGAGTCGCCCGTCGCGAAGAACGCGACCAGGCGGCCGATCATGTGCTGCTCGCCGGGCGTGAGCTTGGCCAGGTCCGCCACGTCGGAGTGGAGGTCGACCTCCTCCACCGTCCACGTGTTCTTGATGGCGTCGCGGTAGCGCTCGTAGAAGTCCGGGTAGCGCATGGGACGCAGGGTCAGTTCGAAGCCCGGGTCGAGCAGGTTCTTGGGACGGTTTTCGGTGGTCACTGGCAGGCCTCGCAGGACTCGGGGTTTTCCAGGGAGCAGGCGACCGCGTCGGGCTCGGCCACCTGGACGGGGACGGTGGCGCGGGCGGCCGCGCGGGCGATGCGCGTCGCGGGGCGCGAGCGCAGGTAGTACGTCGTCTTCAGGCCCGACTTCCAGGCGTACGCGTACATCGAGGAGAGCTTGCCGATGGTCGGCGTCTCCAGGAAGAGGTTGAGCGACTGGGCCTGGTCGAGGAACGGGGTCCGCGCCGCCGCCATGTCGATGAGGCCGCGCTGCGGGATCTCCCACGCCGTGCGGTACAGCTCCCGCACCTCCTCGGGGACCCAAGTGAAGCCCTGCACCGAGCCGTTGGACTCGCGCAGCGCCTCCCGGGTCTGCGCGTCCCAGACGCCGAGCGCCTTGAGCTCGTCCACCAGGTACGAGTTGACCTGGAGGAACTCGCCGGACAGCGTCTCGCGCTTGAAGAGGTTCGAGACCTGCGGCTCGATGCACTCGTAGACACCGGCGATCGAGGCGATGGTCGCCGTGGGCGCGATGGCGAGGAGCAGCGAGTTGCGCATGCCGACCGCGGCGATACGTTCCCGCAGCGCGGCCCAGCGCTCCGGCCAGGTCAGCTGTACGTCGTAGTGGTCGGGGTGCAGGACGCCGCGCGCCGTCCGGGTCTTCTCCCAGGCGGGCAGCGGGCCGCTGCGCTCGGCGAGGTCGGCGGACGCCTCGTACGCGGCGAGCATGATGCGCTCCTGGATCCGCGTCGAGAGCGCCCTGGCCTGCGGCGAGTCGAAGGGCAGGCGCAGCTTGAAGAAGACGTCCTGCAGACCCATCGCGCCGAGGCCGACCGGGCGCCACTTCGCGTTGGAGCGGCCCGCCTGCTCGGTCGGGTAGAAGTTGATGTCGACGACGCGGTCGAGGAAGGTGACGGCGGTGCGGACGGTCTCGTCGAGCCGCTCCCAGTCGATGTCACCGGTCGTCGTGTCCACGAACGAACCCAGGTTCACCGAGCCCAGGTTGCAGACGGCCGTCTCCCCGTCGTCCGTCACCTCCAGGATCTCGGTGCACAGGTTCGAGGAGTGGACCGTGTGGCCGGGCTCCGCGGTCTGGTTGGCGGTGCGGTTGGCGGCGTCCTTGAACGTCATCCAGCCGTTGCCGGTCTGCGCGAGGGTGCGCATCATGCGGCCGTACAAGTCCCGGGCGGGGATGGTCTTCTGGGCCTTCCCGTCCGCCTCGGCCTTCTTGTACGCGGCGTCGAACTCCTCGCCCCACAGGTCGACCAGCTCGGGCACGTCGGCCGGCGAGAACAGCGACCAGTCGGCGCCCTCGTTCACCCGGCGCATGAACTCGTCCGGGATCCAGTGCGCCAGGTTCAGGTTGTGCGTGCGGCGCGCGTCCTCACCGGTGTTGTCGCGCAGCTCCAGGAACTCCTCGATGTCGGAGTGCCACGTCTCCAGGTAGACGGCGGCCGCGCCCTTGCGGCGCCCGCCCTGGTTCACGGCGGCGACCGACGCGTCCAGCGTCTTCAGGAACGGGACGATGCCGTTGGAGTGCCCGTTCGTGCCCCGGATCAGCGAACCGCGGGACCGGATGCGGGAGTACGAGAGGCCGATGCCGCCCGCGTGCTTCGACAGCCGGGCCACCTGGTGGTACCGGTCGTAGATCGAGTCGAGCTCGTCCAGCGGGGAGTCGAGCAGGTAGCAGCTCGACATCTGCGGGTGCCGGGTCCCGGAGTTGAAGAGGGTGGGGGAGGACGGCAGGTAGTCGAGGCGGCTCATCAGGCCGTACAGGGCGGCGACTTCGTCGAGCGCGCGGGCCGACTCGTCCTCCGCCAGACCGGCCGCGACGCGCAGCATGAAGTGCTGCGGGGTCTCGACGACCTTGCGGGTGATCGGGTGGCGCAGCAGATAGCGGCTGTACAGGGTGCGCAGGCCGAAGTAGCCGAAGCGGTCGTCGGCGCCGGTGTCGACGAGCGAGTCGAGCCGCGCGGCGTGGACGCGGACGAACGCGGCGGTGCGGTCCGCGATCAGCCCCTCGCGGTGGCCGACTGCGACCGAGCCGGTGAACGAGGTGACGCCCTGGGTGGCGGCCTCGGCGGCGATGGAGAGCGTGAGGAGACGGGCGGCGAGCCGGGAGTAGACCGGGTCCTCGGAGATGAGTCCCGCGGCGGCCTCGGTGGCGAGTTCGCGCAGCTCGGCCTCGTCGGCGCGCGCGGAGCGGCCCCGGAGCGCGGCGGCCGCGACCCGGCCCGGGTCGGCGCCCTGGAGGTCGGCGGTCAGCCCGGTCAGGGTGCGCAGCAGCGCGGTGCCCGGGGCATCGGTCACCACTGAGGCAGGATCAGCAGGCGCGATGGTCACGTGGAGGCTCTCCCTCGCTCGGCTCGGGGCCTGCGGGGAGGAAGTGGCTCGGGCGGCACGCGGGGGCGCCGTCGTCACCGGCCCATTCCGCGAGGCCCGGACGTCGTCGACGCCCGAACCGGACGGTTCGGGCGTGCCGTCGGCAGGTCATCGGACTCACGTACGCGCTCCGCTATGGGCGGGTACGTTCACCGTTGCGGGACAGTTCCGGATTTGCACCGGATTCCCCTGTGGTGACGGCGAGAGTGAGCATACATCTTGTGCCGGGTCTTCGTGGCAGGCCCACATCTTGTGTCGGCCTGCCGCGTCGGGCGGTACCACGGCTGTCAGGCCGTCAGATCCAGGACGTAGGCGAGAAGCGTCACTTCGGGGACCGGGGCCCAGTCGCGCGCGGCGGCGCGGACGAAGCCGACGCGCTCGTAGAGCCGGTGCGAGGCGGTCGCGACGGGCTGCGTCGACAGCACGACGGCGTCCAGGCCGGCCGCCCGCGCCCGCTCCACGACGGCCCGCACGAGCGCCTCACCGGCGCCCTGTCCCCGGGCCTCGGCGGCGACCGCCAGCATCCGGAACTCGGCCTCGCCCGGCCGGGCGAGCTCGGCGTACGGATGGTCGTGCCCGGGCACGTACGTGACCCCGCCGAGGACCTCGTCGCCCTGGACGGCGACGAGCACCTCGGCCTGCCGGGCGCGTGCGGCGACGTCCCGCAGCTCGGCCGCGTACCAGTCGGCCTCGCCGAACACGAGCAGCCCGCTGTCCAGATACGCGGCGGCGCTGATCTCGCCGAGCCGCGCGTACTCCTCGGGCCGTACGCCCCGGACGCCGACGCTCCCGCTCATGCGGCCGAGGGCCACTTGAGCAGCGTGGCGACGAAGTCCTCGGTGAAGTTGCGCGGGCCGGTGCCGAGCGCGATGCGGCCGCGGTGCTCGGTGCGCGCGGCGACCAGCGGGGACTCGGAGTAGTACGGGCGCGGGTAGTCGGCGTCGTAGGGGATGAACACCGTCTTGCCGCGGGTGAGTTCGGAGGCGCACTCCACGACGACCGTGCCCTCGGCAGCGGTGACGAACGACTCGTCGGCGCAGACCCCGACGGCCAGCGGGTCGTGCAGCGGGCTGCCTCCGGTCTCCTCGTACGCGCCGAGGTAGAAGCGCATCAGGCGGGCGGAGAGTCCCATGCCCTCGCCCGCCGCCTCCAGGGTCTTGAGCTCGTCGGGGCCGAAGCGCCAGCCGTGCGTCGCGTCGAGCCCGACCATCGTGTAGCGGATGCCGGAGGAGACGACGAGGTCGACCGCGTCCGGGTCCGCCCACGCGTTGAACTCGGCGACCGGCGTGATGTTCCCCGGCACCTCCGCCGCCCCGCCCATGAAGACGAGGTGCTTCACGCGCCGCGCGAAGTCCGGGTCCTCGGAGAGCGCGAGCGCCACGTTCGTCAGCGGGCCCGTCGCGCACACGGTGAGCTCGCCCTCGTACTCGCGCGACAGGCGCAGCAGGGCCTGGGTGGAGGATTCGCTCTGCTCGGGCACGGCCGAGTCCGGCAGTACCTCGTCGCCGAGGCCGGCGGCGCCGTGGAACTCGCCGGCCGCCGCGTACGGCAGCCGGGTGAGCGGGCGGCCCGCGCCCCGGTGCACGGAGACGTCCCCGTCGATGCCGAAGGCGCGGGCGAGGGCCCGGCCGTTGCGGAAGGTCTGCGGGGCGGGCACGTTGCCGCCGACGGTCGTGTACGCCTTGAGGTCCCACAGGCCGGTGCCGAGCAGGTACTGCAGCGCGACGGCGTCGTCGATGCCGGGGTCGCTGTCCAGGACGATGGGGGCGGCGGCCATGGTTCCTCCGTTGATCGTGGGTTACGGGAACACCGTAAGCGGACGAGAAAGGACAAGCCCCACCGGTCGGTGGGGCTTGTCCCATGAGCTGAGCGGTGTCGCTAGTGGCCCGCGCCCGCTCCCACGGTGGGCAGCTCGACCTGCACGCCCTTGTCGCCCGCGTCGGCCGTGTAGTCCGACGGCGACGTCTCGTCGACGCCCTCGGGGGCCTTGAGCGCCTTGAGGACGAAGGTGAGGACGACGGTCACGACCACGTTCAGGACGAACGCCGTCATGCCGATGTAGCCGATCTCGCCGATGCCCGGGATCTCCTTGGCGGAGCCGCCGAAGTGCTTCTGCGTCGGCGAGGCGACCCCGTACGCGGCGACCGTGCCGTAGACCATGCCGACCGCCCAGCCGGCGAGCAGCGCCCACCGGTGGAACCAGCGCGTGAACAGGCCGCCGACCAGGGCCGGGAAGGTCTGCAGGATCCAGATGCCGCCGAGCAGCTGGAAGTTGATGGCGACGGTCTTGTCCATGGTCAGGACGAAGGCGAGCGCGCCGACCTTCACCAGCAGCGAGACCAGCTTGGAGACCTTGGTCTCCTGCTCGGGCGTCGCGTCGGGCTTGATGAAGTCCTTGTAGATGTTGCGCGTGAAGAGGTTCGCCGCGGCGATGGACATGATGGCGGCGGGCACGAGCGCGCCGATGCCGATGGCCGCGAAGGCCACACCCGCGAACCAGTCGGGGAACATGTCCTCGAACAGCTGCGGAATCGCCAACTGCCCGTTCTGCACCTTCACTCCGGCCGCGATCGCCATGAACCCGAGCAGCGCGAGCAGGCCCAGCATCAGCGAGTACAGCGGCAGGATCGTGGTGTTGCGGCGGATGACCTCGCGGCTCTTGGACGACAGGGTCGCCGTGATCGAGTGCGGGTACATGAACAGCGCGAGGGCCGAACCGAGGGCGAGCGTCGCGTACGTCCACGTACCGGTCGAGCCGGGTGCGAGCGCCCCCACCGGCTTGTCCGTCGCGGGGTTGATCTGCGAGAACTTCTTCCCGGCCGCGGCGAAGATGTCGTCGAAGCCGCCCAGCTTGATCGGGATGTAGATGATGGCGACCGCGATGACGATGTAGATCAGGGTGTCCTTGACGAACGCGATCAGCGCGGGGGCCCGCAGGCCCGAGGAGTACGTGTACGCGGCCAGCACGCCGAAGGCGATGAGCAGCGGCAGGTCCTTGACGAACCAGTTCGTGCCCTCGCCGCCACCGACGCCCATGACGTCCAACACGGCCTGGATGCCGACCAGTTGGAGCGCGATGTACGGCATCGTGGCGAGGATGCCGGTGATCGCGACGGCGAGCGACAGGCCCTTGGAGCCGAAGCGGCCGCGGACGAAGTCCGACGTGGTCACGTACCCGTGCTTGTGCGAGACCGACCACAGGCGCGGCAGGAACGTGAAGATCAGCGGGTACACCAGGATCGTGTACGGAACCGCGAAGAAGCCGGAGGCACCGGCCGCGTAGATCGCCGCCGGGACGGCCACGAAGGTGTACGCGGTGTAGAGGTCGCCGCCGAGCAGGAACCAGGTGATCCAGGTGCCGAACGAGCGGCCGCCGAGGCCCCATTCGTCGAGCGAGTCGCTCTCGGAGCGGCGCCAGCGCGCGGCGAGGAAGCCCATGACCGTGACGGCCAGGAAGAAGATGATGAAGACGGTGAGCGCGACACCGTTGACGCCGCCGTTCACGCGCCGGCCCCTTCCTGGGAGGACTTACGGCCGCGCTGGTCGCGCTGCCACAGCTTGTACGCGGTCATCGTGAGCGCGGTCGAGATCAGCACCCAGAGCATCTGGTACCAGTAGAAGAACGGGATCCCGATGAACGTCGGGTCGATCTTGGCGTAGGAGCTGACCCAGAGCATCGCCACGAACGGTGCGACCAAACAGATCGCGATGATCACGCGCACCGGCGTGATCACCGGTGGTTTCACTTCAGGCGCACCTGCTGGCGCATCAGACATGACGCGGCTCCGTCCCCTCGCTGGTCCCACTTATCTCATGCTTAACGTGCGGGAAATCTAAGCGAGAGTCTTGCTCTATGGAACCCCTGTCCGGATAACGGACGAGCCTCGGTCGGGCCGGACGTGCCCCTAACAGCAGCGGAACCCTTGCCGCGGGTCCGTCTCCTGCCGGTCCGTCCGCATACGCTCGAACTCGCGCCGCGAGGCGACCGACGTCCCGGGATGCGCTGCCCGCGCGTGCGCGACATAGCGCTCGTACGCCGATTCGTCCGTCAACTCCCTTACGTACCAGCGCACCTGTCTAACCATCCGAAGCAGCACCGACGCCGCTGCCATCGCGCGCCTCCTCCTTCTCACGCCGGGTGGGGACGAGTCCGGCCGGTGCCACGAGCCGGGACTCGACGTACGGTGCCTCGCTGAGCCTCGAGGACAGCGGATCCCGTACGTGCTTGACGCAGACCCGCGCCGCGTCCGCGATGACCACGACGACGAGCACGGCGAGGGCGGCCGAAAGGACGCCGTCCACCGTGGAGTTGGTGACCACGGTGTGCATGTCGTCCATGGTCTTGGCGGGCGGCAGCACCTTGCCCGCGTCGATGGCGTCCTGGTACTTCGCGCGCTGCTGGAAGAACCCGACGCGCGGGTCGGACGAGAACACCTTCTGCCAGCTGGCGGTCAGGGTGACCGTGGCGTCCCAGGCGAGCGGAACCCCGGTGATCCAGGCCCACTTGAGCCGCCCGGACTTCACGAGCAGCGTCGTGCAGACGGCGAGGGCGACGGCCGCGAGCAGCTGGTTGGCGATGCCGAAGATCGGGAAGAGCTGGTTGATCCCGCCGAGCGGCTCGTGCACGCCGACCCAGAGGAAGTAGCCCCACAGGGCGACCACCACGGCACTGGTGAGGAGGAGCCCGGGCTTCCAACTCACGTTCCTGAACGGCTTGTAGACGTTGCCGAGCATGTCCTGGAGCATGAAGCGGCCGACGCGCGTCCCGGCGTCGAGCGCGGTCAGGATGAACAGCGCCTCGAACATGATCGCGAAGTGGTACCAGAAGGCGCGCAGGCCGCCGCCGGTCACCTTGGAGAAGATCTCCGAGACGCCGACGGCGAGGGTCGGCGCACCGCCCGTACGGGACAACAGGGTTGATTCCTCGACGCGTTGGGCCGCTCGCGCGAGGTCGTCCGGCGAGATCGAGTACCCGAGGTGGCCGACGGCCTGGGACGCGGACTGCACGGTGGTGCCGATGACACCGGACGGTGCGTTCATCGCGAAGTACAGACCGGGGTCGATGATCGAGGCGGCGACCAGGGCCATGATCGCGACCGACGACTCCATGAGCATGGAGCCGTAGCCGATCATCCGGATCTGGGTCTCCTTCTGGATCATCTTCGGCGTCGTGCCGGAGGAGATCAGCGCGTGGAACCCGGACAGCGCGCCGCACGCGATGGTGATGAACACGAAGGGGAACAGGGACCCCGCGAAGACGGGCCCGTCCCCGCGCGAGGCGAAGTCGGTGACGGGGTCCATCTTGAGCGTCGGCAGCGAGACCACCACACCGAGCGCCAGCAGCACGATGGTGCCGAGCTTCATGAACGTGGAGAGGTAGTCGCGCGGCGCGAGCAGCATCCACACCGGCAGCACGGAGGCGATGAAGCCGTACGCCACCATCCAGACGACCAGGGTGGAGGGCTTCAGGGTGAAGGTGTCGGCCCACGACGACTCGGCGACCCAGCGCCCCGCGACCAGCGCGAGCAGCAGCAGCGCGACGCCGATCAGGGAGACTTCACTGACCCGGCCCGGCCGCAGGACGCGCAGGTAGAAGCCCATGAACAGGGCGATCGGCAGCGTCATCGCGATGGAGAAGGTGCCCCAGGGCGAGGCGGCGAGCGCGTTCACGATCACCAGCGCGAGCACCCCGAGCAGGATGATCATGATGGCGAAGGTGGCGATCAGCGCCGCGGCCCCGCCGAACGGGCCGATCTCCTCGCGCGCCATCTGCCCGAGCGAGCGCCCGTCGCGCCGCGTCGAGAAGAACAGCACGACCATGTCCTGCACGGCGCCCGCGAAGATCACGCCGACGATGATCCAGATGGTCCCCGGCAGATAGCCCATCTGCGCGGCGAGCACCGGCCCGACCAGCGGCCCGGCCCCGGCGATGGCGGCGAAGTGGTGGCCGAGCAGCACGCGCCGGTCGGTCGGATGGAAGTCCATCCCGTTGTTCAGGCGCTCGGCGGGCGTGGCCCGCTTCGCGTCGACCTTCAGGACCTTGTACGCGATGAACTTCGCGTAGAACCGATAGCCGATGGCATACGACCCGAGGGCCGCGGCCACCATCCACGCGGCGGAGACGTCCTCCCCGCGGGACAGCGCGAGCACGGACCAGCCGGCCGCGCCCACGAGCGCGACGACGGTCCACAGCGCGATGCTTCGAGGGGATCTTCCAGGGGATCGAGGAGTTGCGGTACGCACGGGTGTGCCCTCCCGTCCATGCGGCGACGAGAGGACCGTAGGGCAGAAAGGTGATGTGCGCTACAGCGCGAACACGGTGTGCGATACGGCGAGTTGGACCCGGGGTCGCTCATCCATGGGCCGCTCGAGCCGCGCCACGCTGTGTTGTCCCGGGGGTAACCCCCGGACCCCCAGCCGACACGCCCTAGTCCATCGGCCGCTCGAGCCGCGCCACGCTGTGTTGTCCCGGGGGGTAACCCCCGGCCCCCCAGCCGACACGCCCTAGTCCATCGGCCGCTTGAGCCGCGCCACGAACTTGTAGCGGTCGCCGCGGTACACCGAACGCACCCACTCCACCGGCTGGCCCGAGCCGTCGATCGAGTGCCGCGACAGCATCAGCATCGGCAGGCCCACGTCCGTGCCGAGCAGGCCCGCCTCGCGCGGCGTTGCGAGCGACGTCTCGATGGTCTCCTCGGCCTCGGCGAGATGCACGTCGTACACCTCGGCCAACGCCGTGTACAGGGACGTGTACTTGACGAGGCTGCGGCGCAGGGCCGGGAAGCGCTTGGCCGAAAGGTGGGTGGTCTCGATCGCCATCGGCTCGCCGCTCGCCAGGCGCAGGCGCTCGATGCGCAACACGCGTCCGCCTGCGGTGATGTCGAGCAGCCCGGCGAGCGAGTCGTCCGCGGTGACGTAGCCGATGTCAAGGAGCTGCGAGGTGGGCTCCAGGCCCTGCGCCCGCATGTCCTCGGTGTACGAGGTGAGTTGGAGGGCTTGTGAGACCTTCGGCTTGGCGACGAACGTGCCCTTGCCCTGGATGCGCTCGAGCCGGCCCTCGACGACCAGCTCCTGGAGCGCCTGACGCACCGTGGTGCGGGACGTGTCGAACTCGGCGGCCAGCGTCCGCTCCGGCGGTACCGGCGTACCCGGCGGGAGGGTCTCCGTCATGTCGAGGAGGTGCTTCTTCAGGCGGTAGTACTTGGGCACGCGTGCGGTACGGACGGGCGCCCCGCTCTCGTTCTCCGCACTGCTGACGTCGGTGCTCATGCTCCGCCTTCCCGGCTTCGGTGCCGATGCGACCGACGCATCCATCGGCCACGGCTCACATCGTGGCACGGCTCGCTGCGGGGGAGACCCCGCACGCTCCGTGATCCCTCCTTATACCGTCCGGTGACCGTCTGGTCTAGTCCACGCCGCGGTGCGGCCGAGGCGGACGGGACCGATCCGCGTGGACGCCCAACACCCTTGTCACGGCGGGCGGGTGTCGTTCCGATAACGGACGCACAGTCCTTTCTTGGCCACCCTTGACACGTCTATTGGTCTGGGCCAAGCTCCCGGTACTGGTCTACACCATTAAACGGAGACCGGGTCCCAGTCCCACGAGCACTACTCGTCGTATGCGTCGCTGTGGGTGGGGGGTTGCTGGCATCCCTGAGGAGGGTGACGTGAAGCGCAAGCTCATTGCGGCCATCGGCGTCGCGGGCATGTTGGTCTCGATCGCGGCCTGTGGCAGCGACGACGACAAGGACAGTGGGGGCAAGGCGGGAGCCGACGGCTACAAGGGACAGACGCTGACCGTCTGGACCATGTCCGGCTCGAACCCGCCGGAGTGGACCAAGAAGGTCAAGGCCGAGTTCGAGAAGAAGACCAAGGCCAAGCTGGACATCCAGGTCCAGGAGTGGAACGGCATCCAGCAGAAGGTCACCACGGCCCTCTCGGAGTCGAACCCGCCGGACGTCCTGGAGATCGGCAACACGCAGACCCCTGCGTACGCCAAGACAGGCGGCCTCGCCGACCTGTCCGACCTCAAGAGCGAGATCGGCAAGGACTGGGCGGACGCGGTCAACAAGCCGTCGATCTACGACGGCAAGCAGTACGCGCTGCCGTGGTACTTCGGCAACCGCACGGTCATGTACAACAAGAAGATCTGGAAGGAAGCCGGCATCACGGACACGCCCAAGACGCGTGCCGAGCTGTTCGCCGACTTCAAGAAGATCGGTGAGAAGACCAAGGCCGAGCCGCTCTACCTGCCGGGCCAGAACTGGTACTTCTTCGACGGCCTGCTCGTCGGCCAGGGCGTCGAGCCCGTGAAGAAGGACGGCGACAAGTGGGTCTCCAACCTCGGTGACCCGAAGGTCGCCAAGGCCATGGACGTCTACAAGCAGTACCAGGCCTTCTCCAAGGCGCCCAAGGACAAGGACGAGGCCACGCCGCAGCAGGCCACCGTCTTCGGCAAGGGCAACACCGGCGCGATCATCGCCATGGGCTACGAGGCCGGCACCGCGCTGCAGGCCAAGAAGCTCAAGCAGGAGGACATCGGCTTCTTCACCATCCCCGGTGAGACGGCCGACAAGCCCGAGGGCGTCTTCCTCGGCGGCTCCAACCTCGCCGTCGCCGCGGGCTCCAAGAAGCAGGACCTGGCCAAGGAGTTCCTGAAGGTCGCGCTCTCCGTCGAGAACGACGGCCAGCTGGTCAAGGAGGTGGGCTGGGTCCCGAAGTCCCCGGCCCTCGAGTCCTACGCCAAGGACCAGCCGGCCGCACAGGCCGGTGCCCCCGCCGCCGCCAAGTCCGGTGGCACCACGCCGCTGATCCCGGAGTGGGCGCCGGTGGAGAACCCGCCGAACCCGATCAAGACCTACATGACCGCGGTCCTGAACGGTAAGTCGCCGGCCGACGCCGCCAAGCAGGTCGAGGGCGAGCTCAACAAGCGCCTGAGCCAGCAGCAGTAGTCGCCCGGGCCGGGGCGGCGGAGCGGGTCCTGACCCCGCCCGCCGCCCCGGCCCGACGCATTGACCCAGTACGGCTTTGCCCAGTACGGCTTTGGAAGAGATGGCGAGCATGGCAGTGCAGACCAATCCGGCGGACGCGGTCGACAAGGTCGCATCCGGCGGGCAGCGCAGCGGTCGCGCACCCGGGCCGCGGGGGGACGGGCGGAAGGGTGCGGCAGGCGCCGTGCCGTACCTGCTGCTGCTCCCCGCCCTCGTGGTGACGGCGATCTTCCTCGGCTGGCCCCTGGTGAAGGACGGCATGCTGTCGTTCCAGAACCTCAACATGGGCCAGCTCATCCAGCACGTCACCGAGTGGAACGGCGTAGAGAACTACAAGGAGATCCTCACCGGCGAGGACTTCTGGCGCGTCACGCTGCGCTCGATCGTCTTCACGGCGATCAACGTCGTCGTGATCATGGTGGCGGGCACGCTCGTCGGGCTGCTGATCGCACGCCTCGGCAAGAAGATGCGACTGCTGCTCCTGCTGGGCCTCGTGCTCGCCTGGGCGATGCCGGTGGTCGCGTCGTCGACCGTCTACCAGTGGCTGTTCGCGTCCCGCTTCGGCATCGTCAACTGGGTGCTGGACAAGCTCGGTTGGCACTCGATGGCCGACTACAACTGGACCGGCTCGCAGCTGTCCACGTTCTTCGTGATCGGTCTGCTGATCGTCTGGGGCTCGATCCCGTTCGTCGCGATCAACCTGTACGCCGCCACGACCACCATCCCGCGCGAGCTGTACGAGGCCGCGGCCCTGGACGGCGCTGGCGTCTGGAAGCAGTTCACCTCGGTGACCTTCCCCTTCCTGCGCCCCTTCCTCTACGCCACGACGTTCCTCGAGGTCATCTGGGTCTTCAAGGCGTTCACGCAGGTGTTCACGATCAACGAAGGCGGCCCGGACCGCCTCACCGAGACCCTGCCGGTCTACGCCTTCGTCGAAGGCGTCGGCAACCAGCACTACGGCATGGGCGCCGCGATCGCGCTGCTCACCATCGTGGTCATGCTGATCCTCACCGCGTACTACCTCCGCATCGTTCTCAAGCAAGAGGAGGACGAGCTGTGAAGCGCTCACTGCTCGGCCGCATCTGGCCCAACGCCACGGCGATCGTGCTGTTCGTGATGATGGTCTTCCCCGTGTACTGGATGTTCTCGACGGCCTTCAAGCCGACCGCGGACATCATCACGGAGAACCCGGTCTGGTTCCCGACCGACATCACCTTCGAGCACTTCAGCGCGGCGATCAACGCGCCCAACTTCTGGCAGCTGGTGGTCAATTCGGTCACCGTCACGGTCTGCGCGGTGCTGCTCTCGCTCGTCATCGCCCTGTTCGCGTCGTTCGCCCTCGCCCGCATGCGGTTCAAGGGCCGCAAGGGCATGATCCTGGTCTTCATGGTCGCGCAGATGGCGCCGTGGGAGGTCATGGTCATCGCGATCTACATGATCGTGCGGGACAACGACATGCTGAACAGCCTCGTCCCGCTGACCCTCTTCTACATGGTGATGGTGCTGCCCTTCACCGTCCTGACGCTGCGCGGCTACGTCGCCGCGGTGCCCAAGGAGCTGGAGGAGTCCGCCATGGTCGACGGCTGCAGCCGCCCGCAGGCCTTCGTCAAGGTGATCCTGCCGCTGCTCGCGCCGGGCCTGATGGCCACGTCGCTGTTCGGCTTCATCACGGCCTGGAACGAGTTCCCCCTGGTCCTGGTCCTGAACAAGGAGCCGGGCGCGAAGACCCTCCCGCTCTGGCTGTCGCAGTTCCAGAGCCAGTTCGGCGACGACTGGGGTGCGACCATGGCCGCGGCCTCCATCTTCGCGATCCCGATCCTCATCCTCTTCGTCTTCCTGCAGCGCAAGGCCGTCAGCGGCCTCACCTCCGGCGCCGTGAAGGGATAACGCCACCCGATGACCACTGTCACCCGCGGCACCGACACGCTGACCCGCGACGCGCTCACCGTCCTGCAGCCCGGCTTCACCGGCACCACCGCGCCGGACTGGCTGCTGCGCCGCCTCGGGGAGGGCCTCGCGTCCGTCGGCCTCTTCGGCCGCAACATCCACTCGGCCGAGCAACTCGCCGCCCTGACCGCTCAGTTGAGGGCGGAACGCGGCGACATCCTCGTCGCCATCGACGAGGAGAGCGGCGACGTCACCCGCCTCGAGGTCCGTACGGGCTCCTCGTTCCCCGGCAACCACGCGCTCGGCGCTGTCGACGACGTGGAGCTCACGCGCTCGGTCGCCTTCGAGCTCGGCCGCCGCCTCGCCGCGTGCGGCGTCAACCTCAACTGGGCGCCGTCCGCCGACGTCAACGCCAACCCCGACAACCCGGTCATCGGCGTGCGCTCCTTCGGCGCCGACACCGCACTCGTGGCCCGCCACACGGCCGCGTACGTCGAGGGCATGCAGTCCGCCGGGGTCGCCGCCTGCACCAAGCACTTCCCCGGGCACGGCGACACGGGCGTCGACTCGCACCACGACATGCCGCTCATCGACGTCGGCCTCGACGTGCTGCACGCCCGCGACCTCGCCCCGTTCCGCGCGGCGATCGCGGCCGGCAGCCGGGCCGTGATGAGCGCCCACATCCTGGTCCCGGTCCTCGACCCGGACCGCCCCGCGACGCTCTCCCGCCGCATCCTCACGGGCCTGCTCCGCGAAGAGCTGGGCTACGACGGCCTGATCGTCACCGACGGCATGGAGATGCAGGCCATCTCCTCGACGTACGGCATCGAGCGCGGCAGCGTCCTCGCCATCGCGGCCGGCGCCGACGCCATCTGCGTGGGCGGCGGGCTCGCCGACGAGGAGACGGTGACCCGGCTGCGCGACGCCCTGGTCGCCGCCGTACGCGCGGGCGAACTGCCCGAGGAGCGGCTCGCGGACGCCGCCGCCCGGGTGCGCGCCCTCGCCGAGTGGACCACGACGGCGGGCCCCGCCGAGACCGCGCCGGGCGCGTCGGGGGGCACGCCCGGCGACGGGATCGGCCTGGTCGCGGCCCGCCGCGCGATCACCGTGACCCGCGGCGACGTCGAGGACACAGCCCCGCCGGTCAGCGGGCCCGTGCACGTCGCCGCCTTCTCGCCGGTCGCCAACATCGCGGTCGGCGACGAGACCCCCTGGGGCGTCGCCGCCGAACTCCAGCGCCTGCTGCCCGGCACCACCACCGGCTCCTACACGGGCCCGGACGCCGGAACCGCCGCCCTCGCGGCCGCGGGGGAGCAGCGCATCGTGGCCGTGGTCCGCGACGAGCACCGCCACGGCTGGATGGCCGCGGCCCTCGACACCCTGCTCGCCGCGCGCCCGGACACCGTGGTCGTGGAAATGGGCGTGCCCGGCGCTCCGCCGCGCGGCGCCCTGCACATCGCCACGCACGGAGCGGCCCGCGTCTGCGGTGTCGCCGCGGCGGAGGTCATCACCGGCGGCTGACGCCGCCCGTCACCACGACACGGAGCCGGTCACCCCGCCCGGGGTGACCGGCTCCGTGCCTGTCGTGCCTGGATTCCTAAAGACCCTGCCACTGCGGCTTGTTGGCGTACGTGTGACGGAAGTAGTCCGCGAGCTTCAGCTTGGACGCGGCCGCCTCGTCCACGACGACGGTCGCGTGCGGGTGCAGCTGCAACGCGGACGCCGGCACCACGGAGGCCAGCGGCCCCTCGACGGTCGCCGCCACCGCGTCCGCCTTGCCCTCACCCGTGGCGAGCAGCACCAGGTGTCGCGCCTCGAGGATGGTGCCGATGCCCTGCGTGATGACGTGCCGCGGAACCTGGCTCAGATCCCCGTCGAAGAACCGCGCGTTGTCCGTGATCGTCTGCTGCGTCAGCGTCTTGATCCGGGTCCTGGACGCGATCGACGAGCACGGCTCGTTGAACCCGATGTGCCCGTCGGTCCCGATCCCGAGCAGCTGCAGATCGACCCCGCCCGCCTCGGCCAGCGCCTTGTCGTACGCCACGCACGCGGCCTGCACGTCCTCGGCACTGCCGTCGGGCCCGATGAAGGACCCCTCACCGAGCCCGAGCGGCTCGACGACCTCGCGCAGCACAGTCGCCCGGTACGACTCGGGGTGCCCGGTCGGCAGTCCCACGTACTCGTCCAGCTGGGCGATCCGCGCCTTGGAGGCATCGACCTCGCCGGCCTGCACCTTGGCGGTCAGCGCCTGGTAGATGGGCAGCGGGGTCGAGCCGGTGGCCACGCCGAGCAGTGCGTCGGGCTTGCGCCGCAGCAACTGGGCCATGGCCTCGGCGATGATCTCGCCACCCGCCTTGGCGTCCGGAACGATCACAACTTCCACGCTGGGCCTGCCGTTTCTGGTCAGAGGAGCTTCAGGAGAGAAAAACCGCAAGAGATCGGTGGTATAGACCAATCTAGCAGAGCGGACCTCTGCCGGTCAGGCCCTCCACGGACCCGATGCGTCCATGCTCCGCGCTGCACTCCACGTCGGCACGTCGAGCGAGAACCGACCCCCGTGCCCGTGCTGCGTTCGCGCCGGGTCCGTGCTGTTGAGGGGGCGCATCCGGGCGTCGGCGGTCACAGTGGGAGAAGGCCGTGGACGCCCGAGCCGCCGGGGTCCGGGCCCGCCCATTCACCCGGAGGTGCCCGCATGTCCGCCACGCCAGACGCCCCCTCCCCACAGGACCCGCAGGTCCGGCGGGCCTGGCAGCCGCCTTCCGAGCAGCCGCCGACCGGGCAGCGGGACCCGGAGCAGGGTGCGCAGGGGCAGGGGCAGGGGCAGGGGCAGGGGCAGGGGCAGGGGCAGGGCGGGGAGGTGGGGGAGGAGCGGCCCGGGCGGATCATGTCCCGCGAGATCCGCGAGCAGCCGAACGCCCTGCGCCGCCTCCTCGACGTCGGCGCCCCGCGCATCCAAGAGGCCGCCCGCCAGGTCACCGCCCGCGGCCCCCGCTTCGTCCTGCTCACGGCCCGCGGCACCTCCGACAACGCCGCGCTCTACGCCAAGTACCTCCTCGAGATCCAGCTCGGCCTGCCCTGCGGCCTCACCTCCATGTCCACCACCACGGCCTACGGCGCCCGGCCCGATCTGCGCGACGTCCTCGTCATCACCGTCAGCCAGTCCGGCGGTTCGCCCGACCTCGTCGCCTCGACCAAGGCCGCCCGGCAGGCCGGCGCGATCACCCTCGCCGTGACCAACAACCCGGACTCCCCGCTGGCCGCCGTCTCCGAACACCACATCGACATCCTGGCCGGCCCGGAGAAGGCCCTCCCGGCAACCAAGACGTACACGGCGTCGCTGCTCGCGCTGTACCTCTTCGTCGAGGGGCTGCGCGGAGGCGACGGCTCGGCCGCCCGAGTGCTGCCCGACCTCGCCGCGGACCTGATCGCCCGACAGGACGAGGTCCGCACGCTCGCCTCCCGCTACCGTTTCGCCGAGCGCATGGTGATCACCTCCCGTGGTTACGGCTATCCGACCGCCAAGGAAGCGGCCCTGAAGCTGATGGAGACCAGCTACATCCCGGCCCTCTCCTACTCAGGCGCCGACCTGCTGCACGGACCCCTCGCCATGGTCGACAACATCTCCCCGGTCATCGCCGTCGTGACGGACGGTCAGGGCGGTGTGGCACTCCAGCCCGTGCTCGACCGGCTGCGCGGCCGCGGCGCCGATCTCGTGGTGATCGGCCCCCAGGCCCAGGTCGACCGGGCCAGCGCCGGCTTCGTCCTGCCGACCTCCGGGGTGGCGGAAGAGGTGCAGCCGCTCCTGGAGATCCTGCCGCTCCAACTGCTCGCCTACGAGGTGGCCATCGCCCGAGGCCAGAACCCGGACGCGCCGCGGGCTCTCGCGAAGGTCACGGAAACGCGGTGACCGCTCCGCGGGAACGGGAGTTGTGACTGGGCCCGAGTCGTGGGGGTTCGGGTGGGTGCTGGGTGCTGGGTGCTGGGTGCTGGGTGCTGGGTGCTGGGGCTCGGCACGGCTCGGGGAGGTGTTGCATGACGGGCGCCTGGTGTCAGCGTTTTGCCTCGGGGTTCGGCTGACGGTGGGGCTATGGGTGGTGGTTGCGGTGTCGCGGAGGCGCCAGGATCCGGTGTCCCAGACTTACGTAGTCGCCGGGTCCAGGTGGCCCGGTGTCACGTAGGTTCCGGTGCCACGTAGGTCCCGGTGTCACGTAGGTCCCGGTGTCACGTAAGCACGGAGTCTCGGCGTCTTCGGCGGTGTCCCGGGCTGACCTTGCCGCCGAGTCACCGAGTCACCGAGTCACCGAGTCGCCGAGTCACCGCGTCACTGTGTCCCGGAAGCCCGGAAGCCCGGAAGCCCGGAAGCCCGGAAGCCCGGAAGCCCGGAAGCCCGGAAGCCCGGTGGCCCGGTGGCCCGGTGGCCCGGAGTCACCTAGTCGCCGAGACCCAGAGTCCCAGAGTCCCAGAGACCCAGAGACCCAAGAGACCCAGAGGTTGGAGCCCCCCGAGTCCCAGACCAGGACACCCCAGAGGCCTGTGAGTGGGGGCCCGGGAGTGGGTCCCGGTCCCGCGCGTGGGTGGTCCCGATGGGTCAGATCAAGGACCCCCCGGTCGCATCCACCCACTGGCCCGTCACCCACCTTCCGTCCGGCGACGCCAGGAACGCCACCACGTCGGCTATCTCCGCCGGCGTCCCCACCTTGCCCAGGACGGACAGGGCCGCGGCCCCGGCCCACGCCTCGTCGTTCCCCCGCAGCCATTCCGCGTTCGTGTCCGTGTCGACGATGCCCGGTGCCACCGTGTTCGCCGTGATGCCCCGGGGGCCGAGAACCCGGGCCAGGTAGCGGGTGAAGACATCCAGCGCGCCCTTCGTCATCGCGTAGGGCATGAGGTCCGGCAGCGCCGTGACGCGGGCGGCGCCGGACGAGACGTTGATGATCCGGCCCCCGTCGCGCAGCCGTTCCGCCGCGAGCTGGGTGAGGAAGAACGGTGCCTTGGTGTTCACCGTGAAGAGCCGGTCGAACTCCGGCTCCTCGATCTGCGCGAAAGCGCTCGTCGTACCGATCCCCGCGTTGTTCACCAGGATGTCCACGCCGTCCGCCCGCGCGTCGAACTTCTCCCACAGCTCCCGCGCCGCGCCCGGGGATCCGAGGTCCACCCCGATCGAGAACGCCGATCCGCCCGCCGCCTCGATCGCGGCGACCGTGTCCTTGGCCGCCTCCTCGTTCACCCCGTAGTGCACCGCGATCCGCGCCCCGTCCCGGCCGAGCCGCTCCGCGATGCCGCGCCCGATGCCCCGGCTCGCGCCCGTGACCAGTGCCGTCCTGCCCGTGAGTACGCCCATGCCGACGCCCCTCCTCAAATCTGTAGCGCTCGTTATGAAAATGACCGTAGCGCACACCCGCCCCCGTTTTCTAGTGGGCGCTATAGAATTCACCCCATGGCGACCAAGCAGCGTGGGCGGCCCCGTTCGTTCGACCGGGAGACCGCCCTGGAGAAGGCCATGAGGGCCTTCTGGGAGAACGGGTACGAGGCGACCTCCGTCTCCGACCTGACCCGCGAGATGGGCATCGGCGCCCCGAGCCTGTACGCCGCTTTCGGCGACAAGCGCTCGCTGTTCGAGGAGGTCGTGCGGGTCTACGGCATCACCCACGGCTCCCGGCCCGGCCGCGCCCTGACCGAGGAGCCCACGGCGCGCGGAGCCGTCGAGCGGCTGCTGCGGGAGGCGGCCGACGAGTTCACCGACCCCGCCCACCCGCACGGTTGCCTGGTGATCCACGCCGCGACGAACTGCACGACGCCCGAGGTCGAGCAGGCCCTGCGCGAGCAGCGCGGCGCGAGCCTCGCCGCCATCGAGGACCGGATCCGCCAGGGCGTGGCCGTGGGCGAACTGCCGGAGCGTACGGACCCGGCGGCGCTCGCCCGTTTCGTCGGGGCCGTCTTCCAGGGCATGTCGCAGCAGTCGCGGGACGGCGCGAGCCGGGCGGAGCTGGAGGCGATCGCCGACCTCGCGATGACGGCCTGGCCCGCGCGTGAACCGGCGGGTACGGGCGTGCGTGAATAGGGGTGGATGCGGGGTGGACGCGCCCGCCTTGGAGGGCGTAGGACTCATAGGAGTCGGAGGAAGAGACGACAACAAACCTCCGGCGACGCATAGACATCGGAGAATGGTCTAGTCCACAATGCGTCATGAAGGCCTCCGTCCTCCCCGCACAGGAGGACGGACAGAGGAACCGCGCTCTCTGCCCTGACTGCGCCGGATCCTCGATCGGCACCCGGGACCGCACACCTGGAAGCCGATGCACCTGAAGGGCTGCGGTGCCTGGGAAAGGGTTGAGGGTCCCGACCCCCGGCGCCGCGGCCCGTCGGTCTTTTCGGGACTTTTCGAGGCCCGATCGACCGGCAGGTACGCTCGCCTCGTGCCCTCCATGAACGATCTCGTACGCCAGCACACCGCCCTCGGTGACTCCGACCTCGAGTGGCTCCACCTGCTGGTCTCGGAGTGGCAGCTGCTCTCCGACCTCTCCTTCGCCGACCTCGTCCTGTGGGTCCCCACGCGCGACGGCACGCGCTATGTCTCCGTGGCGCAGATGCGGCCGAACACCGGCCCCACGTCCTACCAGGACGACATGGTCGGCCACCTGGTGCCGCGCGGCCGCCGCCCGATGCTGGACGCCGCGCTCGACGAGGGACGCATCGTGCGCGAGGGCGATCCCGAGTGGCGCGAGGAAGTCCCGGTGCGGGTCGAGTCCATTCCCGTACGCAGGGAGGGGCGGGTCCTCGGTGTCATCGCGCGCAATACCAACCTGCTGACGGTCCGTACGCCGTCCCGCCTGGAGCTGACCTATCTGCAGTCGGCCTCCGACCTGGCGCAGATGATCGCCGCCGGCTCGTTCCCCTTCCCGGGGCAGCAGGTGGACATGGACGCCTCCCCGCGCGTGGGCGACGGTCTGATCCGGCTCGACGCGGACGGCGTCGTCCAGTACGCGTCTCCCAACGCCCTGTCCGCGTACCACCGCTTGGGCTTCTCGGCCGATCTGGTCGGTCACCACCTGGGCAGGACCACGGCCGAACTCGCCCCCTCCCGCGGCCCGGTGGACGAGGCGCTCGCCAAGGTGGCCAGCGGCTGGGCGCCGCGCGAGTTCGAGATCGAGGGGGAGGAGGGGTCGATCCAGCTGCGGGCGATCCCGCTCAAGCCCAAGGGCGCGCGCATCGGCTCGCTGGTCCTGTTGCGCGACGTCACCGAACTGCGGCGCCGCGAGCGCGAGTTGATCACCAAGGACGCGACCATCCGGGAGATCCACCACCGGGTGAAGAACAATCTGCAGACCGTGGCCGCGCTGCTTCGGCTGCAGGCCCGGCGCATTGAGTCGGACAGGGGGCGTGAAGCGCTGGAGGAAGCCGTCCGGCGCGTCGGTTCCATTGCGATCGTGCACGAGACGCTCTCCCAGAACCTGGACGAGCGCGTGGAGTTCGACGAGATCGCCGACCGGGTGCTCGCCATGGTGGCGGAGATCTCGCCGGGGCAGGTGACGGGCCGGCGCACCGGCCGGTTCGGCATCCTGGACGCCGAGGTGGCGACCCCGCTGTCGATGGTCCTGACCGAGATCCTGCAGAACGCGTTGGAGCACGGCTACCGCCAGGGCGACACCGGCACCGTCGAGGTCTCGGCCGTCCGCGGCGGCACCAGCAAGGACGCCCGGCTGCTGATCACCGTCCAGGACGACGGCGTCGGCCTGCCCGAGAACTTCGACCCGAAGCGTGCCGGCAACCTGGGCCTGCAGATCGTACGCACCTTGGTGGAGGGCGAGTTGGGCGGCTCGTTCGACATGGTGCCCGCACCCGAGCGCGGCACCCAGGTCGTGCTCGACATCCCGGTACGCCCCCACAAGTAGGGGCCTTGTTTGTGGGGCCTCACCAGTAGGGCCCCACGAGTGGCCGCGTCTCCAAAGGCGTAGACACTGCGCAGACGCAAACAGCAGTGAGCCCCGGACCGTTGGACGGTCCGGGGCTCACTGCTCGCGTTGCTCGGGTCATGTCCCGGGCTGAGCCTGGGGGAGCATCGGGGGTACTGCGCGCTGCGGCTCGGGGGCGGGAGATGCGTACTCGCTGTACGCGCCGCCGGGCTCAGGCTCGAACGGGGTGGGGAATCAGGCGGAGGCCTGACGGGCCCGGTTGCGAGCGGCGCGGCGCTTCATCGCGCGGCGCTCGTCCTCGCTGAGGCCACCCCAGACGCCGGAGTCCTGGCCGGACTCGAGCGCCCACTGCAGGCACTGCTCCATGACGGGGCAGCGGCGGCAGACGGCCTTGGCTTCCTCGATCTGCAGCAGCGCAGGACCGGTGTTGCCGATGGGGAAGAAGAGCTCGGGGTCTTCCTCGCGGCAAACGGCGTTGTGACGCCAGTCCATGGCTGCTACCTCTCCTTGGTATTACGTGCAGGTTGCTTGTGAATGTGAACGCTTTCACGAATCCCTCAACAAGTGAAGGGCCGAACGTCACGTACGCGACGGTGGTCCGTTGCTTTGAGGAGGGGATTCGGGCTCTCTGTGGGGCCGATGTTGCGGGCCGTCCCGAGCGCCATGTAGAGATTCGCAAACCTCGGCGGCGGATACAACCCCTTCAGGAAAGTTTTTTTTGATTCCTCGGTGTCGGCTAGGTCACAGCCGTACTTCCATGGGGTGGAGGCTGGCCCAAACGTTCGAGATAAAGGACTTTGGGCCCTTCCACTCACACAATCACACGCAGTGCACGGCGTACGCCTGTGAACGTCACGCTAGTGCGCAGCCCCAGGTGGTCACCGTCCATCTGAAGGGGCAGAGGCACCTTCGAATGCAAGGTGAAGTCGGTCAGGTCGTGGAGCGTGACCGCGTTCTTTCCGTGGGGCCCGCGTTCGGGCGTCGACATCAGCAGCTGGGTGCCGTAGCGGGTCACCGCGGGGGTCGACAGTTTCTTGAGTCCGAGCACGTCAAGGCCGGTGTCGAAGGACGCCTGGGGCGTCGGATACAGCGGCCGGTTGCCCAGGAAGGACCACGGGGACGTGTTGCTGACTATGGAGACGACCAGATCCGTGACCGGGTCCTCGCCCGGCCGTTCGAGCGTGATCGTGCCGTGCCGGCGGTCCGGTTCGCCGAGGAACTGGCGTACGACCTGTCGCACGTACAGGGCGTGCGTCGAACGCTTGCCGCGCTCGCGCTGCTGCTCGACCCGGCCGACCACACCCGCGTCGAAGCCGAGGCCCGCGCTGAAGGTGAACCAGCGGGACGGCACCGCCTCGTCCTCGGTGCCGGGGGTGCCCGCGGCGAGGCCCAGGCCGACCGTGCGCTCGCGGCCCTCGCGCAGGGCGTCCAGGAGCTGGCCCGTGGCCTCCACGGGCTCGTTCGGCAGGCCGAGGGCACGCGCGAAGACGTTCGTGGAACCGCCGGGGACGACGGCCAGGCCCGGCAGCCGGTCGAGGTCGGGGCCGCCGTGCAGCAGCCCGTTCACCACCTCGTTGACCGTGCCGTCGCCGCCGAGGGCGACGACCAGCTCGATGTCCTTGCTCTCGGCGGCCTGGCGCCCCAGGTCCCGGGCGTGGCCGCGGTACTCGGTGGTGACGGCCTCGAGTTTCATCTCGCTCGCCAGGGCGTGGATGAGGACATCACGCGTGCGCTCACTGGTGGTGGTTGCCGCTGGATTGACCACAAGAAGTGCACGCATGCGAAGCAGAGTACCTAGCGCTCTTGATCCGGCCCAGACCGAGGTAGGGATCAGGTAAGAGTCCGGGGCGCGCGTGCCCCGGGTACGGCCTGCGGTGGCGCGGCGGGCGAGAGCTACTCTGCAAAGGTGACCTCAGAGCAGAACCCCACCCCCGACACCTCCGAAGAAGACGGCCCGCGCCCCGGCCGGCTGACCGCCGCCGCTGCCCTGGCCGGGTTCGAGGGGGTCGCCCTCGTCGTGGCCGGTGGCTACCTGCTGGTCGCCGGGCTCGCGGGACACCCCGACAACCCGGAGCAGGCCGTCACCGGCGGCGTGACGCTCCTCGTGCTCGCCCTGCTGCCGCTGCTCGCCGCGCGCGGACTGCTGGCGCGCAAGAGCTGGAGCCGCGGCCCCGCGATCATCACGCAGATCATGGCCCTGCCCGTCGCCTACACGTTGCTGCAGGCCGACAGCATGGCCATTCCGGCCGGGATCGTGCTGGGCGTGGTGGCGGTCGTCGCGCTGGTGATGCTCGTCAATCGGGAGACCACGCGCGCGCTCGGCATTCGCACGCCGGGCAGTGTGCAGGATCCCGAATAGGGCCCAAGTAGGCGTGCAGACAAGCGACATGAAGGCGCCCGGTGCAATGACCGCACCGGGCGCCTTCATATGCGTACGGAAAAGCGTGCCTGCATAAAGCGCGCTCACTCCTCCACGAGGAGCTTTTCGCGCAACTGCGCCAGCGTGCGCGCAAGGAGGCGAGAGACGTGCATCTGGGAGATGCCCACCTCCTGGGCGATCTGCGACTGCGTCATGTTGCCGAAGAAACGCAGCAGCAGGATGCGCTTCTCGCGCGGCGGCAGGTCCTCCAGGAGCGGCTTGAGCGACTCGCGGTACTCGACGCCCTCCAGCGCCTCGTCCTCGGCTCCGAGGGTGTCGGCGACCGCCGGGGACTCGTCGTCCGTGTCCGGGACGTCCAGGGACAGCGTGGAGTACGCGTTGGCCGACTCCAGGCCCTCCAGGACCTCCTCCTCGGAGATGCCCAGCTTCTCGGCGAGCTCGTGGACCGTGGGGGAGCGGCCGTTCAGCTGGGACAGCTCGGCCGTCGCCGTCGTCAGGGCCAGACGCAGCTCCTGAAGGCGGCGCGGGACGCGCACGGCCCAGCCCTTGTCGCGGAAGTGCCGCTTGATCTCGCCGACGACCGTCGGGGTGGCGTACGTGGAGAACTCCACGCCGCGCTCCGGGTCGAACCGGTCGACCGACTTGATCAGGCCGATCGTCGCGACCTGCGTCAGGTCGTCCAGCGGCTCCCCGCGGTTGCGGAAGCGCCGGGCCAGGTGCTCGACCAGGGGCAGATGCATGCGCACGAGCTGATTGCGCAGCTCCGCGTACTCCGGGCTGCCGTCCTTCAGGGTGCGCAGCTCGATGAACATCGCACGCGCACCGCTGCGGTCCTGTGGATCGTGCCGGCCGTGGTGCTCACCGTGTCGCTGGTGGTCGCTCATCAATCCCGCCCGTCGCGCGTCCGATCCCCCAGGGCCCCCGCGAAGCTCGGTCCCGGAAGCCGGCGCTGCCTGCTGTGGAGCGTCGGCCGCCGGGGCCGCCGTGTCTTCCGGATGTGGCCGGGCCTGCTGCTCGGGGATGCCCGCGGCCAGCCGCCGCACCCCGTCCGTGCCGTCGGCCGGGAGATCCCGTGTGCCGCGCTTGTCGTCCCGCACCGGACCGTCCCCGTTCCTCACGCCGGGCCGGGGCCCGCGCCGCGCTTCTTGTAGAGGCTGATCGAGACGGTCTTGTCGTCGGCCACCGTGGAGTCGACCTGGCCCGCGAGGGCCGAGAGGACCGTCCAGGCGAAGGTGTCGCGCTCCGGGGCCCGGCCGTCGGTGGTGGGTGCGGAGACCGTCACCTCCAAGGAGTCGTCGACGAGCCGGAACACGCAGCTGAGCACGGAGCCGGCGACGGCCTGCTGGAGCAGGATCGCGCAGGCCTCGTCGACCGCGATGCGCAGGTCCTCGATCTCGTCGAGGGTGAAGTCCAAACGCGCTGCGAGACCGGCCGTGGCCGTCCGCAGCACCGACAGGTAGGCACCCGCAGCCGGCAGCCGGACTTCCACGAAGTCCTGATTCCCGGGCTCGCCTGCGAACTGGGACACCCTCACCTCCAAGGTGGTACAAGCACTTTCGGGCTCCGGAGGTGCTCCCCCGGGTGATGCGCCACATATATCTGCGGTGACGCTACCGCGCGCCCGACTTTCCTGTCCCGGGGACCCCCGGCCCGTTGCTGTCACTCATAGTAAGCCTACGGGTACGGACAGTGGCTAGAGGGTGTGCGGGCCCAATTGGAAAGAGGGGGCGCCGGGTTGACGTACCCAGGCGTCCGTCGGTCGAACCCCGATGGGGCCCACGACCGTCCGGATCAGACGAGAACCGCGTCCACGAAGCACCAGCGCCAGCTCTCACCAGGCTCGAAGGTGCGCATCACGGGATGGCCCGTCTCCTTGTGGTGCTCCGTCGCGTGCTTGTACGGGGACGAGTCGCAGCAGCCGACGTGCCCGCAGACCAGACACAGGCGTAGTTGCACAGGGTGACTGCCGACGGCCAGGCACTCCAGACAGGTCTCACTGAGCGGAGCGGGCTCGGGGTGCGGCAGCGCGTCGACGTGCGGGCACTCGTTCATGATGGCCAGGTTACGTCGGCTGGGGCGACGAGGACGGCGGAAGGCTGGTCATGGACGTATTGCCACTGGTGGGGTTGGTCGCGGCGAGTGCCGCGGTGGCGGGGGCGGCACGCCGGACGCCGGTGCCGGCACCCCTCCTTCTTGTCGCGATCGGCCTGGCCGCGTCCTACGTGCCGAAGATTCCGGAGTACACGCTCGACCCGCACATCGTGCTGCCGCTGATCCTGCCGCCGCTGCTGCACACCGCCGCCCTGGAGAGCTCCTACCTCGACCTGCGGGCCAACATCCGGCCCGTCGCGCTGCTTTCGGTGGGCTACGTCCTGTTCGCCACGGTGGCGGTGGGCTGGCTCGCGTACGAGCTGATCCCCGACCTGCCGCTGACCGCCGCGCTCGTCCTGGGCGCCGTCATCGCCCCGCCGGACGCCGTCGCCGCCACGGCGATCGCCCGCAAGGTGGGGCTGCCGTCGCGGCTCACCACCATCCTTCAGGGCGAGTCCCTCGTGAACGACGCGACCGCGATCACCGCCTACAAGGTCGCGCTCGCCGCGGCCGTGGGCGAAGGCGCGAGCTGGGGCGGCGGCATCCGCGAGTTCCTGATGGCGGCCGTGGGCGGGGTCGGTGTGGGGCTGCTGCTGATGGTGCCGCTTCACTGGCTGCGCAAGCACCTCACCGAGGCCATCCTGCAGAACACCCTCTCGTTGCTCATCCCCTTCGTCGCGTACGCCGCCGCCGAACAAGTAGGCGCCTCGGGAGTGCTCGCCGTGGTGACCGTGGCCCTGTATCTGGGGCACCGGTCCTGGCAGGTCGACTTCGAGACGCGGCTGCAGGAAGCCGCGGTGTGGAAGGTCGTCTCGTTCATCCTGGAGTCGTCGGTGTTCGCGCTCATCGGGCTCCAACTGCGCGTCGTCCTCTCGGATCTCGGCGAGTACAGCGTGGCCCAGGCCGTCTGGTACGCGGTCGCGGTGTTCGTGCTCGTGGTCGTGATCCGCTTCGTGTGGTCGTATCCGGCGACCTACCTGCCGCTGTGGCTGTCGTCGCGCATCAGGGAACGGGAGAGCGACACCGACTGGAAGCGGCCGCTGATCGTGAGCTGGGCGGGGATGCGCGGAGTGGTGTCCTTGGCGGTCGCGTTCTCCATCCCGGTCCAGATGGACGACGGCGACGCGTTCCCCGCGCGCAACCTGGTGCTCTTCCTGACCTTCACCACCGTCATCGGCACCCTCGTCGTGCAGGGGCTCACGCTGCCGCCGCTGATCAAGGCGCTCAAGCTGCCGGGCCGGGACGTGCAGGCCGAGACGCTCGCCGAGGCGCAGGCGCAGAACGTCGCCTCCACGGCCGCCGAGGAGCGCGTGGACGACTTGATGCGGGACGAGCGCAACTGCCTGCCACAGCCGCTCCAGGACCGTCTGCACACCGTCCTCGAGCGGCGCCGCAACTCCGTGTGGGAGCGGCTCGGCCAGCCCAACCCGGTGACGGGGGAGTCCGCCGACGACACCTACCGCAGGCTCGCGCGCGAAGCGATCGCGGCCGAACGCGAGGTCTTCGTACGGATGCGGGACGAGCGGCGGATCGACGACGAGATGATGCGGACGCTGCTGCGCAAGCTGGACCTGGAGGAGGCCGCGGCCTACCGGGAGGTGGACGACTGAGCGCGCTCAGCCGTCCCCGAAGGGGGCGCCTGTGACGACCGCGGCGATCGTCGTGCCCGGTGCGAACCTGCTCGCCTCTGTGAGGGCGACAAGGGCGTACAGCATTTTGGCGACATAGAGATGCTCCACCGGGACGCCGTGCCGGTCCTCGAAGTCCTCGGCGAACGAAGCGAGTTCGGTGGGCACGCGCGCGTAGCCGCCGAAATGGAAGCCGTCCTCGACGTGCCAGGCGCCGCGCGGGCCGCCGAACGCCGCTTCCTGCAGCGCACGGATCTCGGCCGTCAGGAAGCCGCCCTTGAGGACGGAGACGCCGAGTGCCCGCTGGTCGGGGGCGAGCCCGGCGGCCAGGCCGGCGAGCGTGCCGCCGGTGCCGCAGGCGATGGCGACGACGTCCGCGTGACCCCGCAGCTCGTGGCCGAGCCGCGTACAGCCCTGAACCGCGAGGGAGTTGCTGCCGCCCTCCGGGACCACGTACGCGTCCCGGGCGTCGGCGGCCTCGAGCAGCGCGGCCAGGACGTCCGGGGCGGCCTTGCGGCGGTACGTCGACCTGTCGACGAAGTGCAGGCGCATGCCGTCGGCCGTGCAGCGGGCCAGAGAGGGGTTGAGCGGGCGGTCGGCGAGTTCGTGGCCGCGGACGATGCCGAGCGTGGGCACGCCCAGGAGGCGGCCGGCGGCGGCCGTCGCACGCAGGTGGTTGGAGTAGGCCCCACCGAAGGTGACGAGCGCCCGGCCCCCGGCCGCCTCCAGGTTCGGGACGAGCTTGCGCCACTTGTTGCCGATCAGATCCGGGTGGATCAGATCGTCCCGCTTGAGGAGGACGCGTACGCCGTGCCGCGTGAAGCGGTCGTCGTCGATCGCGGTGAGGGGCGACGGCAGGCGCGGGAGCAACTCGGCGGTGGTCGGGTGGGGCACCCGGTCATTGTCGGACATGTGTCCGGGTGCCCGTCGCAACGGCCCGCGCTCACGTCGGGTCCGTGGTCGCGCCCTGGTGCGGGCGCGGGCTACTTCAGCCGGTCCCTGATCCGCTCGCGCATCGACGCCATCGTGAAGCCCTTCGGGTCGATCTTCCCGGGCTGCCACTCCAGGTGGCCGATGACCGAGCGCTCCGTCCAGTCGTGGTGACGGCAGACCGCCGCGGCCGCCCTCTCGATGGCCTCCAGCTGGGCCGCGGGCCAGGGGTCCTCGCCGTCGCCGAGGTTTTCGCACTCGAAGCCGTAGAAGTGGCGGTTGCCGTCCGTGTTCGCCTCGTTGTCGTGCGGCAGCGCCTTCTCCGCGATCACGGCACGCAGGACGTCGTCGTCGCCGAGGCCCGCGTGGTTCGCCCGCCCGTACCCGACCAGGTGCACCCGGCCGTCCTTGGTGATCACGCCGTGGCACAGCGGTCCCGGCAGATCGGCGTGCCCGTCGCGACAGATGCGGACGGTCGCCGCGCTGCCCTCGGTGACCGTGTGATGGATCATCACGCCGTTGACCGGGCCCCAGGCCCCCTTGTGGTTGCGATTGTGATGCTGCCAGTCGCCGACCTCGACCACCGTCAGTCCCTCGTGCCTGAGCGCGGCGAGAAAGCTGCTCGCGGACATGGGTGGGGCCATGGCCGCCTCCTTCGCGGGCGCGACGGCCGCCGGTCGCGTGCCGTCTCGTACCGCTTGCTTGTACCGGAACTGCCCTACGGGGACTACTCGTTCGGATCCCGTGCGAGCCGTTCCGGACACCGGCGACCTGGGGTGATGGACCCAGGGGCCTCTCAGCTGTGCAGGAACCCGTCCCCGTTCGCCGCGATGTGCGCCTCCAGCGCCTGCACCGCCGCCTGCGTGGCCTCGGGGGTGCCGCTGCCCTTGCGCTCCGCGTAGTACGCGGCGCCCAGCTTCTTGAGCAGGTCGGTGCCCGCGCGCTGCGCCTGCACCTCGTCCAGCTTCTGCTTGCCCTGCGCCATCCCGCGCTGCGCCTGCTCCTTGGCACGGTCCAGGAAGCCCGCCATGGTCCTCACTCCGCTCAGTCGATGTCTGTCGTCGGCCGTTTTCCGATCAACGCGCGCCGGGAGCCCCGAGTTCCGGAAAACGCCGCCAATGCCCCGTCCGGACGAGATCCATTCCCGCTCATTTGTGTAATGGCGCGGCCACGTCCGGTGATGGAGGCTTGCGGGCCCAGGCCAGTTCATGATCGGGAGGGCATAGACATGTCGGTAGGCGAAGAGGTCCGCGCGGAGCAGCCGGGGCAGCAGAAGAGCCTCGGGACGGCCGCCGCGCGGAATCTGGCCACCACCACCAAGTCCGCGCCGCAGATGCAGGAGATCAGCTCCCGCTGGCTGCTGCGGACGCTTCCCTGGGTGGATGTGCAGGGCGGCACGTACCGGGTGAACCGGCGGTTGAGCTACTCGGTCGGTGACGGGCGGATCACCTTCGTGAAGACCGGCGATCAAGTCCGGGTGATTCCGGCGGAGTTGGGGGAGCTGCCCGCGCTGCGGGACTTCGAGGGCCTGGACGTCCTGGGCGAGCTGGCCGAGCGGTGCGAGCAGCGGGAGTTCGCGGCCGGCGAGGTGCTCGCCTCGTTCGGGAGCCAGGCGGACGAGGTGTTCCTGCTCGCGCACGGCCGCGTGGAGAAGATCGGCACGGGGCCGTACGGCGACGACGCGGTGCTCGGCGTCCTCGCCGACGGCGCGTACTTCGGTGACCAGGCGCTGCTCGACGCGGAGAGCATCTGGGAGTACACGGCACGTGCGGTGACGGCGTGCACCGTGCTGACGCTGCCGCGCCGTGAGCTCGAGCAGGTGGCCGAGCGTTCCGAGACGCTGCGCGACCACCTCCGGCAGCTGCGCTCCATCCCGGCGCAGCGGGCGAACACGTACGGCGAGAAGGAGATCGACCTCTCCGCGGGCCATGTCGGCGAGGCGGTCCTGCCGGGCACGTTCGTCGACTACGAGTCGGCGCCGCGCGAGTACGAGCTGAGCGTCGCGCAGACCGTGCTGCGCATCCACACGCGCGTGGCCGATCTCTACAACCAGCCGATGAACCAGACGGAGCACCAACTCCGGCTCACCGTCGAGGCGTTGAAGGAGCGCCAGGAGCACGAGCTGATCAACAACCGCGAGTTCGGTCTGCTCAACAACTGCGAGTACGACCAGCGCATCCAGCCGCACGACGGAGTGCCGGGACCCGACGACATGGACGAGCTGCTCAGCAGGCGGCGCGGCTCCAAGCTGTTCCTGGCGCACCCGAAGGCGATCGCCGCGTTCGGCCGGGAGTGCAACAAGCGGGGTCTGGTCCCCGAGAGCATCGACGTGGGCGGGCACCGCATCCCGACCTGGCGCGGTGTGCCGATCTACCCGTGCGCCAAGATCCCGGTCTCGGACGCCCGGACGACGTCGATCATCTGCATGCGTACGGGAGTGGAGGACCAGGGCGTCATCGGCCTGCGCCAGTCGGGCATCCCGGACGAGATCGAGCCGAGCCTGTCGGTGCGGTTCATGGGCATCAGCGAGCAGGCGATCATCTCGTACCTGGTGACGACGTACTACTCGGCGGCGGTCCTGGTGCCCGACGCACTGGGGGTCCTGGAGAACGTCGAGATCGGCCGGTGGCGGTGACGAACCGCGTCCGGAATGTCGTGTCCCCGCCCGAAAGGGCGGGTACACCGAAGGGGTACGCGCCCAGCAGCAGCGGAACCGCCACCGCCCGCGCCCTGACCGGGGTGAGTCCATGACGCAGCCGACCTCAACGACACAGACGCGAGCGGCAGTCGAGCCTGCCGGGGCGCACAGCGAGGGAACGGGGAAGAGGGGGCCGGGGGCACCGGAGGCGCACGAGGCGTCGGCGATCCTGGCGCGGGCCCGGGCGTTCGTCGACCCCGAGCTGCGGCGCGCGGTCGAGTCACTGCCGGGGTCCATACGCCGCGTCGCCCTGTACCACTTCGGCTGGGAGCACGCGGACGGCACACCCGCCGCGGGGAACGCGGGCAAGGCGGTGCGGCCCGCCCTGGTCCTGGCCGCGGCGCGGGCCCTCGGCGGGCACGAGGGCCGGGCGGTACGGGCGGCGGCCGCCGTCGAGCTGACCCACAACTTCACACTGCTGCACGACGACGTGATGGACCGCGACGCCACGCGCCGGCACCGGGCGACCGCGTGGACGGTGTTCGGGGACGCCGATGCCATCCTCGCGGGCGACGCCCTGCAGGCGCAGGCGCAGCGGCTGCTCGCCGAGGACGCGCACCCGGCGGCCCCGGCCGCCGCGGCCCGACTCGCCGCCTGTGTCGTGGAGTTGTGCGCGGGCCAGTCCACGGACATAGCCCTGGAGCGCCGCGACCCCGCACAGGTCTCCCTCGAGGAGACGCTCACCATGGCCGAGGCCAAGACCGGGGCGCTGCTCGGCTGTGCCTGCGCGCTCGGCGGGCTCTACGCGGGCGCGGACGAGGCGGAGGTGGCGGCGCTCGACGCGTTCGGGCGGGCCGCGGGCCTCGCCTTCCAGCTCATCGACGACGTGATCGGCATCTGGGGCGACCCGGCCCGCACCGGCAAGCCGGCCTGCGCCGATCTGGCCGTACGCAAGAAGTCCCTGCCGGTCGTTGCGGCGCTGGCCTCCGGCGGCCCGGCGGCGGACGAACTGGCGGCGTTGTACGGGCCGCCGGGCGCCGGCAAGGAGACCGCGGCCGAGCTCGAGGCGATCGCGCTGGCCGTCGAGCGCGCCGGTGGGCGTGACTGGGCGCAGGAGCAGGCGGCGGACCAGATGGCACGGGCCCTGCACCGCCTCGCCCAGGCGGTCCCGGTCCCGGAGGCGGCGGGCGGGCTGCTCTCCCTCGCGGAGTTCGTGACGAGGCGCGGGTACTGAGGCCCTTTCCGGCGGGGGCTTCTCGTGTGGCCTCGGGGGCCTCCTGTACGGGCTCCCAGGCGAGGTCTTCCTGTGCGGCTTGCCCGGTGTGGCCTGCTGGCCCGGCAATCCGGCGGGCTCTCCCGGCGGGCTCTCCCGGCGGGCTCGTCCCGCGCGGCCTTCTTGGCGGGGCCTTCCCGGTGTGGCTTCTGCGGCGGGATCTGCTGGTCCGGCGTTCCGGTATTCCGGCGGGGCTTGCTGGTGCGGTATTCCGGTGGGGCCTGTTGGCCTGGCGTTCTGGCGGGGCTTGCTGGTCCGGTATTCCGGCGGGATCTGCTGGTCCGGCGTTCCGGCGGGAGCTGCCCGTACGGCCTCCCTGGCGGAGGCTTCTCATACGGCTTCTCCAGAGTGGCCCCCCGGGTGGGCCCCGGGGCACCTTCCCGGTGCGGTCTTCGCGATGCAGGACTGACCGGGCGTACCGGCCCGACGAGATGATGACGGGGAAGTGGGCCCGGCGCGCCCACGGGAGGCCCATAGGGGGGTGCGGCGATCGTCCAGCCGCTAGAACAGCCGCGATTGCCGTAACCCCCCCGCACCTTCCGGAAGGAATCCCATGTCCACCCGTCGCACCACCATCGGGGTCGTCGCCTCCGCCGCGCTTGCCGTCCTCGTCACCCCTGCCCTCGCGCACGCCGACGGCGGTGACAACCTCACCGAGACGTACGTCCCGGCGATGGCCAAGGTCAACCAGCCCATCGACACGGCCCAGTTGAGGTCCGTGCCGGACGCCATGACCAAGGTGCTCGACAAGCTGGCCATGAGCCGCAATGACCAGGTCCACCAGACCGTGGCCGGCGGCTGAGCCGACCGCGCTCCACCGCACCGCCTTCACGGGCACGGGCACGGGCCCCGCATTCCGCCGCGATCCGGGCGGAGCGCGGGGCCCGTGCCCGCGTACGGGAGTGATCGCTTAGGCTGCCGACCACCGGACAGGGCAAGCGAGTTGGGCCGCATCGGCCAGGGGGGATCCGAGATGGGCGTGGCGATGCGCAGAGCGGGGCGGGGCGAGCGGGATCTGGTCGTGGCGCTGCTCGACGAGGCGTTCCGGGAGGACCCGGTCAGCAGCTGGGTGTTCCCCGGGGAGGAGCACCGGCGGGCCCGGCACGCGGGCCTGATGGGGGCGTTCACCGACATCACGTTCGACGAGGGGTACATCGACCTCGCCGAGGACGGTGCGGCCGTCGCGCTGTGGATGGACATGCCGGGCGACCCGCATGTCGAGGGTGACCCGCACACCGAAGGCGCCCCGCACACCGAGGATGAGCAGGATGAACAGGGCGACGACGCCGCTCAGTTGCGCGCCGCCGTCGACCCCGACAACGAACGGGTCGAGCAGATAGCCCGGTTGACGGCCGCCGCGCATCCCGTGGGCCGCGCGCACGTCTACCTGTGGATGATCGGCGTACGTCCCGGTCGGCAGGGCGAGGGCCTCGGCACCGCGCTGATGGCGCCCGTCCTGGAGCGCTGCGACCGCGAGGGGCTGCCCGCATATCTGGAGGCCAGCAACGCCCGCAGCCGGGCCCTGTACGAGCGGCTCGGTTTCGTCTTCACCGGTACGGCGGTCGAGCTCCCCGGCGGTCCGACGATGTGGCCCATGTGGCGGGAGCCGCAGGGCAGTTGAGGCACCCGCCCTCAGGCGGCATCACCGGGCCCGCGTTCACCCCTCAGGGATGATCCGCTCCACCAGCCGCTCCACCACACCGTCCGGCACGCTCGCGCCCGGGATCGCACCGTCCAGCATCCCCGGCATCGTGAGGTGTTCCAGGATCAGGCCGAGCATGCCCAGGTAGAGCAGGGTGACCTCCTCGGCGCCGCCGGGCAGGCCGGACGCGGCGTGGAAGGCGATGCCCTCGTCGAGGTCGCCGCGCAGCGACTTCATCAGGGACGCGCGCAGCTCGGGCCGGCGTCCGGCCTCCAGGCGCATCTCCATCAGTGCGAGGAACCCGGTGCGGTCGCGCTGGGCGCGGCCCATCAGATCGTGCATGAACGCCCTGACCAGGGCCCGGTTCCTGGGCCGCTCGAGCAGCTCCGCGACGATCTCGGGGTCCGGCGCGAGCCGCTCGTGCAGCCAGCTGTCGATCTGGGCGAGCAGGTCGTCGCGGTTGGCGAAGTAGTTGGACGACGTGCCCGTCGGCACGCCCGCCGCCGTGTCCACCGCGCGGAACGTCAGACCGCGCGCACCCTCCGCCGCGAGCACGTCCACGGCCGCGTCCACGAGGGCCGCTCTGCGCTCCGGATTCCTCACCATCGTCCCGACTCCTCTCACACCGTCCCGGGTGCGTCCCGGTAAACCCCTTGCAACCACTACAGATGAAGCACTATAACTGAAGTGGTTCGGGCGCAGGGGGTGCCCGACGGACCAGTCACCTACGAAAAGAGACCAGCTTGCGCAAGCTCACGTACTTCGTCGCCGTCTCCATCGACGGCTTCATCGGGGACGAGTCCGGTGACGGCAACATGTTCATGCCCTACGTCGACGCGGACTTCCTGGAGTTCCTCATGGGCGAGTACCCCGACACCCTGTCGACCCCGGGCCGCGAGGCCTTCGGCATCGCGGGGGTCGAGAACAAGAAGTTCGACACCGTGATCCAGGGGCGCGCCAGCTATCAGGTAGGCCTCGACGCCGGCCTCACCAGCCCGTACGGGCATCTGCGCGAGTACGTCGCGACGCGCAGCCTCACCGAGTCGCCGCACCCGAACGTCGAGCTGATCCGCGACGACGTCGTCGGAAAGATCCGCGAACTCAAGTCGGAGGACGGCGAGTTGGGAATCTGGCTGTGTGGCGGCGCGCAGCTGGCCGGGCTGCTCGCGGACGAGGTCGACGAGCTCGTGATCAAGACGTACCCCGTGCTCTTCGGTGGCGGCATGCCGATGTTCGGCGGCCGCAAGTACAGCTTCGAAGCGTTCTCGCTCGAAGAGAACCGCACCTTCGGCAACGGTGTGATCGTCCGCCGGTACACCAGGAAGCGGTAGCGCTCCGCTGCCACACTGGAGGCCCGGTCACCCGGCCCCGAAAGAACCCGGGAAGAAGATGCGCGGGCGGTGTCGAGAGCGCTCGGGACGCTCCGACGTCTCAGGTGAAGCCGCCCGCACACGGTGGGCGGCCCGTGGTCAGCGCCGGCCCGTACCCGGAGACCAAGGAACTCCTGTGCGGCTACTGGGTGTTGGAGTGCGCGAGCCTGGAGCGCGTCACCGAGATCGCCGGGCGGGTCCTGCAGTGCCCGGGCCCCGAGGGCGCGTCCCAGTACCCGATCGTGCTCCGGCAGATCATGGAAGGCGGCGGCGACGTGTGCTGACACCGCCACCGCCACCGCCGTACGCGGCCGAGGACGCGGTGCTCGCCGCCGCCCGGCAGTGGCCCGCGGACGGGATTCCGGACAAGCCGCGCGGCCGGCTGATCCGGGTTGCCTCCCGGCGCGCCGAGGACACCGACTGGCCGCAGATCCTCGCCCTGTACGACCTGCTGGTCGGGGTCGCGCCCGCCGGGGACCCGATGGCCTCGCTCGGCCGGGCCGTCGCCGTCGCCATGGTGCACGGCCCCGCCGCCGGACTCGCCGCGGCCGACGAACTGGCCGGCGCGCTCGCCGGACACCACCGGCTCGCCGCCGTCCGCGCGCACCTGCTGGAGCGCGCGGGGGACAGGGACGCGGCCCGCGCCGCCTCTCAGGAGGCCGCCGCGGGCACGCTCAGCGCGCCCGAACAGCGCTGTCTGCGCCTGCGGGCGGCCCGACTCGGTCAGGGGCGGCCCGGCTAGGTTGAGGGCATGACCGAACTGCTTCACCTCACCGAGCGCGCCCTGTGGGAGAGCGCCCTCGCCGCCGGCACGTACGAGATGTCGACCCGCGGCAAGACCCTCCAGGAGGAGGGGTTCATCCACTGCTCGTACCCGCACCAGGTGCGGCGGGTCGCCGAGATGCTGTACGGCACGGACCAGGACCACGGCGAGCTGGTGCTCCTCGTCGTCGACCCGGCGCGGCTCGACGTGCCGCTGCGCGTCGAGGAGATCGCGCCCGGAGGGGAGCAATTCCCGCACCTGTACGGGCCGTTGAGTGTGCACGCGGTGCGGGAGGTACGGGCGTGGCCGCGCCCCGAACCGCGTAGCCAGAAGGAGCGCATGCTCGCCGGTGACCTCTACCTCGCCGACGATCCCGAGCTCTCGGCCGACGCGCTGCGCGCCGCGGAGCTCGGCGAGCGCTACAACGCGAGCACCGTCACCGACCTGCCTGCACGCCGATCGCTGCTGCGCGAACTGCTCGGCGAGGTGGGCGAGGACGTCGTGGTGCGCCCGCCGCTCTCCGTCGACTACGGGCAGCACATCAGCATCGGCGCGCGCACCTTCGTCAACTGCGGGGCGGTGATGCTGGACGTCGCGCCGATCCGGATCGGCGAGGACGTGCAGATCGGCCCGAACGTCCAACTCCTCACACCCACCCACCCGTTGGACGCCGAGCAGCGCCGCGAAAAGTGGGAGGCCGCGCGACCCATCACCATCGGTGACAACGTCTGGCTGGGCGGTGGCGTCATCGTCTGCCCCGGTGTCACGATCGGCGCGAACACGGTGGTGGGCGCCGGCTCCGTCGTCACCCGCGACCTGCCGCCCGACGTGGTGGCGGTGGGCAATCCGGCGCGCGTGGTACGGAAGTCGGGGGAGTCGCCGGAATGAGACGCAGGGGGGTGCTGTGCGCCGCCGCGGGGGCGGTCCTGATCGGATGCGTCGGGGGCGACGTGGGCGCGGTCGGGCACGTGTGGGCGTGGGCCGACGGGACGCCGGTGGTGTGGTCGGACGAGGAGATGCCCGAACTGCCGCTGGACGCCTACGAATTCGGGGGCAGGGACAAGAAGGACTTCGACGATCTCGACGCCGCGCGGAACCTGCTCGTGCAGCGCTGCATGGTCCGGCGCGGATTCGCCGACTTCCCGCGCGAACCCAAGTACCCGGGCATCGGCGGAAAGAGCGCCACCACCGCGTCCCTCGTGGCCGTGTCCACCGGCCCGGTCGGCCCCTACGACCTGGGCAACGCGCGGCGCTGGGGCTACGGCTGGGACCCGGAGAAGAAGATGTCCCTGCCCGAGCCGAAGGGCCGGGAGATGACGACCGAAGAGGTCGGGGTCTACTACGGCGACGGGAGCGCCCCGCACACCGGCTGCTCCGGGGAGGCGTCCGACCGGATCGAGCGCGGCGTGAGCGACTCCCGGCGCATGTGGTCGTACGTCGGCGGGCGCGAGATGGCGGTGCGCGACCAGGTCGACCGGGATCCGCAGATGCGGCGCGCCTACCGGGCCTGGGCCGACTGCGTGGTGGACAAGGGCTTCAAGCGGTACGCCAACCCCGTGCGGGCCTTCGACGACAAGGCCTGGAAGCGCGGCCAGAACGGCAACACCACCCGGACGGACCGCGAGCTGGGCACGGCCGTCGCCGACATCGCCTGCAAGCGCGCCCACAACACGGCGGGTGTCTGGTGGACCGTCGCGCGACGCCTGCAGCAGCGCGAACTGGCCCGCCACCAGGGCGAGTTCGAGGCCGTGCGCAAGGACCGCGACACGCTGCGAGCGAACATCCGGGACGTCCTGGGCGCGGCCTGAGCGAGCCGGTCCCCCCCCGCGGCGCCATGTCCGGTACGTTCCGCGAGCCCCTCGGCGGCCCCGACCGCTTCACCCGCGAGTTGGGCTTCCGGCACCTCGGATCGAGTCCGTCATCGCCGTCACGAAGGCGTCCCGCGTCGCGTCGTCGACCAGGTCGAGCGAGAGGTACGGGTTGAGGTCCTCCAGCTCCACCAGGAGCAGGCCGCCCTCGGGGGTGCGGCAGGCGTCGACGCGCTGGATGCCGTACGGGAGGGTGTTCCACTCGATGAACGAGCGGGCGAACTCCCGGTCCGCGTCGGTGACTTCGTAGGGGCGCAGCTCCCAGCGGCGCTCCGGGTCGGGTGCGTAGAGGGCGTACATGAGCCGGTCGTCGACGAAGTAGAAGGAGACCTCGTAGCGGAAGTCGATCCGGGGCTGGACCAACAGGCCCTCGGAGTAGGGGAGTTCGGCGAGGCCGGCCGGGTCGACGAAGCGCAGTCCCATCGAGTCGGCGCCCAGCTTCGGCTTCGCCACGTACGACGGGACGGTCGGCAACTGCCCCAGGTCCTCGGCCCGGTCGACGGTCGGGATCACGGGGTATCCCGCCCCGGTCAGCTCCAGCAGGTACTCCTTGCCCGCCATGTCGCCGTGTCCGTACAGCGGGTTGTAGACGTTCGTGCCGCGTTCCAGGGCCCGGGCGCGGAAGGTGTCGTACGCCTCCTGGTAGCCGAGCACGGGACCGCTGTTGCGGACCACGACCGTGTCGAAGTCGTCCATCAGGCCTGCCGCGTCCAGTGGATGGCACAGCGCGAGGTCGAAGGACGCGCGGAGCCGGGACGTGAGGAAGATGTCCTCGTCGCAGTAGCGGCGGCCGCGGGCCTCGTAGGCGAGATCGGTGACGTAGAGGACGTGGGGGCGGCGGGACATGGGTGACTCCTGGGGCGCGGGCGGCTGCGGTGGGCAGCGAGTCCAGTCTCCCTGATCGGCCGGCGGGCGGCGGCGCCCGGTGTCCGTCGCCGAGCCGGTCGAGGCTGAGGCTGTCCGTGTGATTCGGCGGGCGGCTGCCGGAGCGGCAGCATTCGTATGCCGGTCATTTCATGCGTAAGTGGACGGGTTCGCGCGGCTCGTCCGGGCCGCATCCCGTACCCGAAGGAAGCGAAACGTGACTTCTCGCTCGCTCACCCGGATCGCCGTGACCGCCGCGACCCTGCTGGCCGTCGCCCTGCCGGGGGTGGCGCAGGCCTCCGCCGACACCGCGCCGAAGGACAAGTGCTGGCGCTACCAGGCGACGGTCAACCGCCACCAGGACAAGCTCGACGAGCTCAACGCGAAGATCGACCCGGTCGCGGAGCAGATCGAGGTGCTCGAGCACGTGTACCAGGCCGCCGACGGCGAGGCCAACTACTGGGACACCGTCTGGTTCGAGGCCCGCGACTGGGTCAAGTACCTGGAGCAGGACGACTCGGGCGAGTTCTCCGCGGCCGACTACGAGGCCGCGGTCAAGGCCCGCGACGAGGCCAGGGCGAACCTGGACCGGGCCAACGCGGAGGCGGGCAAGGCCTACGAGGAGCTGCGGAAGGTCCAGCAGGACCCCAAGCTCCTCGAGGAGCGCGCCAAGACGCAGAAGCTGCTGACGCGGGCCGAGAAGGCCCTCGCCAAGTGCGAGGCGCAGCCCGCCGCGTGATGCGCCACCGCTGACGAAGGGGCCCGGCCGGAATTCCGGCCGGGCCCCTTCTGAAACTCACTGACCTGCAAGGGTGCACCGCTCGCCGGTCAGTGGGAGGTGGTGTTGAACCGGGTTGAACTGGGTTCAACCGCCTCCGGATCAAGCCTTCTTGGTCTCCCAGAAGATCTTGTCGATCAGTCATCGGGATGGAGTCGCCGGGCGTGCCGGTGGCCACGCTCGCGGCCACGAACGGCAGGGAGATCCGCCAGAAATCCGTACCGAACGTCGTGGTGCTGCCGATGGTGAGCTGGATCGCGACGTGGCAGATCCGGCCGATCTTCATGTACTGACCGGTGAGCGTCCCGTTGCCGAGCGAGGGGTTGGCGGTCTGCGCGGTCCAGGCCGGGGTGTACGGCGTCCAGGCGCCGAGGAAGCTGTTGAACTGGTCGCGGATCTCGGAGTTGAGCATGGCGGCGGTGACGGTCTCGCCGACCGACCAGGTACGCGGGGTGAACGTCACGCCGCCACCACCTTTGCGGCCGCGGCCTCGGCGGCGCGGTAGGGGTTGGCCGGGTCGCCGGGGTGCCACCAGTTGCGCAGGTGCGGCTGTGGGATCGTCATCAACTGCTGCTCGATCGCCGCGACTTCGACCGGGGTGGTAACGGTGAGCGGAACCCAGCCGTAGCCGCACTCGGTGCAGCCCCGGCGCGGATCGGCCAGGGAGACGATCGCGGCCGAGCCACACGCAGTTCGCCAGCCAGCGGTTCTGGTTGACGAACGCGTACACGGGCGGGGCGTCGGGCAGGGTGTCGGCGGGCAGGGGGACGCGGCGGCCCATCCGATACCCGATCCACCGGTAGACCAGCTCGGCCCCGGCCGCATCTACCCAGGCGTTCGCGGGGAGTTGGGGCGGTGGCAGGTAGTACGTCCCGGCGCGGACGAGCGCGACGGGCATAGGGATTCCTCACGACTGAAAAGCGCCGGATCGGCGAACGGAGCGGTGGAAGTCCGCGGCATGGCCGGGCCAAAATGGGGCAGGCGCACAGCGCAGATTGACCCGCGGGCGCCACGCCGACCGGGAGCCGCATCGGGTTCCTGGGCGCCCGCCCATGGGTGGCCCCCGCCTCCGGGGTAGGTGGCGGGGGCCACTCGCCCGCCGCGTGCGACGGTGCGCACGTCGCGCGCCGGCGCCGACTCCGCCGCGTGAACGTGTCGGCCACCAGGGTTTCACGGCAACTCGATCTGGGCGCCGGACAGTTGGCGTATTCCACCCGTTCGCGAGGTGGCCGCGATCTTGCGGGTTAGTAGGCGAGGCGGGTGGTGGTGCCGAGCACCGAGTAGGCGGTGTCGTCCAGGACCCACACCGAGTCGGTCGATGACGCCGGGGTGTGGAACTGGAGCAGATGGCTGTTGTGCTTGATGGTCTCGGTGTAGCCCTCGACGGTGACCCGCATCGTGGGGCCCCCAGTGGGCGTGGGAAAGCGGCCGGTGCGGAACGTAAACTCCCGCACCGGCCGCCGGTGCTCTTGTGGAAACCCGGTTCGGCGTCTGCATGTCAGGCAGGGAACTGTTGGCGACAGAGCCAGTCGGGCCGGACGGATTTCGGGTGGGTCAGCTGAACTTGAAGTTGGCGTAGTGGTCGCTGTTGTCGCCCAGCTTCAGGTCGAAGGTGCGGCAGGTGTTCTTCCAGGCGCTGTCGGTCTTCCACACATAGGTGTACGTGTCGGTGGCCGCGTTGTAGGTCAGGCTGGACTGCCCGGCGCCGGTGGTCTCCTCGACCGGGTCGATGGGCGCGCCGGTGTCGCAGGTGACGTTCTGCGAGACCGGGTAGCCGGACGCGAAGATGTCCAGGCCCTGGTCGCCGCCCAGGCTGAACTTGATGGGCACGGCCCGTCCGGCCTTCATCGAGTTGACGGTCGGCGGGTTGTCCACCGGCTGGAAGAACCCGGTGAAGGTATAGGTCGGGCCGGCCGGGCTGATGGTCGTGGTGGTGCTGTCCGAGCCGGTGACGTCTCCGGTCACGGCGGCACTGGCGGTGACCGTGCCGGCGGCGGTGGGCATCACGTGCAGGGTGATGGTGCCCGTGGGGTAGTGCGGGACGGGGCTGCCGCAGTGGGCGTGGGTGCCGGACACCGAGAAGCAGAAGAGGAGCGGGTTGTCGGTGGAGTAGCCGGTGAACGTCGCCGCTGCCCCGGTCAGGTCGACGGTGACGTCATAAGGCTCGTCGTTCGGGCCCGTGTTGGGGATGGTGACGACGTAGTCGTACGCGGTGTTCGCCTGGACGGGGTCGGCCGAGTCGGTGATCTGGATGACGGCGTCCGCATGGGCCACGCCGGTGGTCGCCAGCATCCCGGCGGCGCTCAGCGCCGCGGCGGCCAACAGAACCGACAGCTTATGGAACAGCCTCGCCCGGGGGCGACGGGCGGGCAGGTTCGAGGACATGGGGCACTCCGATTCTGCCGGCCGGTGTCGCAACAGGGCCCGAAGGGCCTGGGATAGGGCGGTGGCACGGGCCGGCATGGCGCGCGGTGCGGGACCGTGGCGGGCAACGACGAGACCTTGGGTCCGGTCGCCTGCCACCAGGCCGTGCGGGCACCTGAGGTGACCGCACGGGGGGTGTTTCACCTCGTGCCCGCCCACCATCCCGCTGCGTTCGGCAACCATGCCAGGGACAAATGGCCCAGTCCGCGCGCCAATGGGCCCCACGCCGAATTGGCCTGATTGTGCCGCAAGTTCCTGTTCATTCCTGACCGGCGAGCAGCTGTTGAAGGCTCATTCCGACCGCCATGCCGCAAGACTCCCGACAGGACGAGTCACTCCTTCCCGTCTGCGCTGTCACCCCAGAGTGAAACGCTCAGTGGCGCGGGAGCCCGTAGCGGGCGGCCAGCGCGCTCATGCGCACATCGAGGGGCAGGCCCGGGCGCTGAGTGGACACAACCGGCTCAGCGGGCTTCTGTACGTCGCGAGTGGACTCACCCGGCTCGCGCTCGATGTGTACGAGGTCGAGGAGTTCGGGGCGGTGGCGGGCGGCGGCCTCGAGGGCGGCGTAGTCGCCGCGCCGGTCCAGCGCCCGCGCCACGGCCTTCAGCTCGGCCTCGGTCTCGGGGTGGGCGGGGAAGGTGACCGCGGACACCTCCACGAGGCGCACCTCGCGGATCACGCGGACGTCGACCTCGACGGGGTCGGCGCCGTCGATCTCGATCGTCTCGGTGGCCCAGTCGTCCTTGATGACGTAGAACCCGAAACTCATGCCGGTGATGTTGCCGTTGCGCAGGTTCGCCGACAGGTCCCGTACGTAGGACAGGTCGCCGTCCAGCGCGGAGTCGACGGCCAGGCCGCGCTCGTCCTCGGCGAGGGTGAGGGTGCCGGCCGACATGCGGGAGACGACGTAGTACGAGTCGTGATCGATGAGCATGCGGGCGTCGGCCTCGGCGAGCGTCTTGGTGAACGCCCCCGCGGCGATCTCCTCGTAGAAGCCCCAGCGCAGCGGATTCCCGATCGCGGTACGGGAGTTGAACACGGACGCGTACCCGGTGAACCGGTGCTCGCCGTCCTCGCTCGCGCGGAGGGTCACGCCCGCGTCGGCGAGCGCCAGGCGGCGCCGCTCCTCACTGCTCGTCATCGTCGCCACGGTCGCCTCCTTGGTCGGTGTGCTCGGCCAGCAGGCGGCGGGCCTCGGCCATCAGCGCGGCCGCGCGGGCGGGAACGGACCCGCCGTCGTCGGCCAGTGGGTTGGAGCCCAGCGGCGCCATGTAGGTGGGCTGCAGGTAGGTGTCGCCCTCCGGCCCCGCGATCGGCGGCAGCAGCTCCTTGGTGATGCGCTGCTCGGTCGGGGACAGCCACGTCGGGCCGAGGTCGAACGTCACCCAGCCCTGCGCCTGCTGCTCCAGCCCCGTACCCCACGAGGTGCTCTTGGCCGTCTCCATGAGGAGGAACAGCGGCACCCCGAACATGCGGGCTACCTCGGTGATCTGGAACTCGCGGGACTCCAGGAACTGCGCGTCCTTCAGCGGCATCGTCACCGGCTTGAACGACGCGCCGGCATCGAGCACGGCGACTTCGTGGGCGTTCTCGATGCCGCCGACCTTGGCCTGCCACCGCGCCTTCAGTGCCTGGGCCTGCTCGGCGTTCAGGCGCTGCTCGGTCTGCAGCACCCCGGAGACCATGTTGCCGCGGCCGAACAGCTTGGACGCGCCGAGCTCGGCGGCCTGCGCGAGCCCGATGCCCTGGCGGTGCGCGGCGACCGGGGACAGGCCCTGCAGCCCGTCGTAGCCGATCCCGGGCAGGTGCAGCAGCTCCCGCGGCGTGAACCGGTGCACCTCGCCCCAGTCGTCCGTCGCGTAGAAGAACTTGCCCGACGGGTTCTCGGCGCTCGGCCGCTCGCGGTCGACGGCGACCCGGTCCGGGCTGATCGGCCACAACTCCTTGACCTGCCCGGACATCGGGCCGCGCAGCTTCTGCAGATACGCGTTGCCCCACAGCACCCGGTGCACGTAGGCGAGGCGCCACAACTCCAGCGGCGTCAACTCCGGGTGCGGGTCGGCCAGCAGCGCCGACGCGGTGCGGTCCTTGGTGCCCGCCTTGTAGGTGTGCAGCGGCAGTGCGGCGGAGACACCGGCGATGACGGCGACCGAGCGCCACACCGCCGGCATGTGCAGCGACGAGCGCTCGGAGACCTGGACCCCGGCCTCGGAGCGCGGCCCGCCGAGCCACTCCAGCAGGGATGCGTCGGTGAGCGCGGTGGCCGGGTTCTCCGGCGACGAGCGGCGGTCGAACAGCCCGAAGAGGCTCACGACGACACCCCCTTGCGTTCGGGCCCGGGGGCCGCGGCCTGCGCCCGCTCGACGGCGAGCACGCCCAGTACGCCGCCCAGGATGAGCGCGAGCGGCACGGACAGCAGGCCCACGCCGACGAGGGCCAGGACGACGAACACCAGCTCCAGCAGGGCCAGTACGCGCATGCTCACCACAGGTTCGGCGCCCCTTCCTCTTCCTCGACCTCCGCGCCGAGCCTCCACTTGGCGAGCGTCGCCGCCACCAGCGGGGAGATGTCCACCGAGACGATCCGCCGCGCCCACGCCCACGCATCGCCCAGCGGCCGCTTCTGCGCACCCGCCAGTGCCGAGGCCAGCGGTGCGTCATCGAAGTGAGTGATCTCCTGCGCGGCCACGGCGTCGTAGAACTGGCCGCAGGCCGCGGCCACTTCGCGCGCCTTGGGCTGCACGACCGTGACGCCGATCCCGTCCTCGTCGTCCTCCAGGGCGGCGATGAGCGACCCGGCCGGGCCCGCCCCGTCGACCATCCAGCAGCGCGGGCCCCACCGCTCGTGCAGCTCCCTGGCCCGCTGAACGATCCAGCCCGTCCCGGGCCGGTGGTCGACCACGGTGACGTGCACGCCACCCCGCCACGGGAAGGCCGCGCAGATCGCCGCGGGCGACCGCTCCGGTGTCATGTCGAGGGCGAACGCCACGCCCTGGCCGCGCTCGGCGTCCGCGACCGCCAGCGCCCGCCACGCCTCCTCGCCGATCACCTGCCACTCTCCGCCTCGTCCGAGGGGTACACGCCGACGCCGAGCCGCTCGCGCTCGAAGATGCCCGACGAGCCGAGCGACGCCCGCTCGTTGCGGACGAACTCCGGAGTGATGAGGTAGCCCAGCGACGGGTTCGCCCTGGCCCACGACGCCGGAGCGTCCGCGTCGTCGTGGACGGTGCAGCCACGCGGGCACTCGTCGACGTGCGGATCCACCGACCACTCGAAGTACGCGAGCGACGGGTCCGGTACGCCTGCCTCCAGCGCGGCCAAGGCGCGGCGCCGCAGACGGGCCAGCTGCACGGACAGAGCGCCGATCCCTGCTGAACCCAGGTACCAGATCTGCGGGTTGGAGACAGCCGACAGGGTAGGTCGGCATCAGGGCGCCCATCGCGTCGTTGCCCAGGATCATGTCCTCGTCGAGGATGATCGTGTCCCCGGTGAACCCTCGGCCGCTGCCTCCGGAGCGGGCCAGGAAGTGCAGCTTCTGCCCGCTGACCAACTCGATGCTGGTCTCGGTCGTGTTGTTCAGGACCCGCTTGACGCGCTTGCTCAGGGCAGGCGTGCCGAGGATCAGGGACCGGATCCGCTCGAACGCGACACGCGCCGTCTTGAACTCGTGCGCGGAGTGGATGATGACGCGCTCACCGAGCAGGAACAGCCCGGCGAGTTCCCGGGCCTCGATGACGCCGCCCTTGCCGTTCTGCCGCGGGACGTTGACCGCCACCTCCATCGCGGCCCACTGTCCGTCGGCGCGCTCCCGCATCCCGATGTCGAGGACGTGCTGCTGCCACGGGAACAGATCCAGTCGGACTCATCGGAGTCAACCCGGTGCCGGCGCAGCGCCGACGCCGCGGCAAGTACGTGTCGGAGGAGTCCAACGAGGACACCTGTGTCTACCCGAGCCCGCTCCAGGCATTGCTCATATCGGAGAACGCCCGGATCGTCCGCGGCCTGGTCGGCGAAGCCTTCATGCTCACGAAGCCGCAAGCCGATCCGGGTCGACGACCAGTTCTACGGACGCTTCTGGAACCCCATCGTCATGGGCCACGACGAGTTGCCGCAGATTCGTGGCCGAGCGCATCGCCCGGAGATCCCGGCCGTCGAGGGCGTGGAGGGGATGGTGCCCCATGGGGCCCGCCACGCCGGGCGCGTGTGGCTGGAGGAGGACGGTATCCCGGAGTCAGCCATCGATGAGCGCATGGGGCACAAGGTCCGCCGCCGGACGGGCAGGGGCAACTCCACGTATCGGCACGTGACGCCTGCCATGCGGCGCAGGATCGCGAGGGTGCTACAGCGACGTTGGGAGCGGGCGGTGAGGGAGCGTCAAAAGATGATCTCCCAAAACTCTCCCAGTTGGTCTTCAGGCGCTGACCTGAACGCCGAAGGGGCTCGGCCGGAGTTCCGGCCGAGCCCCTTCAAAAAGCCCACTGACCTGCAAGGGTGCACCGCTCGCCGGTCAGTGGGAGGTGGTGTTGAACCGGGTTGAACTGGGTTCAACCGCCTCCGGATCAAGCCTTCTTGGTCTCCCAGAAGATCTTGTCGATCTGGGCGATGTAGTCCAGGGCCTTCTGGCCCGTGGCCGGGTCCTTCGACGCCTTGGCGGCCGAGAGGGCCTTCAGGGTGTCGTTGACCAGCTGGTGCAGCTCCGGGTACTTCTCGAAGTGCGGGGGCTTGAAGTAGTCGCTCCACAGCACCGACACGTGGTGCTTGGCAAGCTCGGCGCGCTGCTCCTTGATGACCGTGGCGCGTGCCTGGAAGTGCACGTCGTCGTTGCCGGCCATCTTCTCCTGGACGGCCTTGACCGACTCGGCCTCGATGCGGGCCTGGGCCGGGTCGTACACGCCGCAGGGGAGGTCGCAGTGAGCGCTGGCCTTCACCTTGGGGGCGAACAGGCGGGAGAGCATGTAGCTGTTCCTTCCTCGTGATCGTCTTCTCAGGTGGGACATTACTCCGTGCAGGACGGGTTTTCTCGGGTGCCCCCGGGGGCTTAGGACAAAAGTCCAGGGCGAGACTGGGACTGGTGGAGGATGGGACCGGGGATCCGAGAGGACTCTGCGGACCCGAGGTGCGGTTGATGGAAACCGGGGAGGTCGTCCGATGCCCGAGGCGGTCGAGGAAGCGCGCGAGGCGAAGGTGCCGTTCCAGTTGATCGAGGTGGACGGCCCGTCGATGGTGCCGACGCTCTACCACGGCGACTGGATGCTGGTGCAGTACGGCGCCAGGGTGCGGCCCGGCGACGTGGTCGTGCTGCGCCATCCGTTCCAGCAGGACCTGCTGGTCGTGAAGCGGATCGCCGAGCGGCGCGAGGGCGGTTGGTGGGTGCTCGGGGACAACCCCGGGGCCGGCGGGGACAGCACCGTGTACGGGGTCGTGCCGGACGAGCTGGTGCTCGCCAAGGTCCGCGGCCGGCTGCGGCGCCGCAAGCCGTGGGCCGAGGGCGAGGGTCAGCGGTCGGTGGCGGCCGTGCTGTCGTGGGTCTTCTCCGCCGTGCGCCCGGTGTCCGCCCGGTCCGCCTCCAAGCGCTTGCGGGCCCGGTAGGCGGCGACGTTGGCGCGGGTCGCGCAGCGGTCCGAGCAGTAGCGCCGGGAGCGGTTCGTGGACGTGTCCAGGTACGCGTTCCGGCACGGTGCCGCCTCGCACAGGCCGAGGCGGTCCACGCCGTACTCGGTGAGGTGGAAGGCGAGTCCCATCGCGGCGATCGCGGCGTAGCCCGCCGTCGCGTTGGACGGGTGGTCGGCCAGGTGCATGTGCCACAGCGGCCGGCCGTCGTCGTCCCGGTGGTGGTGCCCGGAGATCTGCGGGCTCACCGGGAACTCCAGCATCAGCGAGTTCAGCAGGTTCACGGCGAGCTCCTCGTCGCCGCCGTCCGCCGCCTCGAAGACCGTACGCAGCCGTGCCCGTACGTTCCTGAAGCGCGTGAGGTCGGTCTCCGTGACGCGGCGGGCCATCTCCTGGCTGGGCCCGAACAGCTCGCGCACCGCCTCCACGGAGGTCAGGTTGTCCTTGCCGCGGCCCGGCTCCTCGCTGTTGACGAGGCGCACTGCGTAGTCCGAGTAATAGGCCAGTTCCACTTGTAGTCCTTACCGGGGCGGTCTATCGTCAGGGGCGAGCGGAAGTAATGCTCGCTTTGGCTTTCAGGGTATTACGCGCCAGGGTGCGCGGCGCCGTACGGGAGGGACTCCGTCCATGTCTGACACCACCGACACCACCCGCGCCACCGACTGGCGCGCCTGGCAGAACAGCTGGGACCGGCAGCAGGAGTGGTACATGCCCGACCGCGAGGAGCGGCTGGGCGTGATGCTCGACATGGTCGAGGCGTGCGTGGGCCGGGCCCCGCGGGTGCTCGACCTCGCCTGCGGTACGGGGAGTATTACGGACCGGCTGCTCAAGAGGTTCCCGGAGGCGACGAGCGTCGGCGTCGACCTGGACCCGGCCCTGCTCGCCATCGCCCGCGGCACGTTCGAGGGCGACGAGCGGGTCTCCTTCGTCACCGCCGACCTCAAGGACCCGCAGTGGACGCGGGCGCTGCCGCACCAGACGTACGACGCCGTGCTCACCGCCACCGCCCTGCACTGGCTGCACTCCGAACCCCTCGCCGTCCTCTACGGTCAACTCGCCGGCCTCGTACGGGAAGGCGGCGTCTTCATGAACGCGGACCACATGATCGACCAGACGACGCCGCGGATCAACGCCGCGGAGCGGGCCCTGCGGCACGCGCGGATGGACTCGGCGAAGGACGGCGGCGCGGTGGACTGGGCCGAGTGGTGGGCGCTCGCCGCGCAGGACCCGGTCCTGGCCGAGCCCACCGCGCGGCGCTTCGAGATCTACGGGGAGCACGCGGACGGGGACACGCCGTCGGCGGCCTGGCACGCGCAGGCGCTGCGCGGGGCCGGGTTCGGTGAGGCCCGGGTCGTGTGGGCCTCGCCTTCCGATGCGCTGGTGCTCGCGCTGAAGTGACGGTTCGCGTCTGCCTCCAGCGGTTGTTCGCCGGGGGCGGCTTTCGTCGTGGCTGGTCGCGCAGTTCCCCGCGCCCCTGGGCGGCCTGCGCTGCGCGCGGCCTTCCAGGGGCGCATATGGCAAAGGGGCGTTCGGAGTCTCACTCCGAACGCCCCTTTGCCATATGCCCGTTACAGGACCTTCGACAGGAACGACTGGGTGCGCTCCTGCTGAGGGTTGGTCAGGACGTCGCGGGGGTTGCCCGATTCGACGACCACGCCCTCGTCCATGAAGACCAGGCTGTCGCCGACCTCGCGCGCGAAGCCCATCTCGTGCGTGACGACGACCATCGTCATGCCGGACTCGGCGAGGTCGCGCATGACGTCGAGGACGTCACCGACCAGCTCCGGGTCGAGCGCCGACGTGGGCTCGTCGAAGAGCATCAGCTTCGGGTCCATCGCCAGCGCGCGGGCGATCGCGACGCGCTGCTGCTGGCCGCCGGAGAGCTGCGAGGGGTAGTTCTTCGCGCGGTCGGCGAGGCCCACGCGCTCCAGGAGCTGGCCCGCACGCTCGCGGGCCTGCGCCTTGGAGACGCCCTTGACCTGGACCGGCGCCTCCATGACGTTCTCGAGGGCCGTCATGTGCGGGAACAGGTTGAAGCGCTGGAAGACCATGCCGATGTCCCGGCGCTTCAGGGCGACTTCGCTGTCCCTGAGCTCGTAGAGCTTGTCGCCCTTCTGGCGATAACCGACCAGCTCCCCGTCGACGTACAGCCGCCCGGAGTTGATCTTCTCCAGGTGGTTGATGCAGCGCAGGAAGGTCGACTTGCCCGAGCCCGAGGGGCCGATGAGACAGAACACCTCGCCCTGCTTGACCTCCAGGTCGATGCCCTTGAGGACCTCGACGCTGCCGAAGGACTTGTGGACGCCTTCGGACTTGACCATGGCGGTGTTCACGTTCTTGTCGCTCATGCCATGCCTCCGTTCGGGCGGCCGACGATGGCGCGCAGGCGCTGCAGCGGGGTCGGGGGCAGGGCACGGGACGTGCCGCGCGCGTAGTAGCGCTCGATGTAGTACTGGCCCACGCTGAAGACCGACGTGAGGATCAGGTACCAGGCGGCGGCCAGGAAGTACATCTCCACCGTGGAGGCGGAGGACTGGCCGATGTCCGAGGCCACCTTGAACAGGTCGAGGAACTGCACCGCCGAGACGAGCGAGGTCGTCTTCAGCATGTTGATGACCTCGTTGCCCGTGGGCGGCACGATCACGCGCATCGCCTGCGGGATGACGATGCGGCGCAGCGTCTTGGAGTGGCTCATGCCGAGCGCGTGCGCGGCCTCGGTCTGGCCCTCGTCGACCGCGAGCAGACCGGAGCGGCAGATCTCCGCCATGTACGCCGCCTCGTTGAGCCCAAGCCCGAGCAGGGCCGTGAGCAGCGGCGTCATGAAGGACGACCAGTAGTCCTTGTAGATCGGCCCGAGGTTGATGTACTCGAAGACCAGGCCCAGGTTGAACCAGATGAACAGCTGGACCAGGACCGGGGTGCCGCGGAAGAACCAGATGTAGAACCAGGCGATGGTGCTGGTCACCGGGTTCTTCGACATCCGCATCACGGCCAGGACGATGCCGCCGACGACACCGATGGCCATGGACAGGACGGTCAGTTCGAGCGTCTTGCCCACGCCGGTGAGGATCCGGTCGTTGAAGAAGAAGTCGGGGATCGCGCCCCATTCGATCTTGCCCTGCGAGAAGGCGTAGACGATGGCGGCGAGGAGGCCGATGGCGACGACCGCGGACACGTAGCGGCCGGGGTGCCGGACCGGGATGGCCTTGATGGCCTCCGGTCCGGCGCCGCGGGGCGTGTCGGCGGGCTCGTTCGCCTTGGAGATGCGAGCAGTCATGGGTGGTGCCTTTCAGAGCCCGTCAGTGCAGGACAGGGGTGACAGGGTCAGGAACCACCGTTGATCTTCGCCTCGGTGACGGCGCCGTCGGTGACGCCCCACTTCGCGATGATCTTCTCGTACTCGCCGTTCTTGATGATCGCGGACATCGCGGCCTGCAGAGCGTCCCGCAGCTGCGTGTTGTCCTTGGCGACGGCGATGCCGTAGGGGCCCGCCTCGACCTGGTCGCCGACGATCTCGAAGTACTTGCCGCCGCCCGACTTCTTCACCGAGTACGCGGCGATCGGGTAGTCGGCGGAGACGACGTCCGCGCCCTTGGAGCGCATCCGGGTCTCGGCCTCGGGGTTGGTCGCGAAGTCCTCGACCTTCAGTTCCTTCTTGCCGGCCTGCTTGCACTTCTTCGCCTGGTCCTTGGCGAGGTCCTGCGAGAAGGTCGCGGTCTGCACGGCGATCGTCTTGCCGCACAGGTCGTCCCAGGTCTTGATGCCCTGGTCGTCGCCCTTGTTCGTGTAGAGCGAGACGCCCGCGGTGAAGTAGTCGACGAAGTCGACGCCCTTGCCGACCTTCTTGCCGGAGTCGGAGTCGATGCCGTTCTGCCGGTCCTTGGTGTCGGTCATGGCCGACATGGCGATGTCGTAGCGCTTGGACGCCAGACCGCCGACGAGGTCGGCGAACTTGCCGTTCTGGAAGTTGAACGTCACGCCCAGCTGCTTGCCGAGGGCCGCGGCGACGTCGGGGTCGATGCCGACGGCCTTGCCGGAGTCGTCCTTGTACTCGACCGGCGCGTAGGCGATGTCGGAGCCGACGTTGATGACGCCCTTGCTGCGGATCTCCTTGGGGAGCTTGGCGGCGAGCGGGGCGGACTTCGAGGAAGCCTTGTCGGAGCCCGAGTCGTCCGACTTCGTCTGGTCGCCACAGGCGGTCAGCAGCAGCGTGCCGGCGACCGCGATCGCGCCGACCGCGGCTATCCGGGACTTCGCGGACTTCGCGGTCGTACGACGGGTGGTGCTTGCGGTCATGGTTGGGTCCTCCGGCAGGGTGAGTGGAGTTGCCGTGTCGGTCGCCTTGGCACACACCTTCGGGTGTCGCGACCTCGCGTGATTACGGCATCTTGCCATTCGGACTGGCCGGTTCAGGGGGTTGACGATGTCAAAATCGGATAACAGGTGCTTCAAGAGCGCCAACAGGCCCCCGCATCAGGGTGCATGGGGCCGGATCATCTGCGGATCCGGCGGCCACCGGCGGGAGATCCTCCGGCGAACTGTCCGCTGTCTCACCATTCGGGCGGGCTTCTGACGCGTCTCGAGCCGGACTTGATGACTTGTCCAGATATTCGGCTATGAGTCATGTCACCGCACTGTGATCGATCACGTATGGGCTCGTGCCCGGCACGGTCCGTCGGGTAAGAAGGTTCTTTACACCCCTCATCCGGGGCTCAGGGCGTGCGTGCGGCACGCCCGTCGCGTACGGACCCTCATGGCGGTTCACAGAACAGGACCGGCCGGGTCGTACGCGGTGCCCGCCCGCTCCTCAACCAGGAGCGGACACCCTCACCTGATGTTTAAGACCTAAGGGGTAAGACAAGTGGCAGCGGAGATCGTCAATCCTCGCAGCGACAGCAGTACCGGCAACGAAGGCACTGACGAGCCTTTCGATCCGGCCTTCGCGCTGCACCGCGGCGGCAAGATGGCCGTGCAGGCCACCGTGCCGGTCCGTGACAAGGACGACCTGTCCCTGGCGTACACGCCCGGCGTCGCGAAGGTGTGCAGCGCGATCGCCGAGCAGCCGGAACTCGTCCACGACTACACGTGGAAGTCGAACGTGGTGGCCGTGGTCACCGACGGCACGGCCGTGCTCGGCCTCGGGGACATCGGTCCCGAGGCGTCCCTCCCGGTGATGGAGGGCAAGGCCATTCTCTTCAAGCAGTTCGGCGGCGTGGACGCGGTGCCGCTCGCGCTCGCGACGACCGACGTCGACGAGATCGTCGACACCGTCGTGCGCCTCGCGCCGTCCTTCGGCGGCGTCAACCTGGAGGACATCTCGGCGCCGCGCTGCTTCGAGATCGAGCGCAGGCTCCAGGAGAAGCTCGACATCCCGGTCTTCCACGACGACCAGCACGGCACGGCCGTCGTCACGCTGGCCGCGCTGAAGAACGCGGCCCGGCTCAGCGGCCGTACGCTCGGCGAGCTGCGCGGCGTGATCTCCGGCGCCGGTGCGGCGGGTGTGGCGATCGCGAAGTTCCTGCTCGAGGCCGGTCTCGGTGACGTCGCGGTCACCGACCGCAAGGGCATCGTCAGCCGGGACCGCGAGGACCTCACGCCGGTCAAGCGCGAGCTGGCCGAGATCACGAACAAGGCCGGACTGTCCGGTTCGCTGGAGGACGCGCTCGCGGGCGCCGACGTCTACATCGGCGTCTCCGGCGGTACGGTCCCCGAGCCGGCGGTCGCCTCGATGGCGCCGGGTGCCTTCGTCTTCGCGATGGCCAACCCGAACCCCGAGGTGCACCCCGACATCGCCCACAAGTACGCGGCCGTGGTCGCGACCGGGCGCTCGGACTTCCCGAACCAGATCAACAACGTCCTGGCGTTCCCCGGCATCTTCGCCGGCGCGCTGCAGGTCCGGGCCTCCCGGATCACCGAGACGATGAAGATCGCCGCCGCGGAGGCGCTGGCCGCCGTGGTCGGCGACGAGCTGTCCGCCGAGTACGTCATCCCGTCGCCGTTCGACGAGCGGGTCGCGCCGGCCGTGACGGCGGCGGTCGCCGCTGCCGCGCGCGCCGAGGGCGTCGCCCGACGCTGATCGCCGTACGACGGTCAGGGCCCCGCTTCGGCGGGGCCCTTTCCGTTGCCCGGGGTGGCCGGTCCGGGCAGCGATGCGTGTCACAGGGAGAGGTGGTTCCCGGCGTCCCGGGCGGCGCCTATCGTCAAGGTCATGTTCGCTGCCTACGCCGCCCGCATCGACCGTGACCAGCCGCTGAACGGACTGGAGTTGGGGGAGCGGCCCGCCCCCGAGAACCGGCCCGGCTGGACCACCGTGAACGTCAAGGCCGCCTCCCTCAACCACCACGACCTGTGGTCCCTGCGCGGCGTCGGGCTCGGCGAGGAGGCACTGCCGATGATCCTCGGCTGCGACGCCGCCGGGATCGACAGCGACGGCAACGAGGTCGTCCTGCACTCCGTCATCGGGCAGAGCGGGTACGGGGTCGGGCCCCGCGAGAGCCGCTCGATCCTCACCGAGAAGTACCAGGGCACGTTCGCCGAGCAGGTCACCGTGCCCGAGTGGAACGTGCTGCCCAAGCCGAAGGAGCTCTCCTTCGCCGAGGCCGCCTGTCTGCCCACCGCGTGGCTGACCGCGTACCGGATGCTCTTCACCAACGCCGGTGTGCGGCCCGGGGATTCGGTGCTCGTGCAGGGTGCGGGCGGCGGCGTCGCCACGGCCGCGATCGTGCTCGGCAAGGCGGCCGGGCTGCGCGTCTTCGCCACCAGCCGGGACGAGGCCAAGCGCAAGCGCGCCCTGGAGCTCGGCGCCGTGGAGGCCCTGGAGTCGGGTGCGCGGCTGCCGCAGCGGGTGGACGCCGTGATCGAGACGGTGGGCGCCGCGACCTGGTCGCACTCGGTCAAGTCCCTGCGCCCCGGCGGCACTTTGGTGATCTCCGGCGCGACGAGCGGCCCCAGCCCGAAGTCCGCCGAGCTGAACCGCATCTTCTTCCTGGAACTGAAGGTCGTCGGCTCGACCATGGGGTCCAAGGACGAGCTGGAGGACCTGCTGTCGTTCTGCGCGGCGACCGGAGTGCGGCCCGTCATCGACGAGGTGCTGCCGCTGGACCGGGCGCGGGAGGGCTTCGAGAAGATGGCGGGCGGCGACCTGTTCGGAAAGGTCGTGCTGACCGTCTGACCGCCTGACCGCCTCGCCATTCGACCGCCTGATCGGGCAGCCGTGGCCCGGGGAGAGGGGCGCCGTGTCCGGCGCCCCTTTTTCGCGCCCCCGATGTCAATCCAGGTTGACGCGAGATGCTTGTCAACCTACATTGACACCATGACCGAGGCAACGAATCTCGCCGAGCAGGCGGGTGCCCGCGACCCGCGCGTAGGGCTGCGGGCGGTCGCGGCGCTGCGGCGGCTGCTCGAGCAGTTGGAAGCGGTACAGGTGCGCAGCGCGCGCAATCAGGGCTGGTCGTGGCAGGACATCGCGGCCGAACTGGGAGTCAGCCGACAGGCCGTGCACAAGAAGTACGGGAGGCGATGATGTTCGAGCGGTTCACCAAGGGCGCCCGGGACGTGGTCAAGGGCGCCGTCACCTACGCGGAGGCCGAGCGCGCCCCGCAGATCGACGAGGGGCATCTGCTCCTCGCGGTGCTCGACGCCCGCGGCACCCGCGGTTCCTTCGCGCTGGGTGCGCTCGGGGTCGACGCCGAGGGAAGGCGGACGGCGATCCGGGACGGCCTCGTCGCGGCGCGCCGCCGGGCGGGTCTGTCGCAGGCGGACACCGAGGCCCTCGCGGGGCTCGGGATCGACGTGTCCGAAGTCGTCGCCCGGGTGGAACAGGCCCATGGCGTGGGCGCGTTGAGCGGGCGACGCAGGATCGGCGGGCGCCGCACGTTCACCCGCGAGGCCAAGGGCGTCCTCGAGTCGTCCCTGCGGATGACCCTCGCCCATCACGACCGCTCGATCGGCGACGAGCACCTCCTCCTCGCCCTCGCCGCCCGCCCCGGCATCGCGTCCGAGGTGCTCGCCGGGTGCGGGGTGAGCGTGCCGGCGGTGGAGCGAGTGCTGTACGGGGACGGGGACGGGGAGGCGGCGGCGGGCTGAGCCGCCCGCTCACCCCTTGGGCGCCCGCAGTGCCGCCCCGATGTGGGCCGCCGTCTCCGACAAGTGGCGGCGGGCCGTGCGGAGTTGGTCCTCGCTGACGCCGTGGTCGCGGGCCGCGTCCCGGATGTCGTCCCGGAACCGGTCCAGGAGGCGGTCCAGGTCACGGGCCGGGTCGCCGGTGGAGTCCGGCTCCGCCCACGACGGGACGTACTCGGCGGGGACCGCGTCGGACATCGGGCGGTACTCCGGCTCCACGGGACCCGTACGCCCGGTGTCCTTCTCGGCCTTCTCTGCCTTCTTGGCGGTCTCGGTCTTCGTGTTCTTCTCGGTGCCCTTCGTGGCGGCTGCGCCGAACTCCTTTCCGAAGGTCTTGCCGAACTCGCCGAACTCCTTTGCCAGTTCGGAAAGGCCCTCGCGCACGCCCGTCGGCCAGTCGCCGCGCGTGAAGTGGTCCTGCACCTGGTCCTGCACGCGCCGGGCCATCCGCTGGAGCTCCTCCTGCGCCTGCGCCCGCACTTGCTCCGAGGTCTCCTTGGCCTGGCGGCGCGCCCGCTGCGCCTCCTCGCGGGCCCGGCGGCTCTCGTCCTTCGCGCGCCGTGCCTGCTCCTTCCACTCCTGCTTCGCGCGGCGCATCTCCTCCTTGGCCGCGCGCCACGAGTCGGCGTCCGTCGCGTCCTTGAGGTCGGCGAAGCCGGACCTGGCACCGGGCCGCGTGCTCCGTGCCTCGGACGCGGCCGCCCGCATCTCGCGGCGCAGCTCGCCCGCGGCCCCGCGCACGTCGTCCCGGATCTCGGCGGCCAGCTCGGCCACCGACTCACGGATCTCCAGCTCCAGGTCGGCCAACTCGCCGCTGCGGTCGGCCAGTTCGGCTCGGCCCGCGTCCGTGATCGCGTAGACCTTGCGGCCGCCCTCGGTGGTGTGGGTGACCAGGCCCTCGGACTCCAGCTTGGCCAGGCGCGGATAGACGGTGCCCGCCGAGGGTGCGTACAGCCCCTGGAAGCGCTCCTCCAGGAGGCGGATCACCTCGTAGCCGTGGCGCGGCGCCTCGTCGAGCAGCTTCAGGAGGTACAGGCGCAGTCGGCCGTGGGCGAAGACGGGAGGCATGTCAGAGCACCTTCTTGTCGGTAGGGCCGGCCTGTGCGGCGTCCTGCGGTGCCGCGTCGAACGGGTCGTCGTCGCCCGGCGGCCTGCGCAACAGGGCGATCGACCCGGAGACCGTCGTGGCCTTGAGGCTGCCGGTGCCCGCGCCGAGCCGACCCGCGATCTTGTGGGCGCCCCACTGGCCGGAGACGCGCAACCCGTCGAACGCGTTCGACACCGCGCCGCTCGCCGTGTTCGCCTCGACGTCCGTGTCCGCCGGGTGCGGGATGCGGATGGCGATCTCGCCGGAGACGCTCGTCAGGCTCACGTCCGTGGGTCCCGCCGGGTCCAGGTCGACGATCATCGAGCCGCTCACCGTGTCCGCCTTCACGAACGACCCCGAGCCCTCGACGACGGTCAGATCGCCCGAGACCGAGTTGAACCTGAGGTCCCCGGTGACCGCCTGCGCCTCGACATTGCCCGAGACCGTGCTCGTGCGCACCGGGCCCGTGACGCCGACCAGGGTGGTGTCGCCGGTGACGCCCTTGACCTCCGTCGGCCCGTCGAGGCCGGAGACGACCGCGCCCGCGCCGACCACGCCGACCTCGACCCGGGTGCCGCTCGGCACGGCGAGGGAGACGACCGCGCTGCGGTGCCAGCCCTTGCGGTCGAGCCACTTGAGGAAGCCCTTCCAGGGCAGGTCGTCGTAGGCGACGGTGAGCGTGCCGTCCTCCTGGCGCACCACGAGCGGTGGTCCCTCTATGTCGGAGACCTCCAGGCGGGCGGAACCTTCTTCGGTGCCCACCACGTTCACCGTTCCGTTGACGATGCGTACGTGCAGGGCCGTCAACGGCTCGTCGAAGGCGAGCTTCTGCGGCTCCGCGACGGACCACTCGGGCATGGTGCGACCTCCTCCGGAGCGAACGCGCCATATCGCGTTCTCTTCAACACACGATATATCGCGGATGGGGAAAGTCAAGGACAGTCACCCCTCGCCCCGCGACAGGCGACACAGTCGCGACTTTCCGTGTCGCAGTCGTGGGCGGTCATTTGTGGTGGAATCCGGGCGAACTGCCCTAGCGTGGGGCCATGCCGTCCTCCGAACCCGCCGGTGCGCTCCTGCTCTGCCGCGCCGAGCCCAGCGTCGTCGGCCCCGCCGCCCAGCTGCTGCGCGAGCGGATGCTGCTCGTCCGGGCCGGCCGCGAGTGGAGCGCTCTCGTGCCGGAGGGCAAGCCGTGGCTGGCCGGCGCGGACGGCGCCGGCGAACCCGTCGACCGGGTCCTCGGCGGCTGGGCCGGCGCGCTCGCCGTCGGCGCTCCCTGGCCGGTGCTCGCCCTGTGGTGGGACGCCGACCGCAGCGGCTTCACGCTGGCCTCCGGCTTCCGCCGCCCCGTCGGCTACGTATGGCTCGCGAACGGCACCCCGGCGGGCGAGGACGAGGCGATGCGCACCTTCGCCGCCCGTCTGGGCCTCGACCCCGTGCTCGACATGCAGTCCCTCGACGCCCTGACCGAGCCCGACACCGAGGCCGACGCCCGCGCCCGCCTGCTCGGCCTGCTCGCGGTCCTCACCCGCACCGGCCTCACGCTGCCCGCGGGACTGACCCCCGGCGAACCGGCCGACCGGCTGCGCGAGGTCGCCCGGGTGCAGCCCGACGCGGAGGCGATCACCTGGTCGGGCTGGGGGGATGCCGTCCACGCCGAGCTCGACGTGGTCGAGAACAGCAGCATCGGCCCCTGGCTGCGCGGCCCCAAGGCCCGCGGCCTGGCCGCCGCCCAGCTCGTGGCCGGGGCGCCGCTCGCCCTCTACGGCCTGCGGCGGCGCAGCTGCGGCTGGCTCACCGCGGGCGCCGTGCTGCTCGCCCACGGGGCGCTCGGATTCGCGTACGACAGGATGCGCGCGGCCCGCGACTGACCCGCGCCCGCGCCCGAGACCGGACCGCGAGCGACCGGACCGCGAGCGCTCCTGCTCGTCGCCCTACTCGTCGTCCTCGTCCTCGTCGTCGAGCCGCGCCAGCCACGTCGCCAGGCGCTCGACCGGCACCTCGAAGTCCGGGTTCAGGTCCACGAAGGTCCGCAGCTGCTCGGCGAGCCACTCGAAGGTGACCTCCTCCTCGCCGCGCCGCTTCTCCAGCTCTTCGATGCCACGGTCCGTGAAGTACATGGGTCCAGGATATGCGGCAGGGCCGCACCCCCTTACGGGGAGTGCGGCCCTGTCCTGCTACCGGGTGCTCAGGCCTCGAACACCTCGTTGACCAGCTGCTCCTGCTCCTGGTCGTGGCGCTTCTTCGAGCCGACCGCGGGGGACGAGCTGTGCGGGCGCGAGATGCGGCGCAGGCGCTCGCCGTGCGGGATGTCCGCGCCGACGGCCAGGTCCAGGTGGTCGATCAGGTTGAGCGCGATGAACGGCCAGGCACCCTGGTTCGCCGGCTCCTCCTGGGCCCACAGGTACTTCTCGGCGTTCGGGAACTTGGCGATCTCTGCCTGGAGCTCGGCACCCGGCAGGGGGTACAGGCGCTCGAGGCGGATGATCGCCGTGTCCGTGATGCCGCGCTTCTCGCGCTCGCCCGCCAGGTCGTAGTAGACCTTGCCGGCGCAGAAGACGACCTTCTTGACCGCGGCCGCGTCCACCGACTCGTCGCCGATGACCGGACGGAAGCCGCCCGTCGTGAACTCCTCCGCCTTCGACGCGGCGGCCTTGAGGCGCAGCATCGACTTCGGGGTGAAGACCACCAGCGGCTTGTGGTGCGGGTTGTGCACCTGCCAGCGCAGGAGGTGGAAGTAGTTCGACGGGAGCGTGGGCATCGCGACCGTCATGTTGTTCTGGGCGCAGAGCTGGAGGAAGCGCTCCACGCGCGCGGACGAGTGGTCCGGGCCCTGGCCCTCGTAGCCGTGCGGGAGCAGGAGCGTGACGCCGGAGGTCTGGCCCCACTTCTGCTCGGCGGCCGAGATGTACTCGTCGACGACCGTCTGCGCGCCGTTGACGAAGTCACCGAACTGGGCTTCCCACATCACGAGGGACTCGGGACGCTCCAGCGAGTAGCCGTACTCGAAGCCCATGACCGCGTACTCGGAGAGCAGCGAGTCGTAGACGTTGTAGCGGGCCTGCTCGTCCGACAGGTAGAGCAGCGGGGTGTAGTCCTCGCCGGTCTCCCGGTCGATCAGCACCGCGTGGCGCTGGCCGAACGTGCCGCGGCGCGAGTCCTGGCCGGAGAGCCGGACGGGCGTGCCTTCGAGCAGCAGCGAACCGATGGCGAGGGTCTCGCCCATGCCCCAGTCGATCGTCCCGTCCTCGATCATCGACGCACGGCGCTGCAGCTGCGGCAGCAGGCGCGGGTGCACGGTGATGTTGTCCGGGATGTTCACCTGGGACTCGGCGATGCGCTTGACGACCTCCTGGGAGATCGCCGTCTGCACGGCCACCGGGAACTCGGCCTGCGGGTCGGGGACGTGCGCCTCGGCCGGGGCCGCGACGGCCTCGCGGACCTCGGTGAAGACCTTCTCCAGCTGGCCCTGGAAGTCCTGCAGCGCCTGCTCGGCCTCTTCGAGGGTGATGTCGCCGCGACCGATGAGGGACTCGGTGTAGAGCTTGCGCACCGAGCGCTTCTTGTCGATCAGGTCGTACATCAGCGGCTGCGTGAACGCCGGGTTGTCCGACTCGTTGTGACCGCGGCGGCGGTAGCAGATGAGGTCGATGACGACGTCCTTGTTGAACGCCTGGCGGAACTCGAAGGCCAGTCGGGCAACGCGGACGACGGCCTCGGGGTCGTCGCCGTTCACGTGGAAGATCGGCGCCTCGATCATGCGGGCCACGTCGGTGGCGTACATGGAGGAGCGCGACGACTCCGGGGCGGCGGTGAAGCCGACCTGGTTGTTGATGACGATGTGGACCGTGCCGCCCGTGCGGTAGCCGCGCAGCTGCGACATGTTGAGCGTCTCGGCGACCACACCCTGGCCCGCGAAGGCCGCGTCACCGTGCAGGGCGACGGGCAGGACCGTGAAGTCCGTGCCGCCCTTGTTGATGATGTCCTGCTTGGCGCGGACGATGCCCTCGATGACCGGGTCGACCGTCTCCAGGTGGGACGGGTTGGCGGCCAGCGAGACCTTGATCTGCTCGCCGTCCAGGCCGGTGAAGGTGCCCTCGGCGCCCAGGTGGTACTTCACGTCGCCGGAGCCGTGCATCGACTTCGGGTCGAGGTTGCCCTCGAACTCGCGGAAGATCTGCGCGTACGACTTGCCGACGATGTTCGCCAGGACGTTCAGGCGGCCGCGGTGGGCCATGCCGATGACGACCTCGTCGAGGCGGGCCTCGGCGGCGGAGTCGATCACCGCGTCGAGCAGCGGGACGACGGACTCGCCGCCCTCCAGCGAGAAGCGCTTCTGGCCGACGAACTTCGTCTGCAGGAAGGTCTCGAAGGCCTCCGCGGCGTTCAGCCGGCGCAGGATGCGCAGCTGCTCCTCGCGCTCCGGCTTGGTGTGCTGGCGCTCGATGCGGTCCTGGATCCACTTGCGCTGCTTGGGGTCCTGGATGTGCATGAACTCGACGCCGGTGGTGCGGCAGTACGAGTCGCGCAGCACGCCGAGGATGTCGCGCAGCTTCATCATCGACTTGCCCGCGAAGCCGCCGACCGCGAACTCGCGCTCCAGGTCCCAGAGCGTCAGGCCGTGCTCGGTGATGTCCAGGTCGGGGTGCTTGCGCTGCTTGTACTCCAGCGGGTCGGTGTCGGCCATGACGTGGCCGCGGACCCGGTAGGAGTGGATCAGCTCGAAGACGCGCGCGGCCTTGGTGACGTCGTCGTCGTGCGAGGCGTCGATGTCCTTGAGCCAGCGGACCGGCTCGTAGGGGATGCGCAGGGCCTTGAAGATCTCGTCGTAGAACCCGCTCTCGCCGAGGAGGAGGTTCGCGACGATGCGCAGGAACTCGCCGGAGGCGGCGCCCTGGATCACCCGGTGGTCGTAGGTCGACGTGAGCGTCATGACCTTCGAGATGCCGAGCTTGTTCAGGGTGTCCTGCGACGTGCCCTGGAATTCGGCCGGGTAGTCCATCGAGCCGACGCCCATGATGACCGACTGTCCGGGCATCAGGCGGGGCACGGAGTGGACGGTGCCGAGGCCGCCGGGGTTGGTCAGGGAGACCGTGACGCCGGTGAAGTCGTCCATGCCGAGCTTGCCGTCGCGGGCGCGCCGGACGATGTCCTCGTACGCCTGCCAGAACTCGAAGAAGTTGAGCGTCTCGGCCTTCTTGATGCCCGCGACGACCAGCTGGCGGTCGCCGTTGGGCTTCACCAGGTCGATGGCGAGGCCGAAGTTGATGTGCTCCGGCTTGACCAGGGTCGGCTTGCCGTCCTTGACCGCGAACGAGTGGTTCATCGACGGCATGGCCTTGATGGCCTGCACCATCGCGTACCCGATGAGGTGCGTGAAGGAGATCTTCCCGCCACGGGCGCGCTTCAGGTGGTTGTTGATGACGATGCGGTTGTCGAACAGCAGCTTCACCGGGACGGCGCGCACGGACGTGGCCGTGGGGACCTCGATGGACGCGTTCATGTTCTTCGCGACGGCGGCGGCGGGACCGCGCAGCGTCACGAACTCGGGGCCGGCAGGGGCCTCGGTCGTCACTTCTTCAGCCTTCTTCGGTGCAGGAGCAGGGGTGGCGGCAGCGGGCTTCGCCGCGGGCTTCGCGGGCGCCGGGGCAGCGGCGGGAGCTGCGGCGGCGGGCTGCGCGGGCGCGGCGGCCGGGGCCTGCGCTGCGGGCGCGGGCTGAGCCGGGGCGGGGGCGGGCGCAGGGGCCGCGGGCTTCTGGGCCGGTGTCTTCACAGGCTCAGTCGGCGCAGCCCCCGCGGCTGCGGCACCGGGCTTGTAGTCGGCGAAGAAGTCCCACCAGGCTCGGTCAACCGAATTCGGGTCCTGGAGGTACTGCTGATAGATCTCGTCGACGAGCCACTCATTGGGGCCGAAGGCGGCAGCAGGGTTTTTGCCCTGCCCGGCTTGGTCGGTCTCGGTGGAGATGCTCGAGTTACTGGGGGACTGTGGCGACACGGCGTGAACCGCCCTCTTCCGCTTCTCACAAGGTGATGGACAGCGGGAATAAAGGCTACGCCTCCATCAGCGGGACGTGCAGACCGGGCCGGGCATCCGTCGCGTAAGTCACACTGGAAGTCGGGTTTCGGGCCGGGAAATGGCGGGAAACAACCGGGGTTTGCGTACGTTCGGACGCGCGCCCGGCGCGTTCAGGTACGCCTCGGCGCGGCTTGACCTCCGCCTGACCGAAACCCTACGTCAACTTTGCGGTCTTGGCTCTCCCGGAAGAGTGACCTTGATCCGGCATCCCCGAGCCGATTCGGCCACGCCTATCCGGCCACCGTGCAGGTCCACGGCCCAGCGCGCGATGGCGAGCCCGAGGCCCGTGCCGCCGTCACCCTTCCCCTTGGCCGAATTTCCCGCGTTGCCCCGGTTGAAGCGCTCGAAGACCCGGTGCCATTCGGACTGCGGGATGCCGGGGCCCTCGTCCAGGACCTCGAGCTCCAGGGACTCCGGATAGAGCCCGCGCCTGGCCCGTACGGTGACGCGGCCGTGCGGCGGGGAGTGCTTCACCGCGTTGTCGATGAGATTCGCCACGACCTGGTGGATGCGCTCCGGGTCGGCGTGCGCGGTCAGCTCGGGCGGGGAGACGTCGAGGTGGAGATGGACGTCGGTGCGGGTGTGCGTGCCGGACCCGGAGGCGATGCCGGCCCGCTGGGAGACGGCCATGTTCGCCTCCTTCAGTACGCCCGACAGGTACGGCCACACTTCGAAGCGGCGGGATTTCAGCGGGACCACGCCGTTGTCGAGCCGGGACAGGTCGAGCAGGGTCTCGACGAGCCGGCCCAGGCGCTCGGTCTGCTTCAGCGCCGTGCGCATGGTCTCGGGGTCGGCCGACATCACGCCGTCCACCACGTTCTCCAGGACCGCGCGCAGGCCCGCGATGGGCGTGCGCAGCTCGTGCGAGACGTTCGCCACGAGTTCCTTGCGCTGCTGGTCCTGGGCGGCCAGCTCGTCGGCCATGCGGTTGATGGTGACGGCCAGGTCGCCCAGCTCGTCGCTGCGGCCCGCGCCCCGGACGCGCCGGGTGTAGTCACCGTTGGAGATGGAGCGCGCGACCGTGTTCATCTCGTCCAGCGGCGCGGTGAGCGAGTGCGCCACGAACTGGGTGATCAGCAGCGTCGCGATGATCGAGAACACGGTGATGAAGCGCAGCTCCGTCGCCGTGTACATCGCCACCATGAGCAGGCCCGTGGTGATGAAGACGGAGACGACGACGAGCGTGCCGAGCTTCGCCTTGATGGAGAAGGGGCGCAGGCCGCCGGACGCCCAGCGGGGGTTCAACTGTCTGCGTGACGTCGCGTGCGGTGCCCGGTCCCCGGCGCTCATGGGGTCGGCGTCTCCAGTGCGTACCCCACACCGTGGACGGTGCGGATGCGCTCCGCGCCGATCTTCCGGCGCAGCGCCTTGATGTGGCTGTCGACGGTGCGGGTGCCCGAGGCGTCCGCCCAGTCCCACACCTCGGCGAGCAGCTGCTCGCGGGAGAGGACCGCGCGCGGGGTGTTCGCCAGGCAGACCAGGAGGTCGAACTCGGTCGGCGTGAGGTGAACATCCTCACTTCGCACCCGTACGCGGCGCTGCGCGTGGTCGATCTCCAGCTCGCCGAGCCGGAGGATGCCGCTGCGCGGTGTCGCGGCGGCGAGGGCCGCGCGCTCCACGCGCCGCAGCAGGACGTGCACGCGTGCGGCCAGCTCGCGCATGGAGAACGGCTTCGTCATGTAGTCGTCGGCGCCGACGCCGAGCCCGACGAGCATGTCCGTCTCGTCGTCGCGCGCCGTCAGCATCAGCACCGGGACCGGCCGCTGTGCCTGTACGCGACGGCAGACCTCGAGCCCGTCGAAGCCGGGCAGCATGATGTCGAGGATCAGCAGGTCGGGCTGCCAGGCCTCGGCCGTGTCGACCGCCGAGGGACCGTCCTGTGCGGTTTGCACGAGGAATCCCTCGGCCCGCAGCCGGGCGGCGATGGCGTCCACGATCGTGGGGTCGTCCTCGACGACGAGCACCCGTCGCTGGGCACCCGGCGTCGCCGTGCTGCTGTTGTGGGAGGTGTGTGTCTGCTCCATCGCCCCGCCCCTGAATGCACGCCCGCGTGGCGCGCTTGACGCTTGAATGATCTGGGTTTCGGACGTCAGCGTACGGGGAGTTACCGCCGGTCGGCTACGCGGCCCGTACTGCGAGGTGAACCACGTCGGGTACGCCTCGGACAACGGGGATCTCTTCGGTGCGGACCGCCCGGAATCCGGCATTCCGCAAGGTTCCTTCAAAATTTGCGGACGGCTGTGCGGACCAAATCGCCAGTACGCCGCCGGGGTTGAGCCGGGACCGGCAGGCCGCGAGTCCGACGGGGGAGTAGAGGCTGTCGTTGTCCTCGGTGACGGTCCAGTCCGGGCCGTTGTCGATGTCGAGGCAGAGGGCGTCGTACGTGACGGACGCCTCGTGCACGTGACGGACGAGGTCCGCCTCGACGATCTCGGTGCGGGGGTCCGCGACGGCCGCGGCGGAGAGTTCCCGCAGCGGGCCTTCGAGGTGCCAGTCGATGACGGCCCGTTCGCGCTCGACGACGGTGATGCGGGACCAGTACGGGTCCGCTGCCGCGTGGGCCAGGGAGAACCCGACGCCGAGTCCTCCGACGAGCACGCAGGGCCTGTCGCGGCCCGGGCCGAGTGCGTCCCGGGCCGCGTCGACGAGCAGGCGCTCGGATCTTCCGTCGGACGTGTCCATCAGGAACGTGCCGTTGGCGATGATCTGGAGGAGGTCGCCGTGGCGGCGCAGGACCACTTCGCCGTGGGGGCCGGTGCGGCGGTCGAGGACGACGGGGGGTTCTTGGATGCGCGGGGTCGTCATGCGGGGCATTTTTGCGGATGAGCGTCTGCGGGGTGCGGTGTTTTTCCGGGTGCGCGTGCGTCGTGGCTGGTCGCGCAGTTCTCCGCGCCCCTGACAGGCAGGTCGTACCGGCCCTGCGGCCCGGCACGACCTGCCTGTATCAAGCCCCGCCGGTGGGCGTTACAACGACAGGCCCGCCCCATACGGGAAGACGGGGTCCACCGTGTCGTTGGGGACGTCCGGGCGCGACGCCTCCACCGCGGCCATGGAGCGCGGCAGTTCGAACGGCAGGCGTCCCTGCGGCGTGGCCCGGCCGAAGACGACGTCGAGCAGCGCCGCGTCACTCGCCCCGAAGTCCGCGATCAGCGCCGCCGCCCGCTCGGCGATCTCGGGGATGACCGCAGCGCGCTCCAGGTTGATGCAGACCACCGTCGGTACCGCGTCCAGGAGCGCGAGGATCGGCTTCAGCTCGTCGTCCGTGAAGGCCAGCGTGCCCGAGTGGAAGAACGACTCGAACTTGTTGGCCCGGGGCTCGTACGGCGTGCGCAGGCGCAGCACCGCCAGGTCCGCCTCGGCCGGGGTGGAGACCAACTCCCCGTAAGGGGCGACCTCTTCGGCCGCCACGTTCTCCACGTACAGCTTCGGGCGACCCCTTACGGGAAGCGCCGCGTCGGCGTTCTTGAGCAGCGTCAGGGAGCGGCGCTGGGCCTTCGCGCCCGCCTCCGTGAAGTCCGCGCGGCCGACCGTCTCGGCGGCCAGGTCCACGTCGACGTACGGGTCGTCGAAGAGTCCGAGGGCGAACTTCTCGCGCAGGATGCGGCGCAGGGAGGCGTCCAGGCGGTACTCGGGGACGCGGCCCGACTCGACGAGTTCCACGACGAGTTCGGGGCGGGCCTCGCCGCCGAACTGGTCGCAGCCCGCGTCGAGCACCCGTGCCACCCGCTCGCTCTCCGACAGGGATTCGAGGCCCCAGGCGCGCGCCTCGTGCTTCTCGCCGAAGATCTCCGACTCCGAGATCAGGCCCCAGTCCGTGCAGACGATGCCGTCGAAGCCGAGCGTGTCCCTCAGCAAGCCTTGTACGACGCCCTTGTTGAGGCCGAATCCGACCTCTTCCCAGTCGGTGCCGATGGGCTGGCCGTAGTACGGCATCATCTGCGCGCAGCCGGCGGCGATGGCCGCCTTGAACGGCTCAAGGTGCAGGTCGCGCATGCCGCCCGGGTAGATCTGCTCCTTGCCGTGCGCGAAGTGCGGGTCCTCGCCGTCCTTCTGCGGGCCGCCGCCGGGGAAGTGCTTCACCATGGCCGAGACCGACCGGCGGCCGAGTTTGTCGCCCTGCAGGCCGCGGACGTAGGCGCGTACGAGCTGTGAGGTGAGGGCCGCGTCCGAGCCGAACGTGCCGTTCTGCCGGGACCAGCGCGGCTCGGACGCCAGGTCGATCTGCGGGTGCAGTGCCACGCGGAAGCCGACGGCCAGGTACTCGCGGCGGACCGTGTCGGCGAAGTCGAAGACCAGTTGCGGGTCGCGCAGGGCGGCGAGGCCCAGCGGCTCCGGCCAGGCGGAGAACGCACCGGAGTTGAAGGACGCGCCCGCGTTGTCCGTGAAGGCGTGGCGGGGGTCGGTGGAGAGCGTGACCGGTATGCCGAGGCGGGAGTCGGCGGCCATCGCCTGGAGCGTGTTCTGCCAGCGGGCCATGGCGGCCGGCTCGTACGTGCCCAGCAGGTTGAAGTGGGTCATGTGCTGGGCGTGGAGCATGCCGGTCGTGTCCAGCGGCACCATGCCCGCGTCGCCCTTCTCGACCGTCGAACCGTCGGGCTTCATGGCGAGCATGGTGTGGAAGAGCTGGCCCGCCTTCTCCTCGACCGTCATCCGGGCGAGGAGGTCCTCTACCCGTAGGGGGATGGGATTTTCGGGGTTCTGGTAGGGGTGGCCTTCGTTGCGGACCGTGAACTTCATGGTGGGTGGCCTCACTTGACGCTGCGGATGAACTGGACGGCCAGCGCGCCGAGCACGCACGCGACGCCGCCGAAGAAGAACAGGGCCCCGTAGTTGCCGGTGCCGCCGCCGATCGCGAGGAACGCCGGGGCGACGATCGGCACGAGGGACTGGGGGAGCGCGTTGCCGATGTTGAGGACGCCCATGTCCTTGGCGGCCTCGTCGGGGCTGGGCAGCACCGCGGCCGCGAGCGCGACGTCCACCGAGAGGTACAGGCCCTCGCCGAAGCCGAAGACGACCACCGCGAGCACGAACATCGGGAAGGAGTACGCCGTCGCCATCAGCGTCAGGCCGACGGCGATGACCAGCGAGGACCCGAGGACGTACGGCTTGCGGCGGCCCGAGCGGTCGGAGAGCTGGCCGCCGAGGACCGAGCCGACGACGACCGCCGCGACCATCGCGAGGGTGCCGACGAACTGCTTGCCCGCGACCTCCCCGTCCCCGTAGCCGAGGCGGTCCATCAGGAAGTACGTCTGGTACGAGGTCACGCAGCTGATGCCGACGAAGACCAGGAAGCGGCCCGCGAAGTTCCAGGCGAAGTCGGGGTGCTTGCGCGGGCTGACCCAGAAGCTGCGCAGGAACTCCCTGAACGAGTACGGGGCGAACGCGCCGGGGCGGGCCGGGCGGTCCTTCATCACCGCGCAGAGGAACACCACGCCCGCGATGCCGAGCAGGCCGGGGACCAGGAAGGCGAGGGCGAGGTGGCCGCTGAAGGCGTTGGCCAGGCCGCTGCCCGCGATCATCGACAGCGACGTCATCATGCCGACGGTGCCGGAGACGCGGGCCCGCTGCTGCTCGGGCACGAAGTCGGGGATGCCCGCGGTCACGGCCGTCAGGGCCGCGTTGCCGCCGACCTGGGCGAGGGCCCAGCCGAGCATCAGCATCGGGACGTTGCCGCCGAGCGCGATGACGGCGAGGCCCGCGAAGGCGACCAGCATGCCGCCGAGGAGCCAGGGCCTGCGGCGCCCGAGCCGGGAGGTGGTGCGGTCGGAGAGGCCGCCGACCACCGGGTTGGCGATCATCGCGAGGACCGCGCCGAGCGAGAGGACCTGGCCGAGGGCCGCGCCCCGGTCGTCCTCGGGGACGATCTGGGCCACGCGCAGCGCCAGCGTCACCATCACCGGGGTGAGCAGGGTGGCCATGATGCCGAACTGGGCGAAGGCGAGGCCCATGACCAGCTTCGCGGACGCGGGGCCGGGGCCGGGGGCAGGTGCGGGGGCTGCGGGCTGAGCGGGCGGCGCGGGGTGCGTGACGGCGGACACGGGGCCCGGCGCGGCGTCGGGGATGACGGCCATGGCGGCTCTCCAGGGGGACGGGGGCGGCTTCCTTGCCGACCCGGCGCCGTCAGCGTAAACGCGAAAAGCGAGTGGGTAGTAGGTTTTCGTGGAGTGGCCTGAATCACATGGTCATTGCGTGCCTCAGGAGGGTCACAAGGCCCGGCTAGGGTGGGCCGAATGGAGCGAAGTGAGGGCCGTAAGCCCCGTAAATCCGCAGCTCGCGGCAGCTATGCCGTGGGCGACGAGCGCCGCGCCAAGATCCTGGACGTCGCCGTCGAGCACTTCGCGCAGTGGGGCTTTCACGCCTCCTCGCTGGCCCGCATCGCCAAGGACGTCGGCATCACGCAGGGCGGCCTGCTGCACCACTTCCGCGGCAAGGAGGACCTGCTCGTCGAGGTGCTCAAGCGCAGCGACGAGCAGGACGTCGAGCGCTTCTTCTCGCGCGACCCGGAGACCCCCGTCGAGGCCTTCGAGGCGGTCCTCGACCTCGCAGCGCACAACGCCGAGCGGCCCGGCCGCACCAAGATGTTCAACGTCCTCGTCGGCGAGGCCGGTGAACTCGGCCACCCCGCCCACGAGTTCTTCGTCCGGCGCTACGCCATGGTGATCGACAAGACCGCGGGCCCGCTGCGCGCCGCCGTCGCACGCGGCGAGCTGAAGCCGGACACCGACCCCGAGGCCGTCGCGGCCGAGCTGGCCGCGGTGATGGACGGCCTCCAGCTGCAGTGGGCGCTCGCCCCCGACACGTACGACATGGTCGGCCGCCTGCACGCCTACCTCGACCGGCTGCTGCGCTCCGTGACCGTCGACGGCTCCGGGCTGCCCGCGCACGACTGAACCGCGGACCGGGTGCGGCTTGCGGACGCGGCCCGGGCCTGTGAGGTTGCTGTGGATCGTGTCTCACGTGGCGTCCATCACAGACAAAAGCGCCGGGTGGGGCGAAGTGTGGGGTGGATCTGCCGACGATCTGCCGACGTGGATCCGTGCGAAAGGGGTGCCTCACGTGGAACCAGGCGTGCTGGCCGGCGCCGACGCGACGCCCGATCCCGACGTACGCGGACACGGCGACCTGCGCGGACACGGCGACCTGCGTGGACGCGACGACCTGCGAGGGCGCGACGACGTCCGCGGATGCGACGACCTGCGCGGCGGCCTGAACGGCATTCCGGCGCAGTCGCGGCCACCGGTCCTGGAGGCCGCGCCGACCGGACGGGTACGACGGTTCCGCCCGTGGCGGCTGCTGCCCTCCCCGAAGGGGACGCCGTTCACCTTCACGTACGCCGTGGTGCTCCTCGGCACCTCGCTGTTCATGCAGTTCGCCGCCCCGGACACGGTCGCGGCGGCGCTCCAGGCGTCCAGCACCGACGTCACCCATCTGGCCCAGTCGCCGGTGCTCGTCCTGGTGGCCAGCGCGCTGTGGATCGCGGGCGGGATCACGTCACCGTTCGTGGTCGCGTTCCTGGTCGTGCTCACGGCGCTCGAGCGGCGCATCGGCGGTCTGCGCACGGCCGGTGTCTTCCTGCTCGGCCACGTCCTCGCGACGCTCGCGACGGAAGTGCCCGTCGGCATATCGGTGATGGTCGGCCATCTGCCCGACAGCTCCCTGCACCGCCTCGACTACGGCATCAGCTTCGGCGTCGCCGCGAGCATAGGGGCACTCGCCGGGCTGCTCGCCCCGTGGCCGCGCTGGCTGCTGCTCGGGCTATTCGGGGCGATGCTGCTCGAGGACCTGATCGCGTTCACCGACCCGATGACGGACTGGGGGCACCTGCTGGCCCTCGCGATCGGCGTCGCGACGTGGCCGCTGCTGCGGCGTCGGCGCGGCCGGCCCCAGGGGCGCTCGACCCGAAGTGCACGACGCAGTGCCACAACTGCTTGAGGAACTGCAGCACTTCGTCCTGTGTCCCGTACGAGGACCAGCCCTGCGGCGACCCGACCGCGTCCCCGGCGGCCCGCCCGACGGCGGCCGCGTCGATGCCCCCGCCGGACGTGAACTCCGCGGCCACCTTGGCCGCGACCCCCGGCAGCGCGGGCCCGCGGAACTCCGCGAGCTCGGCCCGACGCCCCTCGGGGCGCAGCACGAACCCGGAGTGCCACTCCACGGGGAGTCCGATGCCGGTGAGCAGGGCGGCGGTGCGCGTGCCGCGGAAGGACGGGTCGAGGACCAGCGCCTCGGCGTCCCTGCGCAGGTCGATGTCGCCGTGCACCTGCGCCTCCACGTAGAAGTCGAGGGACCGGCCGACCACCACCGGAACCCGGGGCTGCTCACCGAGCCCCCGGATCACGGCGACCGGGTCCGCCCCCGTGACCCCGAGCGACTGCCCGCTGTGCGCCGCGTCCGCCACCAGCGCGCCGAGGACGGGCAGCAGCGCGTCCGCCGTGCCGACGTCGGCGGGCCCGACGTGGCTGTCCCCGAAGCAGAACGTGGCCCGGTCGGTGACCCCGGCCCGGAGCCGGACGTGGCACGACCCGAAGCGCGGGGCGGCCCCGTCGGCGTGCCGCATCACGTTCAGGGCGCCGTACTTGGGCCGCTCCCGCGCGGTGGCCCGCGCGTACGCCCCGCCGAACAGCAGCTCCTCCCAGCCGTCGCGCAGTCCTCCGGGGTGGGCGGTGCGGCTGCCGTTCGACAGGCCCGTCTCGTACTGCCCGCGATAGCGGCCGTCCGCAGCGAGCCGGTCGGCGACCGTGGTGCCGTGCTCGGCTCCGGGCAGCAGGCGGTCCGGGTGGAAGTTGAGGGTCACGCGCGCGTGGGCGCGCAGCTCTGCGATCAGCGCGGCGGCCGCATCGGCGCCGACGCCGTGGGCCGACAGGCGGGCCAGGGCGTCACCGCGGCCCGCCCGCCCGGCCGCGCGCAGGTGCCGCAGCGCTGCTTCCTGCGCGGGGGTCAACGCGATCAGGGGGTCCGTCATCAGCGCAGTATCGGGCGGTGCGGGCGCCACCGGCAAAGGAATTCGGCCGGGGCCCGAACAGCGAGGGCTATCCGCCGACGTACTTCGCGTTCGTCAGCGGTGCCACGACCCGCCAGCCCACCGCCTCGTACAGGAGGTGGCCCTCGGGGGTGCAGGCGAGGACCGCGCGGACCGCGCCCTGCGCGTGGGCCTCCGCCTGGAGCGTGCGCATCACCACCGTGCCGAGGCCCTTGCGGCGGTGCCGCTCGGACGTCTCGATCTGGTCGACGACCGCGCTCGCGCCCGTCGGGGCGACCTGGCCGCGCGCCGCGAACGCGCCGTCCGCGTCGGTGAGCATGACGCGGGTGACGCCGCCGCGGGTCCACGCGTGCAGGCGGTACCCGGCAGGGGCGTCGAGGGCGGGCTCCGCGGACAGGTCCTTCACCATCAGGTAGTCGCCCGAGCCGTACGGCTCCCACTCCGGGCCGAGCCACGGGTGCACCCGCTCCGGGTCGGCGAAGACCTTCAGGTGGGTGGCGCGGCCGCGGGTCGACTCGGCCACCTTGCGGACGTCGTCCTCGCGCACCGCGTCGTTCATGGCACCCAGGACGTGCCGGCTCACGTGCTGCTCCAGGCCCACGTGGATCGTGTAGCCCCAGGGCTCGACGAGCGGGGGAGTGGCCCCGCGGGAGACGACCCAGCCGTCGACCCAGTCCCGTACGTGATCGTCGCCTGCCATGACTGCCCCCTACGTAAGTAATGGTCTCTTCTGTGTTCCGCACCTTACTCGGCGCCGATTTCCCCGCAACAGAGGTGATCGCTCACAGCGAACGCAGGATGGGGAACATCCAGAGGCTCCCGTGCATTGAGTCGACATAGCTCAACTTGACTGCCGAAGGGGAGATCATGGCTTCGACGTCCACACCGCTCACCTTGCCCGTGCTGCCGCTCGACGACGAGGTCGTGCTGCCCGGCATGGTGGTGCCCCTGGACCTGAACGACACCGACGTACGCGCCGCGGTGGAGGCCGCACAGGCCGCCGCCCGTTCCAGTGGGGACAGCAAGCCGAAGGTGCTGCTTGTTCCACGGATCGACGGCACGTACGCGAACACCGGGGTGCTCGGCACGGTCGAGCAGGTCGGACGCCTCGCCGACGGCGACCCGGGCGCGCTGATCCGCGGCCGCGGCCGCGTGCGCATCGGCGCGGGCACGACCGGACCTGGCGCCGCCCTGTGGGTGGAGGGCCTGACGGTCGAGGAGACCGTGCCGGACCCGCTGCCCGGCTCCGTGACCGAGCTGGTCAAGGAGTACAAGGCGCTCGCCACCAACTGGCTGAAGAAGCGCGGCGCCTGGCAGGTCGTGGACCGCGTCCAGCAGATCGACGACGTGTCGCAGCTCGCCGACAACTCCGGCTACTCGCCCTTCCTGAGCACCGAGCAGAAGGTCGAACTCCTGGAGACGGCCGACCCGGTGGCCCGCCTCAAGCTCGCCACGGCCCAGCTGCGCGAGCACCTCGCCGAGCAGGACGTCGCCGAGACCATCGCCAAGGACGTACAGGAAGGCGTGGACAAGCAGCAGCGCGAGTTCCTGCTGCGGCGCCAGCTCGACGCCGTCCGCAAGGAACTGCGCGAGCTGAACGGCGACTCCAAGGACGCGGGCGAGGAGTCCGACGACTACCGGGCGCGCGTGGAGGCCGCGGACCTTCCCGAGAAGGTGCGCGAGGCCGCGCTGAAGGAAGTCGAGAAGCTGGAGCGCTCCAGCGACCAGTCCCCCGAGGGCAGCTGGATCAGGACCTGGCTCGACACCGTCCTCGAACTGCCGTGGAACGAGCGGACCGAGGACCAGTACGACATCCAGGGCGCCCAGAGCGTTCTCGACGCCGAGCACTCGGGGCTGCAGGACGTGAAGGAGCGGATCACCGAGTACCTGGCCGTGCGCAAGCGGCGCGCGGACCGCGGGCTCGGCGTGGTCGGCGGGCGGCGCGGCGGTGCCGTGCTCGCGCTCGTCGGCCCGCCCGGAGTCGGCAAGACCTCCCTCGGCGAGTCCGTCGCCCACGCCATGGGCCGCAAGTTCGTGCGCGTCGCGCTCGGCGGCGTACGGGACGAGGCCGAGATCCGCGGACACCGGCGTACGTACGTGGGCGCGCTGCCGGGCCGCATCGTCCGCGCCATCAAGGAGGCCGGGTCGATGAACCCGGTCGTGCTCCTCGACGAGATCGACAAGGTGGGGTCCGACTTCCGGGGCGACCCGGCGGCCGCCCTGCTCGAGGTCCTCGACCCCGCGCAGAACCACACCTTCCGGGACCACTACCTGGAGGTCGAACTCGACCTGAGCGACGTCGTGTTCCTGGCCACGGCCAACGTGCTCGAAGCCATTCCGGAGGCGCTCCTCGACCGCATGGAGCTGGTCAGGCTCGACGGGTACACCGAGGACGAGAAGGTCGTCATCGCCCGTGACCACCTGGTGCCGCGGCAGCTCGACCGTGCCGGGCTCGGCAAGGACGAGGTCGTCATCGGCGAGGACGCGCTGCGCAGGCTCGCCGGCGAGTACACGCGCGAGGCCGGTGTCCGCAACCTGGAGCGGGCCGTCACGCGCGTGCTCCGCAAGGTGGCCGCCCAGCACGAACTGGGCGAGCGGGAGCTGCCGTTCACGGTGACCGCCGACGATCTGCGCGCCCTCGTCGGGCGCCCGCACCACGTGCCCGAGTCCGCGCAGGACCCGGCCGAGCGGCGCACCGCGGTGCCGGGTGTCGCGACCGGGCTCGCCGTGACCGGCGCGGGCGGTGACGTGCTCTTCGTCGAGGCGTCGCTCGCCGACCCGGAGACGGGCGCGGCCGGACTGACCCTGACCGGTCAGCTCGGCGACGTCATGAAGGAGTCCGCCCAGATCGCGCTCTCCTTCCTGCGCTCGCACGGCGCCGAACTGGAGCTGCCCGTCGCCGACTTGAAGGAGCGCGGCGTGCACATCCACTTCCCGGCGGGAGCGGTGCCCAAGGACGGGCCGAGCGCGGGCGTCACCATGACGACCGCCCTCGCCTCGCTGCTGAGCGGCCGCCTCGTCCGTACGGACGTGGCGATGACCGGCGAGGTGTCCCTGACCGGACGGGTGCTGCCCATCGGCGGCGTGAAGCAGAAGCTGCTCGCCGCGCACCGGGCCGGGATCACCACCGTCATCATCCCGAAGCGCAACGAGGCCGATCTGGACGACGTCCCCGCGGAGGTCCTGGAGAAGCTGGACGTGCACCCGGTGACGGACGTGCGCCAGGTCCTGGAGCTGGCGCTCGCGCCGGCGGCCGTGGCGGACGTGGAGGTTCCGGTGGCGGCGTGACGACGGTGCCCCTCAGCGGGCTCCGCCCGCGGGTATCGGATGACGGAGGCCCGGGTTTCCCTGTACGCGCAGGGAACCCGGGCCTTCCGGCTGTGTGGAGCGCGCGGGTCAGAACTCCAGCCAGCCGCGCAGCGTCGCCCGCGCCCCCGCCTGGAACCGCGTCTCCGCGTCCAGTGCCTCGAGCAGTCGGGAGATGCGCCGCCGGGCCGTGTGCACGTGGACGCCGAGGCGGCGCGCGATGGCCTCGTCCTTGAGGCCCGCGGCGAGCAGCGCGAGGAGCTCGCGGTGCGGTTCGTCGAGCGCGGTGGCCGTCGTGCCGAGCGGCGTCGAGCGGTCCCACACGGTCTCGAAGAGCGGCACCAGGGCGTTGCGCAGCAGCGCGTCGCCGATCACCAGGGCCGTCGCCGTCGGGTCCGTCGCCTCCGAGGGCGGCAGCAGCGTGATCCGGCGGTCCACCACGATCAGCTTGGTCGGGACCCCGGGCGAGGTGCGCACGCGCAGGCCCCGCTCGGCGAGCGCCGTCAGGGAGCGGGTGCGGCCCGGATAGGCGAGCCCCTCGCGGTCGATGACCGTACGGACCACCACGCCCCGGTCGAGCAGAGCCGTGATGTCCAGGCCGGGCGAGCGTGAACTCCCTTCGGTCCGGGGCCCCTTGGAGTACGGCGGCCGGTCCAGGATGAGCACTTCGCGCTCGGCCGAGGCGAGCAGTGACTCGGCGCGCTCGCCGATGTCGCGCGGGCCCGTCACCACCTCGATGCCGCCTTCGGGCGCGGTCGGCGAGCCCTCCATCAGGCGGCCCGCGATCCGGTCCGCGGACATCATCAGGCGCTCCAACTCGGCGGAGCGGATGTGGAGTTCGGCCTGTTTGCGATGGATGAGCGTCCGGATCGCGGCGGCCGGTGCGGCCGGGCGGGGGAGCGGGGATCCCGGTGCCTTGGTGGTGAAGCCGCGGTCGGCGAGCTCGGCCAGGGCGACGTCGAGACGGGGTGGCGGCAGGTCCAGGTGGCGGGCCAACTCGGCCCGGTCCACCGCCTGTTGCCGCAGCAGCGCCACATAGGCTCGGGCCTCGTCCGCCCCCAGACCGAGACCCCGCAGCTCCGTTCCCAGATCTGTTCCCCGTTCCGCCCCCTGGATCATGACCGGAATTCTTGCCCGGTCACAGAAGCCACACAAGTGTGCGTGCCCACATGTGAACTCCCTTGCCTTGTTGATGAGTCGACACGGTTCGCACTTGCATGGTCATGACCGGCCGGACACCCCGGCGGCGTCCTTGTGGGAGGGGAACCTTGCGCAGACCCAGGCGAATATCCAACGACGTGTCCCGAGGCGTGTCCGGCGGCGCGGCCCGATCGGTTTCGGCGGGTGCCGCCCTGCTGGGTGCCGCCGCCCTGCTCGTCACCGCGGTCCCCGCGGCGCACGCCGCCCCCGGCCCGACGGGCAGCGCGGCCTCGGACGTCGTGCCGGGCACCGAGACCGACACCCCGGCCCTCGTCGAGGGCCTGCGCGAGAGTGCCGACGCCAAGGCCGCGGCGCCGGACGCGGCGCGCGGCCACCTCGCCGCGAAGGAGAGCCGCTACTCCATCGACGACCCGGCCAAGAACCTCCGTACCGTTGGGAGTTCGAAGGACGGCGCGAAGGAGACCGTACGGTTCCAGCAGCGCTACAAGGGCGTCGAGGTGCTGGGCGGCCAGTACGTCGTACGGATGGAGAAGCAGGGCGGGACGCGGACCGTCACCGGCACCTCCGGCCAGTACTTCACCGAGCTGGCGACCTCGGTCACCCCGAAGGTCTCCGGGAAGACGGCCGAGGAGCGGGCGGTCGCGGCGGTCGCGACCCGGCTCGGCACGAACCGGCTCACCGCACACAAGCCCGGTGCGCCGCTCACGGGCAAGGCCGTGCGGCTCGTCGTCCTGCCGCAGGGCAAGGGCCTGCTGACCCGCCAGGTCACCGTCTCCGGCACCGACGCCGCCACCGGCGAACCCGTCCTGCAGCAGGTGTACGTCGATGCCGCCTCCGGCTTCCCGCTGCTGCAGTACAGCTCCGTCAAGACGTTCGGGGCGCCGGGACGGACCGTCCCCGACGGCAGGGCGACGGCGTCCTCGACCGACGCCGCCGCGGGTGAACAGGCCGACCCCGCACGGGAGTTCCCGGGCACCACCGGCACCGGGACCCGGCTCGACGGCACGAAGACCGATCTGAACCTGTACTACTACGCCTCGCGCGGCCAGTACACGATGATCGACTACGCGCACATGTGGGACACCAGCCAGAACGTCCTCACCACCTGGGACGCCCGCGGCAAGGACGTCGGCCAGGTCTCCGGGCGCTGGCCCAGCGGCATCCGTGAATTCGGCTCCGCCACCCAGGAGTTCGGCGACGACGCCACGCAGGCCGGCGCGGTCGACGCGCACTGGGCCGCCGGGCAGGTCTACGACTACTACCGCAAGGTCCACGGCCGCGACAGCCTCGACGGCCGCGGCATGACCATCAACTCACTGGTCGGCGTGACCAGCGGCGGGCAGCCGTACGTCAACGCCTTCTGGGACGGCACGAAGATGGTCTACGGGACGGGCGACGACGAGTACAAGCCGCTCGCCGCCGACCTCGACGTCGTCGGGCACGAGATGACCCACGGCGTCGTCGAGAACACCGCGAACCTCGTCTACGCGGGCCAGTCAGGCGCCATGAACGAGGCCATCGCCGACTACTTCGGCAACGCCATCGACACCACCGCGTCCGGCACCTCCATGGACGACCCGGACTCCGGCCTCGTCGGCGAGAACCTGTGCCGCACCACCGCGCCCCGCGCCTGCGCCTTCCGCGACATGAACGACGGCGCGACCACGTCCAAGAACTTCCTCGGCGTCTCCTTCGCCACCGACAACGGCGGCGTCCACCTCAACTCCACCATCTACTCGGGTGCGTTGTGGGACATCCGCCAGGACCTGGGCGCCGAGCTCGGCGACAAGATCGCGTACAAGGCGCTCACCGACTACCTGACCCCGCTGGACGGCTTCACCCAGGGCCGCAACGCCACCATCGCCGCCGCCAAGGACCTCGGCGTCACGGCGAAGCAACTCAACGTCGTCAAGCGGTCGTTCAACGCCCACGGCATCGTGCCCGGCTGGGAGCAGGCCCTCGGCGTCGACTCCGACCGGCTGCTCGGCAAGATCAACACGTACGCGACCGGCACCGGCGCGGGCGGCGGCTGGTACGCCACCTCGCGCTCGAACGACGACGGCTCCGAGCCGTTCTCGGTCTGGGCGGGCCGCACCAACGGCACCGGCGCCCCGAAGCTGATCAGCTCCAACGACGGCAACTACAACGTCTACGCGGCCACCGACGGCAAGACCGTCGCCTGGGCCTCCTTCGGCGCGTCCTCCATCGACCTGATGGTCCGGCCGGTCTCCGGCGGCCTGCCCAAGAAGCTCTGGTCGTCGTACACGTCCCTGACCGGGATCCGCGTCGACGGCGACCTCGTCGTCTTCGAGGAGAGCGACCCCTTCGGCGGCCGCCACGCCGGATACGTCGACATCAAGACCGGCAAGCAGGCGTACGTCGACGGCGGCAGGTACCAGCTCGGCAGCGCGCTGCCCTCGGTCGCCGACGGCAGGATCGCGTACGGGAAGCTGTATCCCGAGGCCGGTGAGTACAGGCTCGGCGTCGAACTCCTCGACGTGGCCACCGGGAAGACGACCCTGATGCCCGACGCGGGCAAGCTGCAGAGCGTCGGCCAGACCGGCATCAGCGCGGGCGGACACCCGGTGTGGCTCGCCGACGAGGACGGTGTCGGGCAGATGGCCGTGCGCACCGCGTTCCCCGACGGCGCGAAGCTGCGCGACCTGGTGCCCGAAACCGGGGACGGGGCGCTGTACGCGTACGACCTGACGACCTCGGACACGGCCGTCACGGTCACCGCCGCCGAGCCCGACACGGCGTACCGCAACGAGACGCTGCCGAAGCTGTGGCAGGTCCCCGCGGACGGTTCGGGCAGCGTGCAGCGCGTGTCCTGCAACCGGGGCGAGCAGGCGTACGCCTCCGCCGACAGCGGACAGCGGGTCGTGTGGATCGACGGCACGACCGGCTCCACGGACCTGGTGACGCGGGAGCGTCCGGCGGGACGCTGCTGATCGGTCACTGAGCACGGACCGGGCCCGGGTGCGTACGTGCACCCGGGCCCGGCTGCCGTGCGCGGTGCGTCAGCCGTTGGCGAGCGCCTGCAGACGGTCGTACGCGCCGTTGAACTTGCTGTGGTCGCCGACCGTCGGGCCCGACGAGGTGTACTGCCACATGGTGTAGAAGCCCCAGCCGGCCGGCAGCGTGCCCGGGTCGGAGGCGTAACGGGCCACCCACAGCGGGTTGGTGGCGCCGAACGCGCTGGAGTTGCCGGTGCACTGGGTCCACCAGCTGGTGGCCGTGTAGATGACGGCGTCGCGGCCGGTGCGGGCCTTGTACTGGTTCACGAAGCTGTGGATCCAGCTGACCATCGCGCTCTGGGAGAGGCCGTAACAGGCCGCGCCGTACGGGTTCCACTCGATGTCGAGCGCGCCCGGCAGCGTCTTGCCGTCCTTCGACCAGCCGCCCCCGTGGTCCACGAAGTAGTTGGCCTGGGTGGCGCCGCTCGTCGTGTCGGGCGTCGCGAAGTGGTACGAGCCGCGGATCATGCCCACGTTGTACGAGCCGTTGTACTGCTGGGCGAAGTACGGGTTCGTGTAGTACGTCCCCTCGGTGGCCTTGACGTAGGCCCACTTCACACCGCTGTTCCAGAGCGTCGACCAGGCCACGTTCCCGTTGTGGCTGCTGGTGTCGACGCCCTCGGTCTGGGTGGCCCGGCCGACCGGGCCCTGGCCGGTGTCGCCGTCGTGCGCGGCGACGCCCATGCCCATCGTGGCCTCACCCCGAGCGGGGACGTCCGCGGCGGTGGCGGCGCCCGGGAGGGTGAACAGCAGGGAGAGGGCTGCGAGCAGGGCGCCGGCCACGCCGAAGCGCGCGCGGCGGGTGCGGGGGGTGAGGGGGGCGGCGGTTCCGGGTCTGTGCACGGGCATTGCATGCCTCCGAAGGCCTCGTGGGGGACCAGTGGAATGCTGATCGGGGGGGACCTGTGCTGTGCTGACCTGTCGACATGTCACTGTGGCGACGCGGGGCTCGCTGGTATGGACATGCCATGCATGAAGCTACGCATGTAGACCTGCGGGTGGGAAGAGGGCCTGGGTGCTGCCGTTGGTCTACTCCTGCGAAATACTGGCGGAGCTGCGGTAATGGCGGCGATTGGCGAAAACTTTCAGAATCGGGAAACCCGGGGAAACTCTGGCCATGGGCGCTGACGTGCACGAAGACGGGAACGGCGAGCGGCTCACCGCCGAACGCGACGCGAATTCCGAACCCGCACCGACTGGTGTGGACCACGAATTCCTGGCCCTGGAACGGGAGTTGACCGTCTTCCTGCGTCGCGCACGGGCCTCGTCCGGCGAGATGGCCCGCGAGGTCCACCCGGATCTCGAGCCGGCCGCGTACGGCCTTCTGGTCCGGCTCGACGAGTGCGGGGCGCAGCGGGCCACCGAACTCGCCGCGTACATCGGCGTCGGCAAGGCGACGATGAGCCGCCAGCTGCGCGCCCTGGAGGACCTCGGCTTCGTCGCCCGCGAGCCCGACCCCGCCGACGGCAGGGCCTGGCTCGTCTCGCTCACGGAGCGGGGGCGGGCGGACTTCAGTCAGGTACGGGACGCCCGGCGCATGCGGTACGTGCGGCAGCTCGCCGGGTGGGACCGGCTCGAGGTCGCCGAACTCGCCCGTCTGCTGCACCAGTTGAACGCCGGGATCGAGTAGCGCGGCCCGGGTGGCTACCCTGTCGCTCTGCGAGCGACGGGGGCGGTGCGAGTGGCCGGTGGTGTGGCCCGGTACGGGCGGGCGATAGCGGGGGCGCTGCTGGCCGCCGGGATGGTCGCGGTGTGCGTGTGCGCGCATCTGGGATGGGTTCGAGAGGCCGAGGACCGCTTCGGTGAGCGGGCCGCGCAGAGGCAGGCGGCGGGGGAAGCGGCGGCGGCGCGCAGCGAGGCCGACGAGGCGGCGCAGCGCCGCAGGGCCAAGGACCGCTATCAGGCGACGAAGACGACGAAGACGAAGAAGCGCCCCTCGCGCACGGGGACGACGACGATCACGGTCTCGTCCAACGGCATGGAGGTGGAGCGGGGCGGAGTGTGGACCGTCGAGGCCACGCACCGTCTGACGTTGCGCAGTGGCGACCCGATGGTGGCCGACCTGCGCGGGGGGACGCAGAAGCTCGCGCACTGGCTGCCGTTCACCATGAGCGACTACTCCGGCATCGACGACTGTGCGATCGAGCCGCTCAAGCAGGACGACTACGAGAACAACCGGGTCGACCAGAGCGGATCCGTCGTCCGCGTCGCCGCGTCGAGCGACTGGCGGGGAGCGCAGAGCTTCACCAGCTGTTCCATCGATCCCTCGCCCCTGGCCCGACTCACCCTCAAGCTGAAGGCGGACGGCGCCCTGCTGGGCAAGGGGGGCCTCTACGACAGCTGGAAGGTGGTCGTCCGCACCAAGGGCTACCGGATCGTGGCCCTGGACGGCGGCCGGGTCGTGAAACAGGCGAGCGGCAGCGCCGAGTTCACCCTGAACGAGTCCGGCGAGGCCGGCATCTACCTGGACCAGGCCGACGGCGTCGGGCGCGAGGTCGGTGACGTGAAGGTGCTCAGCTCGGCGTTGCAGGACAGCCACGCCCCGTTGCGGGAAAGGATCCTTCTGGCGGTGGCCGTGATCGCCCTCGCGGTCTGCCTCGTCGTGCCGTTCCTCGGCCGGTGGGCCCCAGCGGCTGCCGGGCAACGGTGGGAACGGACGGGTCTGGGGGCGGCCGCGGTCACCGGGCTGCTGCTGGCCGGAACGCTGGACGACAGCGGGGAGACCCGGCTGCGGGGCACGGCCCTCGTCGTGTGGGGGTGGGTCGTGCTCCCGCTGCTGGTCGCGGCCTGGGCCGTGCGGGCCGGCACCGGCAGGCCGCCCCGGGCCGGCCGGCTCGCGCTGCTCGTCCTGCCGGGCGTGGCCGTGTTCGCTCCCGCGGCGGTGCTCCTGGCGCAAGGGCGGTCCGGGCCCGTCCTGCTCGTGCAGGGTGGCGCGGCGGTGGGCGCGGCGGGCGTCGTGGCCCTGCTGCTGCGGGCCGGAGTCCTCGGGCCGCTCGGACGGCGCTGGGCCGCGACCGCGACGGCCGTGACGGCGGTGGCCGTCGCCGCGGCCGGTCCCGGCACGGGGCTGCCGCTGGGCGACGAAGCCGTCTACGGGATCGACACCGGCACGGCCTGGGCGAGCGCCAACTCGCTTGCGGTGTGGGGCCTTTGCTGGTTCTGGCCCGCCGCACTCCTGGTGACGCTGCGCGCCCTCGGGGTGCCGCGCCCACCCGCGACCCTCGCGGCGGCCGGCGCCTGGTGGCTGCTCGCGACCGACGGCAACGACCTGTACTCCTGGGGGAGGACGGAGAACGGCGCCTGGTACGACGTCGGCATCGGCGGGAGCACCGCGGCGAACCATCCGCTCGTCGTCGTGCAGACCCTGGTCGTCTGCCTGGCACTCCTGACGCTGCTGCGGCGCGGCGGCCCCGCCGCCGGACCATGGCCCCCGTACGCCAGGCCTGCCGTGCTCGCGCTCGGGGTGGCCGCGGTGGGCACCGCCCTCACGGAGCAGGGCTTCGCCACTTTCGTCTACGACATCCACCAGGACTCCGGGCTCTTCCTCGCCCTGGCCGTCGCCGCCGTCGGCTTCGCCTGGCTGATCCCGCCCTCAGGACAGAGCGAGGCGCTGCGCCTGCACAGCGCGACCAGCGCCGAGCACACCCGCGACGTCCACCGGCTGCTGAAGAACCAGACCCTGGCGGCAGGACGGCGTGCGTTCCTCGGCGGGGCGCACACCGCGCTGGCCGACGGCACCCTGACCGCGCGCCAATGGAGCACGCGGTGGCGGGAGTTGGGCGGCCGCACCGAGGGCGGCAAGTCGCCGCAGCAGCGCTGGCAGCAGGTACGGGCCGACGCCCTCGGCTCCTCGGGCGGCCGCACCGCCCGGCGCAACGGGATCGCCGCCGCCACGCTCCTCGCCGTCCTCAGCCTGCCCTGGACCGTCTACACCCTGCCGTCGAAGGTCGTCAGCATTGACAGTGGCGAGGTCGCCGAGGCCGTCGCGGTCTGGTCCACCGCCCTGCGCTGGCCGCTGTACGGATTCGTGTACGGCTACCTGTACTCCTGGCTGCGCGGCAGAACGCCCCTGGGCAAGGCCATGTGCCTGCTCGCGGTCGTGCTCCCCGCCGAACTGGCCTCGCTGCTCTACCAGGGCACCGAACCCGCCGAGTTCGGCATCAAGCTGCTGCTCACCAGTGGTGACTGCCTCGCGGTGTTCCTCGTCCTCGGCCTGTACTGGGAGGCCCGCCAGGTCAGGGCCGCCGGGCTGCGCTGGGGGCAGATCCGCAACTTCCGTTCGCTGTCCACGCTCGCCGTTCCCGCGACGACGGTCGTGGTCGCCGCGGCCACGGCGCTCGCCACGGCGCTCGTGGGCTTCTGGGCCGTGCCCGACCAGCCCGCGGAGCAGGCGCCGCCGGCGGTGACCGGAAGCCCGACGCCCGGGCCGAGCGGACACTGACGTGCCCGGCCCCGGCGCCGCCTCACAGCTCCGCGTACACCAGTGACGCGTCGTCGTGTGTCTTGCTGCGGCGCAGGTACGTGCGGGTCTCCGCGTCCGCCGTCTCCAGGGCGCGGACCCGGGACAGCGTCGCCGCCGCGCCCTCCTTGCGGACGAGGGTGAACAGGTCCGTCCAGTCGCCCTCCTTGAACTTCTCCGTCCAGCGCGTCACCCCGTCGGTCATCGCGGCCAGCGCCCGCACCTCGGAGCGCGGGAGCGTGCCCGTGACCGCCTTGGCCGCCACCGCCGGGTCTGCCGCCGCGGTGAAGAAGCCGCCCTCCTTGTTGCGTGCCGTCGCGTCCGCCACCTCGTCCGAGACCAGGGAGGAGCGCGGCACCCGGTCGAGGCGGTCGTCGAGGACGGCCGTCACCGTGCCGTCGGGCGCCTCCACCAGCAGGGCCGAGTCGGACAGCACCAGGTACTCGACCTGCTCCGCGTCCCAGCGGGCGGCGACGACGGTTGCCTGCGGGGTGCGCGGGTGAGAAAGGTCACAGGTCGCGCGATGAGCGTCGGCGGTACGGGAGATGGATTCGGCGAGGAGGTCACGCAACGTCATATCCCGCCGCGAAGCGGACAGTTCGGCCAGAGCGCTGCCCAAGTGGCCCGCGAACCAGGCGACCGAATGCAGACAGCCGTACGCGGTGGCGGGCGGCGTGACGCCGTCGAGGACGACCACGGTGCCGCCCTGTCCCGAGACCGTCGTCATGGCCGACGCGTAGTCCTCGTTGGGGCGGGCGGGGTCACCGGGCTCGGTGGTCAGTTCCATACGCATTCGGCCAGTCTGCACGAGGTCTTCACAGGGTCGGACCTGAGCCGGATATGGGGCGGAATGATCAGCTCCGGGGAGGCGTGGCGGGGCATCTTGCCAAAGCCTGTGAACCACGTCCAACCGGCGCACCGCCCACGCGCCGGGCACGTACCGGAGGGACTTGCTCCCCAACTCCCGCTCGATGTTCACTCCTTCGGGTGGCGGGCCGGGTGATGTGCGCCCCCTGCTCACCGGCGCTGAAAGGGTCGGAAGCCATGCCGGAGGGGCGCATGGGTTGACGGAGTGTCATCCGGGCCCATGGGTAGGACGAGTTCAGGAATGCGAGCGTTTGGGGTGGCTGAAGTTTCGGGTGCGACCGGCCCCGTGGGTAAGGCGACCGACCCCGTGGGTGCGGGCAGGGCGCCCGAATCCGTGGGCAAGGGGAAGCCGTCCCGCGTACGCAGTCGGCTGATTGTCGCCGTTGCCGTGGTCGCCGCTGCCATCGCCGGAGCCGGTGGACCCGCCCTGTACGCCGCCTCCCAGCGCGTGGGCGAGTCCCAGGGCCTCGTCGACGACGCCGAGCGGGTCCAGGGCGTGCTCGCCCTGTCGCACTCGCTGGCCGACGAGCGGGACGAGGTCACCGGATTCATCGCCGCCGGGCGTCCCAAGGGGCAGGGCCTGAGCGAGGAGCGCAGCGGACGGGTCGACCGGCAGGTCGAGGAGGTGCGCGGGCAGACGTCCGGAGCACTGCGGCGCAGCGTCGACGCCATCGCCGCCGTCCGCCGTGCCGCCCTCACCGGCAAGGAGTCCGCCCTGGACGCGCACACCGCGTACTCCAAGGCCATCGGTGAACTGCACCGCGCTGCCGAGGAGTTGGCCGACAGCATCCCGCCCCGCGCCGGGAGCGGGGCGCACGCCCTCGCCGATCTCGACCGCGCCGTCGACCAGGCGTCCGCCGTGCGCGGGCTGCTGATCGCCGCGTACTCCGTGCCGAGCACCACCTCCACGTCGACCGTCATCGACCCGGCCACGGGCCTTTTCAAGACCGTCGAGACCCGGAAGTCCGCCGACAGCGGGCAGCGGGACGCGCTCAGCGCCGCCGCCCAGCGGGCCCGCGTGCGCGAACAGGCCGCCCTCGACGACTTCCGCGACTCCGCCCCGGCCGCGTCCGTGACCGCGTACGACTCCACCGTCACCGGGCCCGACGTGACGCAGGCCGACACGTACCTGGCCCGGCTGACCGATGCCCCGACGCTGTCCGACGGCGAGTCGGCGTACAACAAGAAGACCGTCGACACGGCGCTGACCTCGCGGGTCGACCTCATGCGCGGGGTCGAGGCCGCGCTGGGGGACCAGCGCGTGAAGCAGCTCGAGACGCTGCGCGACGACGACGTGAACGGGCTCGAGATCCGGATCGCCCTGATCGGCGTCCTCCTCCTCGCCGCCGTCGGCGTCGCGATGGGCGCGGCCCGCTCGCTGACCCGGCCGCTGGCCGTGCTGCGGATCGGTTCCGCGCGCGTCGCCGGGGCGCCCGCGAACGAGGAGCCGATCACGTTCACCGGGCGCAACGACGAGTTCGCCCAGGTCGTCCGCTCCGTCAACGCCCTGCACACGCACGCCCTCGCCCTGCACGAGCGGCTCGGCACCCTGGAGTCCGACCGCAAGCACCTCGTCGGCGAGCGGCAGCGCATGGCCGACGACCGGGACGCCCTGCGCGGCGAACTCGCCGAGGCCACCGCCCAGTTGGCGCGCCTCAAGGACTCCGTCCACGGGACCTTCGTCAATCTCGCCCTGCGCACTCTCGGACTCGTCGAGCGTCAACTCGCCGTCATCGAGGGCCTGGAGGAGCGCGAGCAGGACCCCGAGCGGCTCGCCACGCTCTTCAAGCTCGACCACTTCGCCACGGTCATGCGCAGGCACAGCGAGAACCTCCTCGTTCTCGCCGGGGCCGAGCACGGGCAGCAGCACGCGGGCAGCGTGCCCCTCGTCGACGTGCTGCGCGCCGCCGTCTCCGAGATCGAGCGCTACGAGCGGGTGCGCATCGCCGCGCTGCCGCCGCACGCCCATGTCGCCGGGTTCGCCGCCGACGACCTGAGCCACCTGGTCGCCGAACTCCTGGAGAACGCCACGTCGTTCTCGCCGCCCGACGCCGCCGTCGAGGTCTCCGCCTGGCTCCTGGAGAACGGCGAGGTCATGCTCTCCGTCCAGGACGAGGGCATCGGCATGGCCGAGGACCGGATGCGCGAACTCAACACCCGGCTCTCCTCCTTCAGCGCCGACCAGACCCACGACCCCCGGCAGGCGGAGACCGACGGGCTCGGGCTCGGCCTGTACGTCGTCGCGCGGCTCGCGGTGCGGCACGGCATCCGCGTACGGCTGCGGGAGCAGAAGCAGGGCGGGGTCGCCGCCGTCGCCGTGCTGCCCGCCGCGCTGCTCGCCGCCGCGCCCGCCGCGTCGGTGCCGCCGCCCGTGCTCGTGCCGGGCCGCGCGCCCTCCGTGCATCTGCCGGGTTCCGAGGCGGAGGCCAACTCCAATGTGCTGGACGGGCGTTCGGCCCTCGGCGGCGTCGACCCGCTGATCGACCCGCTGATCGAAGCGGCGGAGCAGGCGGTACGCGAGTCCGAGCCGGAGTCCGAGTCCGAGACGACCATGGAGCTCATCGCCCCGAGCCCGCCGCCCGTCTTGCCAGAGCCAGAGCCCGAGCCCGAGGCCCACGAGCGCACCCCGGACGAGAGCCCCGTCGAGCCGCAGCCGGGGCCGGAGCCCGCGCCGCAGCCCGAGCCCGTCGCCGAGGTGCCCCCGCAGCCCACGCCGCAGCCCAAGTGGGAGCGCGTCACCGACAAGGGCCTGCCCAAGCGCACCCCCAAGGTCGCCGCGCCCGCGGCCGCCCCGCCGCCGCGCACCGGCTCCGTCGACGCCGAGGCACTGCGCCGCAGGCTCGGCGGATTCCACCGCGGCGCGCAGGAAGGCCGCAAGGACGTAGCGGCCGAACTTCAAGACCGTAGTGAACGTAGTGACCGTAGTGAACTTAGTGGAGAAGCCAAGGGGGACACAGCCGAGGAGGCAAGCAGTTGACTGCGCCCACCCCTTCCCTCAGTACGGCGGCCCGGAACCTGCACTGGCTGCTGACGAACCTGGTCGAGGAGGTGCCAGGGCTGCTCTCGGTCGCGGTCGTCTCGTCCGACGGGCTGCTCCTGCTCTCCTCCGACCCGGGACGCATGGACGAGAGCCCCGTGAGCCACAGCGGCGGCCCCAAGGGCTCCAGCGCCGACCTGGCCACCATCGTGTCCGGCGTCGGCTCCCTCACCATCGGCGCCGCCAGGCTGATGGACGGCGGACACGTCAAGCAGACCATGATCGCGATGGAGCAGGGCAGCCTCTTCGTCATGTCGATCAGCGACGGCTCCCTGCTCGGCGTGCACGCCACCCCGGACTGCGACATGAGCGTCGTCGCGTACCACATGGCGCTCTTCGTCGGCCGTGCCGGGCACGTCCTGACCCCCGAACTCCGCAGCGAACTGCGCCAGTCGATGGAGAGTCCCCGGTGACGAGTGTGAGTGCGAGTACGAGTGTGAGTACGAGTACGGGTGGGGCGAAACTCCCCGTGCGCGGCGGCGACCGCAAGCCCGCCCGCGTACGCCCCTACTCCCTGACCGGAGGCCGCACCCGCTTCGGCCACGTCCTCCTCGTCGAGACGTTCGTCGCGGCCCTCGAAGCACCCGACGAGCGCCCGGAGTTGGGCAAGGGCACGCTGGCAGGCGTGATGCCCGAGCCGCGGGCCATCGTCGCACTGTGCCGCCGCATGCGCACGGTCGCCGAGATCGCCGCGCTGCTCAAGATGCCCCTGGGCGTGGTCCGCGTGCTGCTGAGCGACCTCGCCGACCAGGGAAAGATCCGCGTGTACGGAACCGGTCACGGCCCGGGACAGCCGGACCGGGCGCTGCTCGAAAGGGTGCTGAGTGGACTCCGCCGGCTCTGATCTCCTTCATGAACGCCCTGCTGAACTCCTCGACACCGAGGAGCAGTTGCAGCCCTGGCAGACGGACAGGACCCGCGCTCCGATCGCCACGAAGATCGTCGTCGCGGGCGGCTTCGGCGTGGGCAAGACGACCCTGGTGACCGCCGTCTCCGAGATTCAGCCCCTCCAGACGGAGGCGCTGATGACGCAGGCGAGCGTCGACACCGACGACCTCACCGCGACGCCGGACAAGCTCACGACGACGGTCGCGATGGACTTCGGCCGCATCACGCTCGACGACGACCTGGTGCTCTACCTCTTCGGCACGCCGGGCCAGCAGCGGTTCTGGTTCATGTGGGACGACCTGGTGCGCGGCGCGATCGGCGCCGTCGTGCTCGCGGACACCCGCCGGCTGCCGGACTGCTTCCCGGCGCTCGACTACTTCGAGAGCTGCGGACTGCCCTACGTCGTGGCCGTCAACCACTTCGACGGGACCGAGGAGTTCGAGGCGGCCGACGTCCGCGAGGCCCTCACGGTGCCCCCGCACGTGCCGGTCCTGATCATGGACGCGCGCCGCCGGATCTCGGCGATCGAGACGCTGCTCGCCCTGGTCGGCCACGCCCTCGACGCCACCCCCGCGTAGCACCGTCCCGCAACTCCCCATCCCCATAGGCCAGTTAGACCTATACGTCAGTTAGAGGCAGCCGCATGTCACGGAAGATACTCGTCGTCGGAGCCGGCCAGTCCGGCCTCCAGCTCGCCCTGGGCCTGCAGTCCCACGGCTACGAGGTCACCCTGATGTCCAACCGCACCGCCGACGAGATCCGCTCGGGCCGGGTCATGTCGACGCAGTGCATGTTCGACACCGCGCTCCAGCACGAGCGCGACCTCCAGCTCGGTTTCTGGGAGTCGCAGGCCCCCAGGATCGAGGGCCTCGGAGTCTCGGTGGCCGCCCCGGGCTCGCACGACCCGGGCCCGACGCAGCGCGCCATCGACTGGGTCGGCAAGCTCGACGGCTACGCCCAGTCCGTCGACCAGCGCGTGAAGATGGCCGGCTGGATGGAGACGTTCGCACAGCGCGGCGGCCAACTCGTCATCCACGGCGCGGCGGTGGGCGACCTCGACTACTTCTCCCGTACGTACGACCTGATCCTGGTGTCGGCGGGCAAGGGCGAACTGGTCTCGATGTTCGGCCGTGACGCCGACCGCTCCCCGTACACCGAGCCGCAGCGCGCCCTCGCCGTCGCCTACGTCCACGGCCTCGGCCCGCGCCCCGAGCACCCCGACTTCGACGCGGTCCGCTGCAACCTGGTCCCCGGCGTCGGCGAGCTCTTCGTCATGCCGACCCTCACCACGACCGGCCGTGCGGACATCCTGTTCTGGGAGGGCATCCCCGGCGGCCCGCTGGACGCGTTCAAGGGAGTCAAGGACCCCTCCGAGCACCTGGCGCTGACCCTGGAGCTGATGGAGAAGTTCACGCCCTGGGAGTACGCCCGCGCCACGAAGGTCGAACTCACGGACGCCAACGGCACGTTGGCCGGCCGCTACGCCCCCACCGTCCGCAACCCCATCGGCCGGCTCCCCGGCGGCGGCGCGGTCCTCGGCGTCGCCGACGTGGTCGTCGCCAACGACCCGATCACGGGCCAGGGCTCCAACTCGGCGTCCAAGTGCGCGGCGGCCTACCTGTCTTCGATCCTCGACCAGGGCGACAAGCCGTTCGACGAGGAGTGGATGCAGGCCACGTTCGACCGGTACTGGGACACGGCCCAGCACGTCACGAAGTGGACCAACACGATGCTGCAGGCTCCGCCGGAGCACGTCCTGAACCTGATCGGCGCGGCAGGCCAACTCCAGCCGGCGGCCGACCGCTTCGCCAACGGCTTCAACGACCCGTCGGACTTCGAGAACTTCTTCTACGACCCGGAGAAGACCGCGGAGTACCTGGGTTCGCTTGTTTGAAGCCCCTTGGGGGTCCCCCGGACGGAGTCTGGGGGAGATTGAGCAGCGGGGTCCGGGGCAGAGCCGCGAGATCTGCACCAGGACCCCGCTTACGGCTTCGGCGCCCCGGCGAGCCCGTACCCCGCGTCATCACCGGACATGGCCCCCTGCGGCAACACCGGTGCCCGATACCCCGACATGGCCCGAGCCGCCGGGTCGGGCCGCACAGCCCCGAGCAACGGATTCGCCGCAATAGGAGAAACCTTCACCCGCGCCCCCGGCCGCGGCGCCTGCACCACCATCCCGTCCCCGAGATACATCGCCACATGCGTCGCCTTGGGGAAGTACACGACGAGATCCCCGGGCCGCAGCTCCGACAGGGGCACGCGCGGCAGCGTCGCCCACTGCTCCTGCGACGTCCGCGGAATCTCCTGCCCGGCGTGCGCCCACGCCTGCGACGTGAGCCCGGAACAGTCGAAGGCCCGTGGCCCCTCCGCACCCCACAGGTACGGCTTCCCGATCTGCCGCACCGCGTACGCGAGCGCCGCGTCCCCCTCCTTCGACGGCGAGCGCCCCACCGAACTGAGCGCACCCGACGCCATGAACGACCGCTGCGCGGCCGCCGTCCCGGAGTCCTCGAGCCGTGCCAGCTGGGCGAGTTGGTCGGCGGTGAGCGAGGCGAGCAGCTCCTCGACGTCCTTGAGCCGCTTCTGTACGGCGTCCCGCTCCTTCTTCTGCTTCGCCGCCAACTGCAGTTGCTGGTCCAGCGCGCCCCGCGCCTTCGTCGACAGTTCGTCGGCCTTCTTCTCGTTGCCCACGAGCCGGTCGACGGTGGCCTCCTGCTCCGCGGCGGCCCGCCGGATCACATGCCCCTGGTCGAGCGCGTGCTGCGGATCACGGGCGAGCAGCAGACGCACGTAGGGGGAGATCTCGCTCCTGCCCTGGTACTGGTCGCGCGCGAGGCGGCCGGCCGCGACCCGGCTGCTGTACAGCGAGCCGCGCGCCGTGGCCAGCTTCTTGGCCAGGGACTCGGCCTCCTTGCGGCGCTCCTTGAGCGTCTCCGCGGTCGCGTTGTACGTCTCGGTGGCCTCCTCGGCCTCCCGGTACAGCGTCGAGAGGTCCGTCAGCAACTCGGCGACCGACTTCTCCCCGGCGGGCCCCGGCACCGCGCCCGCGGGACCCGGCGTCAGCAACGCCCCGGCGACGGCCGCCGTGCACACCCACCGCACCAGCCTGCCTGACACGTCATCACCTCCGGTGCGGGGCAGCCTTCGTACCCCGCACCGTGAACATCAACAGACAGCCACCTGGTCCACCCGGCGGGCTGCTCGCTTCGGCCCAACTCCGCCACTCGTGCGGTGGGCCCGCGGCGAGCCGCCTTTACCCCTGGGGCTTGCTCCGCTTCGACCAGGGCCACTTCACGGTGCGCTCCGGCTTCCCGTCGGGCGCGAACACGTACCGCCACCGCGTGAACTGCACCGCCCTGGTGCCGGGCACGGATTCGCGTACGTACACGAGAACGGTGTCCGGCCCGCCCTCCGCGTCCGGCACGGGCACCGAGTACACCTTGGGCGGCTTGCCGGTGGTCGTCGCCATCACCGGCAGGGCCCGCCCGTCGAGGGGGCCGCCGACAAAGGGGATGTCTTCGCTCTTCACGTGACCAGTGTCGGTCAGGCCGGGACGCACGGCAGCGCGAGGGGCAGCTGGTCCCCGGCTCTCACAGCAGGTGCGCGGCGTCGCTGACCACCGGCAGCACCCGGCGCGCGAGCCCGCCCACCGGCCCGTCCGGGGTCTCCAGGGCGAGTGCGTCCCGCACCACCTGTGCCGTCTGCTCGTCGCGGCCCGCCGTCGCCGTGAGCACCGCCATGAACTGCTCGACGAGCCCGTCCCGCAGCTCGTCCAGCGGCGGCTGCTTGTCCTCGTCCAGCCAGATCAGCGAGGCCGCCTCGACCGCGGTGATCCACATCCGGACCGTCATGCGCAGCCGCGGTCCCGGCACGGGGGCCGACAGATGGCTGAGGATGTGGTCGGCGGCGGCCCGGCGCACCCCGTCCACGATCGCCGTCGTCCGGGAGGTCTCCACCACGCTGCCGCCCTGGAGCAGTGCCGCGAACCCCATGTCGTGCTCGTCGACGAAGCCCAGGTACCGGTCGAGTGCCCGCGTCAGCCGCGACGACAGGGACCCCTCGGGCGGCTCGGCGAAGCACTGCTCCAGCTCGTCGGCGGCCGACCGGAGCGCGGCCTCGTACAACTGCTGCTTGCCGCCCGGGAAGTAGCGGTACACGAGCGGCCGCGAGACGCCCGCGGCCTCGGCCACGTCGTCGAGCGAGACCTCCTCGGGCGCCCGGTGCGCGAACAACGACAACGCCGCCTCGAGCAGCTGAGCACGCCGCTCCTCGACGCTGAGCCTTCTGTAGGCGGGCGTGCCGGTTGCCGAGGTCATGCGGTGAAGGGTAACCGGCTCCGGAGGAGCGCCGTAGGGGTGCGGACCGTCGCCGGGCCCGGCCTTCGCCGTGGCCGGCCGCGCACGGCCCAGGGGCGCGGGGAACTGCGCGACCGGCCACGACGCACCCGCGGTCGCCGACGAAGGGGCACGTCCTACGGTGCGTCCGCGTGCGGACCGGCGTTCACGCCAACAACCCCGACGACTTCCACAACTGCCGCGCCACACCCCGCAGCACCCCGATGTCGTCCAGGAAGTCCGTGAGCCGCTTGGCCCCCGTCTGCATGATCTCCCTGCGGTGGCCGGAGGCCTTGACCTGGGCCACGGCCTCCTTCTTGTCGAGGCCGACGTTCGTGTAGACCTCGGGGTTGATGAACGCGTCCGAGAAGATGCGCGCGAACTCGCCCGACGTGAGGCGCGTGAACTCCTGCGACCAGCGCGGCGCCGTCACCATCTGACGCCGCAACTCCTCACGCGCGTAACGGACATGACGCGCCTCCTCGACGACGTGGATCCGCGTCACGCCGCGGACGAGGGTCTGGACCCGCTCGTCCGGGAACGTCAGGCGCTGCATCCAGTCGAGGATCTCCTCGCCGAGCAGCGTCGCCGTGAACGAACCCGGCGTCGTCGAGATCGTCTTGAAGAGCCGGCCGAGGTTGTGGTGGACGCGCGCCACCGGATAGTGCGGGGTGTCACCGCGCGTGATGAGCCGCGCGAACATCTTGGAGTGCCGGCACTCGTCCTCGATCTCCGTGAGGGCGTACCGGACGTGGGCGCTCGTGGCCGCCTTGTCGTAGACGTGCCGCACCAGGAGCTGCATCAGGATCAGCTCGAACCAGATGCCGAGCGAGGCGAGCGCCGCCGCCTCGTGCTGGGACAGGGCGATCCGCTGCTCCTCGCTCATCTTCTTCCACAGCGGGGTGTCGTACAGCGACACCAGCTCCGGCGGCCAGAACCACTTGCCCTCCTCGAAGGGCGCGTCCCAGTCCAGCTCCTTGTCCGGGTCGAAGGAGTGCTTGGCGGAAGAGTCGAGCAGCCGCTCGGCCACCTGCTCCCGGTCCTTGAGCAGACCGAGCGCGTCCCGCAGCCCTTCCAGCGCGTCGGCTTCCGTCATGGTCGTCATCGCTGACTCCCCATCCCTGTCGAAGAGTTGATTGTGAAGTTACCCGCGGTCACATCTGTGCTCCCCTCTTATGAGACTGCTTGTCAGCAAGGGCGTCAATCCCTTGCGCACGACTTGTTGACCCCGCGTCTAGCAGCGTGTGAGCCTGCCGGTATGGCGACGCATGAGCTGTACACCAAGGCCCCGAAAGAGCCCAACTGGCAGGTACCGTCGGCCAGTTCGGCTCGCTTCAGCTGGGAATACGACGACGGACGCGACCGCCTCCTGGCCCTGTATCAGAAGGGCAAGGACAAGCAGTGGGACGGCGCCAAGCGCATCGACTGGGACCTCGAGGTCGATCCGTACGACCCGCTCGGCACCCCCGACGAGGCCATGTCCCTGTACGGCACCCCCCACTGGGCGAAGATGACCGACAAGGACAAGGGCGACCTGCGCAGGCACTACGCCTCCTGGCAGTTCAGCCAGTTCCTGCACGGCGAGCAGGGCGCGATGGTGTGCGCGGCGCGCATCGTGGAGTCGGTCCCCGACCTCGACGCCAAGTTCTACTCCGCCACCCAGACCATGGACGAGGCCCGGCACGCGGAGATCTACGGCCGCTTCCTGCACGAGAAGATCGGGATGCTCTATCCCATCAACGACAACCTGCAGGCCCTGCTCGGCGACACCCTCAGCGACTCCCGCTGGGACATGCCCTACCTCGGCATGCAGGTCCTCATCGAGGGCCTCGCGCTCGCCGCGTTCGGCATGATCCGCGACACCACCGACAAGCCGCTGCCCAAGCAGATCCTCGCCTACGTCATGCAGGACGAGGCCCGTCACGTCGCCTTCGGGCGGATGGCCCTGCGCGACTACTACAAGCAGCTCACGGACGCCGAGCTGCGTGAGCGCGAGGAATTCGTCATCGAGGGCTGCTACTTGATGCGCGACCGGCTGCGCGGCGTGGAGGTGCTCGAGGACTTCGGCATCCCGAAGGCGCAGGCCGACGAGTACACCGAGCAGTCCGAATTCCTGGCGCTCTTCCGGCAGTTGCTGTTCAGCCGCATCGTGCCGTGCGTCAAGGACATCGGCCTGTGGGGCAAGCGGCTCCAGCAGGCCTACGTCGACATGGGCGTCTTCGAGATGGGCAACTCCAACCTCGACCAGCTGATGGCGCAGGACGAGGAGATCGCCGAGAAACTGGACGCGGAGCGGTTCGCGGCCGAGGAGCTGGAGCGGGTCGAGGAGGTGGACGCCGCGATTCGCGCGGGCGACGCCATGGAGTAGCGTTTCCGGACGTGTCCACGCCACCGCAGCCCCCGCCCCAGCAGCCGAACCCGTACGGCCAGCAGCCGCCGGCCCAGCCCTACGGGCAGCCGCAGCAGCCGTACGGGCAGCAGCCCTACGGCTACCCGGGGTTCCCGCAGCAGCCCGGTCAGCCCTACCCCGCACCGTGGGGTGCCCCGCCGCCCAAGAAGCGGCGGGTCGGGCTGATCATCGGGATCGTCGCCGGTGCCGTGGCGCTCGGCATCGTCGCGCTCATCGGGCTCGGCGCGCTGGCCTGGTTCGGCAACGAGGCGACGTTCCCCGACGCCAAGTACAAGCTGACGCTGAAGAAGACGGTGCTCGACGGCCGGTTCGAGCTGGCCGACGACCTGTCCGACAGTCAGGGCGCGGCTCTGGAGGACCAAGCGGACGGGTCCTGGGACGCCAAGGACCTCAAGGCCGCCATCGGGCAGTACGCGCTGAACGGCGACCAGGACAAGGGTGTGCTGATCGTCTCCGGCATGTACGGCCGCTTCAAGAACACCGACGCGGCACGCGACGGCATGATGAAGGGAGCGGCCAAGGGCGACAACGCCAAGGTCGCGGTACCGCCGAGGGACTTCCACCCGTCGGGCACCGACGTCACGATCACCTGCGAGGTCCTCACACAGGACAACGCCGGGACCTCCGTCACGATCCCGATGTGTGGGTGGGCCGACGACAACACGGGTGCCGCCGTCGGGGCGATCACCCCCGAGATCGCCGTCCAGGACCCGCAGAAGGTGGACCTGGAGATGACCGCCAAGATGACCGCCCAGATCCGTGCGGAGCTCAGGCAGCCCCTGCACTGAACTGCGCCCGGAACGTGAAGGCGTAGGGAGTCGGACCGTTCTCGCGCAGGTGCGTGAGGCGGTCCTCGGCCTCCTTGACGGTGGGCCGGTGCCCGGCCGGCACCCACCACAGCACCGTCACCGGCTCGGTCAGCCGCTCGAAGAACTCCCGCCGCCTGGCGAGGAGTTCACGGTGCGTGCCCTGGTACATGAACGCCTTCAGTGCGTCGGCGTCCCGCCACACCGACATGTTCAGGAGCATCGACGCGTCGTCGTAGATCCGGAAGTCCGTCGCGTCCCCTGAGTCGTCCTGCAGTCGCCACACGAAGCCGTCGGCGGCGTCCGCGACGGCGTTCACCGGCTCCAGGTTGGTGGTGAAGTCCTTCATCTCGGGGTCGTCGAGCGGGGCCTTGAGGCGGCCGATGTTCACCTGCGCGAGTTCGTACGTCGTCATGATCGGGACGCTAGGCGCGAACGGCCCGCCGCGGCAGGGCCAATCCGGTCACCGGAACGGGGACCACTTCTGCCGTTGGTGAAGTCCCGGGTTCGTCGTCAATTCCCGTTCGTGTCCGACGAGTTGAGGACCGCCTCCATGACCGCCCGCGCGATCGGCGCCGCGCTGCCGCCGCCGCTGATGTCCGCCCGGTTCGCCTCCGCGTCCTCCACCACCACGGCCACCGCCACCTGCGGCGAGGACGCGCCGTCGGCCTGCGCGTAGGAGATGAACCAGGCGTAGGGGACGCCCTCGTTGTTCACGCCGTTCTGGGCGGTGCCCGTCTTGCCGCCGACCGTGGCCCCGGAGATCGCCGCGTTGGCGCCCGTGCCCTGCGTGACGACGTCGACCATCATCTGCTGTAGCTGCGTCGCCGTGTACGGCGACATGGCCTGCTTGTACGTCTTCGTGCCGGTGGTGGTGACCGTGTCGCCGTCGGACGTGGTCGTCCGGTCGACCAGGTGCGGGGACATCAGCGTCCCGCCGTTGGCCACGGCCCCCGCGACCATCGCCATCTGCAGCGGCGTGGCCGCGGTGTCGTACTGGCCGATGGAGGAGAGCGCCAGCTGCGACTTGTTCATGTCGGTGTCGAAGTTCGACTTGGCGGCGGTCATCGGGATCCTGAGCCCGGTGTCGTTGAAGCCGAAGTTCTCCGACGTCTTCACCATGTCGCTCAGGCCGACCTGCACGCCGAGGTTGGCGAAGACGGTGTTGCAGGAGACCCGGAGCGCGTACTCCAACGTGGCGTTCTCGCACGCCGCGTTGGGGTTCTCGTTGGTCAGCTGCGTGGTCGTGCCGGGCAGCGTGTACGGGGACGGGGTGTCGGTCGGCGTGTCGACCCCGTTGACGACGTTGTTCTCGAGGGCCGCGGCGGCCGTGACGATCTTGAACGTCGAACCCGGCGGATACGTCTGCCGGATCGCCCTGTTGAGCATCGGCTGGTCCGGGTCGGCGTTCAGCCTCGCCCACGCGTCGGTGGCCGAACTGCCCGTCCCGGAGATGTCCCCGGGGTCGTAGCTCGGCGCCGACACCAGCGCGAGGATCTTCCCCGTCGACGGGTCGATCGCCGCGACCGCGCCCTTCTTGCCGCCGAGCCCGGAGTACGCGGCCTGCTGCGCGGCCGCGTTGATCGTGGTGACCGCGTTGCCGCCGGGCTCCTGCGTCCGCGAGATCTCGTCCCAGAAGGGGATCGGGGAGAGCATCGGATCGGTGCCGGACAGGATGTCGTCCTCGGCGCTCTCGACGAACGTCGTGCCGTACGTCTGCGAGGCGTACCCGGTGACGGGGGAGTAGAGCGGCCCGTTCGTGTACGTGCGCTCGTAGCGCAGCGACTGGCCGGTGTCCTTGGAACCGGTGACCGGCTTGCCCTGCACGAGGATGTTGCCGCGCGGCTGGTCGTAACGGGCAATGGTGGAGCGGCGGTTGGCCGAGTTGTCGTCGAGCGACGGTGCCTGGAAGACCTGGACGCGGGCCGCGTTGACGAGCAGCGCGACCAGCAGGACCAGGCAGAAGACCGAGGCACGGCGGATGTACTTGGTCACTTGGCCCCCTCCGGGGAGTCCTCGGGCAGCAGCGAGCCACGGGCCTGGTCACTGACCCGGACCAGGATCGCGACGATGATCCAGTTGGTGACGAGGGACGAGCCGCCCTGCGCGAGGAACGGCATCGCCATACCGGTCAGCGGGATGAGCCCCATCACGCCGCCCGCGATCACGAAGACCTGCAGCGCGACGATCGAGGCCAGGCCGATGGCGAGCAGCCGGCCGAACGGGTCGCGCAGCGCGAGCCCCGCCCGGTAACCCCGCTCCACGAGCAGCGCGTACAGCAGGAAGATCGCGGTGAGCCCGACCAGGCCCAGCTCCTCGCCCGCCGTCGCCAGGATGAAGTCCGACTTGGCGGCGAAGCCGATGAGGATCGAGTGGCCGAGCCCGAGCCCCGTGCCGAGCATGCCGCCCGCCGCGAACGCGAACAGGGACTGGGCGAGTTGGCCCGGGCCGTTGCCCGCGTCGATCGAGGCGAAGGGGTGCAGCCAGTCCTCGACGCGGCTGTGCACGTGCGGCTCGAAGGAGGCGACGACGAACGCGCCCGCCGCGGCGAGCACCAGCCCGATCGCGATCCAGCTCCCGCGCCCCGTCGCGACGTAGAGCATCACGATGAACAGCCCGAAGAACAGCAGCGACGTACCGAGGTCGGTCTCCAGGACCAGGACGCCGACGCTGATCAGCCAGATCGCGAGGATCGGCGCGAAGACGCGCATCGTCGGCAGCTGCAGCTTCCAGAGCTTCTTGCCGGTGTACGTGAGCGCGTTGCGGTTCGCCGCGAGATAGCTGGCGAAGAAGATCGCGAGCAGGATCTTGGCGAACTCACCGGGCTGGATGGAGAAGCCGCCGATCCGGATCCAGATCCGGGCGCCGTTCACGGCGGGGAAGAAGATCGGCAGGATCATCAGGATCAGGGCCGCGACGACGGACAGGTACGCGTAGCGCTGAAGGACGCGGTGGTCGCGCAGGAAGACGACGAAGGCGATGAACAGGCCCACCCCGAGCGTCGACCAGATCAGCTGGGTCGGCGCCGCCTCGTCGCTCGGCGTCTCCAGGTCGAGGCGGTAGATGAGCACCAGGCCAAGGCCGTTGAGGAGCACCGCGATCGGCAGCAGCAGCGGGTCCGCGTACGGGGCGCGGAACCGGACCGCGAAGTGGGCGAGGAGCGCGAGCACGCCGAGCCCGGCGCCGTAACCGGCGGCGCCGGGCGGGACGGAACCGTTCTTCGCGAGCCCCACGTCGCAGTAGCCGTACACGCTGAGCAGGACGGCCAGGACGATCAGGGCGAGCTCGGTGCCGCGGCGCTTCGGTACGCGGACGGCCGGCACCGCGGACGGTGCGTGCGCTCGCGCTGGGCCCGTTGATCCGGTCATATCGGGAACGTAGCAAGCAAGCTCCCGATATCAGGTCAAGTCAGCACCAGCGGGGCGCGGCGCCGATGTTGTTGATGTACTTCGCCGAACCCCAGGCCCAGGTGCCGTCGGTCAGCAGGTACCAGAGGCGGTTTCCGGCGACGTCGTCACCGCCCGTCTTGCAGAAGATCGGCACGATCGCGTTGTACGGCTCGGTGCGGATGACGCGGCTGCCGCGGGTGGGGGCGTCGCGCAGCAGGAGTCCGCCGTGGGCGACGACGCGGCCCTTGTAGACGGGCGGGTTGTTGTTCGCACCGGTCGAGGCGCCGGCACTGTCGTCGGCGAGGGCGGGGGACGCGGTGGCGGCGAGCGTCGCGAGGGCGGCGACGGCTATGCCGAGGCGGGCGGTGACGGTCCGTGCGGTCACGGGGGCCTCCTGCGGGGGAGTGTTCCGACCGGGACCTCGTGCGAGGCCCCGTCCCTTCACCTAATGCGCCACACGGGGGATGCGCACGGCGGCGGGCGCCGCCAGGGTGACCCCGCGAGGTGTACGGGGAAGGCGGCGCGGAGCGCATGCCTTCAGGGGCGGGGGGAACTGCGCGAAGCAGGACCACCGGGCCGCACCCGGCAACGAGACCGCACCCGGCAGACGGGAAGCTAGCCGGGCCAGACCGCGGGCTCCTCGTACGGCAGGGTCAGCGTCGCCACCGCCCCACCGTCCGTCGCGTTGGCGAACCGCAGCGTCCCGCCCAGAATCTCCGCCTGCCCGAGCGCGATGGTCAACCCGAGGCCATGGCCCCGCGCACCCCCTTCCGTACGGAACCGCTGCGGCCCGTGCTCCACCAGATAGTCCGGGTAGCCCTCCCCGTGGTCCCGCACGGTGATCACGGGCCCGTCGACCGTCAGGACGACGGGGCAGGACCCGTGCCCGTGCGCGTTCGCCACGAGGTTGCCGAGGACGCGCTCCAGGCGGCGCCGGTCCGTCACGACGCACACGTCCCGCGCGACGACGACCTCCGTCTGCGTGCCGGACGCGCGCACCACGCGCTCGGCCACCGGACCCAGCCAGTTGGCGTCGAGGTCCACGCGCTCGCTGCGCGCGTCGAGCCGGGAGATCTCCAGGAGGTCCTCGGTGAGCGTGCGCAGCGCGGCGACCCGGTCGCGCACCAGCTCGGTGGGGCGCCCCGGAGGCAGCAGCTCCGCCGCCGCGTGCAGTCCGGTCAGCGGCGTACGCAGTTCGTGCGCGACGTCCGCCGTGAACCGCTGCTCGGTCAGGATCCGGGCCTGCAACGACGACGCCATGCTGTCGAGGGCACCGGCCACGTCCGCGACCTCGTCCTGGTGCCGGTCCGGGTCGTTCGTCCGCCGGTCGTTGACCCGCGCGTCCAGGTCGCCCGCGCTGATCTTCCGGGCGACCCGCGCCGTCGTGTGCAGCCGCCGCGTCACCCGGGTCACCGCGAACGCGCCGACGAGCAGCGTCGCCCCGATGGCGAGCACGGACGAGCCGAGGATGGCCTGGTCGAGGCCGTCGATGGTGCGGGCGCCCTGCGAGTAGTCGATCTCCACGGCCAGCGCCCGCCCGTCTCCCGCCCCCGCCCTTCCAGCGAAGTCGCTTCGCTCCCCTTCACTTCCGCCCCCGGCGGCCGGGCCCGCCGCCCACATCGTGGGGTGCGCGTCGTGGCTGCCGACCATCGTGCCGCGCTCGCCCTTCACCGCGAGGGCCCGCAGCGAGGCGGGCAGCCCCGGCGGATCGAGCCCGGCACCCGGGCCGAGCCGCCCGCCGGCCTGGAACGCCGTGGTCGCTTCGGCCAGTCGCGTCAGCGCCCGCTCCCGCGCCTCGCGCACCGTCTGATGGGTGACCGACACGTGCACGAGCGTGCCCAGCAGCGCGGCGAGCCCGCAGCAGATCACCGTGATGAACGCGGCGGCCTTCCAGGTCAGCGACGCGGTCCAGGCGGGCAGCCGCACCCGGCGCGTCATGAGGCGCTCGGGGAGACGGAGGGCGACGCGGGCGACGGGGCCGGCGTCGGCTCCGCGGACGGCGTCTTGGCCGGGCTCGCGGACGGCGTCTCGGGCACGGGCGTCTGCGGCGGCCCGGTGCGCACGATCTCGTCGCGCGTCGGCAGCATCGCGCGCTGGTGGCTGTCGTACGACCACGAGGTCCGGTACTCGTAGCCCGAAAGGTCGGCGACGGCGCGCACCACGACGCTGCGCCCGGCCAGCTGCACGCTGACGACGGCGTCCTCGTCGTTCATGATCTGGGTCAGCCTGCCGTCCGCGTACATGTACACGCGCACCACGAGCTGGTCCTTCGGCGCCCGCACGCCGACGACCATGTCGTCCTTGCCGTTGCCCGTCAGATCCGCGTAATAGGCGTGCAGGACGGGGCAGTCGGGCCCCTTCGGTCCCGGATCGCCGCAGTCGTCGAGCCCCTTCGCGATCTCCTTGTACGTGTCCGGGTCCGCGGCCGCCTGGGCCCGGATCACCGCCACCGGACTCACCTTGTGCAGATCGCCGCCCGGCACCGGGACGCCCTTGACCACCTGCGTCTCGCCCGCCCCGTAGTCGTCGGCGGGCGCGGACGCCGGGGGCAGCGTCGGCCACAGGTGCCGCGGGCCCACCGCCGTCGGGGTCGGACCGGCACCCTGGAGCTCGCCGGTGTCGCCGCAGCCCGTGACGAGCAGGGCGGTGGCGGGTACCGCGAGGGCCGCGAGACCGAGGCGCCTGGGCGTCACTGCTCTCCTGTCGTCAGGCGTGGACGAGATCGGCGTAGAGGATGATGTTGTCGCTGCGGTGGCCGTCCACGATGGGGCCGCCGCAGGTGATGAGGCGCAGCGTGGGCCGGTCGGTCGCTGCGTACACCTTATTGGTGGGGAAGTCCTTTTTATTGACCTGCTGGATCTGGCGCACCTTGAACGTCGCGGTGCTGCCGTCCGCGCGCGGCACCTGGATCGTGTCGCCGGTGCCCACCTTCGCGATGTTCCGCAGCAGCGCCGGGCCGTTCGCCGTGTCGTAGTGCGCGACCAGCACCGCGGCGCCCTTCTCGCCGGGCGTCGGGCTGCCCGTCCACCAGCCGGCCTCCTCGGCCTTGGCGACGGGCGGGACCTGCAGCTCGCCGCCCCGGTCGAGCCCGAGCCGCAGCATGCCGGCGGAGTCGACCCCGGCGGAGGGTATGCGCAGGCCGGTCGGCACCGAGCGGTCCAGCGGGGCGGCGGCGCCCTTGGCCTGCGGTGCGGCGGGCGCCGTCGTGTTGTGCACGGAGACGTCGGGGGCCGTGTTCGTGCCGGTGCCGCCGCTCGAACCCTGCCCGCAGGCGGTGACACCGGCGGCGAGGGACGCCGTCAGCACGGCGGTCGCGGCGAGGCGAGCGGGAATCTTCACGGGGGCACTCCAGTGGGGATCGGGGGTGAGGGGGATCAGCCGTCGGCGCGGCCGCGGCGCACGGTGGAGTACACGAGCCCCGCGGCACCGGCGGCGGCCATCGCACCGCCCGCCACCAGGAAGTACGGATTGGCCGCGACGTCCTGCGGGGCCTGGGCGGCGGGCTGCTCCGGCTGGTCGGGCATCGAGCGCTGGGCGACCTGGACGGTGACGGCCGCCGGGGCGTGCGCCTGGGCGTCCGCGAACGCGGCGGTGGGGACCAGCACCGCGCCGCCGAGAGCGGCGGTGATGACGGCGCTGCGCAGAAGGGCGGGGCGCATGGTGACTCCGATCGGTCCGGTACGGGCGAGGGCCCGGGGTGCGTTTCGTTGCGAGGGCCCAGGGTGCGTTTCGTTCCATCACCGTAAAAGTCCGGCATCACGGAGATTCGGCGGCTGTGTAACAGCGGGCCCTCGCTCCGCCCCCGATGCGGTTAATGCCGCCGGTCCTGACGGTTACGGACGTCCTGCCGGGCTTGCGGGCTTCTTGCCCTGCGGCTGGCTTGCTGCTCCCATGGTCAGGGGGTGATGAGCCATGAACGGACTGCGTGTCATACCGACCTGGCGGCACGGGCAGGAGCGGCTCTACGTATGCGGGGAGGACGGCAGGAACGTCGCCTGGTACGACCGGGACGCCGGCCGCGTCAATCTGCTCACCGAGACCCAGCGCGAGGCGGTGCTCGACGCCCTCCGCCCCTTCCTGACGGGCCACGTCGCGATAGGCCCGCCGCCCGTGCCCACACCCGCCGAGCTGGCACGGCTCAGCCTCCACCCGGACGACGACCTGGCCCCCAACCGTCCGGGCGAGGCCCTGGTGATCGCCCTCGACCGGGAGCCCGCACCCCAGCGCAGGCTGCGCACCGACCCGCGGCGCCGGGCGCTGGCCGCGCAGCAACTGGTTGGCGGGGTGCTCGACGGCCTGGAGGCTGCGGGCTGGCGGACCCTGCACTCGGTGCCGCTGCCCGGCGGGGCCCGCATCCACCATCTGCTGATCGGCCCCGGCGGCCTGTTCGCGCTGCACGTGATGCCCGTACGCAAGCAGCGGGTGCGGGTGAGCGACCCGATGGTCACGGTGGGCCGGGGCGAGCCCGAGCCGTTGCTGCGCCGGGTGCGGGCCGACGCGTCGCGGGCGTCGTTCGCGCTGACGGCCGAGGTCAGGGCGGCACTCGTGCTGGTCGAGCCGTCCTCCGTCGACGTACTGGCGCCGCCACGTGACGTACGACTGCTGACGGACACGGAGGTCTCGGGGCTCGCGCGGACGGGGGGCCTGCTGAAGCCGGCGGACGTGGAGGGCCTGCACGCGATGGCCCGGGACCGGGGGACATGGGCGACCTGATGGCCCGGGACCGGGGGACATGGGCGACCTGGTGGCCCGGGTCCCTCACCGGAACCTGACGGGTTCGGCGGAGAAGGCGCCGTGGCGCGTACTGCGCTGCCGGACCTCCAGCGTCAACGAGGGCTCGGCGGGCAGCACTTGATAGGCCACGTCCCCCACACCCACGGCGGTGACGACGCCTTCCTGCCCCGTCGACGGCGGCAGCCGGTGCGCCGCGTCGGCCCGCAACCCCGCGGCCAGCGGCGTGGTCAGAATCGGCGAGCCGTCACCCGGCAGCACGACCACCAGGGCCCGCGGCGCCCCGGCCCGCCCCGTGAAGCCGACGACCACGGCGTCCCGGGTGTCACTGTGCCGCAGCTTCAGCCAGGCCCGCCGCCCGCCGCGGTACTTCCCGTCGAGCCGCTTGGCGACCAGCCCCTCGACGCCGGTCGCGGGCAGCGTCTCGTACCAGGTCACAGCGGTGTCCCGGTCGGTCGTCGCCGGGACGGCCTGCAGCGGCGGCCCGAGCGGCGCAAGCAGCCGCACCAGGCGCTCGCGGCGCTCGGCGTAGGGCAGGGCGCGCAGATCGGTGCCGCCCTCGGCGAGCAGGTCGAAGGCCGCGTACGAGGCGGGCTGCTCGCGGGCGAGGACGCGGGCCCGCGCCGCCGACGCGGCCGCGGCCCGGCGCTGCACCGCCGCGAAGTCGGTACGCCCGTCGAGCCAGACCACGACCTCCCCGTCGAGCACGGTCCCGGCGGGCAGCTCCAGGCCCGCCGCGACGAGGTCGGGGAAGGCGCCGCCCACGAGCCGCCCCGACCGCGCCTGCAACCGGACCCCGTCCCCTTCCTCGGGGCCCCGCAGCACGACCATCCGATGCCCGTCGAACTTCGGCTCGTACGCCCATCCGTCGCCCGGCGGCAGCGCCTCCACGGACTCGGCGAGGGCCACCTGCACCGGCGGCTCCAGGAGGCTCACGACGGCAGCCGCCCGGCTCGGTTGAGATTGATCAGCGGCCCGAGCAGATCCCCGTACCGCTGCAGTCGAGGAGCGATGTCGTCGGCGAGGAACACCAGGTCACTGGCGTGCTCGCAGGACTCGACCTCCTCCCAGGTCACCGGCGCGGAGACGGTCGGCTCGGGCCGGGCGCGCAGCGTGTAGGGGGATGCGGTGGTCTTCGCGGCGGAGTTCTGGCTGTGGTCGACGAACACCTTGCCGGGGCGCAGGCTGCGCGTCATGCGGTGCACGACGAGATGCGGCAGCTCGTGCTCGGCCTCCTGCGCAAGCCCCTTCGCGTAGGCGCTGACCTGCTCCGACGGGGTCGGCACCAGCGGCACGAGCAGATGCATCCCCTTGGACCCGGACGTCTTCGCGTACGTGTGCAGGCCGTCCGCGGCGAGCCGCTCGCGCAGCCACAGCGCGATCTCGCAGCACTGCACGATGTCGGCCGGCTCCCCGGGGTCGAGATCGAGGACGAGCCGGTCCGCCCGGGCGGGGGCGTCGGCCTGCCACTGGGGGGTGTGGAACTCCGTGACCAGGTTCGCCGCCCACATCAACGTGGCGAAGTCCTGCACGAGGATCTGCCGCGAGACGCCCTCCGAGCGCGGCACTTCCGCGGTCTTCACCCAGGCGGGTGTCCCCGGCGGCACGTTCTTGGCGAAGAAGCGCTGGCCGTCGGGTCCGTCCGGGAAGCGCAGGAAGGAGACGGGCCGGTTGTAGAGGTGCGCGAGCAGGGACCCTGCCGTGGTCGCGTAGTAGTGCAGCAGCTCGCCCTTGGTGAACCCGGAGGCCGGGTACAGCACCTTGTCCAGATTGCTGAGCGCGAGCCGCCGCCCCTCCACTTCTGTGATGGGCGTCATACCGTAATAGTCTGGTCGAAACCTCTTCATCTTCGTAATCCAGACATTCACAACGGGAGGTACCGCATGCGCTCCATATGGAACGGCGCCATCTCGTTCGGCCTGGTCAGCATCCCGATCAAGCTGGTCAACGCCACGGAGAACCACGCGATCTCCTTCCGCCAGATCCACCTCGAGGACGGCGGCCGCATCCGCTACCGCAAGGTGTGCGAGCTGGAGGACAAGGAGGTCACGTCCGCCGAGATCGGCAAGGGGTACGAGGACGCGGACGGCTCCATCATTCCGATCACGGAGGACGACCTCGCCGCCCTCCCGATCCCCACGGCCAAGACCATCGAGATCGTCGCCTTCGTCCCGGCCGACCGGATCGACCCGCTCCAGATGGACGCGGCCTACTACCTCGCGGCGAACGGCGTCCCGGCCGCCAAGCCCTACACGCTCCTTCGCGAAGCACTCAAGCGCAGCCAGAAAGTGGCGATCGCCAAGTTCGCGCTGCGCGGCCGCGAACGGCTCGGCATGCTGCGCGTCGTCGACGACGTCATCGCCATGCACGGCCTGCTGTGGCCGGACGAGATCCGCACCCCGCAGGACGTCGCCCCCGACACGCACGTCACGGTGCGCGACGCCGAACTCGACCTGGCGGACGCCCTGATGGACACCCTCGGCGAGGTCGACCTCGACTCCCTGCACGACGACTACCGGGCCGCGGTGGAGGAGATGATCGCGGCGAAGACCTCCGGCGGCGCGGCCCTCGAGGCCCCGGCGGCACCGGCCGCGGGCGGCGGCAAGGTCATCGACCTGATGGCGGCCCTGGAGAGCAGCGTGCGCGCGGCGAAGGAGGCCCGCGGCGACTCCGAGGTGGCCGAGGTGACGCACATCGCCGCACGCAAGTCGCCGTCCCGCAAGAAGACGACGGCGAAGAAGTCGACGCCCACGAAGGCGAGTTCGGCCTCGAAGTCGGGAGCGGCGGCGAAGAAGAAGGCGGCATCGGCGAAGAAGTCCACGTCGACCTCCACCTCCACCGCCACCTCCACCGCCACCTCCAGGTCGACGAAGAAGACGACATCGACCCCGCGGAAGAAGGCATCGGCCTAGACCGGTTCGCGGTTCACGGTTTACGCGCACATGCAAGAAGACCCCGCGCTCAGCGAACTCGCTGACGGCGGGGTCTTCGGACACCTCGTACAAGGTGCCCCCGGCAGGATTCGAACCTGCGCACACGGCTCCGGAGGCCGTTGCTCTATCCCCTGAGCTACGGGGGCGTGCGCCGCGCGGTGCGTGGCGACGGGTAGAACCCTACCAGCTCGACCGGGGTCATCATGAACAGGTATTTCGAAGGCGATCGGGGTGCCGTCGCGGGGTCGTCGCAGGGTCGGATGCGGGCTTGGCGGTGGCGCCGGCCTCCCCTGTACGGGGCGGAAGTGGGGAAAACCCGGACGCGGTGGCGGGCGCCGACCTACTCTCAAGTTGTGCCAGGCGCGTCCGGCCGGGTCCTTGTTGTGGACGACAACAAGGTCATCCGGCAGCTGATCAGGGTCAATCTCGAGCTGGAGGGCTTCGAGGTCGTGACCGCGGCCGATGGTGCCGAATGCCTGGACGTGGTGCATCAGGTGCGGCCCGACGTGGTCACCCTGGATGTCGTCATGCCGCGCCTGGACGGCCTGCGGACCGCCGCGCGACTGCGCGCGGACGCCCGGACCAGCGGTCTGCCCATCGTCGTCGTGAGCGCCTGCACGCAGTACGAGGTGGAGAGCGGGCTCGACGTAGGCGTCGACGCCTTCCTGGCCAAGCCGTTCGAGCCGGGTGAACTCGTGCGCGTAGTACGGCAGTTGAGCGAGCGCGGGCACGCCGCGGTGAAGGATGACGAGGGACAGGGCACGCGGCACACCGCCGACGACTCCGAACGAGCCGGCCGCACGGCAGACGCCTGAGTCAGCCGGACCCGCCTCACCTGCCAGCCCAGCCGTACCTGCCCCGCCAGCCGGACCCCTCCCACCTGTCGGCCTGGTCGGTCTTGCCCCACCTGCCGGACCCCTCCCACCTGTCGGCCTGGTCGGTCTTGCCCCCGCCGTACCTGCCCCACCTGCCACCCCAGCCGAACCCGCCCCACCCGCCGCACAGCCCGGCGCCCGCGCGTCCGCGCGTCCGCGCGTCCGTATCCCGGACCATCCGACAAACCGACTCGCCTACCCACCCCCCTCCTCCCCTACGCTTACCCCGTGACCCCCGCAGAGCTCTCCCACACCGTCCTGCGCGCCGTGCGCCGCGCGGTCGACGACGGTGAGCTCGATCCTGCCGCGGTGGAGCCTGGCGCGGGCCGGATCGTTGTCGAGCGGGCCCGTCCCGGTGGCCGTGGCGACTACGCGACCAACGTCGCGTTGCAGGTCGCGGGCCCCGCCGGCCGGCCCCCGCGGCAGGTCGCCGAGACGCTCCGGCCGTATCTGGAGGACACGGACGGCGTCGCCGACGTCGTCGTGACGGGGCCGGGGTTTCTTAATTTCAGCCTCCGGGCGTTCGCGCCGGGCCCGCTCGCGGCGCAGATCCTGCGGGACGGGTCCCGGTACGGGTTCGCCGCCGGGCCCACCGGACAAGTGGTGCAGCTGCACGCCCCGCACGAGGTCCGCGCCGTCGTCGTCATGGATGCCGCTGCCCGCATCCTGCGTTCCCAGGGCGCCCTCGTGCGGACGAGCTGCGCCGCCAGGACCGAAGCGGCGTGGACCCGGATTCTCGGCGCCGAGGTCGACGCCGCCGGCACCCCGGAGGCCCCCGCGCCCCTCGCGGTGAACGTGCGGCCCGTGCCCGCCCCCGCCGACCCCGTCCCGCTCGGCCGCGACGCCGCCCGCTGGGCCCTGCTGCACCCCGCCGCCCACGACCGGCCCCGGATCGACGACGCGCACCTCGCCCAGCGCGAGTCGAACCCCCTCTTCCGCGTCCGGTACGCCCACGCCCGCACCCGCGCCCTCACGCGCAACGCGGCCGACCTCGGCTTCACCGCCGAGCCAGGTGACGTCACCGGAGAGGGCGACCTCCTCGCCGCTCTCGCCGAACACCCCCGCGTCCTGCAGAGCGCCGCCCGGCACCGCGCCCCCGACCGTCTGGCCCGGCACCTGGTCACCGTCGCCGACACCCTGCTGCCCGCCCTCGCCACCGTGCTGCCCCTGGGCGCGGAGAAACCCGAGGCCGCCCACCGCGCCCGGCTCGCGCTCGCCGAAGCCGCCGGGACGGTGCTGGCCGGCGGCCTGACCCTGCTCGGCATCGACGCCCCGGAACATCTGTAAAGAAGAGAGCCCACCGCAGCCATGAGCCGTTCCGCACACCCCGCAGGCCCCCGCTACGCCGACGTCCTGCCCGAGGGCCACTACACCGCCCCGCCCGCCGACCTGAACGCCCTCGACCCGAAGGTGTGGTCCCAGACCGTGGACCGTACCGGCGACGGGACGGTCACCGTCGGCGGCATCGAAGTCGCCCGCCTCGCCGAGGAGTTCGGCACCCCCGCGTACTTCCTCGACGAGGTCGACTTCCGGGCGCGGTGCGCTGCCTGGCGCGACGCCTTCGGGCCCGACGCGGACGTCTTCTACGCCGGCAAGGCCTTCCTCTCCCGCGCCGTCGTGCGCTGGTTGCACGAGGAGGGGCTGAACCTGGACGTCTGCTCCGGCGGCGAGCTGGCCACCGCCCTCTCCGCCGGGATGCCCGCCGAGCGCATCGCCTTCCACGGCAACAACAAGACGGAGGTGGAGATCGAGCGGGCCGTCTCCGCCGGCGTCGGCCGCATCGTCCTCGACTCCTTCCAGGAGATCGTCCGCGTCGCCCACATCGCCGAGAGCCTCGGCAAGCGGCAGCGCGTGCAGATCCGGGTGACCGTGGGCGTCGAGGCCCACACGCACGAGTTCATCGCCACCGCGCACGAGGACCAGAAGTTCGGCATCGCGCTCGCCGGGGGACAGGCCGCCGAGGCCGTGCGCCGCGCCCTCAAGCTCGACGGGCTCGAACTCATCGGCATCCACAGCCACATCGGCTCCCAGATCTTCGACATGGCAGGCTTCGAGGTCGCCGCCCGCCGCGTCGTCGGCCTGCTCGCCGAGGTGCGCGACGAGCACGGCGTCGAGCTGCCCGAGATCGACCTCGGCGGCGGCCTCGGCATCGCGTACACCAGCGACGACGACCCCCGTGAGCCGCAGGAGATCGCCAAGGCGCTGAGCGAGATCGTGACGCGCGAGTGCGAGGCCGCGTCCCTGCGGACCCCGCGCATCTCCGTCGAGCCGGGCCGCGCCATCGTCGGCCCGACCGCCTTCACGCTCTACACCGTCGGCACGGTCAAGCCGCTGGAGGGCCTGCGCACGTACGTCTCCGTCGACGGCGGCATGTCCGACAACATCAGGACCGCCCTGTACGACGCCGAGTACACGGTCGCTCTCGTCTCCCGCCGCTCCGACGCCGAGCCGATGCTCGTCCGCGTCGTCGGCAAGCACTGCGAGAGCGGCGACATCGTGGTGAAGGACGCCTTCCTGCCGGCGGACGTCGCGCCCGGCGATCTCATCGCGGTCCCGGCCACCGGTGCGTACTGCCGCTCCATGGCCAGCAATTACAACCACGCACTTCGCCCGCCGGTCGTCGCCGTGCGCGACGGCGAGGCCCGGGTGATCGTCCGGCGCGAGACGGAGGAAGATCTCCTGCGTCTCGACGTCGGATAAATGAAATATCTGTCTCATCATCCGGACCGGGGGCAGAAAGCCTGGTCCGGTGCGTGAGACTGGTCCCACCGTAGACACCGCTAGAGACCGTCAAGTCCGTAGAGATACGTCGACGAGTAGTAGCAGTAGTAGAGGAAACGAGGTCGGATGATGCGTACGCGTCCGCTGAAGGTGGCGCTGCTGGGCTGTGGGGTTGTCGGCTCAGAGGTGGCGCGCATCATGACGACGCACGCCGACGACCTCACGGCGCGCATCGGCGCTCCGGTCGAGCTCGCGGGCGTCGCCGTCCGCCGTCCCTCCAAGGTGCGCGAGGGCATCGACCCGGCGCTGGTCACCACCGACGCGACCGCACTCGTCAAACGCGGCGACATCGACGTCGTAGTCGAAGTCATCGGAGGGATCGAGCCCGCGCGGACCCTCATTACCACCGCCTTCGAGCACGGCGCCTCCGTCGTCTCGGCCAACAAGGCGCTGCTCGCCCAGGACGGTGCGGCCCTGCACGCGTCCGCGCTCGAACACGGCGAGGACCTGTACTACGAAGCCGCCGTCGCCGGCGCGATCCCGCTGGTGCGCCCGCTGCGCGAGTCCCTCGCGGGGGACAAGGTCAACCGCGTCCTCGGCATCGTGAACGGCACGACGAACTTCATCCTCGACAAGATGGACTCGACCGGCGCCGGCTACCAGGAGGCCCTCGACGAGGCCACCGCCCTCGGGTACGCGGAAGCCGACCCGACCGCCGACGTCGAGGGCTTCGACGCCGCCGCCAAGGCCGCCATCCTCGCCGGGATCGCCTTCCACACCCGCGTCCGCCTCGACGACGTGTACCGCGAGGGCATGACCGAGGTGACCGCCGCCGACTTCGCGTCCGCGAAGGAAATGGGCTGCACCATCAAGCTGCTCGCGATCTGCGAGCGGGCCGCCGACGGTGGCTCAGTGACCGCGCGCGTGCACCCCGCGATGATCCCGCTCGACCACCCGCTGGCCTCCGTGCGCGGCGCGTACAACGCGGTGTTCGTCGAGGCCGAGGCCGCGGGCCAGTTGATGTTCTACGGACCCGGTGCCGGCGGCTCGCCGACCGCGTCCGCCGTTCTCGGCGACCTCGTCGCCGTCTGCCGCAACCGCCTCAACGGCGCGACGGGACCCGGCGACTCCGCGTACACGCAACTGCCCGTCTCCCCGATGGGCGACGTCGTGACGCGGTACCACATCAGCCTCGACGTGGCCGACAAGCCGGGCGTCCTCGCCCAGGTCGCGACGGTCTTCGCCGAGCACGGGGTCTCCATCGACACCGTGCGGCAGTCGGGGAAGGACGGCGAGGCGTCCCTCGTCGTCGTCACCCACCGCGCCGCCGACGCGGCCCTCACCGGGGTCGTGGACGCGCTGCGTCAGCTCGACACCGTGCGCGGTGTCGCCAGCATCATGCGTGTTGAAGGGGAGTAGCAGGGATGACCGGAATGACCCACCAGTGGCGCGGCATCATCGAGGAGTACCGGGACCGGCTCCCGGTGTCGGACACCACGCCGGTCGTGACGCTGCGCGAGGGCGGTACGCCGCTCGTGCCCGCGCAGGTCCTCTCCGAGCGCCTCGGCTGCGAGGTCCACCTGAAGGTCGAGGGCGCGAACCCGACCGGCTCCTTCAAGGACCGCGGCATGACCATGGCCATCACCAAGGCCAAGGAGGAGGGCGCGCAGGCCGTCATCTGCGCGTCCACCGGCAATACGTCGGCGAGCGCGGCGGCGTACGCCGTGCGGGCCGGAATGGTCTGCGCCGTCCTCGTCCCGCAGGGCAAGATCGCGCTCGGCAAGATGGGCCAGGCGCTCGTCTACGGCTCGAAGATCCTGCAGGTCGACGGCAACTTCGACGACTGCCTGAACCTGGCCCGCAGCCTCTCCGAGAACTACCCGGTGGCGCTGGTCAACTCGGTCAACCCGTTCCGCATCGAGGGCCAGAAGACCGCCTCGTTCGAGATCGTGGACGCGCTCGGCGACGCCCCCGACATCCACGTCCTGCCGGTCGGCAACGCGGGCAACATCACGGCCTACTGGAAGGGCTACAAGGAGTACGCCGCCGACTCGGTGTCGACGCACACGCCCCGCATGTGGGGCTTCCAGGCCTCCGGTTCCGCGCCGATCGTGCGCGGCGAGGTCGTCAAGGACCCCTCGACGATCGCGACCGCAATCCGCATCGGGAACCCCGCCTCGTGGCAGCACGCGCTCGCCGCGCGCGACGAGTCCGGCGGCTTCATCGACGAGGTGACGGACCGTGAGATCCTGCGCGCCTACAAGCTGTTGGCGTCCCAGGAGGGTGTCTTTGTCGAGCCCGCGTCCGCCGCGTCGGTCGCCGGTCTGCTGAAGGCCGCCGAGCAGGGCAAGGTCGACAAGGGCCAGAAGATCGTCTGCACCGTCACGGGCAACGGCCTGAAGGACCCCGACTGGGCCGTCGCGGGCGCCCCCCAGCCCCTGACCGTCCCGGTCGACGCGGCCGCCGCGGCCGAGCGCCTCGGCCTCGCCTGAGGGCGAACGCGACCCCTGATACGCCGTCAACTGGGCGTATCCGTACAGGGGGTGCACAGGGGGCTTACGACACGCATCGTGCGCCTCCTGTGCGCCCTATGTCGCCACAGAACCTTCCTTCGATAGGCTGTACCGAACCCGCCCGCCGCATATGCCGCGGTGCCGTCGCCGTTGATTCCCTTCGCGGCCCGGGTGTCGTCCCACGCAGCACAAGACATCGGAAGTCTCGGAAGTTTTTCGAAACATCCCGCAGCTCAAGGAGAGTCATCGAGCGATGGCCGGTCCCGCGTTCCGCGCCGCCGCCGTCAGGGTGCGCGTCCCCGCCACCAGCGCCAACCTCGGCCCGGGCTTCGACAGCCTCGGCCTGTCGCTGGGGCTCTACGACGACGTCGTCGTCAGGGTCGCCGACTCCGGGCTGAACATCGACATCGCGGGCGAGGGCTCTCAGACCCTGCCGCGCGACGAGTCGCACCTTCTCGTACGTTCCCTGCGCACCGCCTTCGACCTGCTCGGCGGGCAGCCGCGCGGCCTCGAGATCGTCTGCGCGAACCGCATCCCACACGGCCGGGGCCTCGGTTCCTCCTCCGCCGCGATCGTGGCCGCCGTCGTCGCGGCGCGCGCGGTGACCATAGGCGGCGACGCGAAGCTCGACGACGCGGCCCTGCTGGAGCTCGCCACCGAGATCGAGGGCCACCCGGACAACGTGGCACCGTGCCTGCTCGGCGGCTTCACCATCGCCTGGATGGAGAACGGGGCGGGCCGTGCGGTCCGGCTCGACGCCGCCGATTCCATCGTTCCGGTGGTCTTCGTCCCCGGAAAGCCGGTCCTCACGGAAATGGCCCGGGGACTTCTGCCGCGCACCGTCCCCCATGTGGACGCAAGCGCCAACGCGGGCCGGGCGGCCCTGCTCGTCGAGGCCCTGACCAGGCGCCCCGAGCTGCTGCTGCCGGCCACAGAGGACCGTCTCCACCAGGAGTACCGGGCTCCCGCCATGCCGGAGAGCGCCGCACTGGTGGAGCGGCTGCGGGCCGACGGGGTGCCCGCGATGATCTCCGGGGCGGGGCCGACGGTCATCGCCCTGGTGGAGGACGGAGCGGCCGACAAGGTCGCCCGGCTGGCCGGAGAGGGCTGGGCGGCCAACCGCCTGGACCTCGACGCCGACGGAGCGAGCGTGCTGCCGCTCGGTTCCCAGGGCGTCTGATCAAAAGCGTCCGGTTGCCGGATTGAGAGAGGGGGAATGTTTGTTGGATCCGGTAGTGTTAACCTCAAGTCTGCACCCGACCCCACCATGGCGAGGTGCTGTGTGTCCCCGTCCGGGACAACCATTCTTCCGGGAGCCTCCCCAGCAATTCCGTGCATCGTCCTCGTATGTCGGGACGCGGCGCTGATTGCCGTCGAGCATGCTCCGGAACCGGCGTGACCGAGCCGCGTGACACAGAAATCAAGTGCACCCGCGGAATCCGGAATCGCCGTCACCAATGAATTCTTCCGCCGTTTCGGCGGACAACCGCCCCGGCACGGTCCGTACAGGCAGGACCACCGCCGGACAGCACAACCGGTCGCCGAGCCAGACAGGCCGACGTCCGCTCCAGGGAAGGACCCTTCGTGAGCGACACCACCGATCTGATGGGCGTGACTGCCGACAGCTCCGCTGCCGCGCCCGCCGCGTCTGCAGGGGATGCCTCTGCTGCGCCCGCCCGGCGGCGCCGCGGTACCGGCCTCGACGGCATGGTGCTGGCCGAGCTGCAGCAGGTCGCATCGGGCCTCGGTATCAGGGGGACTGCGCGGATGCGCAAGAGCCAGCTGATCGAGGTCATCAAGGAGGCGCAGGCCGGAGGCGGTGCCTCCGCGAAGAGCACTGCCGCTGCATCTGATGCCGCCGAGACGAAGCCGAAGCGCCGGGCCACCTCGAAGGCCCGTACCGGCGACGAGTCCGCCGCGGCCGACGCCGCGCCCGCGAAGAAGGCGGAGAGCAAGGCGGAGAAGGCCGAGGCCAAGGCCACCGCCCAGCAGCAGATCGAGATCCCCGGCCAGGGCGCCGGGGACGAGCAGCCGGCCGGCGGCGAGCGCCGTCGTCGCCGCGCGACCGCCGAGGCGGGCAGCCCGGAGACCGTCACCGCCGAGGCTGTGTCCTCGAAGGCCGAGGTCAAGCAGGACGGCAACCCGGGCGCGGAGAACAAGGGCGACGACAACGGCAACGAAGGCCGTCGCGAGCGCCGTGACCGCCGTGACCGTGGGGGCCGCGACCGCGACCGCCGCGGCGGCAAGGGCGACGAGCAGGGCAACAAGGAGCAGCAGGGCAGCGGTCGTCAGGACCGGCAGGACCGCCAGGACCGCCAGCAGCAGGGCGGTGGCGGCGGCCGTCAGGACCGCGACCGCGACCGTAACAACGGCCCGCAGGACGACGACGACTTCGAGGGTGGCCGCCGCGGCCGCCGGGGCCGTTACCGCGACCGTCGTGGCCGTCGCGGCCGCGAGGACTTCGGCAACGAGCCGCAGGTGTCCGAGGACGACGTCCTGATCCCCGTCGCGGGCATCCTCGACATCCTCGACAACTACGCCTTCATCCGTACGTCGGGCTACCTGCCGGGTCCGAACGACGTCTACGTCTCCCTCGCCCAGGTCCGTAAGAACGGTCTGCGCAAGGGCGACCACGTCACCGGTGCGGTCCGTCAGCCGAAGGAAGGCGAGCGTCGCGAGAAGTTCAACGCGCTCGTCCGCCTCGACTCGGCGAACGGCATGGCGGCCGAATCCGGCCGCGGGCGCCCGGAGTTCAACAAGCTCACCCCCCTGTACCCGCAGGACCGCCTCCGTCTGGAGACGGACCCGGGCGTGCTGACCACCCGCATCATCGACCTCGTGTCGCCGATCGGTAAGGGCCAGCGCGGTCTGATCGTGGCCCCGCCGAAGACCGGCAAGACCATGATCATGCAGGCGATCGCCAACGCGATCACGCACAACAACCCCGAGTGCCACCTGATGGTCGTCCTGGTCGACGAGCGTCCGGAAGAGGTCACCGACATGCAGCGGTCGGTGAAGGGCGAGGTCATCTCCTCGACCTTCGACCGCCCGGCCGAGGACCACACGACGGTCGCCGAGCTCGCCATCGAGCGCGCCAAGCGTCTCGTCGAGCTCGGCCACGACGTCGTCGTGCTGCTCGACTCGATCACCCGCCTGGGCCGCGCGTACAACCTCGCCGCCCCGGCCTCCGGCCGCATCCTGTCCGGTGGTGTCGACTCGACCGCCCTGTACCCCCCGAAGCGCTTCTTCGGCGCCGCGCGCAACATCGAGGACGGCGGCTCGCTGACCATCCTCGCCACCGCGCTCGTCGACACCGGGTCCCGCATGGACGAGGTGATCTTCGAGGAGTTCAAGGGCACCGGCAACATGGAGCTCAAGCTCGACCGGAAGCTCGCCGACAAGCGCATCTTCCCGGCGGTGGACGTCGACGCGTCCGGTACCCGCAAGGAAGAGATCCTGCTCGGCAGTGACGAGCTCGCGGTCGTCTGGAAGCTGCGCCGGGTGCTGCACGCGCTCGACCAGCAGCAGGCGATCGAGCTGCTGCTCGACAAGATGAAGCAGACGAAGTCCAACGCGGAGTTCCTGCTGCAGATCCAGAAGACGACGCCGGGTCCCGGCAACGGCAACGGCAACGACTGACGTCCGTACTTCACGATCCGTAGACCGGTACTTCAAGGGCTGAGCCCCGTCGCCTCGTGCGACGGGGCTCAGCCCTTTTTCGGGGTACCCGCCCCACAGGCGCCGCCAGAGACCTTCACCACAGGCATAAGAATTCGCGCGCTCTGTGAAACATGCGGCGAATGAGATCAAAGGTGCAGGTCACAGAGGTGCGGGACCTTGGTCCCCTCACCGTCGGTGGCTCTTGGACCACGCTGCGGGCACAGAGCGCTGTGCAACCCTTCAGGGCGGTCCACCGTCACACCCAGTGAAGAGCAAAGCGGACCGTACGAAGACAAACCCTGCGAGGAGTACATGCCGGACAGTGACAGCCAGCCCGGGCGCCGCCGCGCCAAGGGCCGCCGCCGCAAGCCGCGCAGCGGCCGCAGCAAGGCGCTGCGCGTCGTGGCGTGGAGCGCGGCGGGAGTCGTCGTGCTCGGCGGCACCGGCCTCGGGTACGTCTACTTCAAGCTCAACGGCAACATCAAGAGCGTCGACATCAACCAGGCCCTGGGCACCGACCGGCCGGAGGACGTCGACAACGGCTCGCAGGACATCCTGGTACTCGGCTCCGACAGCCGCGCGGGCAAGAACCAGAAGGTCGGCGGCGGCAAGGACGAGGGTTCGGCCCGCTCCGACACCGCGATGGTGGTCCACATATACAAGGGCCACAAGAAGGCGAGCGTCGTCTCCATACCCCGGGACACCCTCATCGAGCGGCCGTCCTGCACGGACAAGAACGGCACGGTCCACCCGGCCGAGTCCAACGCGATGTTCAACTCCGCCTACTCCACGGGCGGCGCGGCCTGCGCGGTCAAGACCGTCGAGTCGATGACCGGCATCCGCATGGACCACTACGTCGAGGTCGACTTCAGCGGCTTCCAGCAGCTCATCGACGACCTGGGCGGCGTCGACATCACCACCAGCAAGGCGATCGACGACCCCGACAGCCACCTCAAGCTCGACGCGGGCACGCACACGCTCGACGGCGAGCAGGCACTCGGCCTCGTGCGCACCCGCCACGGCGTCGGCGACGGCAGCGACCTGGGCCGCATCCAGCTCCAGCAGGCGTTCATGAAGGCCCTCATGGACCAGCTCAAGGACGTCGGCGTCTTCACCAACCCGAAGAAGCTGTACGACCTGGCCGACACCGCCACGAAGTCCGTGACGACCGACTCGGACCTGGCCTCCGTCAAGGACCTGGTCTCGTTCGGGAACGGGCTCAAGAGCATCGGCTCGAACGACATGAGCATGGTCACGATGCCGGTCCAGTACGACCCGAACGACGCCAACCGCGTCCTGGTCGACCAGACCAAGGCTGACCTGGTCTGGAAGGCCCTGAAGGCCGACCGGGCGATCCCGAAGAACGCCTCCGAGGGCACCGCCACCGGCACCGCCGAAGGCGTCGTCAAGTAGCCCGCCACCACGATCGGAGGGGGCCCGGGAATACTTCCGGGCCCACCCCGGTTTTGGGGGATGCGGCCAGTCCTGGCAGACTGGTACGTCGGCTCCGGTTCACGCTCCCGCAATCCGCGTCTGCGACCCGGCGCCCTCCCGAACCTAGGAGACACCTTGAAGCGCGACATCCACCCCGAGTACGTCGAGACGCAGGTCAGCTGCACCTGTGGCGCGTCGTTCACCACTCGTAGCACCATCGACTCCGGCACCATCCGTGCCGAGGTCTGCTCCGAGTGCCACCCGTTCTACACGGGCAAGCAGAAGATCCTCGACACCGGTGGCCGTGTGGCCCGCTTCGAGGCCCGCTTCGGCAAGGCTGCCGCTGCCAAGAAGTAGCGAGGCTCAAGCGCCGGTCTCCGGTGCCCCTGTTAGCGCGGGGGCACCGGGACCGGCGCTTTGCGGTGCAGCCCTTTTCCGTTCACGTAAAAGCAGGAGCCGGAGATGTTCGAGGCCGTCGAGGACCTGATCGGTGAGCACGCCGATCTGGAGAAGAAGCTCGCGGACCCGTCGGTCCACGCCGACCAGGCCAACGCGCGCAAGCTCAACAAGCGCTACGCCGAGCTGACCCCGATCGTCGCGACGTACCGCTCCTGGAAGCAGACCGGGGACGACATCGAGACGGCGAAGGAATTCGCCGCCGACGACCCGGACTTCGCGGCCGAGGTCAAGGAGCTCGAGAAGTCGCGCGAGGAGATCACCGAGAAGCTGCGGCTCCTCCTGGTGCCCCGCGACCCGTCCGACGACAAGGACGTCATCCTCGAGATCAAGGCCGGCGCCGGCGGCGACGAGTCCGCGCTGTTCGCGGGCGACCTGCTGCGCATGTACCTGCGGTACGCGGAGCGCGTCGGCTGGAAGACCGAGATCATCGACTCCACCGAGTCCGAGCTCGGCGGCTACAAGGACGTCCAGGTCGCCGTGAAGACCAAGGGCGGCAACGGCGCGACCGAGCCCGGCCAGGGCGTGTGGGCCCGCCTCAAGTACGAGGGCGGCGTGCACCGCGTGCAGCGCGTGCCCGCGACCGAGTCGCAGGGCCGCATCCACACCTCCGCCGCCGGCGTGCTCGTCACGCCCGAGGCCGAGGAGGTCGACGTCGAGATCAACATGAACGATCTGCGCATCGACGTGTACCGCTCGTCGGGCCCCGGCGGCCAGTCCGTCAACACGACCGACTCCGCCGTCCGCATCACGCACATCCCCACCGGCGTCGTCGCCTCCTGCCAGAACGAGAAGAGCCAGCTGCAGAACAAGGAGCAGGCGATGCGTATCCTGCGCTCCAGGCTCCTTGCCGCGGCGCAGGAGAAGGCCGAGGCCGAGGCGGCCGACGTCCGCCGCAGCCAGGTCCGCACCGTCGACCGGTCCGAGAAGATCCGTACGTACAACTTCCCGGAGAACCGCATCTCGGACCACCGGGTCGGCTTCAAGGCGTACAACTTGGACCAGGTGCTCGACGGTGACCTCGACGCCATGATCCAGGCGTGCGTCGACGCGGACTCGGCCGCCAAGCTCGCCGCCGCGTAACCCCTGTACGTCTGCACGTCCTGAGCGAAGCCCCGGAGGACCAGCGTGAACCTGCTGCTCGCGGAAGTGGCCCAGGCCACCCAGCGGCTGGCCGACGCCGGCGTGCCCTCGCCGCGCAACGACGCGGAGGAGCTCGCCGCGTTCGTGCACGGCGTCAAGCGGGGCGAACTGCACACCGTCAAGGACGCGGACTTCGACGCCCGGTACTGGGAGGTGACCGCGCGCCGCGAGGCGCGCGAGCCGCTCCAGCACATCACCGGGCTCGCCTACTTCCGCTACCTGGAGCTCCAGGTCGGACCCGGCGTCTTCGTGCCGCGCCCCGAGACCGAGTCGGTCGTCGGGTGGGCCATAGACGCCGTGCGCGCCATGGACGTCGTCGAGCCGCTGATCGTCGACCTGTGCACCGGCTCGGGCGCCATCGCGCTCGCCCTCGCACAGGAGGTCCCGCGCTCGCGCGTGCACGCCGTGGAGCTGTCCGAGGACGCCCTCAAATGGACGCGGAAGAACGTCGAGGGGTCCAGGGTCGACCTGCGCCAGGGAGACGCCCTGGACGCCTTCCACGACCTCGACGGCCAGGTCGACCTCGTCGTCTCGAACCCGCCGTACATCCCGCTCACCGAGTGGGAGTACGTGGCTCCCGAGGCCCGCGACTACGACCCGGACATGGCGCTGTTCTCCGGCGAGGACGGCCTCGACCTGATCCGCGGCATCGAGCGCACCGCCCACCGGCTGCTGCGTCCCGGCGGCGTCGTCGTCATCGAGCACGCGGACACCCAGGGCGGCCTGGTGCCGTGGATCTTCACCGAGGAGCGGGGCTGGGCGGACGCAGCCGACCACCCGGACCTCAACAACCGGCCGCGGTTCGCGACCGCCCGCAAGGCGATGCCGTGACCCACTTCTTCGTAGGCGTAGACGTACACGTACTTGAGCAGGAGGCCCGCTAAATGGCACGGCGTTACGACACCAATGACGCGACCGACCGCGCAACCGGTCTGCGTGAAGCCGCGTCCGCCGTCCGCCGCGGCGAGCTGGTCGTGCTGCCCACCGACACCGTCTACGGCATCGGCGCGGACGCATTCACGGCCGAGGCCGTCGGTGACCTCCTCGAGGCCAAGGGCCGTGGCCGCAACATGCCCACGCCCGTCCTCATCGGCTCCCCGAACACCCTGCACGGCCTCGTCACGGACTTCTCCGAGATGGCCTGGGAGCTCGTCGACGCGTTCTGGCCCGGCGCCCTCACCCTCGTCGCCAAGCACCAGCCGTCCCTGCAGTGGGACCTGGGGGAGACGCGGGGCACCGTCGCCGTGCGCATGCCGCTGCACCCCGTCGCCATCGAACTGCTCACCGAGGTCGGCCCGATGGCCGTCTCCTCGGCGAACCTGACCGGGCACCGCTCGCCCGAGGACTGCGACGCCGCTCAGGAGATGCTCGGCGACTCCGTCTCCGTGTACCTCGACGGCGGCCCGACGCCCGGCATCGTGCCCTCCTCGATCGTCGACGTCACCGGCAAGGTCCCGGTCCTCCTGCGGGAGGGCGCGCTGACCGCCGACGAGCTGCGCAAGGTGGTACCCGACCTCGAGGTGGCGAATTGACAGCCCCTGAGACGGGGCGTGGCATAGGCACCGACTACGGGGCGCTCGCGCTCCCCGGCGACTCGTTCCGCATCCTCCACGTCAGCACCGGCAACGTGTGCCGCTCGCCGATCACCGAGCGGCTGACCCGGCATGCCCTCGCGGACCGGCTCGGCGACCCGATGGCCGGCGGCCTGATCGTGGAGAGCGCGGGCACCTGGGGCCACGAGGGCGCCCCGATGGAGGCCAACGCGGAGCAGGTCCTCGCCGACTTCGGCGCGGACGCCTCCGGCTTCGTCGGGCGCGAGCTCCTGGACGACCACGTCATAAGGGCCGACCTGGTCCTCACGGCGACCCGCGACCACCGCGCCCAGGTCATCTCCATGGGCCACAGCGCGGGCCTGCGCACGTTCACGCTGAAGGAGTTCACGCGGCTCGTGCAGGCCATAGACCCGACGACCCTCCCCGACGCCGAGGGCGGCGTGGTGGAGCGCGCACGGGCCCTGGTGCGCGCCGCGGCGGCTCTACGCGGGTGGCTCCTGGCCCCGAGCGTCGAGGCGGACGAGGTGTACGACCCGTACGGGGCGCCGCTGCCGTTCTTCAGGTCGGTCGGCGGCGAGATCAGCGAGGCGCTCGACCCGGTGGTCGCCGCCCTGACGGGCAAACCCAGCTGAGCCCAGGCGGCCCGCACCTCCCGGATCTACATTGGAAGGCACCCACCTCCCACCGCGAGGCCCGGAGCCGAAGATGCCGGTCGTCACCGAACCAGCCGCGCTGGACGCACTGCGCCGCCAGGACCCCGAACTGGCCGAGATCATCCTCGGCGAGACGGCCCGCCAGGCCGACTCCCTGCAGCTCGTCGCGGCCGAGAACTTCACGTCCCCCGCGGTCCTCGAAGCCCTCGGCTCCCCGCTCGCCAACAAGTACGCGGAGGGTTACCCCGGCGCCCGCCACCACGGCGGCTGCGAACTCGTCGACGTCGCCGAACGCATCGCGATCGACCGGGCCAAGGCCCTCTTCGGCGCCGACCACGTCAACGTACAGGCGCACTCCGGGTCCTCCGCCGTGCTCGCCGCCTACGCGGTCCTGCTGCGCCCCGGAGACACCGTCCTGGCCATGGGGCTGCCGTCCGGCGGCCACCTCACGCACGGCTCCCCGGCGAACTTCTCCGGCCGCTGGTTCGACTTCGTGCCGTACGGCGTCGACCCCGAGAGCGGCCTCATCGACCACGACGAGGTGCAGGCCCTCGCCCGGGTCCACCGCCCCAAGGCGATCGTCTGCGGCTCGATCTCGTACCCCCGGCACATCGACTACGCCGCGTTCCGGGCCATCGCCGACGACGTGGGCGCCCATCTCATCGCGGACGCCGCGCACCCCATCGGGCTCGTCGCCGGGGGAGCGGCCCCGAACCCGGTCCCGTACGCCGACATCGTCTGCGCCACCACCCACAAGGTCCTGCGCGGCCCGCGCGGCGGCATGCTGCTGTGCGGCGAGGAGCTCGCGGACCGGGTCGACCGGGCGGTGTTCCCGTTCACGCAGGGCGGCGCCCAGATGCACACGATCGCCGCGAAGGCCGTCGCGTTCGGGGAGGCCGCGGCCCCGGCGTTCAGCGGGTACGCGCACCAGGTCGTCGCCAACGCCCGCGCCCTGGCAGGCGCCCTCGAGACGCAGGGCTTCGCCGTCACCACGGGCGGTACGGACACCCACCTCGTGACCGTCGACCCGGCGCCGCTCGGCGTACAGGGCCAGGTGGCCCGCGGCCGTCTGGCCTCGGCCGGCATGGTCCTCGACACCTGCGCGCTGCCCCACGGGGACGGCCGCGGCCTGCGCCTGGGCACGGCGGCGGTGACGACCCAGGGCATGGGCGAGGCGGAGATGGCCCGCGTCGCGGTGCTCTTCTCGGGTGTCGTACGAGGAGATCTCGAGCCCCGTACGGCCCGCGAGGAAGTGCGGGAACTGGCCGGACGATTCCCCCCGTATCCCGTCGGATAGGGGGTACACGGCCCGCGGGATCGACCCGGCGGCCCTGGATGGTCCGTCACTCGTGCAACCATCGTCGCTACCCGGAAGTCTCCATCCCTAAGCACGCGAAGCTAGGGTGTGGGGCTGAGATGGCCAGCGATACCTGTGGGGAAGCCCGTGCGTGAATACCTGCTGACGCTCTGCATCACGGCCGCGGTGACCTATCTGCTCACAGGCCCGGTGCGGAAGTTCGCGATCGTGGCCGGCGCCATGCCGGAGATCCGTGCGCGTGACGTGCACCGTGAACCCACGCCGCGGCTCGGCGGTATCGCCATGTTCTTCGGCCTGTGCGCGGGCCTGCTGGTCGCCGACCACCTGACCAACCTGGACAAGGTCTTCGACTCGTCGAACGAGCCGCGGGCGCTGCTCTCCGGGGCCGCGCTGATCTGGCTGATCGGTGTGCTGGACGACAAGTTCGAGATCGACGCCCTGATCAAGCTGGGCGGCCAGATGATCGCCGCCGGCGTCATGGTCATGCAGGGCCTGACGATCCTGTTCCTGCCGATCCCGGGCGTGGGCACGGTCTCGCTGACCCAGTGGCAGGGCACGCTCCTGACGGTCGCGCTCGTGGTGATCACGATCAACGCGGTGAACTTCGTCGACGGCCTGGACGGCCTCGCGGCCGGCATGGTGTGCATCGCCGCCACCGCGTTCTTCCTGTACGCGTACCGGATCTGGTACGGGTACGGCATCGAGTCCGCGGCCCCCGCGACGCTGTTCGCCGCGATCCTGATGGGCATGTGCCTGGGCTTCCTGCCGCACAACATGCATCCCGCCCGGATCTTCATGGGCGACTCGGGATCGATGCTGATCGGTCTCGTCCTCGCCGCGGGCGCGATCTCGATGACCGGTCAGGTCGACCCGGACGCGCTCCGCCTGAACCTCGGCAGCGGCCGGGACGCCACCCACGCGATGCTCCCCGTCTTCATCCCGCTGGTGATGCCGCTGACGATCATCGCGATCCCGTTCGCGGACCTCGTGCTCGCGATCGTGCGCCGCACGTGGAACGGGCAGTCGCCGTTCGCCGCCGACCGCGGCCACCTCCACCACCGCCTCCTGGAGATCGGCCACTCGCACTCCCGCGCGGTGCTGATCATGTACTTCTGGTCGGCGCTCATCGCCTTCGGCGCGGTCGCGTACTCGGTGCACTCCGCGTCCGGGATGTGGGTCGTGCTCACGATCGTCGCGCTGAGCTTCGTCGGTCTGGTGCTGCTCCTGCTGCCGCGCTTCACGCCCCACGCGCCGCGCTGGGCCGAGCACTTGGTGCCGCCGCGCTACCGGCGCCGTACGGCTGTGGCCGAGACCACGCAGGTGCCGGAGGAGGAGCAGGAGCGCACGCCGGTGCCGGCAGGAGTCAACGGGGCGACAGCAATTGGCGCTCGTTCGCGCTTCACGGATCGGCGTAAGGCCGGAACGCCTCGTTGACCCCGGACGCCACTGCGTTCGAAATCGCTTCAATACCAGACAAGTTGCCCTCGTGAGTGCACAGACGCGCAGGTTCCCTCTCACGTGTGACGGTTGGCACACCATCTAGGTAAAGACCGCATCAAATAGTTTGTGATACGGTTCACGAGACCCGGGGATAGAGCCGAAAGACCGTAGTGCGACGGTCTCTTGGCCCGAAGTTCCCTCTCGGCCCCGGACTACGCTCGTCCATGACGACACCCTGCCCCCACCAGTAAGCGGAGCGCCGCCATGCCGTCCAACGACGCACGGACCCTTCTCAAAACTGCCGTACCCACAGCCGCTGTTGGCGTGATCACCATCGTGGTCAGCGCTGCGGTCGCGGGCGGCAAGGGGGCCCTCGGTGCGCTCGTCGGCACTCTCGTGGCGATCTTCTTCATGGGGCTCGGACTCGTCGTCCTCGAGCGCACTGCCAAATCGCTTCCGCACCTGTTCCAGATGATGGGCCTGATGCTCTACGCAGTGCAGTTGCTGCTGATGGTCGTCTTCATGGCCCTCTTCCAGGACACGACGCTCTTCAATCCGAGGGCCTTCGCGATCGCCCTCGTCGTCTCGACCCTCGCGTGGATCGCAGCGCAGACGCGCGCCCACATGAAGGCCAAGATCCTCTACGTCGATCCCGACTCCCAGAAGGGCGACAAGCCCGAGAAGACGGGGTCGAAGTCGTGAAGCGTAGGGGCGGGATAAGTGCAGGTTCTCGACCCTGCTATCGTCCGGTGCCAACTGCGGCATCGCGGGCGCGGGCATCTGAGCTGACGCCTGCTGTAACGCGAGGCTCGATGCCCAACTGCCGCCCCCACATCCGTAACACCAGTCCCGTGCCGAACTGCGGCTGCACGCCGCGCCGACACAACGAGGTTGCCGTACCTATGCGCCACGCTGAAGGAGCCCGCGGTGAGTGCTGACCCGACGCAGGTGCTCGCCTTCGAGACCGACTGCCACCTCTTTGATGGATGTGGCTTCCCGGCTCCCGGCCTGCACTCGTTCCTGTTCGAGCCCCTGTGGGGCGACGGAACCAGCAACGTTTACTTCGACAAGACGATGCTGCTGGCGCTGCTCGGCTCGGTCGTCATCATCGGCTTCTTCTGGGCCGCCTTCGCCAAGCCGAAGGTCATCCCCGGCAAGCTGCAGATGGTCGCCGAGGCCGGCTACGACTTCGTCCGGCGCGGCATCGTCTACGAGACGATCGGCAAGCGCGAGGGCGAGAAGTACGTCCCGCTGATGGTGTCGCTGTTCTTCTTCGTGTGGATGATGAACCTCTGGTCGATCATTCCGCTCGCCCAGTTCCCCGTCACGGCGATCATTTCGTACCCGGCGGCCCTCGCGGCCATCGTGTACGTCCTCTGGGTCAGCCTGACCTTCAAGCGTCACGGCTTCGTCGGAGCCTTCAAGAACTTCTCCGGCTACGACAAGTCGCTGGGCGGGGTGCTCCCGCTCTCGATGACGATCGAGCTGTTCTCGAACCTGCTGGTCCGGCCGTTCACGCACACGGTCCGGCTCTTCGCGAACATGTTCGCCGGCCACACCCTGCTGCTGCTCTTCACGATCGCCAGCTGGTACATGCTCAACGGCATCGGCATCGCGTACTCGGCCGTGTCGTTCGTGATGGTCATCGTCATGACCGCCTTCGAGCTGTTCATCCAGGCCGTCCAGGCCTATGTGTTCGTGCTCCTCGCCTGCAGCTTCATCCAGGGCGCGCTGGCCGAAGGCCACTGAGCCCACACCCCGCTCCACCCATAGACATCCGGTGGCCAACCCCCACCGGTACTTGAAAGAGAAGGAAGAACCGGCATGTCCGCTCTCGCGCAGACCCTCGCCGCTGGCGTCGAAATCAAGGGCAACCTCGGCTCGATCGGTTACGGCCTCGCGGCCATCGGCCCGGGCGTCGGCGTCGGCATCATCTTCGGTAACGGCACCCAGGCCCTCGCCCGTCAGCCCGAGGCTGCCGGCCTGATCCGCGCCAACCAGATCCTCGGCTTCGCCTTCTGTGAGGCGCTCGCCCTGATCGGTCTGGTCATGCCGTTCGTCTACCCGACCTCCTGACCATCCGTCGGACAGCACCCTTTCGACGAAAGGCAGTTAAATGAGCCCCCTGGTTCAGCTGGCGGTTGAGGAGTCCGAGAACCCCCTCATCCCGCCGATCCCAGAGCTCGTGATCGGCTTCATCGCCTTCGTCATCGTCTTCGGCTTCCTCGCCAAGAAGCTCCTCCCGAACATCAACAAGGTTCTGGAAGAGCGCCGCGAGGCCATCGAAGGCGGTATCGAAAAGGCCGAGGCCGCTCAGACCGAGGCCCAGAGCGTGCTCGAGCAGTACAAGGCTCAGCTCGCCGAGGCCCGGCACGAGGCCGCGCGGCTGCGCCAGGAGGCGCAGGAGCAGGGCGCCACGCTCATCGCCGAGATGCGCGCGGAAGGCCAGCGGCAGCGTGAGGAGATCATCGCCGCCGGTCACGCCCAGATCGAGGCCGACCGCAAGGCCGCCGCTCAGGCGCTGCGTCAGGACGTCGGCCAGCTGGCCACCGACCTGGCCGGCAAGCTGGTCGGCGAGTCCCTCGAGGACCACGCCCGGCAGTCGCGCACGATCGACCGCTTCCTCGATGACCTCGAGGAGAAGGCAGAGGCTGCGCGATGACCGCCCACGGAGCGAGCCGCGAGGCCCTCGCCGCCGCGCGTGAGCGCCTGGACGCACTGACCGACAACACGTCGGTCGACGCCAAGGCACTCGCCGGCGACCTGGCCGCGGTCACCGCGCTGCTCGACCGCGAGGTGTCGCTGCGTCGGGTCCTGACCGACCCGGCGCAGGCCGGTGACGCCAAGGCCGAGCTGGCGGGACGCCTGCTCGGCGGCCAGGTCAGCGGCGAGGCCGTCGACCTGGTGGCCGGTCTGGTCCGCTCCCGGTGGTCCTCCTCGCGCGACCTGGTCGACTCCCTCGAGGAGCTGGCCAACACCGCGGACCTCACCGCGGCGCAGAAGAGCGGTGAACTCGACGACGTCGAGGACGAGTTGTTCCGGTTCGACCGGATCGTCTCCTCCAGCGCCGAGCTGCGCGCCGCACTGACCGACAAGGGCGCTCCGGGCTCGGCCCGCGGTGGCCTGGTCCAGAGCCTCCTCGGCGGCCGTGCCCGGCCGACCACCGAGCGGCTCGTCGAGCGTCTTGTGACCGCGCCCCGGGGACGTAGCCTGGAAGCGGGACTCGAGTCCCTCTCCAAGCTCGCCGCCGAGCGCCGGGAGCGCATGGTGGCCGTCGTCACCACGGCGGTCCCGCTGAGCGACGCGCAGAAGCAGCGCCTGGGCCAGTCCCTGGCGAAGCTCTACGGCCGCCAGATGCACCTGAACCTGGACGTGGACCCCGAGGTCCTCGGCGGGATCAAGGTGCAGGTGGGCGACGAGGTCATCAACGGCTCCATCGCGGACCGCATCGAGGACGCCAGCCGCCGCATGGCCGGCTGACGACCCCACGTAAAGACGCGTAACACGTAGCAGTACCTACGGCCCTAGTTGGGCCGTGCAGAGGATTCCTGGGGGCTGACCCCAGACCCCCAAGAACACTTCGGGCCCAACAAGGAGAGCAGGGAACCCAGATGGCGGAGCTCACGATCCGGCCGGAGGAGATCCGGGACGCGCTGGAGAACTTTGTCCAGGCGTACAAGCCGGACGCGGCCTCGCGCGAGGAGGTCGGTACGGTCACCCTTGCCGGCGACGGCATCGCGAAGGTCGAGGGTCTGCCCTCGGCCATGGCCAACGAACTGCTGAAGTTCGAGGACGGCACCCTCGGCCTCGCGCTCAACCTGGAAGAGCGCGAGATCGGCGCCATCGTCCTCGGTGAGTTCAGCGGCATCGAGGAGGGCCAGCCGGTCACGCGTACCGGTGAGGTCCTGTCCGTCGGTGTCGGCGAGGGCTACCTCGGCCGCGTTGTCGACCCGCTCGGCAACCCGATCGACGGCCTCGGCGAGATCGAGACCAGCGGCCGACGCGCGCTCGAGCTGCAGGCCCCGGGCGTCATGGCCCGTAAGTCGGTGCACGAGCCGATGGAGACCGGCTACAAGGCCGTCGACGCGATGACCCCGATCGGCCGTGGCCAGCGTCAGCTGATCATCGGTGACCGTCAGACCGGCAAGACCGCCCTGGCCGTCGACACGATCATCAACCAGCGTGACAACTGGCGCACCGGCGACCCGTCGAAGCAGGTCCGCTGCGTCTACGTCGCCATCGGTCAGAAGGGCTCCACCATCGCCTCCGTGCGTGGTGCGCTCGAAGAGGCCGGCGCTCTGGAGTACACGACCATCGTCGCCGCCCCGGCGTCCGACCCGGCCGGCTTCAAGTACCTGGCGCCGTACACCGGTTCGGCCATCGGCCAGCAGTGGATGTACGACGGCAAGCACGTCCTCATCATCTTCGACGACCTCTCGAAGCAGGCCGACGCCTACCGCGCCGTGTCCCTGCTCCTGCGTCGCCCGCCGGGGCGCGAGGCCTACCCGGGGGACGTCTTCTACCTGCACTCGCGTCTCCTCGAGCGCTGCGCGAAGCTCTCGGACGAGCTGGGCGCCGGTTCGATGACGGGTCTGCCGATCGTCGAGACGAAGGCCAACGACGTCTCCGCGTTCATCCCGACCAACGTCATCTCCATCACCGACGGTCAGTGCTTCCTGGAGTCCGACCTCTTCAACGCCGGTCAGCGCCCCGCGCTGAACGTCGGTATCTCGGTCTCCCGCGTGGGTGGTTCGGCTCAGCACAAGGCCATGCGCCAGGTGTCGGGTCGTCTCCGCCTCGACCTGGCCCAGTACCGCGAGCTGGAGGCGTTCGCCGCCTTCGGTTCCGACCTGGACGCCGCGTCGAAGTCGCAGCTGGAGCGCGGTCAGCGCCTGGTCGAGCTGCTCAAGCAGGCTCAGTACCAGCCGATGGCCACCGAGGACCAGGTCGTCTCCATCTGGGCCGGCACGAACGGCAAGATGGACGAGGTGCCCGTCGCCGACATCCGCCGCTTCGAGCGCGAGCTGCTCGACTACCTGCACCGCAAGGAGCAGGGCCTGATGACCTCCATCAAGGAGGGCGCCAAGATGTCGAACGACACCATCCAGGCCATCGACGACGCGGTCGCGGAGTTCAAGAAGCAGTTCGAGACCTCGGACGGCAAGCTTCTCGGCGAGGACGCTCCGGCCGTCAACGTCGCCAAGTGACGTAAGGAAGGGACCTGACTCATGGGAGCCCAGCTCCGGGTCTACAAGCGTCGCATCCGATCCGTCACCGCGACCAAGAAGATCACCAAGGCGATGGAGATGATCGCCGCCTCGCGCGTCGTCAAGGCGCAGCGCAAGGTGGCGGCCTCCGCGCCGTACGCGACCGAGCTCACGCGCGCGGTCACGGCGGTGGGTACGGGGTCGAACACCAAGCACCCGCTGACGACCGAGGCCGAGACGGCGACCCGTACCGCGGTGCTGCTCCTCACGAGCGACCGCGGTCTGGCCGGCGCCTTCAACTCGAACGCGATCAAGGCCGCCGAGCAGTTGACGGCGCGCCTCGAGGCCGAGGGCAAGGAGGTCGACACGTACATCGTCGGCCGCCGCGGTCTGGCCCACTACAACTTCCGCGAGCGCAAGGTCGTGGAGTCGTGGTCGGGCTTCACCGACGAGCCCTCGTACGCGGACGCCAAGAAGGTCGCGGGTCCGCTCATCGAGGCCATCGAGAAGGACACGGCCGAGGGCGGCGTGGATGAACTCCACATCGTCTACACCGAGTTCGTCTCGATGATGACGCAGACGGCGGTCGACGGCCGCCTGCTGCCGCTCAGCCTCGAGGAGGTGGCGGAGGAGGCGTCGTCCAAGGGCGACGAGATCCTGCCGCTGTACGACTTCGAGCCGTCGGCGGAGGACGTCCTCGACGCCCTGCTGCCGCGCTACGTCGAGAGCCGTATCTACAACGCGATGCTCCAGTCGGCTGCTTCCAAGCACGCCGCCACGCGCCGCGCGATGAAGTCGGCGACCGACAACGCGGGAGAGCTCATCAACACGCTCTCCCGACTTGCCAACGCGGCCCGCCAGGCCGAAATCACCCAGGAAATCAGCGAGATCGTCGGTGGCGCCAGCGCCCTCGCCGACGCGACCGCGGGGAGTGACAAGTAATGACGACCACTGTTGAGACCGCGACGGCCACGGGCCGCGTCGCCCGGGTCATCGGCCCGGTCGTCGACGTGGAGTTCCCCGTCGACGCGATGCCGGACATCTACAACGCCCTGCACGTCGAGGTCAACGACCCGGCCGAGGACGGCAAGAAGAAGACCCTGACGCTCGAGGTCGCCCAGCACCTCGGTGACGGTCTGGTCCGCACCATCTCCATGCAGCCCACCGACGGTCTGGTCCGCCAGGCCGTGGTGACCGACACGGGTGCCTCCATCACCGTGCCGGTCGGCGACTTCACCAAGGGCAAGGTGTTCAACACCCTCGGTGACGTGCTGAACTCCGACGAGAAGTACGACGGCGAGCGCTGGGGCATCCACCGCAAGGCGCCGAACTTCGACGAGCTCGAGTCGAAGACCGAGATGTTCGAGACCGGCGTCAAGGTCATCGACCTTCTCACCCCGTACGTCAAGGGTGGAAAGATCGGCCTGTTCGGCGGTGCCGGCGTCGGCAAGACGGTGCTCATCCAGGAGATGATCTACCGCGTCGCCAACAACCACGACGGTGTCTCCGTGTTCGCCGGTGTCGGTGAGCGCACCCGTGAGGGCAACGACCTCATCGAGGAAATGGCCGACTCGGGCGTCATCGACAAGACCGCGCTCGTCTTCGGTCAGATGGACGAGCCGCCGGGCACCCGTCTGCGCGTGGCCCTCGCGGGTCTGACCATGGCGGAGTACTTCCGCGATGTGCAGAAGCAGGACGTGCTGTTCTTCATCGACAACATCTTCCGCTTCACGCAGGCCGGTTCCGAGGTCTCGACCCTGCTGGGTCGCATGCCCTCGGCCGTGGGTTACCAGCCGAACCTGGCCGACGAGATGGGTCTCCTCCAGGAGCGCATCACGTCGACCCGTGGTCACTCGATCACGTCCATGCAGGCCATTTACGTGCCCGCGGACGACCTGACCGACCCGGCCCCGGCGACGACCTTCGCCCACCTCGACGCGACGACGGTGCTCTCCCGTCCGATCTCCGAGAAGGGCATCTACCCGGCCGTGGACCCGCTGGACTCGACGTCCCGCATCCTGGACCCCCGCTACATCGCGGCGGACCACTACAACACGGCCATGCGCGTCAAGACGGTCCTCCAGAAGTACAAGGACCTTCAGGACATCATCGCGATCCTCGGTATCGACGAGCTCGGCGAGGAGGACAAGCTCACCGTCCACCGCGCCCGTCGCGTGGAGCGCTTCCTGTCGCAGAACACCCACGTCGCCAAGCAGTTCACCGGCGTCGACGGTTCGGACGTGCCGCTGGACGAGTCGATCACCGCGTTCAACGCGATCATCGACGGTGAGTACGACCACTTCCCGGAGCAGGCGTTCTTCCTGTGCGGTGGCATCGAGGACCTCAAGGCCAACGCCAAGGAGCTCGGCGTCTCCTGAAGCCGGTGACGCAAGTCGCTGACTTGCTGCTGACTTCTTGACGGGGGGCGGGTGTCCCGCCCCCCGTCGTACGCCCACTAGACTTTGACCCAACACCCGGTGGCGGATGCTTCCGGGTGGTGACCCGAGGAGCCCACCTTGGCTGCTGAGCTGCACGTCGAGCTCGTCGCCGCGGACCGCAGTGTCTGGTCCGGCGAGGCCACCCTGGTCGTCGCACGCACCACGTCCGGCGACATCGGCGTCATGCCCGGTCACCAGCCGCTGCTCGGTGTGCTGGAGTCGGGCCCGGTGACGATCCGTACGAGCGACGGGGGAACGGTCGTGGCGGCTGTCCACGGCGGCTTCATCTCGTTCGCGGACAACAAGCTGTCGCTGCTGGCCGAGATCGCCGAGCTGTCGGACGAGATCGACGTCCAGCGGGCGGAGCGGGAGCTCGAGCGCGCGAAGGCCGAGGGCGATGCCTCTGCCGAGCGTCGCGCGGACGTCCGCCTGCGCGCGGTGGCGGCGCGCTGACCCCAGCGAGCCCTGTGACACACCTCAGCCGCGGCCCAGGCCGGAGATGACCTCCGGACCGGGTCGCGGCTGAGGCGATCCACAACTGTTTTTGCTGTTCCGTTATCAGGCGTTCGGTCGTCCGGTCGAGAGAAGCGAGGAGGTCGGTGCAGATGGTCCTCGTTCTCGTGCTGTGCGTAGTCGCGGTCGTCGTACTCGTACTGCTGGGGCTGTTCGTCTTCGGGCTGCGGCGCCGGCTCATCCAGCGGTCGGGCGGTACGTTCGACTGCTCGCTGCGGTGGGACGCGCCAGGGCCCGATGAGGACGACACCTCCGGCAAGGGCTGGGGGTACGGCATCGCCCGCTACAACGGTGACCGGATCGAGTGGTTCCGCGTCTTCTCCTACGCGCCCCGGCCGCGCCGCATCCTGGAGCGCGCCGCCATCGAGGTCACCGGCCGCCGTGCCCCGGAGGGCGAGGAGGAGCTGGCGCTGCTGTCCGACGCCATCGTCCTCGCCTGTACGCACCGCGGGTCCCGCCTCGAACTGGCGATGAGCGAGGACGCGTTGACCGGTTTCCTGGCGTGGCTCGAGGCGGCGCCGCCCGGCCAGCGGGTGAACGTGGCCTGATCCGTTCATGGAAGAAGCCGGGCTTACGGGGGGCGTTCCCGTAGGCCCGGCTTCGGTTTGTGGGGTGGCTACTTCAGGCCGGCTACTTCAGGCCGGAGTCGATCGCGGTGACCAGTTCGCCGTTCGACGTGTCTCCCGAGAACTCCCAGAAGAACGCGCCGCCCAGACCCTGCGACTTCGCCCAGCTCATCTTCGAGTTGATGGTCGCCGGGGTGTCGTAGGACCACCAGTCCGAGCCGCAGTGGGCGTAGGCCGTGCCGGCCACCGTGCCGTTCGCGGGGCACTTCGTCTTGAGGACCTTGTAGTCCTCGATGCCCTGCTCGTACGTGCCTGCCGCGGGGCCGGTGGCCGTGCCGCCGGGCGCGTCCTGGGTCACGCCGGTCCAGCCGCGTCCGTAGAAGCCGATGCCCAGCAGGAGCTTGGCCGACGGGACGCCCTGGGCCTTCAACTTGGCAATGGCCTCAGCGGAGTTGAAGCCCTGCTGCGGGATGCCGGGGTACGAGGTGAGCGGGGAGTGCGGGGCCGTCGGGCCCTGTGCGGCCCAGGCGCCGAAGAAGTCGTAGGTCATGACGTTGTACCAGTCGAGGGACTGGGCGGCGCCCGCGTAGTCGTTCTTCTCGATCTTGCCGCCGGCGGAGGCGTCCGCGGTGATGGCGGCGGTGACCAGGTTGCTGGAGCCGAACTTGGCGCGCAGCGCGGTCGTCAGCTTCTTGAGCGCGTCCTGGCCGCTGGTGTCACAGGACAGGCCGCAGGCGTTCGGGTACTCCCAGTCGATGTCGATGCCGTCGAAGACGTCGGCCCAGCGCGGGTCCTCGACCAGCTTGTAGCAGGAGTCGGCGAACGCGGCCGGGTTCTGCGCCGCCTGGGGGAAGCCGCCGGACCAGGTCCAGCCGCCGAAGGACCAGATGATCTTCAGGTTCGGGTGCTTGGCCTTGAGCTGGCGCAGCTGGTTGAAGGCGCCGCGCAGCGGCTGGTCCCAGGTGTCGGCGACGCCGGAGACGGAGTTGGCCGCGGTGTACGCCATGTCCGTGTCGGCGTAGGAGTCACCCATCGTGCACTGGCCGTTCTGCACGTTGCCGAAGGCGTAGTTGATGTGCGTGACCTTCGCGGCGGAGCCGGAGGTCTCCAGGTTCTTGGGGAAGTACTGGCGGCCGTAGACGCCCCAGTCGGTGAAGTAGCCCATCTTCACCTTGTTGCCGGGGGTGGGGTCGGTGCCGCCGCCAGTGGTGTGGACCTTCACGGAGCCGGAGGCGGGTCCTGTCTGGTCGGCGGTGTCGCGGGCCTTGACCGTGTACGAGTAGTCGGTGCCGGCGGTCAGGCCGGTGTCGGAGTACGTCGTCCCGGTCACCGTCGCGACCTTGGCGCCGTCGCGCAGGACGTCGTAGTTCTTGACGCCCTTGTCGTCGGTGGCGGCCGACCAGGAGAGCTTGACCGAGGTGTCGGTGATGGCGGAGGCCGTCGGGGTGCCGGGCGCGGAGGGGGCCGCGTCGCCGGGGACGTCGCCGCCGTCGCAGGAGGCGCCGTTGAGCTTGCAGCCGCTGGGGGCGCCGGCGCCGGAGCCGTTGAACCCGAAGGAGACCGAGGCGCCGGGGGCGAGCGTCCCGTTCCAGGAGAGGTTCTTGGCGGTCCAGTGGTCGGCGGAGTTGGTGACGGTGGCGTCCCAGGCGGAGGTCACCTTCGTGCCGGAGGGGAAGTCCCACTCGACGGTCCATGAACTCACCGACGTGGTACCGGAGTTCTTGATGGTCCACTTGCCCTCGAAGCCCGAGCCCCAGTCCTGGGTCTTGGCGTACGTGGCGGTGACGGCGGTGGCCTCGGCCGCGGCGTGGGACGGGGTCGCGAGACCGACCAGGGCCGCGCCGGGCAGCGCCAGCGTGGCGAGGACCGCGGTGATTCTGTGCCGAAGTCTCTTTCTGGGTACGTCGGTTGAGCGCATCGGTGCTCCTCGGGTGTTTCGGGGGTCCGTGATGGGGGTGGATCCCTGCGACGCCCATGAGCACCGGAGTGGGGGATGTGCTCACCGCAGTGCGGTGAGAATAGAAAGGTCTGGACCAGCGGTCAAGGTCTAAACCAATTACGGGTTTCGGCCAACTTCCTGGGCGAGGACCGCCGCCTGCACCCTGCTGCGCAGGTTCAACTTGCCCAGCAGGCGGCTGACATGGGTCTTCACCGTGGCCTCCGCCATGTCGAGGCGGACCGCGATCTCCGCGTTCGCCAGACCCTGCCCCAGGCAGTCGAGGACCTCCCGCTCCCGGCGGGTCAGCGTCTCCAACTCGGCCGGAACAGTGGCCTGTTCGCCCCTGCGGGGGTGCGCGAACTCGGCGATGAGCCGCCGCGTCACCGCCGGTGCGATCAACCCCTCGCCGCGGGCGACCGTGCGTACCGCATCGAGCAGGTCCTTCGCGTCGGCGCTCTTCAGCAGGAAGCCGGACGCGCCCGCGCGCAGCGCTCCGAAGACGTACTCGTCGAGGTCGAACGTCGTCAGGACAAGGACGTCGGCGAGGGACTCCTCGACCACCGCCCGCGTGGCCGAAACTCCGTCCAGGCGCGGCATCTGTACGTCCATGAGCACCAGGTCGGGCCGCAGCTCGCGGGCCAGCGCCACCGCCCGCTCCCCGTCCTCCGCCTCACCCACGACCTCGATGTCGGGCGCGCTGCCCAGAATGAGCACGAGGCCCGCGCGCACGGCGGTCTGGTCCTCGGCGACGAGTACGCGGATCACGCGGGCTCTCCTTCGGCAGCGGGGTTGTCGAGGGGCAGCGTGGCACGGACCCGCCAGACCTTGTCCACTCCGGCGGCCTGCGCCCCGGCCTCGAACATGCCGCCGAGCAGCGCCGTGCGCTCACGCATGCCGACGAGCCCGGCGCCCGAGCCGGGCGCACGCGGGCCGTCCCGGTCGCCGTACGGGCTGGTCACGCGCACCTCGATCCGCACGGCCGTGCGCTCGACCTCGACGGTGACGCGGCCCGCGGAGGCGTGCTTCAGCGCGTTCGTCAGGGACTCCTGGACGATGCGGTACGCGGCCAGCTCGACGGGCGCGGGCAGGTCGGTGACGCTGCCGGTCAGGGTGAGGGCGGCGTCGAGTCCGTTCGTGCGGGCCTGCTCGACCAGCGCCGCCAGGCCGTCCAGGGTGGGCGCGGCGACCGGCTGCGTATCGCCGCTGGAGTCGCGCAGGATGCCGATCAGGCGACGCATTTCGGCCAGGCCGTCGACGCTGTTCTCCCGGATCGTCTCCAGGGCGGTGCGGGTGGTGGCCGGATCGTCGATGGACAGGGCGGCCGTGGAGTGGATGGCGATCGCCGAGAGGTGGTTCGCCACCATGTCGTGCAGCTCCCGTGCCATCCGGGCGCGCTCGGCGGTGACCGCCTGCGTCCGGTCCATCTCCGCGAGCAGCGCGGTCTGTTCGGCCCGCAGCCGTTCCTCGGCGGCCTTGTCGCGATGGCCGCGCACCAGCATGCCGGTCGCCGCGGGCCCGAACGAGACGAGGCCGGTCGCGACGCCGACCAGGATCGCCTCGGGCCGCCGCCACCAGGCCAGGAAGCCGAGCGTGAGGGCGACCGTGACCAGGCCCGTCGACACCGGAAGGCGGCGGGCGAGGGCCGGGGACCCGTACAGCGCGCCCGCGTACATCAGGTCCGTGAACATCAGGACCGTCGCGAGCGAGCCCTGCGTCAGCTGGTCGGCGACGAGCACGAGCGTGCCCGCGACCACCGTGAACTGCGGCCGGGTGCGGCGCAGCAGCTCCAGGGCGGACATCGCGACCAGCGGGATCAGCAGCCACGAGCCGCCGAACGGCCGCCCGGCGTTCATGCCGAGCCCGATGCCCCACAGTGCGAGCCCGCCGAGCAGTCCCACGACGGCGATGCGGACGTCGTCGCGGTGCGGGCGGGGGAGCGGGAGGTGCATGACTCCATCCAACACGTACGGCGCGAGCGGGGCGTGGTGCCGTGGGACGGAGCCGGGCGCCGTGCGAGTACATCGAAGGATGCAGGCGCACATCGTCACCGGTGACGATGATCGGCGGGCCGGCGCGGGCGAGCCTGTTACCAGGGGCACGAAGTGAGAGGAGCCGTCGCCGTGGTCGTCACGCTGATCGTCATCTGTGAGGTCGCCTTCTGGGTGCTGCTGGCCGGGGGCCTCGCGCTGCGCTACTGGGCGAAGATGCCGCGGGCGAGCGTCGCCGTGCTGCTGTGCGAGCCCCTCCTCGAGGTGGTCCTCTTCGTCGTCACCGCCATCGACCTCAAGAACGGCGCCGAGCCCGACTGGAAGCACGGCCTGGCCGCCGTCTACATCGGCTACTCCCTCGCGCTCGGCCACTACACGATCCAGTGGGTCGACGTCCGCGTCGCCCACCGCTGGGCGGGCGGCCCGCCGCCCTCGACGCCCAAGTACGGGGTGCCGCGCGCGATCCACGAGTGGCAGATCGCGGCCCGCTGGATCCTCGCGGCCCTCATCGCGATCGGCCTGCTGCAGGGCGCGATCTGGTACGTGGGCGACGGCGGGAACACCGGGTCCCTGGTGCAGTGGCAGCAGCGGATGCTGTTCCTGATCGCGATCAACGTGATCATCGCGCTGAGCTACACGGTGTTCCCGAAGAAGGCGCCGGCGGCGGTCTCCGGGCGCAGGTGACATACGCAGGTGAAATACGCTCACCGGGCCATGGGCATAGGCCAAGGGCAGGGCTGACCATGCGGGGATGGACAGCACCCTGGTGGCGGCGTTGATCGGTACGGCGGGCGGTGGTGCCGCCACCGGGCTCGGCGCGTGGTTCCGTGGCCGTGGCCACACCCGCACCGCCCTGCGTCTCGTCTACGCGGAACTGACCCGGCACAGCTCGTCCGTCGTACAGCTGCGGCAGCTGGGGCGGTGGCTGGAGCCACCGTCCCGGTCGGCGTGGGACAGGCACAGCGGGGTGCTCGCCCGGTTGCGCCGCAGTGAGGTCTTCGGCCTGGCCAACCGTGGTTACGAGGCCCTCGACCTGGCCGCGCACGCCACCGAGGACGGGTTGTCGGCCGCGGAGCGCGACGTCATTCTGGAGACGGCCAGCCAGCGCCTGGCCGAAGCGATCAGGGCGGTCGGCACGGCGGGCCGGATGCCCGAGCACGAGATCCTGTCCCGCGTCTCGGCGCTGGAGCCGGGCGCCAGGGCCACGGGTTCCGCACTGCTCCCGCCCGGGATCGACATCCGGCCCGGTGGGACCCTGTTGCCCGGTGCGCCCGCCTACGTGGTCCGGGACGGCACGCTGGAGCTGAGCCCGGGCGCGGGCGCCTCGGACCTGGTCAGGCACGTCGTGTTCGACGCGGCGGGCGGCACGGGGCTCGACGGGCTGCGTCCGGTGCGCTGGAGCGGGCGGGACGCGTACGGGGACGATGCCGTCGACACGGCGTACGAGGCGCTCGTGGCGATGGACCGGTTCGGCACCGAGGTGCTCGGGCTCGCCCCGGACGAGGCGACGCGACGGCCGTACGCGGCGGTCGTCCACTACGGCAGGGGCCACAACAACGGCACCTGGAGCGGGCAGTTCCTGTATCTCGGTGACGGCGACGGGGTGACCTTCGACAACTTCAGCCGACTCGACGTGGTGGCCGCCGAAGGATGGCAGCGACTCCCCGCGTTCGCCCGCTTCACGTTCTCCGGGAGGTCGGGCTCCCTGCACGTCGCCATCCGCGACGTGCTGGCCGCGCTCACCCGTCAGTACGCGCTCGAGCAGAGCGTCGACGAGGCCGACTGGCTGCTCGCCGACGGCCTCGTCCTGGCGGACTCGGGGGGCAACGCCCTGCGCTCGCTCAAGGCTCCGGGCGAGGCGTACGAGAACGAACGCCTCGGCAAGGACCCGCAGGTGAGGCACTTTCGGGACTTCATGGACACCGAGCGGGACACCGGCGGCATCCGGCTCAACAGCGGCATCCCCGCCCATGCCTTCTACCGCCTGGCCATGGAGCTCGGCGGCCACGCCTGGGAGCGGGCCGGACTCATCTGGTGGGATGCGCTGAGCGGTGAACTCCCCGATCTCGTCGAGGACTTCACCACCTGGGCGCGGGCCACCGACCGGGCCGCGGAGTCCCGCTTCGGCACCGACAGCGACGAGCACAAGGCGACCAAGGCCTCCTGGGAGGCGGTCGGCGTCCCCCTGGAAGAGCGGGAAGAAGGCGGCTAACGCTCCCCGCCCGGCACCCACAACACATCCCCGACCGCCTTGTTCGCCGTACGGGCGAGAATGAACAGCAGGTCCGACAGCCGGTTCAGATACGTCGCGGTGAGCGGGTTCATCGTCTCCCCGTGCACCTCGAGCGCCGCCCACGTGGAGCGCTCCGCCCGGCGCACCACCGTGCACGCCTGGTGCAGCAGCGCCGCGCCCGGCGTGCCGCCGGGCAGGATGAAGGAGCGCAGCTTCTCCAGCTCCCCGTTGAAGCGGTCGCAGTCCGCCTCCAGCTTGTCGACGTAGAACTGCTCGACGCGCAGTGGCGGGTATTCCAGGTTCTCGACGACCGGCGTGGACAGGTCGGCGCCCACGTCGAACAGGTCGTTCTGGACGCGCGTGAGCACCGTGACGACCTCCTCGTCGAGGCCGCCGAGCGCGATGGCGGTGCCGAGCACGGCATTGGCCTCGTTGGCGTCCGCGTACGCCGAGATCCGCAGATCGGTCTTGGCGGTGCGGCTCATGTCGCCGAGGGCCGTGGTGCCCTTGTCTCCGGTACGGGTGTAGATGCGCGTCAGATTGACCATGCGGCCAGCGTAGTTATCCCCCGGCCCGGCGGAACGTCCGTGTGCCCACCGTCACGGCGAGCCCGGCGAACGCGGCCGCCACCAGAGCCCCGTACAGCATGTGCGCCGTCCCGTACGCGCCCACGTACGCGTCCCGCATCGCGTCGACCAGATAGCGCACCGGCATCACGTGCGAGAGCACGTCAAGCCACCCGGGCGCGAGCGCCATCGGCAGCATCAGCCCGGACAGCAGCATCGACGGCATGGTGACCGCGTTGATGACGGGCCCGAACTCCTGCGGCGTACTGACCTTGAAGGCCAGCGCGTACGACAGCGACGCCAGGGACACCGTCAGGAGCGCGACGAACGCGAAGCCGATGAGCACGCCCGCGAGCGGCGCCCGCAACCCCATCACCAGCGCGGCCAGCACGAGCAGCACCGCCTGGAAGAGGAAGAGCGCGGTGTCGCGCAGGACGCGGCCGAGCAGCAGCGCGAGGCGGCTGACCGGGGTGACCCGCATCCGCTCCACGACGCCGGAGTTCTTCTCCAGGATGATCCCGAAACCGCAGAACGCGGCGCCGAACAGGCCGAGTTGGAGCAGCAGCCCCGGCACGAGGACCTGCCAGGAGCTGCCGCTCGCGCCGTGCGGCAGGTCGGTCAGGAGCGGCCCGAAGAACAGCAGGTACAGCAGCGGCATCAGGATGCCGAACAGCATCTGGAAGCGGGAGGAGAGGGTCTGGCGGGCGTACCGCCCGAAGATCAGGAGGGTGTCGGAGACCACCGGGGAAAGGGTCCTCATCGTGCTCACACCGCCACCGGGGTCGTGTCCACGGGCGCGGGACCGCGTCCGGTGATGGCCAGGAACGTGTCCTGGAGCGTCGCGTCGATGGACCCGCCGTACCGCAGCTTCAGCGCGCTCGGCGTGCCCTCGGCGGCCACGACTCCCTTGTCCACCACGACGATCCGGTCCGCGAGCGCGTCGGCCTCGTCGAGGTAGTGCGTGGTGAGGAAGACGGTTGTGCCGTACTCGGTACGCAGCCTGCGCACCAGGTCCCACAGATCGGCGCGGGCGCCCGGGTCGAGCCCGGTCGTCGGCTCGTCGAGGAAGAGGACCTTCGGGCGGTGCACGAGCCCGAGCGCGATGTCGAGCCGCCGCCGCTGCCCGCCGGAGAGCGCGGCCGTCCTGCGCTCCAGGAGCCCGGTGAGTCCGAGGCCGGCCGCCAACTCCTTGGCGCGCAACGCCGCTCGGGCCTTCGGCAGCCGGTACAGACGGCCCTGCGTGACGAGCTCCTCGCGCACCGAGATGGTCGGGTCGACGCCGCCGGACTGGGCGACGTAACCGACCGCACGCCGCACGCCCGCCGGGTCGGAGGCCAGGTCGCAGCCCGCGACGGTCGCCGCGCCACCGGTCGGCGGCAGCAGGGTCGTGAGCATCCGCAGGGTCGTGGTCTTGCCCGCCCCGTTCGGACCGAGGAAGCCGAGGATCTCGCCCGGGTCGACGCGCAGGTCGATGCCGCGGACGGCTTCGACCGGGCCCCGTTTCGTGTGGAAGGTCCGGGCCAGGCCGGACGCGCTGATGACTGCCATGCGAGCCAGAAAAACAGAGTCACTGAAATTTTGCAATGTCCCCAAAATTTCAGAGAGACCAGAGAACGACTACGATCGACGGCATGGCAGAGGTGGTCAAAGAGGGGCTCAGGGAGCGGAAGAAGCGCCAGACGCGGCAGTACATCTCGGACGTCGCGACCGGCCTCTTCCTGGCGCGCGGCTTCGACGCGGTGACCGTCGCGGAGGTCGCGGACGCCGCGAACGTCTCCGTGAACACCGTCTACAACTACTTCCCGGCCAAGGAGGACCTGTTCCTCGACCGCTCCCGGGGCGTCGTGGACCGCATGTCCCGCTGGGTGCGCGGCCGGGCGCCGGGGGAGTCGGCCGCGGCCGCCGTCCTGCGCGAACTGCGCGAGGAGATCGAGGCGGTCTCGCCGCGCGTCGGCCTGATGGACGGCTACAGCGCCTTCATGAGCGTGGTGAACGGCGCGCCCGCCCTGCGCTCGCGCCTGTGGGCCATCCAGCAGGAGGTCCACGACGACCTCACCGAGACCCTGCGCGAGGAGACCGGCGCCGGCGCCGACGACCCGCTGCCGGACCTGATGGCGGGTCAGATCGGCTGGGTGCACCAGACCGTCATGGCGGTCATCGGGCGCCGCATGGTGGCCGGCGGCACCCCGGCCAAGGTGTCCAGGGAAGTCCTCGAACTCGTCGACGAGATGGAGGAACTCCTGAGCGAAAAGGTGCTCAACTACGCCGTACGGGACGCCTGATGAGGGGCCGCTGTCCCGGTTCAGTGTGATGTCCGTCATTTGAGACGTGACGCGCATCTCTTCGCGGTCACACCGGCGCTCACTGACGCTAAGGTCCGCAAAAGAGCAATGTGAACAGTGGTTAAGCGGTATGCGGGTACGCGGTGAGAGGGAGTCGCACGTGGCAGGGAAGCTCGCCGTCATCGGAGCCGGACTCATGGGGTCCGGCATCGCTCAGGTCTCCGCCCAGGCGGGCTGGGACGTCGTTCTGCGCGACGTCACCGACGAGGCACTTGCGCGTGGCACCGGTGGCATCAAGGCGTCGTACGACAAGTTCGTGAGCAAGGGAAAGCTCTCCGCCGAGGACGCCGAGGCCGCGCTCGCCCGCATCACCACGACCACCGATCTCGACGCGGTCGCCGACGCCGACATCGTCGTCGAGGCCGTCTTCGAGAAGCTCGAGGTCAAGCACGAGATCTTCCGTGCGCTCGACAAGATCGTGCGCCCCGACGCCGTGCTCGCCTCGAACACCTCGGCCATCCCGATCACCAAGATCGCGGCCGTCACGGAGAACCCCGAGCGGGTCGTCGGCGCGCACTTCTTCTCGCCGGTGCCGATGATGCAGCTGTGCGAGCTGGTGCGCGGCTACAAGACCAGTGACGAAACGCTCGCCACCGCGCGGGAGTTCGCCGAGTCCGTCGGCAAGACCTGCATCGTCGTGAACCGGGACGTCGCCGGCTTCGTGACGACCCGTCTGATCTCCGCCCTCGTCGTCGAGGCCGCGAAGCTGTACGAGTCGGGCGTCGCCACCGCCGAGGACATCGACATCGCCTGCAAGCTGGGCTTCGGCCACGCGATGGGCCCCCTGGCGACCGCCGACCTCACGGGCGTCGACATCCTGCTGCACGCGACGAGCAACATCTACACCGAGTCCCAGGACGAGAAGTTCGCGCCGCCGGAGCTGATGCGCCGGATGGTTGACGCGGGTGACATCGGGCGCAAGAGCGGGCAGGGCTTCTACAAGCACGCCTGACACAGGACGGACCGCGATCCTGACGCGATGTCACCCCTCGGGGTGAATTCGGTATCGGTTCGCTTACAGACGGCAACTTCTGGCGTCCCTAGCCAGTCAGTTGCAGTGACATACCCAGATCACATGGATACCTCTCGTCACGATTGATCGCATGGGGAGCGCATATGTACATCAGGGGCGACCACGCCGAGCTGGTCGTCGGGGGCCGCCTCGACGTCCGCAGCGCGGCGGACGCCCGTACGGTCCTGCACACCGCCGTCGACGACGGCAACGGAGACCTGGTGCTCGACCTGTCCGCACTCGACTCGTGGGACGCGACCGGGCTCGGCGTCATCATGGGTGCCCACCGGCGCGCGGGCCGCTGCGGACGCCGGCTCGTGCTGCGCGGGGTGCCGCCCCAGATGCAGCGCCTGCTCGTGGCGACCCGGCTGCACCGGATTCTGGCCATCGAGGGCGGCATCGGCGTCGAGTCGCTGCCGCGCGTGTGACGCAGGGGAATCCCGCGTGCGCCTGACGGCATGAATCGTTCATTCCTAGCGGAAGCGCGCACAATCCTCACGAGACTGTGACGTCTCGGGCGGCGCGGCACCCCGCCTGTTCGTAGATACTGAGCGAAGGTCTAGGGTTCGGTCGCCCGCGGAATGACGAACCCGCCACGCGGGCACCGGACCAGAAGCGACAGCGCAGTGTGCACAGGCCGGGAGGGGCAAGGGGCACACCACGCTTTTGGGGGGCTTTGACCATGGACCCGATGAACCGGGGACCGGAAGATTTCAGCCAGGACCGGCGCGAGGACGTGCCCGGCGGCAGCCGCCAGCGCCCGCCGCGCGATCCGCTCACACCCGACTTCGGCCAGCCGTCGCCCGCGCTCGCGCGCACCGTGCAGCTGGTCTCCGGCGACTATCTCCTCACCGTCAATCCCGTCGACGGCAGCGAGATCGAACCCTGCCCGCCGGGCGAGCGTCCCGGCAGGCCCGTCAAGTACGACGCCACCGAGCGCATCGAGCTCGCCCGCGCCGCCCGGCCGCCCATGCCGCCGGGACCCGCGCTGCCCCGACTGCCGCTCCTGGAGCGCCAGGAGGACCGCGAGCGGCTCGTCCGGCTCCTCGCGCGCGGCCGTTCCGTACGGCTCACCGGGCCGTCCGGGTCCGGGCGCACCGCGCTGCTCGACCAGCTCGCCGACGACTGCCTCGACATCGCACCCGACGGCGTCGTCCGCCTGACCGGACACCGCCGCTCGGCGAGCGACGTCCTGTACGACCTGTTCGCCGCCGTGTACAACGCGCCGCTGCACCGCCCCGACCGCGCCCTGCTGCTCGAACTCGTCCACGACATCGGCGCCGTGGTCATCCTCGACGACCTCGAGTTCGGCGGCGCCGCGCTCGACGAGCTCCTCGAAGCCACCCCCGAGTGCGCCTTCCTGCTCGCCGCGACGCCCGACGTGCCCGCGCCGTCCGCCGACTCCCACGTCGAAGAGGTCTTCCTCAGCGGCCTCGGCCGCGGCAGCAGCCTGGAGCTGCTCGAGAGGGCCGTCGGCCGTGTCCTCACCGACGACGAGGCGCAGTGGGCCGGTGACCTCTGGTTCGAGTCCGAGGGGCTGCCGCTGCGGTTCGCCCAGGCCGGCGCCCTGCTGCGCCAGCGCGACCTGCTGCGCGCCGACCCGGCCGCGTTCGACGAGTTCGGCTACTACGAGGGCCCCGAAGCCGCCCCGGTGGACGCGCCCTTCGACGCCGCCGACGGACACGAAGTGCCGCTGCCCTCGCTCGCCGACGGTGCCGCGCCCGCCGCGCTGCTCGCCTCCCGGCTGAGCGAATCGGCCCGCGCCACCCTGCGGTTCGCCGTCGCGCTCGGCGGCGAGATCCCGCACCAGGCGCATCTGCCCGCGCTCGTCGGGGACACGCACGCCGACGCGGCCCTCGCCGAGCTCGTCTCCTGCGCGCTCGTCACCGCCGTCGGCAGCCACTACCGCCTCGCCTCCGGAGTGCAGACCCAGCTGGAGGCCGCGGGCTACGGCGACGACACCGTCGGGCACGCCCGCACCGCCGCACGGCACTACGCCTGGTGGGCCGGGCACCCGTCGGTCGGGCCCGAGCGGGTCGCCGCCGAGTGCGACGCGGTCCTTGCCGCGCTCACCGTCCTCGTGCCCGCCCCGGTGGAGGGCGAGACCAGCGACGGTGTGGAGCTGGCCCGTGCGGCCTCGCCCGCGTTCGCCGCGGGGCTCGCCTGGAGCGCCTGGGAGCGTGCGCTGCGCTCGGGCCAGGAGGCGGCGCGGCTCGTCGGTGACGTATCCGAAGAGGCGTACTTCCACCATGAGTTGGGCGTTCTCGCGCTGCTCGGCGGGCACCTCGACCGGGCCCGCGCCGAGCTGGAGGCCTCCATCGGCCTGCGCGGCGCCCTCGCCGACAAGCGCGGCACGATCGCCGGACGCCGGGCCCTCGCGCTCGTCGCGGACCGCTCGGGCGGCGCACTGCCCGGCGGGCGCACGGCCGCCGGGGAAGAAGTCCCGGACGCGATGTACGAGGAGTCCGCGTCGCCGCCCGGTGGCGTGCCCGCCGCGTACGCACTGCCCGAACCGCCGCGCGAGCCGGACACGTTGGTGACCCGGCAGGCGCCGCCCCCGCCCGCCCCGACCGTCGTCGGCGGCAAGGCGCCCTCGCGCAAGTCGATCGTCCACGGCACGCGGCGCAACCTCGTGGCGGCCGGCGCGGGTGCGCTGCTCGCCGCGGTGCTCGGCACGGTCGTCACGCTCGGCGCCACGTCGAACAACAACGAACCGCCGTCCGACAAGGTGGGCACCAACCCGTCGGCCTCGGCGGGGGAGAACGGCGGGGACCTGGGCGCCGACCAGGCCGACCCGGGCAACGGCTCGGGCGGCGGTTCCGGTGGCACCGCGACGAAGCCGACCGACCCCGGCAAGGACGGGATCCCCGGCACCTCCGACGACCCGACGCCGAGCGGATCCTCCGGGGGGCCTTCGGACGACCCGAGCGGGAGCGGATCCCCGCAGGACCCGTCGAAGTCGCCGAGCAAGTCGCCTTCGAAGTCCCCGTCCTCGAAGCCGCCGTCTTCGAAGCCGCCCACGTCCAAGCCGCCGACGAGCCAGCCGCCTTCGTCGCAGCCCCCGTCGTCGCAGCCGCCTTCGTCCCCGCCTCCGTCGTCGTCGCCTCCGGCGACCACGCCGGACACGTCGGACTCGGCGAGTGCTCCGCAGAGCAGTGCGCCGGTGAGCAGTAGCGCCCCGGCGTCCTCGACGGGCAGCGCGTCCAGTTCCGCCGCGGTGATGTAGTCCGCACGGAAAAGCCGCAGTCGCGCCCACTCGGAAGCTGAGCGGGCGCGACTGCGGCTTTTCGCGGGTGACCCTAGAACAGCCTGAGCTTGTCGTCCTCGATGCCCCGCATCGCGTCGTAGTCGAGCACGGTGCAGCCGATGCCCCGGTCCGTCGCCAGGACGCGGGCCTGGGGCTTGATCTCCTGGGCCGCGAAGATGCCGCGGACGGGAGCGAGGTGCGGGTCGCGGTTCAACAGCTCGAGGTAGCGCGTCAGTTGCTCCACGCCGTCGATCTCGCCGCGGCGCTTGATCTCGACGGCGACGGTCTGTCCGTCGGCGTCGCGGCACAGGATGTCGACGGGCCCGATCGCCGTCATGTACTCGCGGCGGATCAGCGAGTAGCCCTCGCCGAGCGTCTCGATGCGGTCGGCGAGCAGCTCCTGAAGGTGTGCTTCCACGCCGTCCTTGATGAGGCCCGGGTCGACGCCGAGTTCGTGCGAGGAGTCGTGAAGGATCTCCTCCATCGTGATGATGAGTTTCTCGCCCGCTTTGTTGATGACGGTCCACGTGCCCTCGTCGTCGCCCGTGCCCTCCTTCAACGTGCAGGGCGGGGACATCCAGTTGAGGGGCTTGTAGGCCCGGTCGTCCGCGTGGATGGAGACGCTGCCGTCCGCCTTCACGAGGATCAGGCGGGGGGCCGACGGGAGATGGGCGGTGAGCCTGCCCGCGTAATCCACGGAGCAGCGGGCGATGACAAGACGCATGGTCGGCAACGCTACTCGACACCCACTGGTCCACGCACTTCGCCCCAGTAGGCCCCCGTTCGTTATTGGCCGGTTGTGTGCGAACCGGGCGCTCTACGCCCTGTTGCCACCGGGATGCGTTGCTTACCGTAGAAGCAGGAGGTCGCGGCGCGTGCACGCTGCGTGTTCGGAGGGTCGTACGGCCGTGGGCTCCTGGCCTGTCCGTCAACCCCCGCGCCGCGGGGGTGCGAGAGGAGTACCCATGTCGCTCGACGTCTCACCGGCACTGTTGGAACAGGCCGAGCGAGGCGAGGTTGACGAAGCGGACTTCGTCGACTGCGTCCGGACCTCCCTGCCTTACGCGTGGGAGATGATCAGCTCCCTGGTGGCCCAGCTGAAGGTCGACGGCGGAGAGTTCGCCGACAACCAGACGCCGCCGCCGGACGAGCAGGCACGTGGGCAGTTGCTGCGTGCGCTCGCGAGTGACGCGATACGTGGCGCACTGCAGCGGCACTTCGGTGTGCGGCTCGCTTTCCAGAACTGCCACCGGGTCGCGGTGTTCCCGCAGGACCCGGCGGTGGACGGGACGCTGGCCCGCTTCACCTCGGCCCGCAACCAGCTGCTCAACCAGTCACCGGAGCTTCGTGACTGCTGACGGCTGATGCCGTAGTTCCACTGCCTGTCGTCCCGTGCGCGGGAGGTGCATCTGTACGGGACGGCAGGCATTGCGGCTCAACTGCGGGTGAGGTCAACCCAGTTGGGGCAGGACCTCGGCGCCGAGCCGTCGCACGTTCTCCTCCGTCGCCGCGAGGTCGCCCGAGCCCTCCACGAGCAGGGCGAACCGGGAGATGCCGGTCCGCTCCGACGTGGCGGCGAGCCGGTCCGCGCACAACTGCGGGGTGCCGACCGGGTGCAGACCGCACAGCAGCTCCGTGTACGCGCGCGGGTCGCGCATCGCCCGCTTCCGTCCGTCGACCGTCACATGGGCGTCCAGGCCCTGCTTCAGCCAGCCCGGCATCGCCTTCAGGAGTGCCTCCGCGGCCTCCGTCCCGCGGTCACTGATCTGGGCGACACCGGCGGACACGTGGGGCGCGGAGAGGATCTCCTCGGGCGAGCGTCCGGCCTCGCGCGCGCAGCGCCGCCACAGGGCGACCATCTCCGCCTTGTCCTCGTCCCCGCAGTGCATGCCGAGCAGCATCGGAAGCCCGCGCTCGGCGGCGAGCCGCACGCTCTTGGGCGACGTACAGGCGACGACGACCTCGGGACCCGCCGGGTCCGTGCCGCCTATCGCCTCCGCGGGGCGGGGCACGACGGGGACCTCCCGGAAGGCGAATCGATCCCCCTCGCCCGCCACACGGGATGCGCGAAGCCAGCGCAGGAGCAGGTCGAGCGATTCCGGGAAGCCCTGCTCGTACGCCTCCAGGCCCGCCCCGAACACCTCCAGGTCCACCCACGGTCCGCCCCGCCCCACGCCCAGCGAGAACCGCCCGCCCGAGGTGAGGTGCAGCAGCGCCGCCTGCTCGCCGAGGGCCACGGGATGGGCGGTCGGCAGCACGCTGACCGCGGTGCCGACCCGGATGCGGTGGGTGCGGCCGAGCAGCAGCGCGGCCAGCGTGATGGCCGACGGGCACGTCCCGTACGGCACGAAGTGGTGCTCGGCGAGCCACACCGCGTCCAGGCCCGCCTCTTCGGCCACCTCGGCCGACCGCACCGCGCGGTGCAGTGCCTCCCCCTGGCCCTGGCCCGGGAACTGAGCGGCCAGTACAAAAGTTCCTACGCGCATCGCACTCCTGCCTCCTTGGCACCGACGCGGGCACTCCCCCTGTAAGGCATTAACGGTTGGCAAGTGCCAAAGACACGGCTTGGCATGAAGATTGGCAGATTTTCCGGAGAATCTCGGCGGGGGTGCAAGGGGTGAGCCCGGCGAGTACCCCTGAGCCGTCGGCGTACGCTTGACCCGACCCCCTACCCCGTACGTACACCCCGTGAGGTGAGCCGTGTCCCCGCGTCGCAACCGCCCGAAGGCCGCCGGGTCGTCCACCGGCAGCAGCGAGGACGAGGGGCGGCGCTACGGCGGGTTCCAGTCCACCGAGAGCTGGCAGGGCGAGGAGTGGAGCGTGCGCCACGTCGCGGGGGCGAGCGCCGCCGGCAAGACGTACCGCTGCCCCGGCTGCGACCAGGAGATCGCGTCCGGGGTCGCGCATGTCGTGGCCTGGCCGGAGTTCGGCGGCGTGGACGACCGGCGGCACTGGCACAAGGCGTGCTGGAACGCGAAGGACCGCCGCACCACGAAGGTGCAGCGGTCCAGGAACGCGCCCCGGTACTGACCGGGAACGCAGAGCAACTGCCTTACACGTCGCGGCTGTTGAGCGTCGCGAACGCGCCGCCGATGGCCACGCCCGTGATCACGAGGATGATCCACAGCGGGTCCCAGCCGGTCGGGCCCGAGTCGGAGCCGGACACCGCGTTTCCGTAGAGCACCGCGAGCTGGCTCGGGACCGAGTACTCGAACAGGGCCTGCTGCAGGTCCTTCAGCGACTCCGAGAACATGAACATCGCGAGCACCAGCGGCAGCAGCACGACGCCGATCATGATGGTGATCGCGCCCGCCGAGTGCCGCACCAGCGTGCCCATGGCGAGGCCGAGCAGCCCGAGCAGCGCGACGAACAGGCCGACGCCGACGGTCGCCTTGAGCCAGGCCGAGCCGTCCGGCGACTCCACGTCCAGGATGCTCACCTGGAGCGCGCCGACCACGCCCGCGAGGACCGTGGTCAGGACGAAGACGAGGCCGAAGAAGACGATCGCCTTGGCGGCGAGCACCCGGCTGCGGCTGGAGCAGGCCGTCATCGTCGTACGGATCATGCCCGTGCCGTACTCCGACGCGATGGTCAGGACGCCGAGGGTCATCACGCAGATGCTGCCGAGCAGCACACCGAAGAAGCCGAGGCCGAGCACCTCGTCGGAGTTGGGCTTCGTGGTGTCGGCGGCGGAGACGACCGCCGCCGAGGCCAGGCCGATGCCGAGCATCAGCACGATCATCACGCCGAGCGTCCACATCGTGGAGCGCACGGAGCGGATCTTCGTCCACTCCGAGGCGAGTGCGTCGCCGAGGTGCGCGCGGCGCACGGGGATCGGCGAGGTGTACCCGGGTCCGGCCGGGGCCGCCTGCCAGTCGGGCGTCGCCGGGGGCTGCTGCGGGGCGGCGTAGGGCGGGGGCGGCGTGCTCATCGGGCGTCCTTGTCCATGGTCGTCGGGGCCGGGGCCGGGGCCGGGGCCGGGGTCGGGGCCGGAGCGGCGGCGGGCGGCTGCGGCGCGGGCGGAGCGGCCGCGTACGGGTTCTGCTGGTCCGCGACCGGCTGCTGCTGAAGGGGCTGCGGCTGCGCCTGGGGCGGCGGCGGGGCGTACCAGCCCGGCTGGCCCTGGCCGGGCACCGGCATGTGCTGCTGCGGCGGCATCATGCCCGGCTGCATCGGCTGCACCGGCTGCTGCAGGCCCGCCCGCTGGTCGATGGTGGAGCGGTAGTCGACGGCGCCCTGCGTCATCCGCATGTACGCCTCCTCCAGCGACGCCTGGTGCGGGGAGAGCTCCCAGAGGCGGACGTCCGCGCCGTGCGCGAGGTCGCTGATGCGGGGCAGCGGCAGGCCCGTGACGCGCAGCGCCCCGTCCTGCTCGGGCAGCACCTGGCCACCGGCCTCGGTCAGCGCGGCGCTCAGCTTCTCGCGCTGCTGCGGCTCGCTGTCGGGGGTACGGACCCGGGCGAAGTCGGCCGAGTTGTGCGAGATGAAGTCCCTGACGCTCATGTCGGCGAGCAGCTGCCCGCGCCCGATGACGATCAAGTGCTCGGCGGTGAGCGCCATTTCGCTCATCAGGTGCGAGGAGACGAAGACCGTACGGCCTTCGGCGGCGAGCGACTTCATGAGATTGCGGACCCAGAGGATGCCTTCGGGGTCGAGCCCGTTGACCGGCTCGTCGAAGAGCAGGACCTGCGGGTCGCCGAGGAGCGCGGCCGCGATGCCGAGCCGCTGGCCCATGCCGAGCGAGAAGCCCTTGGAGCGCTTCTTGGCGACTTCCTGGAGGCCCACGACGCCCAGCACCTCGTCGACCCGGCGGGCCGGGATGCCGGCCAGCTGGGCCAGGCACAGCAGGTGGTTGCGGGCGTGCCGGCCGCCGTGCATCGCCTTGGCGTCGAGCAGCGCGCCGACCTGGCGCGGCGCGTTCGGAAGCTTGCTGTACGGGTAGCCGCCGATGGTCACGTGACCGGACGTCGGCTGGTCGAGGCCGAGGATCATGCGCATCGTCGTCGACTTGCCCGAACCGTTGGGTCCGAGGAAGCCGGTGACGGTCCCCGGCCGTACCTGGAAGGAAAGGTTGTACACGGCTGTCTTCGCGCCGTAGCGCTTCGTCAGGCCGACTGCCTCGATCATTCTCCGCACCCATCGGAAGGTTCTGCCCCGGCCGGACGAGCGCGGGACGTCGGGGCGCACGCCCCCCGTAAGGCTTAGGAGGATATCCGGGAGCTGACGGTTCCGGCCAAGAGTGAGTAAAGGGTTCAGTGGTGCACGGCCAGTGCGCGGAGCAGCCGCGTGCCCTCGTCCCGTACGTCGGCACGGGCGGCGGCCCGGCGTACCCAGTCCGCCGGGGTCGGCCCGAGCAGGGTGTGCAGTGCCGGGGTTCCGGCCATGAGGGCGGTGAGCAGAGCCGCCTGGTCGCCGCCGCCGGGGCGCGGGCCACCGGTGGCGGGATCGCGCAGGACGCCGTGCTCACTGACGTACAGCTGGAGTCCGGGGACGGGGGCGTCGGGGACCGGCAGCCGCTGGTAGTTGGGCAGCTCGGTGGCGTCGACGGCCGCCAGCTGGGCGGCGTCGAGCCAGGAGACGACGAGCGTGCGGACGGCCCCGGGCTCGTCGTACGGGGCCGCCGCCACGTATCCGTTGCGCCCGATGTGGGCGGAGCAGCCGACGCCGATGCCGCGCACGGTCATCGGCACCATCGGCACGGCCACCGGCAGCCCGAGCCGCCCGAGCTTGTGCGCGACCTGCGCCGGGGAGGCGTTGGAGCCGACGGCCAGGACCGGGGTGCGGTCCGTGGTCCAGCGGGGCAGGTCACCGGGGTCGAGGTCGTGGAGCTCGTCGCCGAGCAGCAGGGAGGGGGCCGTCACCGGACGGCCCGGGTAGGTGAGCGGGGCCAGGGCGGGGACCGTGTCGTAGCCGAGGGCCTCGAGGGTGCGGAAGGTGCGGAGGGTGCGGCCGGGTTCCGTGTGCGCCATGGCGCCGCAGACTAGCCCGCGCCCGCGTCAGGCGTCCCGCTTCTTCAGCAGGACGTAGCCGACGAGCAACGACGCGGCGACCCACACCAGGAGGATCGCGAGGCCGCCCAGGGGGCCGTAGGGGACGTCGTCGTTCGGCGTGACGACCTGCATCATGCGCTGGCCCGCCTGGTCGGGGAAGTAGCGGGCGACCTTCTTGGTGGCCGAGACGCTGTTGAGGATGGGGGAGACCAGGAAGAAGAACGGCATCAGGATGCCGAGGGCCAGCATGGGGGAGCGGAGCATCGAGGCGACGCCCATGGAGAACATCGCCATCAGGGTCATGTAGAGGGCGGCTCCGAGGACGGCGCGCAGGACGTTCGGTGCGCTGAGCGTCGTGTGGTGGTCGCCCAGCATCGCCTGGCCGAGGAAGAACGAGGCGAAGGCCGTGATCAGCGCGACGACCAGGGTGAGCAGCGCCGCGACGGCCACCTTGGAGAACAGGTACGTGCCGCGCTGCGGGACCGCCGCGAGCGAGGTGCGGATCATGCCCGTGCTGTACTCGCTGGCCACCACGAGGACCCCGAAGACCACCAGGGCGAGCTGGCCGAGGCTGAGTCCGGAGAACGAGATGAACGTCGGGTCGAAGGTCAGCTTGTCCTCGACGGACAGGTTCTTGAAGTCGTTCTTGGTCAGCGCGCTGATCAACGCGCCGAGCCCGACCGAGAAGATCACGGCGAGGGCGAGCGTCCACGCCGTCGAGTTCACTGACTTGATCTTGGTCCATTCGGACCGGAGGACCTGCGCCGCGGGCATCTCAGGCCCCCTTCTTGTCGTTGTTCTGCCAGGTCTCGCCCCAGCCCTGCGGCGGCGCGGGCTGCGCACCGCCGTCGACGGGCGTGCCGGTGTGCGCGTGGTACTCGACCGACTCCGCCGTCAGCTGCATGAACGCCTCTTCCAGCGAGGCCTGCTGGGGGCTGAGTTCGTGCAGGACGAGCTGGTGGCTCGCGGCGAGCTCGCCGAGCTGCTCGGGGGAGCCGCCGTCGACCTCCAGACAGCCGTTGCCGGACTCGACGACCGTGATGCCCGCCTGGTGCAGGACGTCGAGGAGGCGCTCGCGCTGCGGGGAGCGCAGACGCACGTAACTGCGCGAGTTGTCGCGGATGAAGTCCGCCATGGAGGTGTCGGCGAGCAGGCGGCCCTGGCCGATGACCACCAAGTGGTCGGCGGTGAGCGCCATTTCGCTCATGAGGTGCGAGGAGACGAAGACGGTGCGGCCCGCCGCCGCGAGGGACTTCATCAGGTTGCGGATCCAGTGGATGCCCTCGGGGTCGAGCCCGTTGACCGGCTCGTCGAACATCAGGATCTGCGGGTCGCCGAGGAGGGCGCCCGCGATGCCGAGCCGCTGGCCCATGCCGAGCGAGAAGCCCTTGGCCTTCTTCTTCGCGACCGCGGTGAGGCCGACCGTGTCCAGGACCTCGTTGACGCGGCTGCGCGGGATGCCGTTGGACTGCGCGAGGCACAGCAGGTGGTTGAAGGCGCTGCGGCCGCCGTGCATCGCCTTGGCGTCGAGGAGCGCCCCGATGTACTTGAGGGGGTCCTTCAGCTGGGCGTAGTGCTTGCCGTCGATGCGCACGGTCCCGGCGGACGGGTTGTCGAGGCCCAGCATCATGCGCATGGTGGTCGACTTGCCCGCGCCGTTCGGTCCGAGGAAGCCGGTGACGATGCCCGGCCGCACGGTGAACGTCAGATTGTTGACGGCCGTCTTCTCGCCGTACCGCTTGGTCAGCCCCTCGAGCTCGATCATGGAGCCACGCTAAAACGGGCAAAAGCCCCCTGCCACTTAGATGGGGCAGGGGGCTCTGGCCTTGACGCTGGATCGGACGCCCGGTCGGACGCCGGATCGGACTAGCGGGACTGCTGCGCGGGCACCCCGCGCGAGATCGGCTCGTCCTCGACCGGCGCACCGGCGGCGGCGACAGCCGCACCCGTGAGCGTGGCCAGCATTTCGCGCACGTTCGTCAGCTGGGCGTTGATCGAGTCGCGGCGGTTCGTCAGCGCCGCCAGCTCGCGCTCCGATTCGCTGCGGATACGGTCCGCCTTGGCGTTGGCATCGGCGACGATGTCCTCGGCCTGGCGCTGCGCGGTCTCCACCGTCTGCCGGGCACGACGCTCGGCGTCGGTGCGCAGCTTCTCCGCCTCGAGACGGAGCTGCTCGGCGCGGTGCTCGATCTCCGCGAGGCGCTTCTCGGCCTTGGCCTGACGCGATGCCAGGTCGCGCTCCGACTGCTCGCGGCGCTTGGCCAGGTTCGTCTCGAAGTCCGCGGCGGCCTGGGCGGCCTTGGCGCGGGTCTCCTCGAAGAGGGCGTCGGCCTCCTCGCGCTTCTGCTGCGCGTCCTTCTGGGCCTCGGTGCGCAGCGCGCCCGCCTCGCCCTTGGCCTTCTCGACGATCCGGACGCCCTCGTCCTCGGCCTTGGACTTGCGCTCGGCGGCGAACGACTCCGCGTCGTTGCGCACCTGCTGGGCCGCCGACTCGGCGAGCTCGCGGTGCTGCTCGGCGGCCCGGCGGGCCTCCTCGCGCAGGTCCTTCGCCTCCTCCTCGGCGAGGCGGAGGATCTTCTCGACGCGGGCGCCGAGGCCGGCGTACGACGGCTCCGCGTCGTTCACCTGCGCCTGTGCGTTCTGCGTCTCGAGGTGGAGTTCCTCGATGCGCTTTTCCAGAGCAGTGATTCGAGCAAGAGCGCTGTCACGGTCGGAGACGAGCTTGGAGATTCGTTCGTCCACCTGAGCGCGGTCGTACCCACGCCGCACAAGCTCGAAGCCGTAGGGGGAAGTGTCGCTCATGGGGTTCCTGTCGAATGAGACCGGTGAGGTGATAGAGGGAATCCTAGGGGTCCAAGCGGCGTGTCATCGAGCAGATGCCCGTTTGATCTGGCTTCAGCTCTAGAATGTCACCCCTTTTGAGTGGCGTGGCGGCGGAGTACTTGCCAGATGAAGGGCCGAAGGTCCTTGCTGAGCACGTCAGTTGCCCTCCTGGCTAGCCCTCGGCGCCCTTGCCACTCGAACGTGTGGCCCCTGCCGTCGCGCCCGCCTTGACGCCACCCGCGGCGGAGCCGCTATTGGATGGCGTCTTGCCCCCGCCGGACGGCGCCTCAAAAGATTCCAACGCCTCCAGCACGTCCTGGACACGGGAGATCTCGGCATTGATGTCCTCGCGCCGACGGACCAGCACGTCCAGCTCGCGCTGACCCTTTTCGATCATGGCCGCGGCCTCGACTTCCGCGTCGGCCTTGATCCTTTCGGCCTCGCGCGTGAGATCGGCCTTTTTCTGCTCGGCCTCCTTGAGCAGCCCCTCGGCCTTTTTCACGGCGGCGATACGGACCTTGCCGGCCTCCGAATTGGCGTCGTTGAGCAGGTCCTTGGCCTTGGTCTGCGCCTCGGTCAGCTGCTCCTCCGCGGCCTTGACCAGCGCGTCGCACCGCTCGCCCGCGTTCTTCATGGCCTCCGCCGACTCGCGGCGCGCGTGCTCGTGCAGCTCCTCGATCTCGCCCGTGATGCGGTCGCGCAGCTCCTCGGCGCGCTCCCTTATCTGGGTCGCGTCCCGGCGGGCGCCGACGAGCAGTTCGTCCGCATCCGTACGGGCCTTCTCCACCAGCGCGTTGCCCTCGACCGTGCCCTCGGAGATCAGGCGGTCCGCCTCCGTGCGGGCCGCGCCGACCATCGTGTCGGCCTGCGCCTCCGCGTCCGCCGTCGTCTTCTGCGCCGCCTCCTGGGCCTCGCGCGTCAGCTTGTCGGCCTCGGCGGCGGACTCCGTGATGAGCTTGTCGACCTGCTCCGCGGCCTCCGTACGCCGCCTGTTGGCGTCCTGGCGGGCCTCGTCCAGGGTGCGCTCGGCCTCGTCGCGCGCGGCCGTCGTGATGCGCTCGGCCTCCTGCGCGGCGTCCGCCTTCACGCGCTCGGAGTCCGTGCGGATCCGCTCGGCGTGCTGCTGCGCGGAGGCGACCGTCTCGGCGGCCTCGGCGCGCAGCCGCTCCGCGTCCCCGGTCGCGTCCGAGATCAGCTTCTCGGCCTTCGCCACGGACTCGGCGCGCAGCCGGTCCGTCTCGGTCTGCGTCTCGGTGGTCAGGCGCTCGGCCTCGGACGTCGCCTCGGTGATCAGGGTGTCGGCCTGCGCGGCCGCGTCCGACCTGATCCGGTTGGCGTCCTCGCGGGCCTCGGCGCGCGTACGGGAGGCGTCCTGGTCGGCCGAGGTCCGCAGGTCCGCGACCTCCGTGCGCACCCGCTGGGCGTGCTCGGAGGCGTCCGAGCGCAGCCGCTCCGCCTCCGCGATCGCGTCCGAAACGGTGCGCTCCGCAAGGGACTTGGCGGCCTCCGACTCCGTGGTGGCCTCGGCACGGACCCGGTTCGCGTCCTCGGCGGCGCGCTCGCGCTCCGCGTACGCGTCCGAGCGGACCCGGTCGGCCTCCTCCTGCGCCTCCTGCTTCGTGCGCTCCGCCGCGTGCTCGGCGGCGCTGCGCAGTCCGGAGATCTCCTCCTGCGCCTGCTCCTGCAGCCCGGCCACCGAGTCGCGGACCTGCTGGGCGGTCTGCTCGGCGGCGGACACCAGCTCGGTCGCCCGCCGGTCGGCCTCCTCGACGAGGCGCGTCGCCTCGGTCTGGGCCTCCTCGACGCGGGCGCGGGCGACGGCGAGCAGCTCCTCGCTCTGCTCGCGGGCCCGCTCGCGCTCCTGGTCGGCCTCCTGGCGCGCGCTGCCGAGCGTCTCCTCGGCCTCGCGGCGCCTGCGTCCGGCCTCCTCCTGTGCGGCGGCCAGCGTCTCGGCGGCCTCCGCGGCGATCCGCTCGGCCGCGGACTGCGCCTCGCCGCGCATCCGGTCGGCGGACTCCTGCGCCTCGGTCTTGAGCCGCTCCGCCTCGGCCGCGGCCTCGGACCGCAGGCGTACGGCGATGTTCTCCGCCTCGGAACGGGTCGTCGAGGCGTCCGACGCGGCCTCCGTGCGCAGCCGCTCGGCCTCCGCCTCGGCCTGCGCCTGCAACGTCCGTACGCGCTCGGCGGCCTCGGTGCGCAGCCGCTCGCTCTCGTCGGCGGCCTCCTTGCGCAGCCGCTCCGACTCGGTGCGCGCGTCGGCGAGCGTCGTCTCCGACGCGGTCAGCCGCTCCTCGGCCTCCGTGTGCAGGCGGGTCAGCTCGCGGGCCGCCTCCTCCTGCCGGGCGTCGAGGGCGCGCTCCGTCTCCTCCTTGAGGGCCTGTGCGGCGCGCTCCGCCTCGGCCCTGGTGGCCTCGGCCTGCTCCTCGGCCTCGGTGCGGTACCGCTCGGCCTCCGCGCGCGTGCGCTCCAGCGTCTCCTCGGCCTGCTTGCGCAGCGACGTGGCCCGCTCGACGGCCTCGGTCCGTACGCGATCGCTCTCCGCCTCGGCCTTGGCACGCAGCTCGTCGGCGTCCGTGCGCGCCTTCGACAGCAGTTCCTCGGCGGTCTTGGCCGCCTCCTCGATCTGCTGGACGGCCTCGCGACGGGCCTCGGCCCTGATCCGCTCGCCCTCCTCGACGGCCTCGGCGCGCAGCTGCTCGGCCTCGCCGCGCAGGCGCCGCGCCTCCTCCTGCAGCTCGACCGTCTTGGCGCGGTACTCCTTGGTGTCGTCCTTCGCCGCGCCCTTGAGCTGCTCGGAGATGTCATGCGCCTCGGCGCGCAGCCGGTCCGCCTCGGCCTCGGCCTCCGAACGGATCCGCTCGGCCTCCTCGGTGGCGGCCCGCGTCGTCGACTTCGCTTCCTCGGACGCCTTGTTGAGCACGTCCTCGGCGGTGCGGGCGGCCTTCGCGAGCTCGCCCGCGGTCTCCTCCGCCGTGACCGTACGGGCCTTCTCCTTGGCCTGCGCGATCACCTTCTCGGCCTCGGCGCGGGCGTCGGCGACGACCTGCTCGGCGTCCGCCTTGACGGTCTCGGCCTCCTTGGTGGCCTCCGCGACGAGGCGGGCCACCTGCTCCTTGGCCGTGCGCGTGCGCTGCTCGTTGGCCGACTCGGCGCTCGTGAGCTGCTTGGTCGCCGCTTCCTTGGCCTCGCTGAGCACCTTCTCGGCCTCGGCGCGTGCCTCGCGCAGCGCGGTGTCCGCCTCGGCGATCTTCTGCTCGGCGGCCCGGCTCAGCTCGGAGGCCCGGCGGCGCGCCTCGTCCGACTCGGCCGTCGTCGACGTACGCAACTGCTCGGCGTGGTCGGTGGCTTCCTGGGCCTGCGTCGACGCCGCGTTCAGCAGGCGCTCGGCGTCCTGCCGTGCGCGGGCCAGGAGCGCCTGGGCCTGGGAGGTGGCCTGCTCCGCCTCGCCGCTCAGCCGGCGGCTGGCCTCGGCGGCGACGCGCTCGGCCTCGGCGCGGGCGGTGGCGAGCGCCTGCTCGGCCTCGGCGCGGGACTCGTCGAGCAGCCGGCGGGCCTGCTGCTCGGTGCGGGCGCGCAACTGCTCGGCCCACTGCACGTTCTCGTTGACGTGGTTCTCGACGGTGCGGCGGCGCTCGGCCAGCTCCTGGTCGAGCTGCTGGCGCCGGTTGACCGCCTCGCTGTGCAGTTCCGCCTGGAGACGGGCCTGCTGCTCCGCGTGCTCCTGGAGGATGCGCTGCGTCTGCGCGCGGGCCTCGCGCAGCTCGCGCTCGGCGTCGGCGCGCAGCTGCTCGGCCTGGATCTGGGCGTTGCGCAGCAACTGCTCGGCCTGGTAGCCGATGTCGGCGCCGTCATAGGCAGGGCGGGACGCGAGGTTGCGCCGCGCCTCGTGCAGCTTGGCGCGCAGCACCTCCACCTGGTAGCCCAGGTCCTCGGCGTGCTGGACGGCCTTCTCCCGCTCGGTCTTCAGCCGGTCCATCTCGGCTTCGAACCGCGAGAGATGGTCGGTCTCAGCCGGCTTGTGGCCGTCCTGGCTCTCGTAGCCCCGCACTGCGCGGTCCCATCCGTCCCCTGGTCGCAAGTTCTTCCTTACGAGCCCCGACCGTCCGCCGAACGGGGCCCCCGGGGAATGGTGTCAGATCGACAACGACGGCGCAGTCGGTGCCCCGGGCTCACTGGTTGCCGCCCGACTGCCCCGACCTTCGTCCCCCGAAACCCGGACCCCGGCCCACGGCTGCCCCGTCATGCCCGCTTGCATCCGCTCGCACGCGACAGCCGCCCCCCAACCCTACCGGCCCGAGTAACGGGAGGTCAGTGCTCCACCGATCCCTGTGGTGCTGCGGTGACGAGTTCGGTCAGCACGCCGTGGCAGTCCTTGGGGTGCAGGAACGTGATCCGCGACCCCATCGAACCCCGCCGCGGCTCCTCGTACAGCACGCGTACGCCCTTGTCCTTGATGGCGTCCGCGTCCGCGTCGACGTCCGCCGTACCGAAGGCGATGTGGTGCACGCCCTCGCCGTTCTTGGCCAGCCACTTGCCGACCGCGGAGTCCTCCCGGGTCGGTTCGAGGAGCTGCAGGTAGGAGGCGCCCCCGTCGCTGGTCTCATTGATCTTGAGCATGGCCTCGCGCACGCCCTGCTCCTCGTTGACCTCGGAGTGGAACACCTCGAAGCCGTACGTGGCCTTGTAGAACTCGACGGTCGCGTCGAGGTCGTGACAGGCGATCCCGATGTGGTCGATTCGCGTCAGCATGTTGTAAGTGCAGCGCGGTTCGCGGCGGTTACGCAACGTGCGCGCGATCACATTCTTCGGCCGGTGACGTGCGGCGTACCGCTCAGTACATTCGGGTAAACCCTCGTTCACTCCTCATTTCCAAGGGGCCGTGCCTCATGTCTGGAACGACCGGTACCACCTCAGTGATCGTCGCGGGCGCACGTACGCCCATGGGACGACTGCTGGGTTCGCTCAAGTCCTTCTCCGGAGCCGACCTCGGCGGCTTCGCGATCAAGGCCGCCCTCGACCGTGCGGGGATCGGTGGCGACCAGGTGCAGTACGTGATCATGGGCCAGGTGCTGCAGGCCGGGGCAGGGCAGATCCCGGCACGCCAGGCCGCGGTCAAGGGCGGCATCCCGATGAACGTCCCGGCGCTCACCATCAACAAGGTGTGCCTGTCGGGCCTCGACGCGATCGCGCTCGCCGACCAGCTGATCCGCGCCGGCGAGTTCGACGTCGTCGTGGCCGGCGGCCAGGAGTCCATGACGAACGCGCCGCACCTGCTCCCCAAGTCCCGCGAGGGATACAAGTACGGCGCGATCGAGATGCTCGACGCGATGGCGTACGACGGGCTGACGGACTCCTTCGAGAACATCCCGATGGGCGCCTCGACGGAGAAGCACAACACCCGCCTCGGCATCGCACGCCCCGAGCAGGACGAGGTCGCGGCGCTCTCCCACCAGCGGGCCGCGGCCGCGCAGAAGAACGGCATCTTCGAGGCCGAGATCACCCCGGTCGAGATCCCGCAGCGCAAGGGCGACCCGGTCCTGTTCAGCAAGGACGAGGGCATCCGCGCCGAGACGACCACCGAGTCCCTCGGCAAGCTGCGCCCGGCCTTCGCCAAGGACGGCACGATCACCGCGGGCACCTCGTCGCAGATCTCGGACGGCGCCGCCGCCGTGGTCGTGATGAGCAAGGCCAAGGCGCAGGAGCTCGGCCTGGACTGGATCGCCGAGATCGGCGCGCACGGCAACGTGGCGGGCCCGGACAACTCGCTCCAGTCGCAGCCGTCGAACGCCATCGCGCACGCCCTGAAGAAGGAGGGCATCGCGGCCGACGACCTCGACCTCATCGAGATCAACGAGGCCTTCGCGGCGGTCGCCGTGCAGTCAATGAAGGACCTCGGCGTGTCCTCGGAAAAGGTGAACGTCAACGGCGGCGCGATCGCCCTCGGCCACCCGATCGGGATGTCCGGCGCCCGTATCGTGCTGCACCTCGCCCTCGAGCTGAAGCGGCGCGGCGGCGGTGTCGGCGCGGCCGCGCTGTGCGGCGGCGGCGGTCAGGGTGACGCGCTCATCGTGCGGGTACCCAAGGCGTAACCGTCATTTGTTCGTACGGGCATGAGTGAACGGAGCTGTTGATGCAGGACGTCCCCACCCTGGTCGCCCAGGCGAGAGAGGGCAGGCCGCGGGCCGTGGCCCGGCTGATCTCGCTGGTGGAGGGGGCGTCCCCGCAGCTGCGCGAGGTCATGGCCGCACTCGCCCCGCTGACCGGGAACGCGTACGTGGTCGGGCTCACCGGATCACCCGGCGTCGGCAAGTCGACGTCGACGTCGGCGCTGGTGAGCGCGTACCGGCGGGCCGGGAAGCGGGTCGGCGTCCTGGCCGTCGACCCGTCGTCCCCGTTCAGCGGCGGCGCGCTGCTCGGCGACCGTGTCCGGATGTCCGACCACGCCTCCGACCCCGGCGTCTACATCCGCTCGATGGCCACGCGCGGCCACCTCGGCGGCCTCGCGTGGGCCGCGCCCCAGGCGATCCGGGTCCTGGACGCGGCGGGCTGCGACGTGATCCTGGTCGAGACGGTCGGCGTCGGTCAGTCGGAGGTCGAGATCGCCTCCCAGGCCGATACGAGCGTCGTGCTGCTCGCCCCCGGCATGGGCGACGGCATCCAGGCGGCCAAGGCCGGAATCCTGGAGATCGGCGACGTGTACGTCGTCAACAAGGCGGACCGGGACGGCGCCGACGCCACCGCCCGCGAGCTCAACCACATGCTCGGGCTCGGCGAATCCCGCGCGCCCGGCGACTGGCGCCCGCCGATCGTGAAGACCGTCGCGGCGCGCGGCGAGGGCATCGACGAGGTCGTCGAGGCGCTGGAGAAGCACCGTGCGTGGATGGAGGAGCACGGCGCACTCACCGAGCGCCGCGCCGCGCGGGCCGCCCGCGAGGTCGAGACGATCGCGGTGACGGCCCTGCGCGAACGCATCGGCGACCTCTCCGGCGACCGCCGCCTCGGCGCACTCGCGGAGCGGATCGTGGCGGGGGAGTTGGACCCCTACCGGGCGGCGGACGAGCTGGTGGAGGGACTCACGACGGGGGGCTGACCCCGGTCGGCCAGTCGCCAGCCCTCAGCCGTCAGTCGCCAGTCGTCAGTCGTCAGTCGTCAGTCGCCAGTTGTCAGTCGTCGTCCGACGTGCGGTCCGGGGTGACCGCGCCCGACCGGACGTCCACGTGCCAGTCCTGCTGGGCCCCGTTCGCCGACGTCGTCTCGACCTCCCAGACGCGGACCGAGCCGTCGTCGTCGGCGTCCACGGACGTCACGGTGCCCTTGGCGGCCCCGGCGAGCGCGGCGTCCCGCGCCGACGTCGGCACGTTCTGCAGGGCCTTCGCGACGCGCGCCGGGTCCCCGTCCCCGTCGCGCGAGACGTGCGAGCCGAGCACCTTGCCCGTGCCCGGGTCGACGTCGACGTGGTGCCAGCGGTGGTCGGCGCCCGCGATGTCGACCTCCCAGACCAGGCGGCCGTCGTCGGAGTCGAGGTCGGCGCCGGTCGCGACGCCCCGCGTGTTCTTCAGGGCGGCGGCGATCGCGTCCTCGGCCTTCACCTCGGCGCCCTTGGCCTCGGCGGCGTTCTCCTGCGCGTCGCTCACGCCGTCGTCCTCGACGTGCACGCTGGACCGGGCGGCGTCGGAGTCCGAGCCGGAGACGGCGACCGCGGTGGCGGCGCCTCCGCCGAGCAGCGCGACGGCGGTGACGGCGGAGATGACGGTGGTACGGCGCTTCATGAGGTCGGTCCCTTCGTCGGGTTCGTTGGGTACCAACCTGCCCGAGTGATCCTGAAGCCCCGCTGAAGAAGCCTGAAGGATCCTTCAGGAACGGCCTGCCACCCTTGCTCACATGCGCCCACCCGTCTCCCACCACCACCCTGCCCGAGGCGCTGCGCGCCGCCCCTTTCGATTCCTGATCGTGGAGGACGAGAAGCGGCTCGCCCTGTCGCTCGCCAAGGGACTGACCGCCGAGGGCTACGCCGTCGACGTGGTCCACGACGGGCTCGAAGGACTGCACCGCGCGAGCGAGTCCCCGTACGACCTGGTCGTCCTCGACATCATGCTGCCCGGCCTGAACGGCTACCGGGTCTGCGCCGCCCTGCGCGCCGCCGGCAACGACGTACCGATCCTGATGCTCACCGCGAAGGACGGCGAGTACGACGAGGCGGAGGGGCTCGACACGGGCGCCGACGACTACCTGACGAAACCGTTCTCGTACGTCGTCCTCGTCGCCCGGGTCAAAGCGCTGCTGCGGCGCCGCGGGAGTGCGGGCGGCGCGAACCCCGTGCGCACCGTCGGGCCGTACGAGGTGGACACCGCGGCCCGCCGGGTCACGCACGTCGAGGAGGGTGAAGTCGCCCTGACCGCAAAGGAGTTCTCCGTCCTGGAGCAGCTCGTGACGCGCGCCGGCGAAGTGGTGTCCAAGGGCGACATCCTCGAGCACGTGTGGGACTTCGCGTACGAGGGCGATCCGAACATCGTCGAGGTCTACGTCAGCGCCCTGCGCCGCAAGCTCGACGCCTCGCTCATCCGTACCGTGCGCGGCGCCGGTTACCGGCTGGAGATCCCCAGGTGAGGCGGGTCTTCGGCTCGGTCAGGGCGCGCGCGGCGCTGGCCGCCACCCTGGTGGTCGCGGTCGCTCTCGTGGTGGCGGGGGCCGCCGTCCTGCTCGCCCTGCGCGCGAACCTCACCGAGCAGGCGGGCAACGCCGCCGACTCCGCGGCCCGCCGCGTCGCCACGTCCCTGGCCACCGGCACCGCGCCCGACGCCCTCGACCTGGACGACGACCGGCCGGTCCAAGTCGTGGGCGACAAGGGCACGTTGCTGGCCGTCTCCGACGACCTGGAGCGGATCACGGGTACGGGCACGACGGACGTACGCCCGGCAGCGGCCGCGCCCGCCGGTGACGGCGACGACAGTGACGACGGTGACGACGACCCCGGCAACGGGAAGGTCTCCGACAAGACCGCCTACACCGACGGCACCGCGACCGTCGACGGCGACAGCGCCGACCACCGGTTCGCGGCGGTCGAGGTCGAGGACACCGCGTACGGCGATCTGACGGTGTACGCGGGTGCGCCCCTGTCCGCCGAACAGAGCGCTGTGGCAACGGCGTTGACCGCGATGCTGATCGGATTCCCGGTGCTGCTCGTGGTGGTCGGTGGCGTGACGTACCTGGTGACCCGGCGCGCGCTGCGGCCCGTCGAGGGCATCCGTGCGGAGATGGCCGCCATCACGGCCTCCCGGGACCTGGCCCGTCGCGTACCGGAACCGGACACGCACGACGAGGTCGCCCGCCTGGCCCGGACGACGAACGAGACGCTCGCCGCGCTCGAGGACTCCGTGGAGCGGCAGCGCCGGTTCGTCGCGGACGCCTCGCACGAGCTGCGCAGCCCGATCGCGAGCCTGCGCACACAGCTCGAAGTCGGCGCCGCGCACCCGGAGTTGCTCGATGTGGAGGGCGCGGTCGAGGACACCGTACGCCTGCAGGAACTCGCCGCCGATCTGCTGCTGCTCGCCCGGCTCGACGCGGGGGAGAAGCCGGGTGGCGCCGAGGTCGATCTCGCGGCCCTCGTCCGTGAGGAGGTGTCCCAGCGCGCCGGCGACCGGATCCCCGTGACCGTACGTACGTCGGCGACCACCGCCCATGTCGCGGGATCCCGGGGCCAGTTGGCGCGCGTGCTCGGCAATCTCCTGGACAACGCGCAGCGGCACGCCCGCACAGCCGTCCGCATCACGCTTGCCGTGGAAGGGAGTCGGGCGACGCTCGCCGTCGCCGATGACGGGGACGGGGTGCCCCGGGCGGAGCGGGAGCGGATCTTCGAGCGGTTCGTACGGCTCGACGACGCGCGGTCCCGGGACGGCGGCGGGGCGGGTCTCGGCCTCGCCATCGCCCGGGACGTGGCCGTCCGGCACGGTGGCACGCTGACGGTGCGCACGGCGCCGGACGGCGGAGCCCTGTTCGAACTGGGGCTCCCGGTGTGCTAGTTGAGCGCGTCTCGCGCGGGGTCGCGGAGAAGGTCGGCGGTCCGCCGCGGCCCCGGGGGATTCGCAGGTGTCACGGTTTGCCGCGCTGCGAACGCAGGTGGTCGGCGATCGGGCCGAGCGCCTTGCTCAGGCCGCCGAGGTCTTCCGGCGACACGAGGTCGACGAAGTGCCGGCGCACGGACGCCACGTGGTGCGGGGCGACCTTCTGCATGGTCTCGAGGCCGAAGTCGGTGAGCACGGTGTACAGGCCGCGCCGGTCCGACTCGCAGTTCTCGCGGCGCACCAGGCCCGCGTTCTCCATGCGGGTGATCTGGTGCGAGAGGCGGCTCTTGGACTGCAGGGTCGCCGCAGCCAGATCGCTCATCCGCACCCGGTGGTCCTCGGCCTCGGAGAGGTTCACCAGGATCTCGTAGTCGTTCATCGTCAGGCCGAAGGGCTGGAGGTCTCGCTCCAGCTGGTAGTTCAGCAGCCTGTTGACCTCCAGGTGGGTGCGCCAGGCGCACTGTTCCTCGTCGGTCAGCCACGGCGTGGCCGTTTCGGTCTCCATGAAATCGATTCTACCTAAGAAGTTGAAAGGCGAACAAACGGGAGTGGGTCACGCGTTCGACGTCACACTCCGCAGACTACCGCTCACAGCCCGAAGCGACGCTGGAGGTCTCCCAGCTGTCCGGGAAGGCGCGGTGCCTGTGGCTGACCTGTGCCCATGCCCGGTCCGCCGCCCGGAACGCCCGCCTGGTGAGGCACGTCACCCGTGGCCAGCTCCGGCATCAGCGCCTCGCTGGACTGCAGCAGTACGGTCCCGGCGCCCACGAACTCGAACTGGTGCTCCTCGCCGGAGACCCCGCCGACGCCCGTCATCGCACGTAGACCGCCGATCACGCCCGTCAGATACCCGTGGTCGTAGTGGTGGCACGGCGACGGGCAGTCCGCCCAGCCGACGAGCGCCTGCGGGTCCACGCGCAGCGGCGGTTCCATGAACACCACCGGCCCGTTCGAGGCCGCCACGAATTTGCCGGTGCCAATGAGTGTGAGAAAGCCGGGCACGATCGACTGCTTGAGCGCGAGAGTTGGCTGAAAAGCGAGCAGATTGCCCGCCCGGATGGTCAGATTGCCGTCATCCAGGTCGTACGAGTTCACGTCGAAGGCCCGGTCCGCGAGCAGCATCTTGCCGCTGCCCTCCGCGACCACCCAGTCGCTCGCGTGCAGCGGCGAGTGGAACGACGTACGGACGAGACGGTCGAGGCGGCCGTGCCCGATGCCGTTGAACTCCATGCGCCCGTAGTAGGCGATCATCTTGCCCTTCTGCAGGAACCACTGGCTGCTCTTGAGCTCCACGCAGAAGGTGTAGTTGTTGACGTTGTCGTCGACCGGCAGCGTCATCGGGTCGTACACGACAGGACCGCCCGCCATGTGGGGTGTCACAGCTTCTCCTCCGACGCCTGGACGTACACCGCACCGCTCCCGCTGAGCTCCAGCTGGAACGCCTCGCCGCTGCCGCGGCCCACCATGTCCCGCCAGCCCAGCGCCGTGGACAGCTTGTTGCGCACGTCGCCGTGGTGCGCGACGTAGGCCTGCGGGTCGACGTGCACCTCGCGGCCGGGTGTGATCGGGACCTCGATGACCCCGCCGTGCGCCATGACGGCGACCGCCCCGTGCCCCTTCAGCGTCGTCGTGAACAGGCCCTGTCCCGTGACCTGGCCGCGCACCATGCCCATGACGCCGCCCTGCGAGCCCATGAACATGGTTCCCTGCTGCAGCGCCCCGTCGAAGGCGAGCAGCCGGTCCGCCTCGACGTACAGGGTGTCGCCGGACAGATGGATCACCTGGACGTGGTGGCCGCCGTGCCCGAACAGGACGGTCCCGCTGCCCTCCACCGTCATCAAGGGGGTCGCCTCATTGGCCACCCGCCGGCCGAGCATGGACATCAACCCCCCTTGCCCGCCTTGGACGTTGGGGGTGAAGGAGACGTCGCCGCGGTACGCGAGCATCGCGCCGCGCTGGCTGTAGAGCCGCTGCCCGGGGACGACGGTCACCTCGACCATCTTCGAATTGATCTCACGGAAGTCCGACGGCATCTCACACATCCCCGGCGATCGTGTTGCGCTCACTGGGCTGTACGTAGACGAGCCCGTCGCCCTCGAAGAGGATCTGGAATGCCTCGCCGCCGCCCTCCCCCAGGAAGGTACGGAAGGTGACTCCCGACTGGAACGACTGGTGCAGATTTCCCTGGTGCGCGATGTAGGCGCCCGGGTCCACGGTCAGCGGGTAGTCGCGGCTGACGCGCAGCACGACCGCGGGCCCGTCGCTCATGATCGCGGCCTGGCCGTGGCCCTCGACCGTGGTCGTGAAGAGGCCGTTGCCCTGGGAGGCGCCGCGCATCCCCGTGAACGTCGTGCCGGTCCGCAGCCCCGCGTCCGTGCACAGCAGGTTGCTCGCCTCGACGTACAGCTTGTCCCCCTGGAGCTGCACCAGGTTGATCTCGCTCGCCCGGTCCGCGAACCAGCAGGTGCCCTGCCCCTTCACCTCCATCACGGTCATCTGCTCGCCCGTGATGCGGCGGGTCACCATGCCCCGTATCCCCTCGCCACCCCCGCTCAGCTTCTTGAACGTCATCCGGCCGTCGTAGGCGACCATCGCGCCGTTCTTCGCCTTGACGCTGTCGCCCGTCATGTCGACGGCCAGCATCTTGCTGCCCTGAAGTCGGAACGTTGCCACGACGTCGAAGGTAGCTGGCAGGGGGAGCCCCCCGACAGGGCCCGAAAGACCCGATGCCACAATGGGGAACGCTTGTGCGCGCATTCACAAGATCAATCAGTTCTCCCGTCAGCCCCCGCTCTCCGCTTCTGCCGAAGGTGCCCCGTGGACATCAAGACAGCCTCCGCCCTCCGCCGCCTCCGCTTGGTCTCCGCGCCCGAGGCCGTCTCGTTCATCCTCCTGCTCGTCTGCTCGGTGCTGAAGCGGACGACGGACTTCGACGCGGTGCCGGTGATGGGCATGGTGCACGGCGTCCTGTTCATCCTGTACGTGCTCTTCTGGCTGGACGCCTGGAACCGTACGAAGTGGACCTTCGGCAAGGCCGCGCTCTACTTCGTCCTGTCCGTCCTGCCCACCGGCGGTTTCTTCGCCGAGCGCAAGCTCAAGCGCGAGGCCGAGAACGCCGTGAACGCAGCGATCGCCTCCCGCGCCCGCAAGGAAGGCGTGGTCAACGCATGATCGTCGCCTTCTCCGTGACCCCGCTCGGGGTCGGCGAGGACGTGGGGGAGTACGTCGCCGACGCGGTCCGCGTGGTCCGCGAGTCCGGCCTGCCGAACCGCACCGACGCGATGTTCACCTCCGTCGAGGGCGAGTGGGACGAGGTCATGGACGTCGTCCGGCGGGCCGTCGCGGCGGTGGAGGCACGCGCTCCGCGGGTCTCGCTGGTGCTCAAGGCGGACATCAGGCCGGGTGTGACGGACGGATTGACGTCCAAGGTCGCGACGGTGGAGCGACACCTCTCCGCGTAGCCGCGCGTGCTCGTCGCCGGCCCGGTGCCCCGAGGGGGTGCCGGGCCGTTCTGCTGACACGGGGTCACCCGGGGGTGTTGATACCTCACTCGTACGCCCCTTCTGGTTCGACACGCCGAGGAATCTCACCTTTTGTGAGGGTATCGGCACGCTGGATCACCAGAACCTGGAGGGCGCTGTGCGGCCTGAGGGCTATGACTACGACACCTACAGCAGGCTTGCGGGGCCGCTCACCGAGCCGCCGCGCGACGGCAGCTACAAGGTGCAGTACATATCGCTGCTCTCGCGTGAGCCCCACCGAATACGCGCTGTCCTGCTGATGAGCCTGGCACCTGTGCTCACCGCGGTGCTCCTCGTGTATCTCGTGTGGCCCACCCACTGGGTGGAACGCGAGGGCGGCGACCGCTGGCTCGTCTCGCTCGACATCGCGATGCTCGTCGCGATCGGGCTCATCGAGCTGTTCATGCTCATCAACGTCCTGTCCATCGCCCACGCGACGATGGTCGCCAGGGACCCCGTCCCGGTCGTCGCCGAACCCGGCACCCGCGTCGCGTTCCTGACGACGTACGTCCCCGGCAAGGAACCCCTCGCGATGGTGCGGGCCACCCTCGAGGGCGCCGTCCGCCTCAGGCACGACGGGCCGCTGGACGTGTGGCTGCTCGACGAGGGCAACGACGTCTCCGCGAAGGCCCTCTGCGCCGAACTCGGCGTGCGGCACTTCACCCGCTTCGGCGTCCCGGAGTGGAACCAGAAGAAGGGCCCCCACAAGGCCCGCACCAAGCACGGCAACTACAACGCCTGGCTCGCGATGCACGGCGACGACTACGACTTCTTCGCCTCCGTCGACACCGACCACGTGCCGCTCCCCGAGTTCCTGGAGCGCATGCTCGGCTACTTCCGCGACCCGGACGTCGCGTTCGTCGTCGGCCCGCAGGTGTACGGCAACTACGACTCCCCGGTCACCAAGGCCGCCGAGTCGCAGCAGTTCCTCTTCCACGCGCTGATCCAGCGTGCGGGCAACCGCTACCGGGCGCCCATGTTCGTCGGCACCAACAACGTCGTACGGATCTCCACGCTCCAGCAGATCGGCGGGCTCGTCGACTCCGTCACCGAGGACATGGCGACCGGCTTCGAGATCCACCGGCACAAGAATCCGGGCACCGGACACAACTGGCGCTCCGTCTACACCCCCGACGTGCTCGCGGTCGGCGAGGGGCCCGCCTCCTGGACGGACTTCTTCACGCAGCAGATGCGCTGGTCGCGAGGGACGTACGAGACGCTGTTCAAGCAGTACTGGAAGGCACCGTTCACGATGCCGCCCGGGCGCCTGTTCTCGTACACCATGATGCTCGTCTACTACCCGATGACGGCCGTCAACTGGCTGCTGGGCGTGCTGAGTTGTGTGCTCTTCCTGTGGTTCGGGGCGAGCGGCACCGAAGTCTCCGCCTCCGTGTGGCTCATGCTCTACAGCGACGCGGCCGCCCTCCAGATCGGGCTCTACCTGTGGAACAGGCGGCACAACGTCTCGCCCCACGAGCCCGAGGGCTCGGGCGGACTCGCCGGGATGGCGATGTCGGCGATCTCCGCGCCGATCTACCTCAAGTCGCTGGGCGCCGCCCTGCTGCGCCGCCCCAGCCGCTTCGTCGTCACCCCCAAGGGCGGTGACGCCAGCCCCGACCGGCTGCTGACGTTCCGCATCCACCTCTTCTGGGCGACCGTGCTCGCCGCGTCCCTCGCGGCCTCCGTCGTCCTCGTCCACACCCATGTGGCGATGCGCACGTGGGCGGTGCTCGCCCTGTGCATCGCGCTCGCGCCGGTCGTGGTGTGGGCCGTCGGCCGGCGCCGCACCGCCCCCGCCGCGGAGGCCGAACCCGAGCCGGCGGCCCTCGCCGCCGTCCCCGCGAGGGTGACCAGCACGAGCACAGGAGGGAACTGACCCGATGGCACCGTTTTCCTACAAGCCCTCGAAGCGGACGAAGAAGACGGTCCTGGGCGCGGGCGGCATCGCCCTCCTCCTCGGCCTGAACGCCCCCGCGGCGTGGAACTTCGCCTCCGAGCAGTACTACGACTGGAAGATCACCCAGCCCGGGTACCAGGCCAAGTACGGCTCCTGGTCGTCGGTCGACATCCCCGACCAGTACCGCACCAACGCCATCCACGCCGCGCTCCTGCACACCGGCAAGGTGCTCATCGTGGCCGGGTCGGGCAACGAGCAGAAGAAGTTCGACGCGGGTTCCTTTGACACCGTCCTGTGGGACCCGAAGGCCAACACCTTCAAGAAGATCGCCACCCCCGAGGACTTCTTCTGCTCGGGGCACGCCCAACTCCCCGACGGACGCATGCTGGTGGCGGGCGGCACCGCCCGCTACGAGCTGCTCGACGGCGAGGTCAAGCGGGCCGGCGGCGGCATGCGCGTCAAGAACGAGAGCCCCGACAAGGTGATGGTCCTGAAGAAGGGGACCAAGTTCCGCTCCCCGTCGGGTGTCGAGTACGTGTCGAAGTTCGACGTGACCGTGCCCAAGGCCAAGCGCGTCAACCACATCACGTACAACGCGGCCGGCGTCATGCAGCCGTGGCGGACGACGGTCAAGGCGAGCGAGGCCCGCGTCTTCGTCGAGGCGGCCGCGGACGGCAAGCAGTTCGTCACCGACAAGCAGGCCCAGTACGAGATCGAGGGCCTCAAGGGCGACGACGCCGACAACGTCTACGGCCTCTCCGAGAAGATCACCATGGACAAGCAGGACTTCCAGGGGATCAAGGCGGCCTACGAGTTCGACCCCGTCGCCGAGAAGTACGTACCCGTCGACCCGATGGCCAAGGCCCGCTGGTACCCGACGCTGGTCGGTCTCGAGGACGGCAAGGTGCTCGCTGTCTCCGGACTCGACGACGTCGGCGTCATCGACCCCGGCGACAACGAGATCTACGACCCGAAGACCAAGAAGTGGACGATGGGTCCCAAGCGGTACTTCCCGACGTACCCGGCCCTCTTCCTGACCAAGGGCGGCAAGCTCTTCTACCCCGCTTCCAACGCCGGGTACGGGCCCGCCGACAAGGGCCGCGAGCCGGGTCTGTGGGACCTGAAGACCAACAAGTTCGAGAAGGTGCCCGGGCTCACCGACCAGGACGAGACGGAGACCTCGGCGTCCCTGCTGCTGCCCCCGGCGCAGGACCAGAAGGTCATGATCATGGGCGGCGGTGGCGTCGGCGAGTCCAAGAAGGCGACGTCGCGCACCGCGGTCATCGACCTGAAGGAGGACAACCCGTCCTTCAAGACGGGGCCCCAACTCCCGCAGGGCACCCGCTACTTGAACAGCGTCATCATGCCGGACGACTCCGTCTTCACGTCGAACGGCTCCAGTGACTACCGCGGGCGCAGCGCCAGCAACATCCTCAAGGCGCAGTTCTACGACCCCAAGGAGAACGTCTTCCGCGAGGCCGCGTCCCCGAAGGTCGGGCGCAACTACCACTCGGAGGCGCTGCTGCTGCCCGACGGGCGGGTCGCCACGTTCGGCTCCGACCCGCTCTACGACGACCAGCAGAACACCAAGCTGGGCCACTTCGAGCAGCGGATGGAGATCTACACGCCGCCCGCGCTGCACCGCGGCGGTGACAAGCGCCCGGTGCTCGGGGCGGGTCCCGAGGAGCTGGCGGACAACCACAAGGCCACGTACAAGACGGATCATCCGGACCGGATCGTCAAGGCCCGGCTGATGCGGCCGTCCGCCGTGACGCACACGACGGACGTGGAGCAGCGGTCGATCGAACTGGGCCTGACCAAGGGCAACGGTTCCGTGACGGTCGACGTCCCCAAGGACCGGGCGCTGGTGCCGCCGGGGTGGTACATGCTGTTCGCGACGGACGCGGACGGGGTCTCTTCCGAGGCCAAGTGGATCCAGGTGAAGTGAGTCTCAGGCCGTGCTGGTGAGCGGGTCCCGGGGCGCTGCCCCGGGACCCGCTCCTCAATTGCCGGAGGCGCCTGACCGCGCCAACCCCAGCGCGTACTCCGCCCACCACGTCCCGGCCCCGGGCCCACCCCGACACGTTCCGTCGGACTCACCGGGCCGCTTGACCCAGAGGAGCGCGTCGACGACGGGGTCCCCCGTGTTCGTGGTCGGGGCGGAGCCGAGCGCGCGGCCGGGCGGGTTGCACCAGGAGTCGGCCCCGCCGTCGGCGTAGGGGCCGGCTCCGTTGCGGCTGGTGTCCACCACGAAGTGGGCGCCGCCGAGCATCCCGGACAGCTGGTGGCCGTACGCCCGGCTGGCCTGGTCCGTCTGGAAGTTGGAGACGTTCAGCGAGAACCCGTCGGCCTTGGCGATGCCGGCCCGGCGCAGCGGTTCGACGAGCTTGCCGGCGTCCGGGATCCACGCGGGGTTGCCCGCGTCGACGTACACCTTCGTGTTCGGCTGCTTCTTCAGCCGGTCGATGGCGCCGGAGATCAGCTGGTAGCGCTCCTCCTGGTACTCGGCCGGGGTGCAGCCGTCGACGATGTGGCCGAGCGCGTCGGGTTCGAGGACGACGAGGGCCTTGGCGTCGCCGATGCCCGTCGCGAAGGCGTCGATCCACTGGTAGTAGAACTCGGCGCTGTGCGCGCCCCCCGCCGAGTGCTGCCCGCAGTCCCGGTGCGGGATGTTGTACGCGACCAGGACCAGCGTCTTGTCCGCCTTCTTGGCCTGGGCCGCGGCCTCGGCGATGGCCGGGCGCGGATAGTCGCCCGGGGCCCACATGCCCTGCGGGTGCTGGGCGATGCGCCGGATCACCGCGGCGTCGGAGGCGCGGCCCTGCTTCTCCCACTGGTCGGCCTGGACGGCGGCGGCCGATGCGGGGTCGACCCAGAACGGGGAGGAGTTCGCGTCGTGCGTCGGGGCGGTCTGCCCGGCGGCCTGGGCGGTGGGGTCGCCGCCGCTGCCGCTGTCGGAGCAGCCCGTCGTGAGGGCGGACAGGAGGAGGGCGGCGGCCGCGAGTGCGACGGCGCGGGCCGGTGTGCGGGCCTGTGTGCGGATGGACGGGACGGGCATCCTGCCCCCTGGGTCGGAGCGCGTATGATTCCGGCAATCGTGACATAAGGGGCGCCTGATCCACCGTATTAGCCGTCTCTCCCCGAACGTCTCGTCAGGTGTCCTGACCGCCCGTCACCAGGGCGCTGCCCAGCGGCGTCCGCTCGTACAGCACCTGATGCCCGTACCGCTGGGCGGTGAGCAGGCCCGCCGCCCGCAGGGCCGTCAGGTGCGCGGACACGGAGGACGGGGCGAGGCCGAGCGCGTGGGCGAGGGCGCTGGTCGACGTGGGTGCGCCGAGGGCGGACAGGACGTCGGCGCGGCGGCGCCCCAGGATGCCGGCGAGCGCCTGGGGCGTGGCACCGGACGGCTGCGTCCACAGGCTGCCGATGCCGCGCGCCGGGTAGGCGACGGTGGGCTGCCACGGCGGTTCGAAACCGCTGACCACGTCGGGCCAGGAGAAGACGCTCGGCAGCAGCACCAGGCCCTGCCCGTCGAGACTGCGGCGATGGCTGCCGGCCCGGGCGGTGAGCGTGAGCGTCGCCGGGTCCCAGTCGATCCGCGGATGCAGCTCGCCGAGCAGCCCTTCGAGCCCGATCTGCGCGAGGCGCCGCGAGTGGTACGCCACGTCCGCCTCGAGCAGGGCGCGAAGCCGCGGCCACTCCGGCTCGACCAGCACGTGCCAGGCGTGCTCCAGGGCGTCTGCCAACTCCCGTACGGCGCGGGCGGGTTCGGCCAGCAGACCACGCCCGGTCGCGGTGTCCGCGGCGCCCGGGGTGCAGGCCAGGGACAGGGCGATGTCGTGCCGGGCGACCTCGGCGGGGGTCGCCCGCACCGCCGCGATCTCCTCGTCGAACGTGGCCGCGGGGCCGATCGGCGGCGGCCCCATGAAGTCCGGGGTGTGCCCGCGCTGCGGCATCAGCAGCCACACCGCCGCGAGATCCACCGTGCGGGCCGCGGCGCGGATCCGGCGCAGCCAGGGCAGGTGGTACCCGTGCCGCTCCGGCCGCTTGAGCGTGCGGATCGCCTCCTGCGTCTCCCACAGCGGCGATATCGCGAAGCGGCAGTGCAGCAGATCGCTCTCGCCCAGGTGCAGATGCAGCGGCATGGTGCGACGGCCCCCCGGGCGTACGACGGAACATTCGGCGTGGGCCGAAACACTACGTCGACGGCCCCGGCGGCGTCAGGGTGCGGGCATGACGACGGACGACGCACCCCCGCACCCGCCGCACGAGCGGGCTAAAGCCGCAGGCACGGACGAACACCGCACGGCGGGCTACCGACGGCTGTTCCGCATACCCGAGTTCCGGGCCGTCTTCGTCGCGCACGCCGCCTCCCTGTTCGGCGTCGTCGTCGCCGAGATCGCCCTCAGCGTGCTCGTGTACCGGCTGTCGGGGTCGCCCCTGCTGAGCGCCCTGACCTTCGCGCTCGGGTTCCTGCCGTACGCGATCGGCGGCACTCTGCTGTCCGGCATCGCCGACCGGTACGCGCCGCGGCGGGTCCTCGTCACCTGCGACCTGCTCTGCGCCGCCTGCGCCGCGCTCATGGCGCTGCCCGTCACCCCCGTCGCCGCGCTGCTCGCCCTGCGCTTCGCCATCGCGCTCGTCGCGCCCGTCTTCAACGGCACCCGCATGGCCACGCTCACCGACGTCCTCGGCGACGGCGACCTGTTCGTGCTCGGCCGGTCCCTGCTGCGGATCGTCTCGCAGAGCGCGGTGCTCGGCGGGCTCGGCCTCGGCGGCGTCCTGCTCACCGTCGTGTCGCCGCGCGGCGCCCTCACCCTCACCGTCGCGACCTTCCTCGCCTCGGCCGCGCTGCTGCGCCTCGGCACGCGCAGACGCCCGGCGCGGACCGTCGAACGGCGCCCCCTGCTGCGCTACTCGCTCGCCGGGGCCCGACAGCTCTTCGCCCACCGCCGCATCCGCGTCCTGCTCCTGCTGCTCTGGGTGCCGCCGCTGTTCGCCGTCGTACCGGAGGTGCTCGCGGCCGCGTACGCCGACGAGATCGGGGCGGGCACCACGGCCGTCGGGCTGCTGATGTGCGCCATGGCGGTCGGCACCGTGTCCAGCGAACTGTTCGCGGGCTCCGTCCTGTCGCCCGCCACCCGCTCCCGGATCGCCCTGCCGCTGGCCTGTCTGACGCTGCTCCCGCTGATCGGCTACGCGGCGGCGCCCGGCCTCGGCGCCGCGCTGCCGCTCCTCGTCCTCGCCGGGTTCGGATCCGCGTACACGCTGGGCGTCGACCGCTGGTTCGTCGACGCGGTCCCGGAAGAACTGCGCGGCCGCGCCATGACCGTGCACAACGCGGGCCTGATGACGGTCCAGGGCGTGGGCGCGGCCCTGGGCGGCGCGGCCGCCGAGGCGTTCGGGGTCGCCGCGACCGTCGCCGGGGCGGGGGCGCTCGGCGGGGCCTGCTGCGTGGCGCTCGCCCTGGAGGCCCGAGCCGCGGAACGGGCCGGGGCAGCGGGCGCGGACCGGGCCGCGCGGTCAAAGGGCGAGACGGGGCTGACCGCAATATGACCGGCCGGTAAGGTCAAGGGCGTGCCGAAGCCGCTCAGCCTTGCCTTCGATCCGATCGCCCGCGCCGATGAACTCTGGAAGCAGCGCTGGGGATCCGTGCCCTCCATGGCCGCGATCACCTCGATCATGCGCGCGCACCAGATCCTGCTCGCCGAGGTCGACGCCGTCGTCAAGCCGTACGGTCTGACCTTCGCGCGCTACGAGGCACTGGTCCTGCTCACCTTCTCCAAGGCCGGCGACCTGCCCATGTCCAAGATCGGCGAGCGCCTCATGGTGCACCCGACGTCCGTGACGAACACGGTCGACCGGCTGGTGAAGTCGGGCCTCGTCGACAAGCGGCCCAACCCGAACGACGGGCGCGGCACGCTCGCCACCATCACGGACAAGGGTCGCGAGGTGGTCGAGGCGGCCACGCGCGACCTGATGGCGATGGACTTCGGGCTCGGCGTGTACGACGCCGAGGAGTGCGGCGAGATCTTCGCGATGCTGCGGCCGCTGCGGGTGGCCGCGGCCGACTTCGCCGAGGAGTGAAGGGGCCGGTTCCGCTTGGGCCGGGCCTGCCTGAAGATCGCGCAAATCGGGCGGTTACGCTCGACCCATGAAGAAATCCGTGCTGACCCGCTACCGGATCATGGCCTACGTGACCGGTGTGCTCCTGGTCCTCCTGTGTCTCGGCATGATCGCCAAGTACGCGTTCGACATGGACGGCGCGGCGGACGCCACGCGCGTCATCGCCATCGCGCACGGCTGGCTCTACGTGATCTACCTGGTCTTCGCCTTCGACCTCGGGTCCAAGGCGAAGTGGCCGGTCGGCAAGCAGCTGTGGGTGCTCATCGCGGGCACCATCCCGACCGCCGCGTTCTTCGTCGAGCGCAAGGTCTCCGCGGAGCTGGAGGCCAAGGTCGCCGACGACGGCACGAACCTGGCGAAGGCGTAGCGAGCGCCTTCGCCGCAGCGGACGCCCGAGGCGGCGCACCCCCGGAAGACCGGGGGTGCGCCGCCTTTCGTGCAGGGGTGGCCATGGTCCGGGTCGCGGCGGCGGGCGGTGCACCGGTCAGCAGGATCACAAAGCCGATCGTCGACATTTACTAGGACGTCCTAGTAAATTGACAGCATGGGAAGCACGGGAAGCACGGACGCTGACATCCAGGAGGGCCGCCGCCGCTGGCAGGCCCGCTACGACGCCGCACGCAAGCGCGACGCCGACTTCACGACGCTCTCGGGCGACCCGGTCGAGCCGGTCTACGGGCCGCGGCCCGGGGACACGTACGACGGCTTCGAGCGGATCGGCTGGCCGGGCGAGTACCCGTTCACCCGCGGCCTGTACCCGACCGGCTACCGCGGCCGCACCTGGACCATCCGCCAGTTCGCGGGGTTCGGCAACGCCGAGCAGACGAACGAGCGCTACAAGATGATCCTGGCCGCGGGCGGCGGCGGCCTCTCCGTCGCCTTCGACATGCCGACGCTGATGGGCCGCGACTCGGACGACCCGCGCGCGCTCGGCGAGGTCGGCCACTGCGGGGTCGCGATCGACTCGGCCGCGGACATGGAGGTCCTGTTCAAGGACATCCCGCTGGGCGACGTCACGACGTCGATGACGATCAGCGGGCCCGCCGTGCCCGTCTTCTGCATGTACCTGGTGGCGGCGGAGCGCCAGGGAGTGGACCCGACGGTCCTCAACGGCACGCTCCAGACGGACATCTTCAAGGAGTACATCGCGCAGAAGGAGTGGCTCTTCCAGCCCGAGCCGCACCTGCGCCTGATCGGCGACCTGATGGAGCACTGCGCCGCGTCCATCCCCGCGTACAAGCCGCTCTCGGTCTCCGGCTACCACATCCGTGAGGCGGGTGCGACGGCCGCGCAGGAGCTGGCGTACACGCTGGCCGACGGATTCGGTTACGTGGAGCTGGGGTTGAGCCGCGGCCTGGACGTCGACGTCTTCGCGCCGGGCCTGTCCTTCTTCTTCGACGCGCACGTCGACTTCTTCGAGGAGATCGCCAAGTTCCGTGCGGCGCGCCGCATTTGGGCCCGCTGGATGCGCGACGTGTACGGGGCACAGACCGACAAGGCCCAGTGGCTGCGCTTCCACACGCAGACCGCAGGGGTCTCCCTGACGGCGCAGCAGCCGTACAACAACGTCGTGCGTACGGCGGTGGAGGCGCTGGCGGCGGTCCTCGGCGGCACCAACTCCCTCCACACGAACGCACTGGACGAGACGCTCGCGCTCCCGTCCGAGCAGGCGGCGGAGATCGCCCTGCGCACGCAGCAGGTCCTGATGGAGGAGACGGGCGTCGCCAACGTGGCGGACCCGCTGGGCGGTTCCTGGTACGTCGAGCAGCTCACCGACCGCATCGAGGCCGACGCCGAGAAGATCTTCGACCAGATCAAGGAGCGCGGCCTGCGGGCGCATCCGGACGGGCAGCACCCGATCGGCCCGATCACGTCCGGCATCCTGCGCGGCATCGAGGACGGCTGGTTCACGGGCGAGATCGCCGAGTCGGCGTTCCAGTACCAGCAGTCGCTCGAGAAGGGCGACAAGCGGGTCGTCGGGGTCAACGTGGCCCACGGCTCGGTCACCGGCGACCTCGAGATCCTGCGGGTCAGCCACGAGGTGGAGCGCGAGCAGGTGCGCGTCCTCGGCGACCGCAAGTCGGCCCGGGACGAGGCGAAGGTCCGCTCGGCACTCGACGCGATGCTCGCGTCCGCGCGCGACGGGTCGAACATGATCGGGCCGATGCTCGACGCGGTGCGCGCGGAGGCGACGCTGGGGGAGATCTGCGGGGTGCTGCGGGACGAGTGGGGGGTGTACACGGAGCCCGCGGGGTTCTGAGGGAGCCGGGTCAGGTGCCCGCGGCGGGCGCTCCCGCCGCGGGCACGGCCGTGGCCGGCGGGAACGCCAGCCGGAACAGCGCCCCGCCCCCCAAGGCCCGTTCCGCCGTGAGTTCCGCTCCGTGTGCCCGGGCGATCTGCTGGGCCATCGCCAGGCCGAGGCCCGAGCCGGGCAGGGCGCGGGACGCCTCCGCGCGGTAGAAGCGGTCGAAGACGTAGGGCAGGTCCTCGGGGGCGATGCCGGGGCCGTGGTCCCGAACCGTCAAGTCCCGTGAGGACAACGTCACTTCGACCGGGGCGCCGCCCGGTGGGGTGAACTTCGCCGCGTTCCCGAGCAGGTTCGCCAGCAGGCGGGAGAGGCGGGACGGGACGCCGGGGAGGGTCGTCGAGGCCGCCTCCGGGTGGACCGTGAGCGTGAAGGTGACCTGCGGCCAATGGGCGTGGGCCGCTTCCACCGCGTGCGTGACGAGCGGCGCCAGGGCCACGTCCTCCACCAGCGGCTGCGGCTCCTCGTCCCGGGCCAGCTCGATCAAGTCGTTGACCAGGGACGTCACTTCATGGATCTGGCGGCCCAGGGCCGAGGAGGCCCGCTCGCGCTGAGCAGGCGTCAAACGGTCGGCGCGGGCCAGGAGTTCGGCGTTCGTGCGCAGTGCCGTCAGGGGCGTACGGAGTTCGTGCGAGGCGTCCGCGACCAGGCGGCGGCGGGCCGTCACCGAGTCCTCCAACTCGCCCAGCATCGTGTTGAACGAGGCCGCCAGGCGCGTCACCTCGTCCCTCCGCCCCGGCGGCAGGTCGATCCGCGTCCGGGCGTCCCGCGTCGCCGCGATCCGCTCCGCCGTCGCCGTCAGACGGGCGACCGGGGCCAGGCCCCGGCGTGAGATCCAATAGCCGCCCGCCGCCGCGAGCGCGACCCCGGCCGCGCTGATCGCGGCCAGGAGCGCGGTCGCCTGCCGCAGACCCCGCGCCGCCGTGTCCGAACGCAGCGCCACCTGAAGGGCCTTGTCCCGGCCCCCGCCCGTGTACGGCGTCGTGAGCATCCGCACCCGATGCCCTTGGAGGGTCAGGTTCGTGTAGTAGGGGGCGCGGGTGCCCGCCGCCACCTCGCGCGTGGTGTCCGTCACCGGCAGGAGGTACGCGCCCTTCGGGTCGTCCGCCGGGTCGGCCGGTGCGATCTGGGCACAGGCAGGGGCCGCCAGATAGCGGCACTCGCCGTCCTTGACCCCCGGCCCCTCGTCCCGGTTCTGCTGCGTGGCCAGCGTCGCCGCCTGGGTGAGCTGGAGATCGAGCTGGTGCCCCAGCTCGTAACGGATCACGGCGTACGACGCCACGCACACGCCCACCGTGATCAGCGCGACCGTGCCGGAGGCGAGGAGCGCGAGGCGGGTCCGCAGCGGGGTGCGGTCCTTCAATCGGCGCCGCCCGCTCACGGCGTGCCCAGGCGGTAACCGACGCCGTGGACCGTGTGGACGAGGCGCGGCTCGCCGGGCGCCTCCAGCTTGCGGCGCAGGTAACCCACGTACACCGCAAGGGAGTTGGAGTCGGGCCCGAAGTCCCGTCCCCACACCGCCTCCTGGATGACGCCGCGCGGCAGGACCTGTCCCGCGTTGCGCACGAGCACCTCGAGGAGGGCGAACTCGGTGCGGCTGAAGTCGAGGGCGCGGCCGCCGCGCCGGCCCGTACGCGTGGCCGGGTCCAGGACGAGATCGGCGTACGTGAGGACGTCGGGGGAGTCGTCCGGCTCGGGTTCCGGTGCCGCCCGGCGCAGCAGCGCCCGCACCCGTGCCGTCAGCTCGTCGAGCGCGAACGGCTTGACGAGGTAGTCGTCGGCGCCCGCGTCCAGGCCGTCCACCCGCTCGCTCACCGAGTCGAGCGCCGTGAGCACGAGGACCGGCGTGCGATCCCCTACGGCCCGCATCTGGCGGCACACCGCGAGCCCGTCGAGGACCGGCATCATCACGTCGAGGACCACGGCGTCCGGCTCCCAGCGCGCGAGCGCGGTCAGCGCCTGCTGGCCGTCGGCCACGCCCCGTACGACGTGCCCTTCGACGGTCAGCGCGTCCTGCACGGCCGAGCGGACCTCGGGGTCGTCGTCCACGACCAGGATCCTGGCCTCGCCGGAACCGGTCCCACCGCGCGCACCCGCCGCCGTACTTCCTGTCGTCATGGCACCACAGTGCCAAATTCGACTCTTATCACCCTCTTAGAGCGGCTCGCCACGCTTCCGTGCCATGCCCCAACTCACGCGAACACCTCTCTCCGTCGTCATCGGCGCGGGCGGCACCGGCGGGCACATCTACCCCGGGCTCGCCCTCGCCGACGCGCTGCGCCGGGCCGTCCCGGACGCGGTGATCTCGTTCGTCGGCACCGAACGCGGCCTGGAGACCCGGCTCATCCCCGACGCCGGGTACCGCCTCCACACGGTCGACATGATCCCCTTCGACCCCTCCCTCGGCGCCCGCCGCTACCTGCTGCCCGCCGCGCTGATGAAGTCCGGCGCCCAGTGCAAGGCCATCCTGCGCGAGCAGCGCGCGCACGTCGCCGTCGGCATGGGCGGCTACCCCAGCGCGCCCGTGATCGTCGGCGCCCGCATGGCAGGCCTGCCCAGCCTCATCCACGAGTCCAACGCCGTCCCCGGCCGGGCCAACCGCTTCGCCGCCCGCCTCACCCCGCACATCGCCGTCGCCTTCGACCGCAGCAGGGCCCATCTCCCGGGCGGCACACGGGCGTTCACGACGGGCATGCCGATCTCCGCGGAGCTCGCCGCGCTCGACCGGGCGGCCCTGCGCGACACGGCCCGGCGCTCGCTCGGCGTCCCCGACGGCGCCCGGCTCGTCCTGGTCAACGGCGGCAGCCTCGGCGCCGCGCGGCTCACGGAGGCGGCCATCGGTCTGGCGGCACGCTGGCGGGGTCGCACGGACGTACACCTGCTGATCAAAACGGGCCCGGCGGCGCTGGAGGAGACCCGCCGCCGTCTGCTGTCCACCTCCGCGGTGGCCGTGCCCTACCTGGACCGGATGGACCTGGCGTACGCGGCCGCCGACCTGGTCGTCTGCCGGGCCGGCTCGGCGACGGTCGCCGAACTCGCCACGACCCGCGTCCCCTCTGTCCTCGTCCCGTACCCGCACGCCCCCGGCGACCACCAGACCCACAACGCACGGGTCCTCTCGGACGCGGGCGCGGGCCTCCTGCTGCCCGACGCGGACACGACCCCGGACGCGCTCGCCGCCCTCCTCGAACCCCTGCTCGCCGACCCGGCACGGCTGGCCGCGATGTCGGCGTCGGCACCCCACGGCCCGCACGCGCGAGCGGCGGACCTCCTCGCGAACCACGTACTCGAACTGGCCCACATGAAAAGGGAGTTGCAGCAAGCATGAGCGCGGTAGACATGAACAGCACTTGGACGGACCGTACGGTCCTCGTCACGGGCGCGGAGGGCTTCATCGGCTCGACCCTCGTCGACCTGCTCCTGGACGCGGGCGCGCACGTCCGCGCCTTCGTCCACTACAAGCCGTACGCCGAGAAGGGCCACCTGGCGCACCTCATCGGTGACCCCCGGGTCGAGATGGTGGCGGGCGACGTCCGCGACCCGGGCCGCGTCTCCGACGCCGTCGCGGGCTGCGACACGGTGTTCCACCTCGCCGCCCTGATCGGCATCCCGTACTCGTACGACTCCCCGGGCGCGTACGTCCAGACGAACGTGGTCGGCACCGAGAACATCGCCGAGGCCTGCCGCCGCCACTCCGTCCGCCGCCTGGTCCACACCTCCACGAGCGAGGTCTACGGCACGGCGCTCACGGCCCCGATCTCCGAATCCCACCCGCTCCAGCCCCAGTCTCCGTACTCCGCCTCGAAGATCGGCGCGGACATGATGGCGCTGTCGCACTGGCACGCCTTCGAACTGCCGGTGACGGTGGTCCGCCCCTTCAACACGTACGGCCCGCGCCAGTCCGCCCGAGCGGTGATCCCCACGATCCTGGCCCAACTCCACGCGGGCGCCCGCGAGATCAAGCTCGGCTCGCTGACCCCGACGCGCGACTTCACGTACGTCACGGACACGGCCCGCGGCTTCATGGCGGTGGCCGAGTGCGACAAGGCGCTCGGCGAGGTGGTCAACCTCGGCACGGGCCAGGAGATAGCGATCGGCGACCTGGCCGAGGCACTCATCGCGGCGTCGGGCCGCGAAGCCCGCGTCGTGGTCGACCCGTCCCGCCTGCGCCCGTCGGGCAGCGAGGTCCACCGGCTCCTGTCGGACAACTCCCGGGCACGCGAATGGGCCGGGTGGGAGCCGGAGTTCACGCTGGGGGAGGGTCTTGAGCGGACGTCGGAGTGGGTGGCGGATAATCTGTCGCTGTTCGCGCCGGGGCGGTACCAGGTCTGAATCGGGACCAGACCAGACCAGACCTGAGCGGAACGGGCCGAGCTTGTATCCGGACGTGACCGCCTCGGGAGATCTCGCCTCCGCCATGAGGACGGAGGCGCAGCTTCGTGGAAGCGGCGGGGGATCTCGGGCTGCTTGTGGAGGCCGTCGCCGCCTGGCGCGAAGGCCTTCCGCTCGACGTGTTGGCGGAACGCTTCGAGTTCCTGGAGCTCGATGAATTCGCTTCGCAGCGGAGCGAGCTCCTGTCGTCCGACTTCCACCGGAAGCGATGGGCACTTCTGCGCCGCCTGTACGCGGATGAGGTGCTGCGGCGAATGTTTCCGACGATCACGCATGGAGCGGTGCGCCTGCGGATCGCACCGATGGATGCGACGAGCCGTCAGATTCTGGTGTCCGAGGAGACCGGGGAACGCTACGAGGTCAAGCGCGTCGGCGTCCCAGGAGACGTCTGGACCGACGTACCGACCGCCGATCTGATCGCCTACCTGCGAACGGCCCTGACCGAAGAGTGACCGCGGCGGATCCGTGAGGCCGCGTCGAACCCCGCCGGGTAATCCCTGGCGGGGTTTTCTCGCGCGGCCCACGGCCCGGGCTGCTCAGTCCGACGCCGCAGCCAGTCCCCCCAGCAGCAGCGCCGTGAACCTGCGTACCCACTCCGCATCCACCGGCTCCGCACTCACCAGCGTCCGGTGCACCACCGTGCCCGCCGCCACGTCGAAGATGAGGTCCGCGGTCGCCTCCGCGACGCACGGGTCCTCCGCAGCGGGCAGCTCTCCTCGGTGCTCGGCCCGTGCTCGGCCCTCCAGGACCAGGCGCTTCTGGCGGTCCACGATCGACGTGCGGATGCGTTCGCGCAGAGGCGCGTCCCGCGTCGACTCCGCCACCACCGCCATGAGGGCCGTCTTCGTCTCCGGGCGGTCCAGGATCGCCGCGAATTGCAGCACCACGCCCTCGATGTCCGCCGCGAGGGAACCTCTGTCGGGGAGTTCGAGTTCATCGAAGAGGACCGCCACCGCGTCGACCACGAGCTCGTTCTTGCCGGCCCAGCGGCGGTAGAGGGTCGTCTTCGCGACTCCGGCCCGCGTTGCCACGTCGCCGAGCGTCAGTTTCGACCAGCCGAGTTCGACGAGTGCCGCACGCGTCGCCTCCAGGATCGCCTCGTCCGCCGCGGCGGATCTGGGGCGGCCTGTACGGGGAAGGGGCGTGCGGCTCTGCATGGTCATGGACCATACCGGCCGGTAGGCCAGGAGTGACCCGTGTGACCTGCGTGAGGCAGATCACCGGAGCCAGGTGCGGGGCGGCTCCCCACGCGGCGGCGTCGGCAGTTACGCTACGACCCGTAGCGAAAGCTCGATCTCGTACGGCACGGCACCGATCTGCACCCGGCGTCGCCCCGACGAGCGGCAACCACAGGTGCCGGGTGGGGACCCGGCACGGCGTGACCCGGCCGAGTCCGCTCCGCACGTCTCGCAATCCGGCGGGAGGCGTCCGGGGAGGACCCGGCCCACAAGCGACCGCGGAAGGGGGAGAATGCACGCATGCAGCCACGGAACATGTCCATGAGCGGAGTCGTCGATCTCGCCGCGGTGAAGGCGGCCCAGGAGGCCAAGGCCAAGGCGGAGCAGGCGCGCGCCGAAGCGGCCCGGCAGGGTGGCGGGCCCGCCGCCGTGTCGCCGTCGAGCCTCGTCATCGACGTCGATGAGGCCGGCTTCGAGCGTGACGTACTGCAGCGCTCCACCGAGGTGCCCGTCGTCATCGACTTCTGGGCCGAGTGGTGCGAGCCCTGCAAGCAGTTGAGTCCTCTGCTTGAGCAGCTTGCCGTCGAGTACAGCGGGCGCTTCGTGCTCGCCAAGATCGACGTCGACGCCAATCAGATGCTGATGCAGCAGTTCGGGGTCCAGGGGATCCCGGCTGTATTCGCCGTTGTGGCCGGGCAGGCGCTGCCCCTCTTCCAGGGAGCCGCCCCGGCCGAGCAGATCCGCGCCACCCTCGACCAGTTGATCCAGGTCGCCGAGGAGCGCTTCGGGCTCACCGGCATCACCGTCGCCCCCGATGCGGAGGGCGCTGCCCCGGTCGTGGAGGCTCCGGCCGGTCCGTACGACGCGCTGCTCGAAGCCGCCGTGCAGGCGCTCGACGCGGGTGACCTGGGCGGCGCCGTCCAGGCGTACAAGAACGTGCTGTCGGACGACCCCGGCAACACCGAGGCCAAGCTCGGCCTCGGCCAGGCCGAGCTGTTGCAGCGCGTGCAGGGCATGGATCCGCAGAAGGTGCGTACCGAGGCCGCGCAGAACCCCGGTGACGTGCAGGCGCAGATCGCCGCCGCCGACCTTGATCTCGTGGGTGGGCACGTCGCCGACGCCTTCGGGCGGCTGGTCGATGCCGTTGCCCGTACGGCTGGCGATGAGCGGGACGCGGCGCGCGTTCGACTGCTCGAATTGTTCGAGGTCGTGGGCGGCGACGACCCCCGCGTGACCACCGCGCGTACGGCCTTGGCCCGCGTTCTCTTCTGAGCCGTCGGTGACCTGTTCTTAAACGCCACGGCTTGTGATGCCGGGGTGAAAGTTCTGCCCCCAGGGGCGCACAGCGGCCGCGCTTTACCAAAACTTGGTAAACGCGGCCGCTGTTACTTGGAGTAAGTCAGGGGCTGTCTTCTGTCCCGTTCCGTACCGGATTCCACCGCTATGCCAACTCGCTTGACGGCACCCTGTGTTGCTGTCCGATGCCGGGCGGTCGTGGTTCGGTTATCCGTCCGTTACCCGTGAGTAACGAACCCCCTTGTGCGAGCGACGGGAATGGACCACGATCGGGCACGCTCGGTCCTCTCCCCACCGTCCGACAGCCACTCGGACAGCGGGAATTCAGGGTCCCCACCGAGCAGGTCGACGGTGAAGCCTTGGGGAGCGCCGTCGGTCTCAGGACAGGGGGGTCTCAGCCGCCTGGCTGGGCCTGTCCGGCAGGTTGCGCGTGATGGCTCAGGTGCGACCAGTGGTTGTCGCTCGGGGGTGATCGCCGGTGATCAAGGTGCGGTTGAGTCGCGCCTCCGATGCGGGCGCTCTCCTTCCCGAGGACGTAGCACTTCTCCCATCCCTGCCCGGCTGAGCCGCCGTAAGGGGCAGTCAGGGCCGGAGATGTACGTCCGAGAAGGAGGAACAGTCGTGAATTCCATGATTCGTGGTGGAACCAGATGGAAGCGGTTCGCCGTTGTCATGGTTCCGAGCGTTGCGGCTACCGCCGCGATAGGCGTTGCCGTGGCGCAGGGTGCGCTCGCGGCGTCGTTCAGCGTTTCGGGGCAGTCGTTCAAGGTCGGAGCGTCGTCGATCGACGGCACCGACTTCGTCCAGTACGGCGCACTGGACACCGGTAAGACGGGTGCCCACCCGGTTGCCGTCGTCGGCATGAAGTCGGCCACCATCCACGACCTGTGCCAGTCCGTGGTCGTCCCGGTGCCCGTCTTCGGCGACGTGACGATGCGCCTCGAGGCCGGTGGTAGCAAGGCGGTCGAGGCCGGCAACATCTACATCGACGCCGACAAGCTCGACGCCGATGCCACCTTCAACAACATCGACATCGGTGTTGCCGCGGGCGACACGAACCGTGGCGATGGCAAGGGTGGCAAGGGCCCCGGTATGCACCAGGGCGACAAGGCCGACCCGAACTCGTTCGCCCAGCAGGCCGACTCGGTGCACTTCGAGAACGTCAGGCAGCAGGCGTGGGCCACCACGGCGGCCTCGTTCAAGCTGTCCGGTCTCCACATGGCAGTCAAGAAGGGCAGTGGAGACAAGATCGAGTGCTTCTAGTTCCCTCAGGTCCGAACTCGGGCCGGGAACTGATCACTTGACGTGCTGAACGGCCGGGCGCGGGGGCGCACGGGACATGCTCCGAGTCGTCCCCGTGCCCGTATCCGGACAGCCACCATCACCACAGAACAACGCCTTACCCGAGGAGCTGTACGACATGAGCGCCGCAGCGCAGGCAGGACTGGGCACGAAGCTTGGTCACATGCGCCAATCGTTCCGAGGGTGGCGCGGTCAGCGCCCATTCTGGGGTGGACTGCTGTCGATCCTCGGCGGCATCCCGATCATGTACTTCCCGTACGCGAATCTGACGATGGGCACCCTGACGATCAGGATGTCGACCACGGCCGGTGCCGGGTCGCTCATCATCGGCGTGCTGCTCGTCGTGCTCGGCCTGACGATGTGGTTCCAGCCGCACTCCCGGGTCTTCGCGGGTGTGGCGGCGATTCTTCTCGCCCTTGTCTCCCTGGTGGTCTCCAACTTCGGTGGATTCGTCATCGGCTTCCTGCTGGCCCTCATCGGCGGCGCACTCAGCGTCTCCTGGGCTCCGGGCAAGCCGAAGGAAGAGCCGGTCGCTCAGGGTGGTGACCACGCCGGATCGGACGACTCGGCCGTCGTGCCGCCCATCGCGGGTGCCACCTATCGGGTCGCGGGCGCAAACGACGACGAGTCAGGGACGAGCCCGGACAACGGGACGAACGGGAGGCACCGTGCCGGCTGACGAGGTGCACCACGAGGGCTCCGCGGGGGAGTCCCGTGCGAGAACCGGGCCGCGGCATGCAGCGCCGAGGAAGCATCTTTTCACCAGGCTGCACATGCCCGCGGGCAAGGCGATAGCCATCGCGGCCATGCCCACGGCCGTACTGATGGGACTTGGTCTCACGCCCACGCTGGCGTCGGCCAAGGACAACCCGACCAAGTTCTCGGTGGACGACTACAAGGCGTGCGCCGACGCGGTCGAGGCGGAACGGGACGGCAAGACCACCGCCGACAAGGACGCCAAGGACGCCAAGGACAAGGCGAAGGAGTCGTCGACTCCGTCGCCGTCCGCCTCGGCTTCCAAGGACTCGGCCGACGACAAGGCCACCGACAAGGACGCGGGCAAGGACGGGGCCACGCCCTCTCCCACGCCCTCGGCCTCCGCCGGGACCAAGTCGAGCTCCACGGACTCGGCCGACAGCAAGGACACGGCCACGCCGTCGCCCTCGCCGTCCGAGACCAAGAACCCGCTCGACCCGCTGGGTGTCGGTGACGCGCTCAAGAAGCTGTTCACGCCGCAGGAGAAGGAGTCGGCCAGCCCGACCCCGAGCCCCTCGGCCTCGGCTTCGGCGTCGGACTCCAAGGACCTGGGCGGCGCCGTCAAGGACACCGTCGACGGGGTCGGCGACACGGTCAAGGACACGACCGACAAGGCAGGCGAGGCGGTCAAGGACACCACCGACAAGGTGGGGGACACGGCCAAGGACGCCACCGACAAGGTCAAGGACGCGGCCACGCCGTCTCCGAGTGCCAGCGGTGACGTGCCGGAGAACTGCCCGGTCGCCACCGACGCCGAGGGGGCCGATGAGGCCACCCCGGTCCGGCTTCCGGACAAGTCCTGGAAGCTGGAGGCCAGTTCGCTGCTGCTCAAGGGCGCGGACTACAAGGGCCTGGTCGACGTCAAGATGGCGGACGGCTCCACCAAGCGCGTCATGAAGTACATCATCTCGGACGGGACGGACATCGGGGATCTGCATCAGATCGCCCCCGGCCCCAACGGCAAGTTCTTCCACATCCGTTCGGACAAGGGCTCCACGTCCACCATCCGCAACGGGAAGACGACGATGTACACGGAGGAGCTCTCGGGCAATCTGCTCGGGCTCATCCCGCTGACGTTCAACGCCAAGAACCCGCCGCCGATCAACCTGCCGATCCTGTACTTCACGAACGTGAAGGTGACGCAGGCCGCGCAGTTCGGCGGCGACCTGCATGTACCCGGACTGCGCACCACGGTCGAGGACAGCTGACCGGCACCACCGAAGACCCGTTCCGGGAGCCGCACATGACTGAGGGCGCCCCCCCATCAGGGGGGCGCCCTCAGTCATTGCCGTGAGCGGACCGTCAGTCGCGGTTGCCGCCGCCCAGGTGGTGCACCCGGACCATGTTCGTGGTGCCGGGGACGCCGGGGGGCGAGCCCGCCGTGATGATCACGGTGTCGCCGTCGCCGAAGCGGCTGAGCTTGATCAGCTCGGCGTCGACCAGCTCGACCATCGCGTCGGTGGAGTCCACGTGCGGGACGACGTACGTCTCGACGCCCCAGCTCAGCGAGAGCTGGTTGCGGGTCGAGGCGTCCGTGGTGAAGGCCAGGATCGGCTGGCAGGCGCGGTAGCGGGACAGGCGGCGCGCGGTGTCGCCGGACTGCGTGAAGGCGACGAGGGCCTTGCCGTCGAGGAAGTCCGCGATCTCGCACGCGGCACGGGCGACCGAACCACCCTGCGTGCGCGGCTTCTTGCCCGGGACGAGCGGCTGCAGGCCCTTGGCCATCAGCTCCTGCTCGGCCGCCTGGACGATCTTCGACATCGTCTTGACGGTCTCGATCGGGTACGCGCCCACGGACGACTCGGCGGAGAGCATGACCGCGTCGGCGCCGTCCAGGATCGCGTTGGCGACGTCGGACGCCTCGGCGCGCGTGGGACGCGAGTTGGTGATCATCGACTCCATCATCTGGGTCGCGACGATCACCGGCTTGGCGTTGCGGCGGCACATCTCCACGAGGCGCTTCTGCACCATCGGGACCTTCTCGAGCGGGTACTCGACGGCCAGGTCGCCACGGGCCACCATGACCGCGTCGAACGCCGCGACGACGCCCTCCATGTTGGCGACGGCCTGCGGCTTCTCCACCTTGGCGATGACGGGGACCCGGCGGCCCTCCTCGTCCATCACCTTGTGGACGTCCTTGACGTCGTCGGCGTCGCGCACGAAGGACAGGGCGACCATGTCGCAGCCCATCTTCAGGGCGAAGCGCAGGTCCTCGATGTCCTTCTCGGACAGGGCCGGGACGTTCACCGCCGCGCCGGGCAGGTTGATGCCCTTGTGGTCGGAGATGACACCGCCCTCGATGACGATCGTCCTGACCCGGGGGCCCTCGACGTCCATCACCTTGAGCTCGACGTTGCCGTCGTTGATGAGGACCTGGTCGCCGCGCGAGACGTCACCGGGCAGGCCCTTGTACGTCGTGCCGCAGATCGACTTGTCGCCGGGCACGTCCTCGGTGGTGATGGTGAACTCGTCACCGCGCACCAGCTCGACGGGGCCTTCGGCGAAGGTCTCCAGGCGGATCTTGGGGCCCTGCAGGTCGGCGAGGACGCCCACCGCGCGGCCGGTCTTCTCGGCAGCGGCGCGCACCCGGTCGTAGCGACCCTGGTGCTCGGCGTGCGTGCCGTGGCTGAAGTTGAAGCGGGCCACGTTCATGCCGGCCTCGATCAGCGAGACGAGCTGCTCTTCGGAGTCGACGGCGGGGCCCAGCGTGCAGACGATTTTGGAACGGCGCATAGGGGCGATCCTATCGGTTTGTTTCGCTACGGAATATTCCGTCTGGCGGAATCTACAAATGGGCGGATGTGCGCTCAGGTGTGACGGGTGTCACGGTCCCTCGACCAGTGCGTAGGTCTGCTGGGCGATCTCCAGCTCCTCGTCCGTGGGCACCACGGCGACGGCCACCCTGGCGTACTCGGGCGAGATGATCCGGGGCTCGTCGGAACGTACGGAATTCAGCTCCCCGTCGACCGCCAGACCCAGCTCCTCCAGGCCCGCGACCGCAGCCTCGCGCACCGGCGCCGCGTTCTCGCCGACCCCGGCAGTGAAGGCGATCGCGTCCACCCTGCCGAGCACCGCGTAGTACGAGCCGATGTACTTCTTCAGACGGTGGATGTAGATGTCGAAGGCGAGCTGCGCCTCCTGGTCGCCCTCGTCGATGCGGCGGCGGATCTCACGCATGTCGTTGTCGCCGCACAGACCGATCAGACCCGACTTCTTGTTGAGCAGGACGTCGATCTCGTCCGCGGACATGTTGCCCACCCGCATCAGATGGAAGATGACGGCCGGGTCGACGTCTCCTGAACGCGTACCCATCACCAGGCCCTCAAGCGGCGTCAGGCCCATCGACGTGTCCACGCACACCCCGCCGCGCACGGCCGACGCCGAGGCGCCGTTGCCCAGGTGCAGGACGATGACGTTGACCTCCTCCGGCTGCTTGCCGAGGAGTTCGGCCGTCTTGCGGGAGACGTACGCGTGCGACGTGCCGTGGAAGCCGTAGCGGCGGATGCGGTGCTCGTCGGCGGTCTTCACGTCGATCGCGTAGCGCGCCGCGGACTCCGGCATCGTCGTGTGGAACGCGGTGTCGAAGACGGCGACCTGCGGCAGGTCAGGGCGCAGGGTCTGGGCCGTGCGGATGCCCGTCAGGTTCGCCGGGTTGTGCAGCGGCGCGACCGGGATGAGCCGCTCGATCTCGGCGAGCACGGTGTCGTCGATGACCGTCGGCTGCGAGAAGAACAGGCCGCCGTGCACCACCCGGTGGCCGATCGCGGCCAGCTCGGGGGAGTCCAGGCCGAGGCCGTCCGCCGCCAGCTCGTCGGCGACCGCCTCCAGGGCGACCTTGTGGTCGGCGATCGGCCGGTTCTGCTCGCGCGACTCACCGCCGGCGGGGGTGTGCTTCAGGCGCGAGGTCTCCTCGCCGATGCGCTCGACCAGGCCGACGGCGAGCCGGGAGTGGTCGGCCATGTCGAGCAGCTGGTACTTCACCGACGACGAGCCGGAGTTGAGGACGAGGATGCGGGTCGCTGCCACGGGTGTCATGCCTTTTCGGTGGGGGTCTGGGCCTGGATCGCCGTGATGGCGACCGTGTTGACGATGTCCTGGACGAGCGCGCCGCGGGACAGGTCGTTGACCGGCTTGCGCAGGCCCTGCAGGACCGGGCCGACGGCGATCGCGCCGGCCGAGCGCTGCACGGCCTTGTACGTGTTGTTGCCGGTGTTGAGGTCCGGGAAGATCAGCACGCTGGCCTGGCCCGCGACCTCGGAGCCGGGCAGCTTGGTGGCCGCGACGGACGGCTCGACCGCGGCGTCGTACTGGATCGGTCCCTCGATCTTCAGGTCGGGACGCGCACCCTTGACGATCTCCGTGGCCTCGCGGACCTTGTCGACGTCCGCGCCCGAGCCGGACGTGCCCGTCGAGTACGACAGCATCGCGATCCGCGGCTCGACGCCGAACTGGGACGCGGTGCCCGCGGACTGGGTCGCGATGTCGGCGAGCTGCTGGGCGTTCGGATCCGGGTTCACGGCGCAGTCGCCGTAGACGAGGACCTTGTCGGCCAGGCACATGAAGAAGACGGAGGAGACGATCGCGGCCTCCGGCTTGGTCTTGATGATCTCGAAGGCCGGGCGGATCGTCGCCGCCGTCGAGTGGACCGAGCCAGACACCATGCCGTCGGCCAGGCCCTCCTGGACCATCAGCGTGCCGAAGTAGTTCACGTCGGCCACCACGTCGTACGCGAGCTCGACGGTGACGCCCTTGTGGGCGCGCAGCTCCGCGTACTTGGTGGCGAAACGGTCCCGCAGCTCGGACACCGCCGGGTCGATGAGCTGGCAGTTCACCAGGTCGACGCCGAGGTCCGCGGCCTTCTTGCGGATCTGCTCGACCGGGCCGAGGAGGGTGAGTTCGCAGACCCCCCGGCGCAGCAGCACGTCCGCAGCGCGCAGCACCCGCTCCTCGGTGCCCTCGGGCAGGACGACGCGGCGCTTGTCCGCGCGGGCCTGCTCGAGCAGCTTGTGCTCGAACATCATCGGCGTGACGCGGTCGGAGGACGGGGCCTGGATGGTCTTGAGCAGCCCGGCCGTGTCGACGTACCGCTCGAAGAGACCGAGCGCCGTCTCGGCCTTCCTCGGTGTCGCGGCGTTCAACTTGCCCTCCAGGGCGAAGAGTTCGGCCGCGGTCGGGAAGGAGCCGCCGGTGACGGCGATCACCGGGGTGCCGGGTGCGAGCCGGTCGGCGAGCTTGAGGATCTCCTCGCCGGGCCGCTCGTTCAGCGTGAGGATGACGCCCGCGATCGGCGGGGTCCCCGCACTGTGCGCGGCCATCGCGCCGACCACGAGGTCCGCCCGGTCGCCGGGGGTGACGAGCACGCAGCCCGGCGTCAGGGCGTTGAGCAGGTTGGGCAGCATGGCGCCGCCGAACACGAAGTCGAGGGCGTCGCGCGCGAGGCCCGCGTCGTCGCCGAGGAGCACCGTGCCGCCGAGGGCGTGGGTGATCTGGGCGACGGTGGGCGCGGCGAGGGCGGGCTCGTCGGGCAGTACGAAGCAGGGCACGGGCAACCGGGTGGACAGCCGCTCCTGTACGTCGTCCCGGTCCTCGGGGGCGACCCGGTTGACGATCATCGCGAGGACGTCGCAGCCCAGGCCGTCGTAGGCGCGGTAGGCGTTGCGCACCTCGGCGCGCACCGACTCAGCCGTCTGCTTCCTGCCGCCGACGACGGGCAGGACGGAGGCGCCGAACTCGTTGGCCAGGCGGGCGTTGAGGGCCAGTTCGTCGGGGAGCTGCGTGTCGGAGAAGTCGGTGCCGAGCACGAGGACGACGTCGTAGTCACGGGCCACCGCGTGGAACCGGTCGACCAGGCGCGAGACGAGCTCGTCCGTGCCCTGCTCGGCCTGGACGGCGGACGCCTCGTGGTACTCGAGGCCGTACACGGTCGCCGGGTCCTGCGACAGCCGGTAGCGCGCCCGCAGCAGGTCGAAGAGCCGGTCGGGGCCGTCGTGGACGAGCGGGCGGAAGACGCCCACCCGGTCGACCTGGCGGGTCAGGAGTTCCATGACTCCCAGCTCGACGACCTGGCGGCCGTCGCCCCGGTCGATCCCGGTCACGTACACGCTGCGCGTCACGCGTGCTCTCCGTTTCCCTCGTGAGGCCGAAAAAAATGGCCGTAATGGAAGCTGTGCCCTCTTGACAATACCTCCGGGCATGGCTAGGTCGCCCGCCGGACAAACGCCCTGGACAACAGGGTCCTAGGGCCCGCTCGTGGCCTGCCGAAGTTCCCCTTGTGGCCGCGCGCGAACGCGCGGACCCCTGGAGCGTGGAACAATCGCCAGTGGCTCACACGTACCAGCAGCGAGCAGGAGACACAGCACGATGCGTATCGGAGTTCTCACCGCAGGCGGCGACTGCCCGGGCCTGAACGCAGTGATCCGGTCGGTCGTGCACCGAGCGGTCACGCACTACGGCGACGAGGTGCTCGGCTTCGAGGACGGCTACGCGGGACTGCTCGACGGCCGCTACCGCCCCCTCGACCTCAACGCGGTCAGCGGCATACTCTCCCGCGGCGGCACCATCCTCGGCTCCTCCCGCCTCGAGCGCGACAAGTTCCGCGCGGCGTGCGACAACGCCAAGGAGCTCGTGGAGAAGAGCGGCTTCGACGTCCTCATCCCGATCGGCGGCGAGGGCACGCTGACCGCGGCCCGCATGCTGTCGGACGCGGGCGTGCCCGTCGTCGGCGTCCCCAAGACGATCGACAACGACATCTCGTCCACGGACCGCACCTTCGGCTTCGACACCGCCGTCGGCGTCGCGACCGAGGCGATGGACCGCCTCAAGACCACCGCCGAGTCGCACCAGCGCGTCATGGTCGTCGAGGTCATGGGCCGGCACGCGGGCTGGATCGCCCTGGAGTCCGGCATGGCCGGCGGCGCCCACGGCATCTGCCTGCCCGAGCGTCCCTTCGACCCGGCCGACCTGGTCAAGATGGTCGAGGAGCGGTTCGCGCGCGGCAAGAAGTTCGCCGTCATCTGCGTCGCCGAGGGCGCGCACCCCGCCGACGGCACCATGGACTACGGCAAGGGCGCCATCGACCAGTTCGGCCACGAGCGCTTCCAGGGCATCGGCACCGCCCTCGCCTACGAGCTCGAGTCCCGCCTCGGCAAGGAGGCGCGGCCCGTCATCCTCGGCCACGTCCAGCGCGGCGGTACGCCGACCGCGTACGACCGGGTGCTCGCGACCCGGTTCGGCTGGCACGCCGTGGAGGCCGCGCACCGCGGCGAGTTCGGCAACATGACCGCGCTGCGGGGCACCGACATCCGGATGGTGCCGCTCGCCGACGCGGTCACCGAGCTGAAGACGGTCCCCAAGGACCGCATGGACGAGGCCGAGTCGGTCTTCTAGGCCAACTGCCTGGCGGAGGCTACGGATTACGGATCCTGGACCAGAACTCGTCCAGGATCCGCTCCAGGAAGAGCTTCCCCGCGTCCCCCGACTCCGGTGACGAACCGCCGCCCCAGCTCAGGGTCGCGGCCATCAACGCCTGGTATTCCAGGTGCATTTCGTGCAGGACGTCCTCCACCTCACGGCGCTGCACCGGCACGAGCCGGGTCAGCGGGCGCACGTACGCCTGCCAGCGGGTGGTCGCCGCGCTGCGCAGCAGGTCCGCGAGCCGCCCGTCCCGGCCCGTCACCGTCGCGAACGCGCGCGGGGGCAGTCGCAGGATCCCGGCGAGCGCGGACGACTGGCGGTCGTTGCCGCGCCACTCGCCCGTCTCCTCCATGTGCAGATACGAGTGGATCTCCAGACCGACGTCGCGGGCCACGTCCTCCGGGGCGAGCCCCAGGGCGAGACGGTGCTCGCGCAGGGTCCTTGGTGCGCCGATGAGTTCGCCGGGGGAGCACCACAACGCCCCGGCGAGCGCGGTCAGTTCACCGGCCGTCGGGGCCGCGTCGCCGCGCTCCCAGGCGATGATCGTGTCCGGGGTGACGTGCGCGAGCCCGTAGCTGGCGCGCATGCCGTAGGCGACATGGCCCGGGGCCATCCCGAGCGCCTCGCGGAGGCGGCGGGCGGCGGGGGCGTTGAACGGCGGGGTGGGCTGGTTCGCCGCGGCGGTGTGCTGCACGGGCACAAAGTAGGGGTGTACGGGCCAGTTGGCTACGGTGCGTTCGTCTTGCGTGACATGTCGTAGGAACGTACAGCCCATCGATGGATACGGCACGGACTTCGATGGGGGGCGTCAGGGACTTCGATGGGGACGGCACGGACGCGGGAGCACGTCACCCCTTGACCGCGCCGCCGAGCGCGAAGCCCCCGCCGAAGCGGCGCGAGACCAGGACGTACAGCAGCAGGACCGGGGTCGAGTAGAGGATCGAGAACGCGGCGAGCTGGCCGTAGACGACCTGGCCGCGGTTGCCGAAGAAGTCGTTGATGCTGACCGACGCCGGCATCTGGTCGGGGGAGAGCAGCAGCATGAACGGCACGAAGAAGTTGCCCCACATCATCGCGAAGCAGAACACCGTGACGACCGCGATCCCCGGGCCCATCAGCGGCAGCACGATGCGCACCAGGGACTGGAAGGTGTTCGCGCCGTCCGTCCAGGCCGCCTCTTCCAGCTCCTTGGGCACGCCGTCCATGAAGTTCTTCATCAGCCAGATCGCGAACGGCAGGTTCGACGCGGTGAAGAAGTAGATCGTGCCCGCCATCGTGTCGATCAGATTGACCTGTACGAACAGTGCGTAGACCGGGACCATGATCGCGGTGATGGGCAGGCACGTCGCGAACAGGATCGTCGCCAGGTACGGGTTGTTCAGACGCGAGCGGTAGCGGGAGAGCGGGTACGCGGCGAGCGCGGCGCAGGCGACCGTGAGCAGGGTCGCTCCGCCGCACAGGATCAGGGAGTTGAGCAGCGGGGTGTAGGTGATGTCCGGCTTGAGGACGGCGTCGAAGTTGTCGAACGTCGGATGCGAGGGCAGCTTCACCTTCAGGCCGGCCTCGCTGTCGATGGACGACAGGACCACCCAGGCCAGCGGGAGGACGAAGAGCAGCGCGACGAGGACCAGGGCCGCGTCCGCGGTGAGCCGCCTGCGAGTGCGACGGCTCGTCTTCATACGGGCGTTCACTCATGCCTCCGTGCGCAGCAGGCGCATGTAGACCACCGAGAACAGCGAGCCGACCACGAGGAGCAGCAGCGCGACCGCCGTGCCGTAGCCGATCATGCTCTTCTGGAAGGCCTGCTCGTACATGAACAGGGGGAGGGTCTGCGACCGGTTGCCGGGACCGCCTCGCGTCATCACCCAGATCAGTCCGAAGACCGACAGGGTCTGGAGCGTGTTGAGCATCAGGTTCGTGCCGATGGAGCGGCGGATCATCGGCAGCGTGATGTGCCACAGGCGCTGCCAGGCGTTCGCGCCGTCCACCTCGGCGGACTCGGTGATCTCCGTGGGGATCTCGGAGAGCGCCGCCGAGTAGACGAGCATCGAGAAGGCGGTGCCGCGCCACATGTTCGCGAACGACACCGCCAGGATCGGCAGCGTGTACAGCCAGTTCTGGCCGGGAAGCCCGAGCCAGTCGAGGATCGCGTTCAGCGTGCCCTCGCGGCGGAAGAACGCGTACAGCAGGAAACCGGCGACGACCTCCGGCAGTACCCAGGCCGTGACGACGACGGCGCCGGTGATCGTGCGGACCGGTTTCGAGGCGCGCTGCATCAGGGCCGCGAGGGCCAGGCCCAGCGTGTTCTGGCCGACGATCGACGACAGGAACGTGAAGACGAGCGTGAGCCTGACCGCGTTCAGGAACGCGTCGTCCTTGAACGCGGTGCGGAAGTTGTCGAAGCCGATGAACGACGAGTGGGCCTGGCCCGTGAGCTGGAGGTCGGTGAAGGCGATGTAGGCGCAGTAGGCGATCGGGCCCGCGAGGAACAGGACCATGATGACCGTCGCCGGGGCGATGGGCAGGGCGCGCAGGGCCGCGCGCCCAACAGGCTTGTGCCGTAGGCCGATTGACGCCTGCTCCCGCTGCCCCGCCTGCTTACGGACGCGTGACAATTTTGCCGTCCGCGGCCGTCTTCAGCTGCTCGTCGTACGTCGACGCCGCCTTGTCCACCGACGCGTCACCCGTCGTCACCGACTCCATCGCCTCCTGGATCGCCGTGGAGACCTTCGGGTACGCCGGGTACGCCGGGCGGTAGTGCGTCGTCGGAACCAGGTCCGTGAAGAACTTGATGCCCGGCTGCGCCTTGATGTACGACGGGTCGGACGCGACGTCCTTGCGCACCGAGATGCCGGAGTTGGCGAGGTACCAGCGCTGGGCGTTCGCCTTCGTCTGCATCGTCTTGATGAAGTCGAACGCGAGGTCCGGGTTGCCCGCCTTGGTCGGGATCGCCCAGGTCCAGCCGCCGGAGATGGAGACCTTGCCGGGCGCCTGGCCGTTCTGCGTCGGCATGTAGGCGAGGCCCAGCTTCTTCGACCAGTCGGGCCAGCCGTGGCCGCTGCCCTGGCCCCAGAACTGCGGCAGCCAGGAACCGTCGAGGGCGATGCCCAGCTTGCCCTTCGGCAGCATCTCGCCGGCCACGCGCGTCGCGATGTTCGGGTCGAGCGCGTCGGCGACGTCGGGCCCCAACTTCTCGCTGTACACGGTGTGGACGAAGTTCAGGCCGTCCTTGAACGCCTTCGTGCCCGCGAGCCACTTGCCCGAGCCCTTGTCGTAGAGCGGGTCGGCGGTGCCGTCGCCCGTCCCGTACAGCAGCATCTCGAAGCCCTGCATCGCGGAGGCCTCACCGGCCGGCTTGCCGGTGTAGATGTTGAACGGAGTGACGCCGGGCACCTTCGCCTTGATGGCGCGGGCCGCATCCAGGACCTCGTCCCAACTCTTCGGCTGCCAGGGCGTCTTGATGCCCGCCTTCGCCAGGATCGCCTTGTCGTACCAGAGGCCGCGGGTGTCCGTGCCGTCCGGGACGCCGTACGTCTTGCCGTCCTCGGCCTTCGCCGCGGTCCGCGCCGTGTCGATGAACTGGTTCCAGTCCGACCACTTGTTCAGATACGGGTCCAGGGGCCTCAAGTACCCGCTGGTGATGTCCGAGTTGATGAGGAACGTGTCCTCGTAGACGAGGTCCGGCGCCGTCTTCGACGAGCGCAGCATCTGCTGGACCTTGGTGTAGTACTCGGAGTCCGGGGCCTTGATCGGGACGAGCTCCACCTTCTTGCCGGGGTGCTCCTTCTCGAACTGCTTCTTCATCGCGGCCAGGTAGATGTCCGGGACCCTGACCGAGTTGTCCATGGACTGCTTGTAGGACACCTTGATGGTGTTCGAGTCGCTGCCGGAGCCGCCGCCGCAGGCGGTCAGCGTTCCGGCCGCCAAGAGGGCGGTGGCGACGAGGATCGGGGCGGTGGGGCGCACGTGAACGACCTCCTACGGAGCGTCCGCGGGCTTCGTCGACTCGCGGGGCTGCCCGTGAACGTACGGTCCTGTTCCGAGCAAGGTCAATGGGCGTGCGACGTCCCACGTCGCATTGGAGACAACGTTGTTATCGACGCCGTAATCGTCCGGAGTCACCCGTAGCCGACCGGGGCGCGGGCTACTTCCAGGTGTAGATGAGCTCGGGACGGCCGACCTGTCCGTACTGCGGGCTGCGCTCGGCGAGCCCCGCGTCGACCAGGTGCTCCAGATAGCGGCGGGCCGTGATGCGCGAGATGCCGACCGTCTCGGCGGTCGACATCGCGGTCACGCCCTCGGGCGCCGCCTCGCGCACGGCCTGCGTGACCCGCTCCAGGGTGGGCGCGCTCAGGCCCTTGGGCAGCGCGGCCGGGGCCGGGGAGCGCAGGTGCGACAGGGCGCGGTCGACCTCGTCCTGCCCCGTGGCCACGCCCGTCGATGTGCGGTACTCGGCGTAGCGCACCAGACGGTCGCGGAGCGTGGCGAACGTGAACGGCTTGAGGACGTACTGCACGACACCGAGCGACACCCCTTCGCGTACGACCGTCAGATCGCGGGCCGAGGTGACGGCGATGACGTCCGCCTGGTGCCCGGCGGCGCGCAACGAGCGGGCGAGCGCGAGGCCGTGGCCGTCCGGCAGGTGCAGGTCGAGGAGGATCAGGTCGACGGCAGCGCCGTCAAGGGCACGACGGGCCTCGGCGGCGGAGTGGGCCTTGGCGACGGTGGTGAAGCCGGTCACGCGGTTCACGTAGAGGGCGTGGGCGTCGGCGGCGACGGGGTCGTCCTCCACCACCAGGACTCTGATGTGCGGGTGGGTCATGATCAGCCGTCCTGGAGAGTGGTCGCGGCGGCCTCGAGCGGCAGGGTCACCCTGAACTCGGCGCCGCCGCCCGGAGGTTGGTCCAGCTTCAGTGTGCCGTTGTTGCGGTGGACAGCCTGGCGCACGAGGGCGAGGCCGAGGCCCCGGCCGCCGGGCCCTGCCGGTTTCGTCGACCAGCCACGCTCGAAGACGGCGTCCGTGTGCTCCGGGTCCACGCCGGGGCCGGTGTCCGTGACCCGCAGCAGCAGCGCCTCGGCGGTGGCGCGGGCGGTCACGGTGACGCGGGCGCGCGGGGAGCCCTGGGCCGCGTCGACCGCGTTGTCGATGAGGTTGCCGAGGACGGTGACCAGGTCGCGGGCGGCCAGCGACTCGGGCAGCAGCCCGTCGTCGATCCGGGTCTCGGGGGAGACGACCAGCTCGACGCCGTGCTCGTTGGCCTGCGCCGCCTTGCCGAGCAGCAGGGCGGCCAGGACGGGTTCGCTGACGGCGCCGACGACCTGGTCGGTGAGCGCCTGGGCGAGCTCCAGCTCGGCGGTGGCGAAGTCGACGGCCTCGTCGGCGCGCCCCAGCTCGATGAGCGAGACGACGGTGTGGAGGCGGTTGGCGGCCTCGTGGGCCTGCGACCTCAGCGCCTGCGTGAAGCCCCGCTCGGAGTCCAACTCGCCCATCACCGACTGCAGTTCGGTGTGATCGCGCAGGGTCACGACCGTGCCGCGCCGCTCGCCGCTGGCCACCGGCGAGGTGTTGACGACCACGACCCGGTCGGCCGTCAGATGCACCTCGTCCACGCGGGGCTCGGCGGCGAGCAGGGCGCCGGTGAGCGGTGCGGGCAGGCCGAGCTCGGCGATGCCGCGACCCACCGAGTCGGCGCCGACGCCCAGCAGTTCGCGGGCCCCGTCGTTGATGAGGGCGATGCGCCGCTGCCCGTCGAGCATCACGAGCCCTTCGCGGACGGCGTGCAGGGCGGCCTGGTGATAGGCGTGCATCCGGGACAGCTCGGTCGCGTTCATGCCGTGGGTGTGGCGGCGCAGCCGCGCGTTGATGACGTACGTGCCGATGCCGCCGAGCACGAGGGCCGCACCGGCCACCCCGGTGACGGCGAGGACCTGACCGCGGGCCTGCGCGGTGATCTCGTCGATGGTGATGCCGGCGCTGACGAGCCCGATGACCCGCTTGCCAGGCCCGTGGACCGGGGTGATGACACGCACGGACGGGCCGAGGGTGCCGGTGTAGGTCTCCGCGTACGTACGTCCCTCGAGCGCGGGCCCGATGTGCCCGAGGTAGCGCTCGCCGATGTACTCGGGCTTGGGGTGCGTCCAGCGGATGCCGTGCGGATCCATGATCGTCACGAAGTCGACGCCGGTGTGGTGCTGCACGTCATCGGCGTACGGCTGCAGGCGCGTCGTCGGATCGCCCGCGCCGGTGATCGCCGCACGCACCGAGGGGGCGTCGGCGACCGCCCTGGCCACGGCCGTCGCCTGCCGCCGCGCCGCGGTCTCCGCCTGGCCGCGGTCACTGACGTACGCGAACAGCGCGCAGCCCCCGACCACGACCGCCACGAGGACGGCCTGCATCGCGAAGAGCTGGCCGGCCAGGCTGCGGGGGAGGGGGAGACGCATGGCGCCCAGTCTGCCTGGCCGTTCAAGTGCGAACTAAATGAACGGAAGGGTGACGGCGGTCACGCCCTGGGAGATAGTCACCGGGATCCGCAGACCGTGAGCCGCACGGCCAGTACGCCGATGTCGTCGTCAGGAGGAACCGTGGCCGAGACCCGGACCGGGGCCGCAACGCCGTCCCCGCCCCCCGCCGCCAAGAGGGACCGCACGCACTATCTCTATCTCGCCGTCATCGTCGCCGTACTGCTCGGCATCGGCGTCGGCTTCATCTGGCCCGACTTCGCCACGGAGCTCAAGCCGATCGGCACCGGCTTCGTCGCCCTGATCAAGATGATGATCTCGCCCATCATCTTCTGCACGATCGTGCTCGGCGTCGGATCGGTGCGCAAGGCCGCCCAGATCGGCAAGGTCGGCGGGCTCGCCCTCGGCTACTTCATCGCCATGTCCGTGGTCGCCCTGGCCATCGGCCTCGTCGTCGGCAACATCCTGCACCCCGGTGACGGCATGCACCTCACCGAGGCGACGAAGGAGGTCGGCCACACCGCGGCCAAGGACGCCGCCGAGGGCCCGGTCGACTTCATCCTCGGGATCATCCCGACGACGCTGGTCTCCGCGTTCACCGAGGGCGAGGTCCTGCAGACCCTCCTCGTCGCACTCCTCGTCGGGTTCGCACTCCAGGCGATGGGCCGCTCCGGCGAGCCGGTCCTGCGCGGTGTCGAGCACATCCAGAAGCTGGTCTTCCGCGTCCTCGGCATGATCATGTGGGCGGCGCCGATCGGCGCGTTCGGGGCGATGGCCGCCGTCATCGGCGAGACCGGCGTCGACGCGCTCAAGGCCCTCGCGACGATCATGGTCGGGTTCTACGTCACCTGCGCGCTGTTCGTCGGAGTGGTCCTGGCGCTCATCCTGCGGCTCGCGACCGGCTTCAACCTCTTCGCCCTGCTGAAGTACCTGGGCCGGGAGTTCCTGCTGATCCTGTCGACGTCGTCCTCGGAGTCGGCGCTGCCCCGGCTCATCGCGAAGATGGAGCACCTGGGAGTCAGCCGCCCGGTCGTCGGCATCACCGTGCCGACCGGGTACTCCTTCAACCTCGACGGCACCATGATCTACCTGACCATGGCGTCGCTCTTCATCGCCGACGCCATGGACCAGCCGATGAGCGTGGGCCAGCAGATCGGGCTGCTCCTGTTCATGATGGTCGCGTCGAAGGGGGCCGCGGGCGTCTCGGGGTCCGGCATCGCGGTGCTCGCGAGCGGCCTCCAGTCGCACAAGCCGGCGCTGGTCGACGGGGTCGGGCTCATCGTCGGCATCGACCGGTTCATGAGCGAGGCCCGCGCACTGACGAACTTCGCGGGCAACGCGGTCGCCACGCTCCTCATCGGGACGTGGACCGGCGAGGTCGACCGGGACCGGGTCAAGCGGGTGCTCGCGGGCGACATCCCCTTCGACGAGCGGACCCTCCTCGACTCCTCCGAGCCGGCCGACGGGGACGTCCCCGCGCCGCGGGACGGCGGGGCGAAGACGCCTGTCGGGGCCTGAGGTTGCGGGCAGCGGGGTCCGGTGCGCGCTGCACCGGACCCCGCTTTTGTCTTACGAGCGTCCATGGCGTAAGTTCCTTCGAGTTGTCGCGGAGCCGGAGGTTCCGAGGCGGCACCTTCCGCCGCTCACGCGGCACCCAACCCACAGCACGATCCCTTCATGGGACTGAATTCGACGTGCCCTTTGGCGTGCTCGAATTCAATTCGATGAGGTCGATTAGGAACTGCTCTGCAGATCCGCTAAAGTTTGGGACGTCGGAACGGCCCAACAGCCGGGAAGACAGAGCAACAATCTCCGCTAAGGCGGGGCCCGCTGACTGGGAATCAGGCCCGAAAGGATCTGATAGAGTCGGACTCGCCGGAAAGCCGAAAGGCCGGAAAGCGAAGCAAGACCCCGAGGAAATCGGC
>NZ_JBITJZ010000003.1:636552-796469 GCF_044460595.1 Streptomyces sp. NPDC050085 | reverse complement strand
CTCGGGGTCTTGCTTCGCTTTCCGGCCTTTCGGCTTTCCGGCGAGTCCGACTCTATCAGATCCTTTCGGGCCTGATTCCCAGTCAGGGGGCTTTGCCTTCCCGGCTGTTGGGCCGTTCCGACGTCCCAAACATTAGCGGATCCTTGCTGCAGTTCCTAATCGAGTGGATCAGGGTTGCCGCACCCCAAATCGAATTGAATTCGGGCACGCCGAAATCAATCCCGTGGGGGAGATCGTGCTGGTGGTTTGGGTGCCGCTGATGCGGCGTGAGGTGCTGTCGGAGAACCGTTACGGCTCTGCGGCAACCCGAAGAACCTTACGGGCCGGGCCGGGCAGTGTCAACCCCCACCGCGTGCGACTTCGTAGCGCTGTCAGTCCAGGTCGCTGAGGCGGCCGCCGGCGTCCGGCTGGGCGTGTTCCACGCGGCGCAGGAGGCGGGTGAGGACCTCGCCGAGGACTCCGCGCTCGAGCGGGGTGAGGTCCTGGAGGAGCTCCTCCTCGAAGACGCTCGCCAGGCGCATCGCCTCGAGCCACTTCTCGCGACCCTGCGGGGTGAGCTCCACGATGACGCGGACCCGGTTGTTCTCGTCGCGGTCGCGGGTGACCAGGCCCTCCTGGACCATGCGGTCGATCCGGTGGGTCATCGCGGCGGGGGTCAGCCCCAGGCGCTTGGCCAGGTCGCCCGGGCCCATCCGGTACGGGGCGCCGGACAGGACGAGCGCCTTGAGGACCTCCCACTCGGCGTTGCTGATGCCGATCTCGGAAGTCTGGCGTCCGTACGCCACGTTCATCCGGCGGTTGAGTCTGCCGAGCGCCGAGACGATCTGCTCGACCTGGGGGTCGAGGTCCTGGAACTCGCGCTGGTACGCGGCGATCTGCTCGTCGAGGGTCGGCTCGGCTTGCGGCCCGCCCGGGGTGTCGGCCATGCCGCGCAGTATGGCACGCAAGTGGTTGGCGTTGAAGTCCTTCTCTGTGTATTGTTTAGGTTCTAACTTTAGCTTCGAAGTCTTCAGGGTTGAGTGCTCTTGACGGCTCGTTGATGTACGTCTTCCTCGGCCCCGCGGGCCGGGACAGCGAAAGGGCAGGTGAAAGTGACCAGGGCGATGGGCGCAGCGATGCGCCGGATTCAGGTGGGCAGCGCGCTGAGCGCGTTCGGCATCGGCTTCACGGTTCCGTTCCTTTACGTGTACGTGGCGGAGGTCCGGGATCTTGGTGCCAGTGCGGCCGGCATCGTGCTGGCCGCCTTCGCCACGGCCGCCCTGGTCGTCCTGCCCTTCACCGGTCGCGCCATCGACCGGCGCGGGCCGCTGCCCGTCCTGGTGGTGGCCTCGGTCGTGGCCTCCGTGGGTGCGATCAGCCTCGGGCTCGCGAGCAGTGAGCCGGCCGCCATCGGCGCCGCCGCCGTGCTCGGCGCCGGTACGGCAGTGCTGCAGCCCGCGCTCGCGACCATGATCGTGTGGTGCTCGGCGCCCGAGTCGCGGACGCGGTCGTTCGCGACGCAGTTCTTCCTGCAGAACCTGGGGCTTGGCATAGGCGGCCTCATCGGCGGTCAGATCGTCGATGTGGACCGGCCGGACAGCTTCCTGCTGCTCTTCGGCATCGAGGCCGTGATGTTCCTGGTGCTCGCCGCGGTCGTGCTGAGCGTGCGGATGCCGCACGCGCCGTCGTTCGGCGAGGCCCGGCCCAAGGGCGAGTCGAAGGGCGGGCTGCGGGCGCTGCTCGGGAACCGGGCGATGGTGCAGCTGTGCATCCTCGGCTTCGTGCTGTTCTTCGCCTGCTACGGGCAGTTCGAGTCGGGGCTGAGCGCCTACGGTGTCGAGGCCGCCGGGATCTCGCCGTCCACGCTCGGCATCGCGCTGGCCGCCAACACCGCGATGATCGTGGTCGCGCAGTTCGCCGTGCTGAAGTTCGTCGAGCACAGGAAGCGGTCGCGGGTGATCGCCGCCGTCGGTCTCATCTGGGCCGTCGCCTGGGTCTTCGCGGGGTACGCGGGGGTCGGGCACGGCAGCCAGGCCATGGCCACCGCCGCGTTCATCTCCACGTACGCGCTCTTCGGGCTCGGTGAGTCGATGCTGTCGCCGACCGTGGCGCCGCTGGTCGCCGATCTCGCGCCGGCCGGGATGGTCGGGTCGTACAACTCGGCCTTCGCGCTGGTGAAGCAGCTCGCGCTGGCCGTCGGTCCGGCCGTCGGCGGGCCGATGGGGGCCGCGCTGCACGGGCCGTACATCGTGACGTTCCTGCTGTTCTCGCTCGGGATCACGTTCCTCGCGCTGCGGCTCGGGAAGCAGCTCACCCCCGTACAGGACCAGCCGTCGCTGGCCGGGAGCCGTGTGGTCATGCAGAGTGCTCCGCCGCAGCCCGCTGCCGCGGAGGCGTGAGCGGCGGAGCGATGAGTACGTAGCGATGAGTGCGCAGCAAGCGATGCGTGCGTGGGGCGGTCGGTGCCTTTCGGGGCCGGCCGCCCTTTCGCGTCTGTCAGGGCGTGCCGGTCGGGAGGACGAACTCGCACCAGACCGCCTTGCCGCCGCCCGGGGTGCGGCGCGAGCCCCAGTTCGAGGCGATGGTGGCGACGATGGCGATGCCGCGGCCCGTCTCGTCGCCCGGTTCGGCGCGGCGGCGGCGCGGGAGGTGGTCGTCGCCGTCGGTGACCTCGATGATCAGGCGGCGGTCCGTGCGGCGCAGGCGCAGGCGCATGGGCGGGGTGCCGTGCTGGAGGGAGTTCGCGACGAGTTCGCTGGCGGCCAGGACGCCCAGGTCGTGCAGTTCGGGGGCGAAGCGCCAGCTCGTGAGGACGCCGGACGCGAAGGCACGCGCGCGTGGGGCCGCTTCGACGCCGCCGAGGAGTTCCAGGGCGGCGTTGCGGAAGAGTTCGCCGTCGGCGCCCTTGCGGGCCGGGTGCTGGAGGACCAGGACCGCCACGTCGTCGTCGTGGTCCGCCGTCACTCCGGCCGCGCGGATCAGGCGGTCGCAGATCACCTGGGGGGTGCCGGTCGCGCCCGAGAGCGCGTGCTCGATGGCGGCCACGCCCTCGTCGATGTCCTCGTCCCTGCGCTCCACCAGGCCGTCGGTGTACAGGACCGCCGTGGAGCCGGGGCCCAGCGGCACCGAGCCCGACGCGTGCAGCCAGCCGCCGGTGCCGAGGGGCGGGCCCGTGGGCTCCTCGGCGCGGTGGATCGTGCCGTTCTCGTCGCGTACGAGGATGGGGAGGTGGCCCGCGGACGCGTAGACGAGGCGGCCCTCGTTCGGGTCGTGGACCGCGTAGACGCACGTGGCGATCTGCTGCGGGTCGATCTCGGTGGCCAGGCCGTCGAGGAGCTGCAGGACCTCGTGCGGCGGCAGGTCGAGCCGGGCGTATGCGCGTACGGCCGTGCGGAGCTGGCCCATCACGGCCGCTGCCCGGACGCCTCGGCCCATGACGTCGCCGATGACGAGGGCCGTGCGGCCGCCGCCGAGAGTGATGACGTCGTACCAGTCGCCGCCGACCGCGGCCTCGGTGCCGCCCGGCTGGTACGTGGCGGCGATGCGCAGGTCGTCGGGCTCCTCCAACTCCTGCGGCAGCAGGGAGCGTTGGAGGGTGACCGCCGTCTCGCGCTGTTGGCGTTCGCTCGTACGCAGCCGTTCCGCCGCCTCCGCGTGGTCCGTCACGTCCGCCGCGAAGATCAGGACGCCGGGGCCCTCCCCCGTCTCCAGCGGGGTGCACGTCACCGTGTACGAGCGGCCGCCCGCGCTCTTGCGGGACTTGACCGTGCGGGGTTTCGCGCTGCGCAGCACCTGGTCGAGGAGGGGCAGCAGGCTGAGCTCGTCGAGTTCGGGCAGGGCCTCGCGCGCCGGCTCGCCGAGGGGGCGCTCGCCGAAGGCCGCGGTGTACGCGTCGTTGACGTACGCGATGCGGTGGTCGGGGCCGTGCACCAGGGCGACGAGGGCGGGGATGCGGTCCAGGACGTCGCGGGCGGGCAGCTGGTCGACGCCGCCGCCGATGCCTCCGCCCTGTTCGGGGTCTTCGGGCAGATGCTCGGCGCGGGCCGCGGGCACGGCGCTCTCGCCTCGCTGGGGTACGCCGATCTCGGCCCGCGCGGCGGCGCGGCGCTGCGTTCCGGGGAGCCGGGCGCTCCAGCGCGTGAAGTTCACTGTGGGACAAGCCTCGTGGGGTCGAGGGCGGGCGATGGGGCCCGTCCAGGGTCGGGGACCAGTCTGGCCGACCGTACTGACAAACGTCAGACGCCGGTCCGGGAGCGGGAGTTCCACGCTCCGGTCGAACGGTGGTCGAAACTTCGGGCGGCCGGTCGGTGCCCGGGCGTCGGCGGAGCGGTCAGGGGGTCCCCTCCGGCCCGGTGGAAGGCGGCGGAGAAGGGTCCTCAGGAGGGACGGACCCGGCCGCGAGTTCGAACTCCGCGCGTGGCTGCTCCAGGGAGCCCAGCGAGACGATCTCCCGCTTGAACAGGCCGGAGAGCGTCCATTCGGACAGGACGCGGGCCTTCCGGTTGATGGTGGGCACCCTGCTGAGGTGGTAGACGCGGTGCATGAACCAGGCAGGGTAGCCCTTCAGCTTGCGCCCGTAGACGTGCGCGACACCTTTGTGCAGACCGAGCGAGGCGACGGAGCCCACGTACGCGTGCTCGTAATCGGTGAGCGGCCGGCCGCTCAGGGACGCCGCGATGTTGTCGGCGAGCGTCTTGGTCTGGCGCACCGCGTGCTGGGCGTTCGGGGCGCACTCCTTGCCCGGTTCCTGCGCCGTGACGTCCGGGACCGCGGCCGCGTCGCCCGCGCCCCACGCGTGCGGGGCGCCGTCCACGGCGAGTTGGGCGGTGCACTTGAGGCGGCCGCGCTCGGTGAGCGGCAGGTCGGTGGCGGCGAGCAGCGGTGCGGGTTTGACGCCGGCCGTCCACACGACCGTACGGGTGGGGAAGCGGGAGCCGTCGGAGAGGACGGCGACGCGGTTCTCGCAGGATTCGAGGCGGGTCTCGAGGCGTACGTCGATGTTGCGGGCGCGCAGTTCGCGGATCGTGTACTGGCCCATTTCCGGGCCCACTTCGGGCAGGATCCGGTCGCTGGCCTCGACGAGGATCCACTTCAGGTCCTCGGCCTTGACGTTGTGGTAGTACTTCGCCGCGTACCGGGCCATGTCCTCCAGCTCGCCGAGTGCCTCGACTCCCGCGTATCCGCCGCCTACGAAGACGAAGGTCAGGGCGGCGTCCCGGATCGCCGGGTCGCGCGTGGAGGAGGCGATGTCGAGCTGCTCGATGACGTGGTTGCGCAGGCCGACGGCCTCCTCGACGGTCTTGAAGCCGATGCCGAACTCGGCGAGGCCGGGGACCGGGAGCGTGCGGGAGACCGAGCCGGGGGCCAGGACCAGTTCGGTGTACGTGAGCGGGGCCGGGCCCGTGCCCTCCTCGTCGCTGGCGAGGGTGGTGTACATGGCGGTGCGCTTGGCGTGGTCGACGGAGACCACCTCGCCGACGACGACCTCGCAGTGCGGCAGGACGCTGCGCAGCGGGACGACGACGTGGCGCGGGGAGATCGATCCGGCGGCCGCCTCCGGCAGGAACGGCTGATACGTCATGTACGGATCGGGGGTGACGACCACGATCTCCACGGCGCCGCTCCTGAGCTCGTGTTTGAGCTTCTTCTGGAGGCGCAGGGCGGTGTACATCCCGACGTAGCCGCCGCCCACCACGAGAATGCGGGCGGGACCCGGTGGAGTCGTCTTTGACATCGTCACCACCCCATGACGCATCGGGCCCTTGCGTTTGTCCACAGCCCCGGCAATTTGTGTGACGGAGCGGAGGGCCCCGTACCGGTCGGACGGTCGACCGGGGCGCGGGGAAGGTGTGCAGGTCAGCGGGTAGGACGGGGGTGGACGATGGGGGTGCAATCGGGGCGGAATCGCCGCGTACTCCGTTCGGGGGGCGCTCCGTGCGGAACCTGCCCCTTCTGAATTGACTCCCGCTCAACTATGTTCGTGTGCTGTCGGGGTGTCGGGGGATGCACTGGCGGGCCCGCCGGGCGGACCCGGGAAATCAACGTCTGTTCCTCACGCTCCGACTGACATGGCGGGGAGTGTCTCCGGGGGGAGACGTCATTACCGGGGGAACAGATATGCACATTCAGGACTCTCATTGGACCTCGGCGTCAGCCGCCCTGCCCACGGGCGGGGGCGGTAGCGCCAACGGGCGTGGTGCGAACGACAGTTCGCGCTCCACGCCGCTGCGGGTGGACGCCCAGCGCAATCTTGAGCACGTGCTGCGCGCGGCCCGCGAGGTGTTCGGCGAGCTGGGGTACGGGGCGCCCATGGAGGACGTGGCGCGCCGCGCGCGCGTCGGCGTGGGCACGGTGTACCGGCGCTTTCCCAGCAAGGACGTACTGGTGCGACGGATAGCCGAGGAGGAGACGGCCCGGCTGACCGACCAGGCACGTACGGCGCTCGGCCAGGAGGACGAACCGTGGTCGGCGCTCTCGCGCTTCCTGCGGACGTCGGTCGCCTCGGGCGCGGGCCGGCTGCTTCCGCCGCAGGTGCTGCGGGTGGGTGTGGCCGACGAGCGGGCCGATGGCGCCCGGGACGAGACGCGTGTCCCGGAACAGCGCAACGGTGCGCCCGAGCTGCGGCTCGTGGAGCAGCGGACGGCGCCGCTCGACGAGAGCGTGGACGGTCTGGGTCCCGACGACGCGGGGGCGGCGACGCTGCTCGAAGTCGTGGGGCGGCTCGTGGACCGGGCGCGCGAGGCCGGTGAGCTGCGTGCCGACGTGACCGTGTCGGACGTGCTGCTGGTCATCGCGACGGCGGCGCCCTCGCTGCCGGACGCCGCGCAGCAGGCGGCGGCTTCGGCCCGGCTGCTCGACATCCTGCTGGAGGGGCTGCGCTCGCGGCCCGCTTGAGCCGCACGTCTCGTACGGTCCGTCTCGTACGGTCCGTCTCGTACGGGCGGTGTTCCACGGATTGACCGCGGGCGGCCGCTATGTGCCGTTCGCGGTCAACTGCCTTGTACAGCAAGCCCGTTGAGCCTTCCCCGGACGGGTGACGGCTAGTGCTCGGGTGCGGGAATACTCCACGGATGAGTGGTTGCTGTGCACAGGCCCTCGCCGTGGCCCCGCTGTGTGGCACGCTTTCCCGGTGATCGGGCTGGCAGTGTGCAGGCGGGGGCTTCCGCGATGAGCGTTGACGGGCAGAGCGAGCAGCGGCCCGACGGTGGGGAGTCGTCCACGGACGGCCTCACCTCGCAGCAGGTGCCGAGCCAGGGAGGACCCGGGCGCACTCCGGGCTCGCCGTCGGGCGGAGCCTCTGGCGGGGCTTCCGGCGGGGTGCAGAGCGAGCCTCAGGGTGACGCCGACGTATCCGTGCCCGCACAGCGCGAGAGTGTCCCTGCGGGCGCCTCAGGCAGTGAACTCCCGTTGTCCGACGCCGACTTGATCGGGCGGATGCGCGGGGGCGACGACAGCGCGTACGAGGAGCTGTACCGCCGGCACAACGCCGCCGTCCGCCGCTACGCGCGCACGTGCTGCCGTGACGCGCACACCGCCGACGACCTCACGGCCGAGGTGTTCGCCCGCATGCTGGGCGCGGTCCGCGGCGGCAGCGGGCCCGAGCACGCGGTGCGCGCCTATCTGCTGACCACGGTGCGCCGCGTCGCCGCCAACTGGACGAAGTCGGCCAAAAGAGAACAACTAGTCGATGACTTCGCGGTGTTCGCCGCGCAGGCGGCCCGCTCGAGCGAGGTCGCGGACGACGACACCCTCGACCTGGGCGCCGATGTCCGCGCCATGCACGAGGCCGAGCAGTCGATGGCCATGCAGGCCTTCCGCTCGCTGCCCGAGCGCTGGCAGGCCGTGCTGTGGCACACCGAGGTCGAGGACGAGTCGCCGAGCGAGGTCGCCACGCTCTTCGGGCTCGACGCCAACGGCACGCGCGTGCTGGCCAAGCGGGCCCGCGAAGGCCTGAAGGAGGCCTACCTCCAGGCGCACGTCTCCGCGACGCTCACCGAGTCCGAGGAGTGCTCCCGCTACGCGGACCGGCTCGGCGCGTACGCGCGCGGCAGTCTGCGTACGCGCGCCGAGCGCGGGCTGCGCAAGCACCTGGAGGAGTGCGCCAAGTGCCGCCTCGCGGCAGGCCAGATCAAGGAAGTCGCCAGCGGCATCCCGGGTGTCGTGCCGGTCGCGGTCATCGGTTGGTTCGGTGCTGCCGGGTACGCGAAGGTGGCCGCGCTCATCGCCGGCGGTGGCGCCGCGGGTGCGGCCGGTGCCGGTGCCGGTGCGGCCGCGGCGGCCAGTGGCTCGTCGAGCGGGGGCGCGGCCGGAGGTGCCGCGTCCGAAGGGCTCGGGGCGCCCGCGAAGGCCGGGATCGCGGCCGGTGTGGTGGCGGCCGGGGTCGCCGTCGCCGTGGCCATCGCGCTCGCCGGGGACCCGAAGCCGAAGCCCGAGGCCAAGGCGGAGAAGCCGCCGGTGTCACAGCCGGTGCCGCCCGCCCCGAAGCCGTCCCCGGAGCCGCCGAAGCCCCAGCCCAAGCCCAAGCCTCCGGCGCCGAAACCCACCCCGAAGCCGAAGCCGACGCCGACCAAGCCCAAGCCGACGCCGAAGCCGACCCCGAAGCCGACGCCGCCCAAGCCCACGCCCCCCAAGCCGAAGCCGACGCCCAAGCCGACACCTCCGAAGCCGACTCCCCCGCCGCCGCCCCCGGCCACGTACCAGCTGAACCAGCTGGAGTACGGCGTCCTGGGCGACGGCACCAAGCCCGAGATCCGGCTCGGCGAGAGCAGTTGGGTCTGGCAGCGCTACGGCATGTCGATCGCCGACAAGACGTATGCGAACGGGGTGTCGGTGCACGCCGAGTCCTCCGTCACCATCGACCTCAACCGCAGCTGCACCGCCTACGACGCGTACGCCGGTGTCGACGACATGACGCTCGGGCTCGGCGCCGTCCGGTTCTCCGTCTACGTCGACGGGGCGCAGGCCTGGAGCTCGCCGGTGGTGCGCGGCAACGACCCGGCGGTGCCGGTCCATGTGAACCTCACGGGGCACAAGACGATCCGGCTCGTGGTCGACCCGCACACCCCGTTCGGCGCGGTGGCGATCGCGGACTGGGCCCAGTCCCAGTTCACCTGCGGCTGAGCGGCGCTCGACGACCGGCGCTCAGTCGCCGGCGGCGGGTGACAGCTCGGCGAGGATCTGCTCCTGGCCGAGGGCCGTGCCCGCCGCGTACGCCGTCTCGTACCCGGTGTCGCCGAGCTCGGTCCGGGCGCGGGCCTCGACCGCCTCGTACTCGGCCCGCTCGGGCATCGGCCGCTCCTGGCCGTCGCGCAGCCGGTCGGACGCCGCGAACAGCCGCACCGCGCGCGCCATGTCCCCGTCGCGGCCCACCAGTTCGGCCCCGATGTCGATCAGGCCCGCGGTCACCGTCTCCGCGCAGCGCCCCAGGACCGCGTCGCTCAGCACGCCGACGAGGAGCGCGCGGCCGGCCGCGGGGCCCGACTCGGCCGCCGTGACACGGGCGTCGACCGCGCCGAGCGCCGCGATGAACTGTGGCGGCGGGGTGCCGCCCAGGGCGATCGCGCGGGCCGCGTCGCACAGTTCGCGCGCGCGGGGCACGTCCCCGTCGGACAGCACGAACTGGGCCCGCAGCAGCATGACGAACGCCGCGGTGTCCGCGACCGCCGACTGCTCCGCCTCCTCGCTCGCCAGGTCGAGGGTCCTCTGCGCGGTCTCCCGGTCACCCTCCCGGTAGGCGATCTCGGCGAGGCGGGCGATCAGGAACGGCGTCTCCGCGTACGCCCCCACCTCGTAGGCAAGGCGCAGGGCCTCTTCGTACTCGGCCTTCGCCTCCTTGAAGCGGCCGCGGCCCGAAGCGGCCTCGCCCGCGGCGCTGCACACCTGCGCGCGCATCCAGCGGTCGCCCACCCGGCGGCTGATGTCCCGCAGTTCGACCAGGTCGTCGTCCACGCCCCGCATGTTGCCCGGCATGTCGACGGCCATGTGCGTACGGAACATCAGCGTCACGCCGATCTCCCAGTCGCCCCCGTGCACACGGCAGTTGGCGAGAGCCTCGTCCAGGGAGGCACGCGCGTCCCGCACCTCGCCGCCGATGAAGATCGAGAACGGCCAGATGATCCCCGGGAAGCGGGCACCCTGCGGGCTGGGCGGCTGGAACGCGGCCCGCAGCCGCTCCACGTACGCCCGGTCCTCGTCGCTGGTCGGCATGGACTGGGGGGTGGATTCGGAGGTCAGGAAGAGACCGAGCAGACGTACGTTCATCCGCGGCCAGTACAGCGGGTCCTCCGGGTCGTCCGGCAGGTCCCGGTCCGGCAGCAGCGTGAGGACCTCCTCGACCCAACCCGCTCCCTCCGGGCCGTAGTTGCGCAGCCACCAGAACCAGCCCAGATGCAGCGCGAGGGCGATGGCCGTCTCCTCGTCGGCCAGGTCCGGGTCGCTCGTCACGCGCGCGAGGGCCAGGCGAATGTTGTCGAGCTCCGTCTCCAGGCGGTGGATCCACGGGAGTTGGCCCGCCGCACGCAGCTCGGGGTCGGCCTTCTCCGCCAGGGCCCGGACGAAGTCGAGGTGCCGGCGCATCGCCGACAGGCGCAGCTCGGGCGTCTCGGCGGCCCGCTCCGTCGCGTACTCCTGGATGGTCTCCAGCATGCGGTAGCGCATGCCGGAGCCGGTGGCGTCCGGGGTCTCGTGGGGCGTCGCGATCAGGAGGGACTTGTCCACCAGGGCGCCGATGAGGTCGGCGGCGTCCGGCGGGGAGCAGACCGCCTCCGCCGCCTCCAGGTCCCAGCCACCCGCGAAGACCGACAGCTCGCGCAGGACGGTGCGCTCCTGGTCGTCGAGCAGGTCCCAGGACCAGTCGACGACCGCGCGCAGCGTCTGCTGGCGGGGCAGAACGGTGCGGCTGCCGCTGGTCAGCAGGCGGAAGCGGTCGTCGAGGCGGTCCGCGATCTGGCGGGGCGAGAGCAACCTGAGGCGGGCCGCCGCCAGCTCGATGGCCAGCGGCAGTCCGTCCAGGCGGCGGCAGATCTCGGCGACCGCGGCCCGGTCCTTGTCGGGGTCGAAGCCGGGGCGCACGGCTCGGGCCCGCTCGGTGAACAGGCGGTGCGCCGGGTCCGGGGGCAGCGGCTCGACCGGGCGCACCGACTCCCCCGGGACGCCGAGGGGTTCGCGGCTGGTGGCGAGGATCGTGAGACCCGGGCAGTGGGTGAGGAGGGTCTCGGCGAGCTCCGCCGCCGCGTCGATGACATGTTCGCAGTTGTCAAGGATCAAGAGCTGGCTGCGGTGGGCGCAGTGCTCCAGGAGGAGGCTGGTCGGGTCGTCGTGCTGGCCCGACAACTCGTTCGTCATCAGGACCGTCTCGCGCAGACCGAGGGCGCTGACGACCGCGCCCGGGACCCCTCGCGGGTCGTCGAGCGGCGCCAGCTCGACCAGCCAGGCCTGCGGGAGGGGGGCGGCTGCCTCCTCGGCCAGACGGGTCTTGCCGGAGCCGCCCGGGCCCGTGAGTGTGACCAGGCGTGCTCCTTGCAATTCCGAACGGATGGCGGCCAGTTCGGGTTCCCGTCCGACGAAGGAATTCAGGCGGGGGCGGAGGTTGCCTATGCGAATTGGGGGGCGGGTGTTGGTGGGTGGGGCGGGTGTTGGCGATGAGCTGAGTGTTGGGGGTGAGGCGGGTGTTGGCTGCGCTGCCTGGGCTTTCTGTGGCGCCGGGTCGTTCAGCAACTGCGCGTGGAGGGACGTCAGTTCCTGGCCCGGGTCCGCGCCCAGGCCATCCGCGAGGGTGCGGCGGGCCGTCTCGTACGCGGCGAGGGCGTCCGCGCCCCGGCCCGCCGCGCGCAGGGCCCGGATGAGGAGGGCGTGCAGCGGCTCGTCGTACGGGTACGTCGTGGTCAGTTCCCGCAGTTCCGGTACGAGTTCGGGGGCGCGGCCCAGGAGGAGGTCCGCTTCCGCCCGGGCGCGGGTCGCCTCCAGGCGCTGGGCCTCGGGGCGGGTGGCGGCGGTCTGGTCGGGCAGGTCGGCCAGGGCGGGGCCGCGCCACAGGGCGAGGGCCTGGCGCAGGGCGCGGGCCGCGGTCGCCGGGTCGTTCGCGGCCAGGGCCGCGGTGCCCTCGCGGGTCAGGCGCTCGAAGACGTACAGGTCGATGTCCTCGCGGGTCGCGGCGAGCCGGTAGCCGCCGGTCTCCGAGGTGACCGCCTCCTTGCCGAGCGCACGGCGGAGCCGGCCGATCAGGGCCTGGAGGGCGGCCGGGGCGTCGACGGGCGGGGCGTCGGCCCAGACGTCGTCGATGAGGGCCTCGGTGGGGGCGGTGTGCGGGGTGTGCAGGGCCAGGGAGGTGAGCAGGGCGCGGACGCGGGGCCCGCCCACGAGCACGGGCCTGCCCTCGTCGTCGTGGGCCTGCGCCGTGCCCAGGATTGTGTACTGCACTTGGGCATTGTCCCTGGTTCGGGTGGGTGGGTGCGGGGGTTTCTTGGCGGGGGTGGAGTGCGGGGTTGTTGGGGTGGTCGGGCGGGGTGTGGGGTTTCGATCGGGGGCGGGGCGGGGGCTTGTTTGGGCGGGCGCCCGGCGCTGGGGGCTTCGATCAGGGGCGGGGCAGGACCCTGTTTGGGCGGGTGCCCGGCGCTGGGGGCTTCGATCGGGGGCGAGGCAGGACCCTGTTTGGACGGGCGCCCGGCACTGGGGGCTTCGATCAGGGGCGAGGCAAGACCCCGTTTGGACGGGCGCCCGGCGCTGGGGGCTTCGATCGGGGGCGAGGCAGGACCCTGTTTGGACGGGCGCCCGGCGCTCGGGCCTGCGCCCCGGGTCGAGGCGGGACCCACCTCGCACAGCCACCCAACACCCAAGGCCTCAACCCGAACCGAGACAGAACCCACCTCGCACAGCCACCCAACACCCAAGGCCCCGACCCGAACCGAGACAGAACCCACCTCGCACAGCCACCCAACACCCAAGGCCCCGACCCGAACCGAGACAGAACCCACCTCGGACTGCCCCAGAACGCACCCCGCCCCCGGACGCCGAACCACCCTCCCCAACAGACCCGAGGACAATTCCCGCCCAACGCCGAGCACCGCCCAGGACAAGCCGAGGACAAGCCGAAGACAAGCCGAGGGCAGGATCCCGCCCGGCGGAGCGTCAGCCCGCCCCCAACGCCCGTTCCGGGACCACGCTGCCCGAGGGGACCGCTCGGGCGCGGGCCGGGGTGCCGGTCCAGCACGTGCCTCGGCGGGAGAGGAGGCGGCGCAGCCACAGTTCCAGGGCGACCAGGTCGGCCAGGCCGTCGAGCGGCAGGGGCTCTCCGTCCGCGGCCGCGCGGAGCGCCTTGCGGACGACTCGGGCCTCGATCAGGCCCGTCTGCGCGAGGAGCGGGGTGTCGAACAGGGCGATCAGGTGGTCCGCCGCCACGCGCAGGCCCGTGCGCGCGGCCGCCGCGGAGGACGCGTGCGAGGGGGCGCCCCAGCCCGGCGGCAGGTCGGCCACGCCCGCGCCTTCGAGGACCGTGCGCAGGATCGTCGCGCGGGCGCCCGGCTGGACGCGGAGGGCCTCGGGAAGGGCTCGGCAGGCGCGGACCACCTGGTTGTCCAGGAACGGGGCGTGCAGCCGCTGGAAGCGGATCTCCGCGGCCTGTTCGAGGATGCGCAGGTCCGCGGCGTGCCGGGCCAGTGCGGCGCGGGCCCGGAACTCGCCCGGGCGCTGACCGGGCCCGGCTCCCGGCCGCGTCGCACCCTGATGCAGGCGAACCGATACTTCAGCGAGGGCCTCGCCCGTCAGCCAGCGCGCGGCGGGACCGGGTCTCGCCCACGTGAGGGCCGCGAGGGACGCCCCGACGGCGCCGCCCGGTTCGTCGAAGCTGCGGTGCAGGAGGCGGTCCGCGAGGTTCTCCACGCCCGCCTTGTAGGGCGTACGGGCGAGCTTGCGGGCAGCGCCGTACACGCGCGCGGGCACCGTGAAGGAACCGTCCGCCTTCGTGAGGGCCGCTACGGGGCGGACCATGTGGCGGCGGCGCCGGTCCATCAACAGGTCGGTGAGGCGCGCCGGATGGGCGTCCAGGACCTGGCGTGCTCCGTAGCCCGTGAAGTGGTCGGCGCTTCCGGAGGCGAGGCGTGCGCGGTGGCGGGCCGCGGTGACGAGGGTGGCGGACGGTTCGTCCGTGAGCGGGCCTTCCAAGTCGGCGTAAGGGAGCGCCTCTTCGCCTGCCGCCACCACTACGTGGTGGAGGCGTGGGTTCGCCGCGATCGCTCCCGCCCGTTCAAGTTCCGCCTCGTGGTTGGTCGTCGAGGTGGAGATGTCGTTGAAGGTGACGGCGAGGAGGCGTTCGCCCGCGCCCGTGCCGTGGCCGAGGACCGTGCCCGGCAGGCCCGGCAGGCCCGCTGCCAGGAGGGCGAGGGTGCCGGATGCGGGGCCGCCGGAGAGGTCCGCGCCGATGCCGGGCACGGGCATGCCGCGGGCCGCGCGGCGCTCGGCCGGCCCCATGCCGGGCACGGGCCCGGGGTCGAGATCGGTGCCGGGCACATGCCGGGGTGCGGCGAGGCGGGCCCGTACGGCGTCCACGAGGGCGTCCCGTACGCCCGCCACGGCGCTTTCGGGGTCGGTGGCGGCGGCGGACACCGCGAGCGACGCCACCGGCTCGTAGCCGGCGATCTCGCGGGCTCCGGCGCGCAGGATCAGCGCGTGTCCCGGCGGGATGCGGCGCACGCCCTGGTACGGCGTCGAGTCGTGCAGCGCCTCGGGGACGTCGGGGGTGGCGAGCAGCGCGGCCAAGTGGCCGACGTCCAGGTTGGCTTCGATGAGGTCGGCCAGCGGCAGGGCGGCGGTCGCGTACGCCGTGCCGCCCGCCCACGGCGTGTAGAAGACCGGGCGGGCACCGGCGAGGTCGCCGATCACGGTGACGCGGCGGCCCGCCTGGACGACGGCCGTGTAGCTGCCCGGCCAGTTGGTGAGGTGGCGCAGGGCGCCGCCGCGCGCGGTGAGGAGCCCGACGCGCAGTTGTTCGTCGGAGGCGCCGCACACGCCGAGGACCGCGATCCGCGTCTGGTCGTCGATCTTCACGATGCGCACCTCGTCGGGGCGCCAGTCGCCGACGGCCCACAGCGGGTCCGGGTCGCCCCACAGGAGGTGCGAGCCGACCGGGTGTACCGTTTCGCCTTCCGTTCCGGTGGCTCCCGCGGACGCGAAGGTCACAGGACCGGCGGCGGTACTGCTCCATCCCACCAACCACCGCATCGCCGCCTCCACAACCTGTGGACAACCAAGGGCTCCCCATGCTGCCACGAAGAAGGCGGACAAGAGACGGCAACCGAAGGGGCAAGTAGGGAGCGGGAAATGGCGTGCGCTCCCCTTAATGCGCCCCTTTTGAGCCGTAGTTGAACCGTGGCACCACCACGGCAACGCAGGACGACAGGGTCGAGATTCGGCCAAATCAGCCGCTGTTGGCCGGAGCTGGACACCCCGCTTCGGCCACAGCGCGCAACGCACAGTCCGGGAGGCGCACATCGCCTCCCGGACCGGTCCGCCGCCCGCGGGGATGTAGGCGGCGGTGTCCCCCAGCCCACTGGATCCAGTACAGCGGGCCGACCCACGCAGGTTCCATGGAAGCGCTCCCCCCATGTCCGGGTAAGAGCGCACGCACGGGCGCACGGCGCCACACCCGGAGCACACGGTCACGCGGCGTGGCCTGGGCCGTACTTCCGTACGGACAACAATCTCGCCATCCGGAACTTCGACCCTTAACGCTTGGGATTCGGCGAACTACGCTGGGTGTACGAATGCCGCGCGGTTATGCCAGTCCTGAGCCAGTCGGGCAGGGCCGGGGTGATGCCAGGCGCGGCAGCCGTCTGTGTCGAGGGGTGGCGCATGTCCAGGGAGCAACGCGGGCCGAACGAGAAACTCGGCGCCGTTCTCGCCCTCGCGGGAATCAGCAACGCAGGACTCGCACGCCGCGTCAACGACCTTGGCGCACAACGCGGGTTGACACTTCGCTATGACAAAACGTCGGTGGCGCGCTGGGTGTCGAAGGGCATGGTGCCGCAGGGCGCCGCCCCGCATCTGATCGCCGCCGCGATCGGCCAGAAGCTCGGCCGGCCCGTGCCGCTCCACGAGATCGGCCTGGCCGACGCGGATCCCGCACCCGAGGTGGGTCTCGCCTTCCCGCGCGACGTACGGCAGGCGGTGAAGTCGGCCACCGAGCTGTACCGGCTCGACCTCGCCGGGCGCCGGACGGGCGGCGGCATCTGGCAGTCCCTGGCCGGTTCCTTCGCGGTGAGCGCGTACGCGACTCCCGCTTCGCGGTGGCTGATTACGCCGGCCGACTCGTCGGTCGCGCGGGATGCGCACGCCGTGGAGGAGGGTTCACCGCAGAAGGTCGGCCACAGCGACGTACAGAAACTGCGTGAGGCCGCGGAGGACGCGAGGCGCTGGGACTCCAAGTACGGGGGCGGTGACTGGCGTTCGTCGATGGTCCCCGAGTGTCTGCGGGTCGAGGCGGCGCCGCTGCTGCTCGGCTCGTACTCGGACGACGTGGGCCGCTCCCTGTTCGGGGCGTCGGCCGAACTGACGCGGCTGGCCGGGTGGATGGCGTTCGACACCGGGCAGCAGGAGGCGGCGCAGCGGTACTACATCCAGGCGCTGCGCCTCGCGCGCGCGGCCGCGGACGTGCCGCTCGGCGGGTACGTGCTCGCCTCCATGTCGCTGCAGGCGACGTACCGCGGGTTCGGGGACGAGGGCGTCGACCTCGCGCAGGCGGCGCTCGAGCGCAACCGCGGCCTGGCGACCGCCCGCACCATGAGCTTCTTCCGGCTCGTCGAGGCACGCGCGCACGCGCGCGCCGGTGACGCGCAGGCCGCCGGGGCCGCGCTGCGGGCCGCCGAGGGCTGGCTGGAGCGGGCCCGCGACGGCGACAGCGATCCGTCCTGGCTCGGCTTCTACTCCTACGACCGGTTCGCCGCGGACGCCGCGGAGTGCTACCGGGACCTGAAGGCGCCGCGGCAGGTGCGGCGCTTCACGGAGCAGGCACTGTCGAAGCCGACCGAGGAGTTCGTACGCTCCCACGGGCTGCGGCTCGTGGTGTCGGCGGTGGCCGAGCTGGAGTCGGGGAACCTGGACGCGGCGTGCGAGCAGGGGACGCGGGCGCTCGAGGTGGCGGGGCGGATCTCGTCGGCGCGGACGACGGAGTACGTGAGGGACCTGCTGCACCGCCTCGAGCCGTACGGGGACGAGCCGCGGGTGGTGGAGCTGCGGGAGCGGGCGAGGCCGTTGCTGATGGCACCGGCGTAGCCGAAAGGCCTTCTCCCGCATGGATTGTCAGTGGCGTCGGGCAAGATGCAGGGCATGGAGGTGAGGCCTGGTGGGGACGGCTGTGGCGTATGACGGGGACGTGGTGGTGGTCGGCGGCGGGATCGTCGGGCTCGCCACCGCTTATGCCATCTCGCGCACCGCACCGGGCACCCGCGTCGTGGTCCTGGAGAAGGAGGCGGGCCCGGCCCGTCACCAGACGGGGCGCAACAGCGGAGTGATCCACAGCGGGATCTACTACCGTCCGGGTTCGCTCAAGGCGCGCTTCGCCGTGGGCGGAGCGGCCGAGATGGTCAAGTTCTGCGCGGAGTACGGGATCGCGCACGAGGTCACGGGCAAGCTGATCGTCGCCACCGGCCGTGCCGAGCTGCCCCGCCTGCACGCCCTCGTCCAGCGCGGCCGGGAGAACGGGATTCCGGTGCGGGAGCTCGGCGCCCCCCAGATCCAGGAGTACGAGCCCGAGGTGCGCGGCCTCGCCGCCATTCACGTGGGCACGACCGGGATCGCGGACTACCGGGCGGTCGCCGAGCACCTCGCGGAGGCGTCGGGGGCCGAGATCCGCTACGGGGCGGACGTGGTGCGCATCGACCGGCGGCCGGCGCGCGGTGTCGCCCTGCAGACCGCGGCCGGGGACGTGGTGCGCGCCAAGGTGCTGGTCAACTGCGCGGGGCTGCAGTGCGACCGCATCGCCCGGCTCACCGGGGACGACCCGGGGATGCGCATCGTGCCGTTCCGCGGCGAGTACTTCGACCTGGCCAGACCCGAGCTGGTCCGCGGCCTCGTCTACCCGGTCCCCGACCCGGCGTTCCCGTTCCTCGGCGTGCATCTGACCCGCGGCATCGGCGGCGGCGGCCGCAGTGTGCATGTCGGTCCGAACGCGGTACCGGCGCTGGCCCGCGAGGGCTACGACTGGGGCGTGATCCGCCCCCGCGAGCTCGCCGGGACGCTGGCCTGGCCGGGGTCCTGGCACATAGCGCGGCGCCACTGGCGGTACGGGGCAGGGGAGTTGAGACGCTCGGCGTCCAAGAGGGCGTTCACCGAGGCGGTGCGCCGGCTCCTGCCCGCGGTCACGCCGGAGGACCTGCTGCCCGCGCCGTCCGGGGTGCGGGCCCAGGCGGTGCTGCGCGACGGCACGCTGGTCGACGACTTCCTGATCCGCGAGGGCGCCCGCACGGTCCATGTGCTGAACGCGCCGTCGCCCGCCGCGACCGCCTCCCTGCCCATCGGCAGAGAGGTGGCCCGCCGGGCGCTCGACGCGCTCAACTCAGGCGACTAGTACGGAAGTTCAGCCGGTCGGGAGCTTGAAGGCCCGCACGACGCGCCCCGTGCCGACCGACTTCTCGCCCAGCAGATAGACGGTGCTGCCGTCGTAGGCGTACTGCGTGCCGGCCACGATCCCGATCCCGCTCGTCCCCTTCAGCGCCATCGCCCCCGCGACCTTCTGCCTGCCGGTACGCGGGTCGACGGCGAGCAGACGCTGGTCGAACGGGTTCTCGGGGTCGTCCTGGGCGACGTACAGCTTCTTGGCCGAGCCGTCGTAGCCGACGAGTTGGTAGGACTCGGTCTTCTTCCACAGCAGCTTGCCGGTCTTCAGGTCGACGCCGGCCAGGCCCTCGGCGTGCTTGTAGCCGGTGACCAGGACCGAGTCGTCGACGACGGTCGTGTGCCGTTCCTCGTCGATCTGCAGCTCGGCCAGGTCTCCGGTGAGCGGGAAGACCTTGCCGGGCTTGTCGTCCGGGAAGCTCTGCACGTACTGCTTCTCGTTCTTGTCCTGCAGGAGCACCGTGAGCGGACTCTCGGCGAGGATGCGGCTGACCTCGAGCTTCTGCGGATTGGAGTACGTCTTCTCGCCGCCGTACGCGGTGTCGGTGACCGTCAGCGCGTTGTGCGGCGAGACGTTGTCGCAGAAGCTGTGGCCGACGACGTAGGAGCTGCCGAAGATGACGCCGTCGTCGCAGTAGCGGGCGCGGGCGTAGAGCGGGTAGCCCTTGCCGCCCTGCGACTTCCAGTTGGAGATCGTGCTGGTGCCGCCGACGTTCGTGGTGAGCGTGTGGTCGTTGATGGCGATCTCGGCCTGCGAGGCGAAGGTGTTGTACTTCCCCGACATCTTCTGCGACCAGGTGATCTTGCCGCTGTCGACGTCGACGACGGAGACGATCGAGCAGTCGTCGCCGCCCGCGTCGAAGATGACGGCGAGCAGCCCGCGATCGCTGCCGTGACGGGACATCGCACACGGCTCACCCGCGCCCTTGGGCGCCGCCAGTTCCCACTTCACGGTGCCGTCCGACGGGTCGTAGGCGCGCACGCCCGTCTTGTCGCCGACGATCAGGTTGTCCTTGACCAGCTGGAAGTTGGGCAGGCCGTTGTCGCTGCCGCTGTCCGTCGTGTCGGTCTTGGCGAGGTCGGTGTCCCAGGCGAGCTGCAGGGCGTTCGAGGGCAGCTTGTCGTCGGTGCTGGAGCCCGACTGGTGCATGGTCGCCTTGTTCAGGACGAAGATGCCGCCGGCGCCGAGGACACCGAGGACGACGACGCAGGCCAGGATGATGCCGACGATCTTGCCGGTGTTCGACTTCGGCGGCTGCGGGGGCGGGGTGCCCCAGCCGCCGCCCTGGCCGGGATAGGGCTGCGGCTGCTGCTGCGGCTGTCCGTACGCCGGATACGCGGGCGGTGCCTGGACCGGCTGTGCGGGCGGCGGGCCCGGCGGCATCGGCGGCGGCGGGGGCATCGGCGCCCCGAACCCTCCGGGCTGCCCCTGTCCGGGCCCGGGTCCCTGACCCGGCGCCGGTCCGAAGCCCTGCTCATGCGACACGGTGATCCCCCGCTTCTCGTACGGCATCACGAGCCGCTCTCGTACGGCATCGCGAGCCGCAAGCATGCCGGACGCCGTCCGCGCGGTCGTCAGGGGTGCCCCGGGGACGGCGCGGGGCCGGTGCGGAACACGTAAAATCGCCCCACTGTGTCTGAGTCCGAAACCCCCCAGCGCCCCGCCCCGCCCGCGCGCCCGAACGAGCCGCGGTTCCCGGACGGGCCCAAGCCCGACCCCGCCGGATCGCACTTCGAGCGGCGCATCCGCAGCTTCCAGCCGCGCCGCAGCCGCGTCACCACCGCGCAGGCCGATGCGCTGCAGCGGTTGTGGCCGAAGTGGGGCCTCGACATCGACGGGCAGCGGGTCCTCGACCTGCCCGGCATGTTCGCCGGAGCCGGGGTCGACCGCATCGTCCTGGAGATCGGCTTCGGCATGGGCGAGGCCACCGCGCAGATGGCGGCCGACGACCCGTCGACCGGCATCCTCGCGGCCGACGTGCACACGCCCGGCCAGGGCAATCTGCTGAACCTGGCGGACCGCGGCGGCCTGACCAACGTACGGGTGGCGAACGGCGACGCGATCATCCTGCTGCGCGAGATGCTCCCCGCCGACAGCCTCGACGGCCTGCGGGTCTACTTCCCCGACCCCTGGCCCAAGGCCCGCCACCACAAGCGGCGCCTGATCCAGCCGGAGTTCCTCTCCCTGGTCGCGGGCCCGCTCAAGCCGGGTGCGCTCGTGCACTGCGCGACGGACTGGGAGGACTACGCCGAGCAGATGCTCGAGGTGCTGACCGCCCACCCCGACTACGAGAACACGGTGCCGGACGGCGGTTTCGCGCCGCGGCCCGCGTTCCGTCCCCTGACCCGCTTCGAGGGCAAGGGCCTGGACAAGAGCCACGTCGTGCACGACCTGCTGTTCCGACGCCGGTAGCACCTCGTGGGGAAGGCCCCGTCGCGGCGCCCCGCATCCCTCGTTAGGGTCAATGAGTGGCCGCGTACCCCACCGTTCCGCATGAGCAGGACCACGCTCCCGGCGCCCGGCCGGGCGGCGCGGTCCGGCATCCGCGGTGGTGGGAGCGGAAGGGCGTGCGGGCCACGGCGCTCGCCACGCTGCTCGCGCTGTCCGGGGCCGTGATCGCGGCGCTGGTGCGGGAGCAGACCGGCACCGAGGGGTTCCTGGTCGGGCTCGGCCTCGCCGTGCTGCCCGTCCCGCTCCTCATATCCGCGTTCCGCTGGCTGGACCGGGTACAACCGGGCCCCTGGCGGAACATGCTCTTCGCGTTCGCCTGGGGCGCCTGCGCCGCGGCCCTGATAGCGATCGTCGCCAACAGCTTCGCGACCCGGTGGATCGAGACCGCCACCGCCGACCCGAGGGGCGCCGACACGATCGGCGCGACCGTCATAGCCCCGATCGTCGAGGAGTCCGCGAAGGCGGCGGCCGTGCTGCTCGTCTTCCTGTTCCGCAGACGGGACTTCACCGGCGTCGTCGACGGGGTCGTCATCGCCGGGGTCACCGCGACCGGCTTCGCGTTCACCGAGAACATCCTCTACCTCGGGAACGCCTTCGGGACCGACCAGTTGAGCGGCACGGGTCCCGGCTTCACCTCGGTGACGGCGGCGACGTTCTTCGTGCGGATCGTCATGTCGCCGTTCGCGCACCCCCTGTTCACGGTGCTCACCGGCATCGGCTTCGGGATCGCCGCGGCGATGGCACCCGAGCGCGGCCGCGCCCGCCGCGTCCTGCTGCCGCTGGCGGGACTGCTCTGCGCGATGGGCATGCACGCCTTCTGGAACGGCTCGTCGTCGTTCGGCGAGTACGGCTTCTTCGCGGTGTACGCGGCCTTCATGGTGCCGGTGTTCGGCCTCGTGACCTGGCTCGCGGTCTATCTGCGCCACCGTGAACTGCGCACCGTGCGCGAGGTGTTGCCCGCCTACGTCGCGGCGGGCTGGCTGGCGCTGCCCGACCCGTTCGCCCTCTCCTCGCTCAAGGCCCGGCGCCTGGCGCGGGAGTACGCGGCGCACTACGGCGGCAAGGAGGCGGCCACGGCGGTCGACGAGTACGAGCGGTACGCGACCTCGCTCGCGCTGCTGCGCCGCCGCGGCGAGAAGGGCCGGGCCGGCGCCGATTTCGTCGTACGGGAACGGGAGTTGCTGCAGGCGATGTGGCAGCGCCGCGGCTGCGCACAGCCCGCCCTCGCGTACGCCTCCCGCACCGCGGCCCCGGTCTGGGTGCCGCCGCTGTACGCGGGCCCGCCCATGGGACACGGCCCCGCGTACAACCCGTACCGCTACTGATCAGGCGGAGGCCGCGGTGAGACGGGCGAGCTCCGCCTCGGTCAGCTCCAGGTCGGCGACCGCGAGCAGCGCGGGCAGCTGCTCCACCGTGCGGGCGGACGCGATCGGCGCGGCCACCGTGGGCTGCGCGGCGAGCCAGGCGAGGGCGACCGTGGCGACCTCGGCGCCGTGGGCCTGCGCGACCTCGTCGAGCGCCACCAGGACCTTCTGGCCGCGCGCCGAGTCCAGGTGGGCACCGGCCTTGTCGGCGCGGACGCTGTCGACCGCGACACCCGGACGGTACTTGCCGGTCAGGAACCCGGAGGCGAGCCCGAAGTAGGGGGCGGCGCCGAGCCCGGCGCGCGAGGCGATGTCCTGCCGCGCGCCCTCGTAGGTGTCCCTGGACACGAGGTTGTAGTGCGGCTGGATGGCGACGTAACGGGCGAGGCCCTCGCGGTCGGAGAAGTCGAGGGACTCCTGCAGCCGCTCGGGCGAGATGTTGGAGACGGCGATGTCGCGCACCTTGCCCGCCTTCACGAGCTCGTCGAGCGCGCCGATGATCTCCTCGACCGGGATGGTCTCGTCGTCGTCGAAGTGCGTGTAGTAGAGGTCGATGTAGTCGGTGTCCAGGCGCTTGAGGGAGGCGTCGGCCGCGGCCTTGATGTTGTCGCCGCGCAGGCCGAGGAAGTCGGGGTGGCGGCCGACCTTGGTCGCGATGACCACGTCGTCGCGGTTGCCGCGCGCCTTGACCCACTTGCCGATGATGGTCTCGGACTCGCCGCCCTGGTTCCCGGGCGCCCAGGCCGAGTACGAGTCGGCGGTGTCGATGAAGTTGCCCCCGCCGGCGGTGTACGCGTCGAGCACCGCGAACGACGCGGCCTCGTCGGCGCTGAAGCCGAAGACGTTGCCACCGAGGCAGAGCGGGAAGACCTCGAGGTCGGAGGAGCCGAGCTTGCGAAGAGAAGTCATGTGACAGCTCAACGCCCGTACAGAATGCGGTATTCCGTAGACACGGCCGCAGACACAGCCGCAGACACAGCCGTAGACACCGCACGCCGCACAGACACCGCACGCCGTACGGGCGCACGGCGGAACCGGCAGCCCTGACGTCGGGGGGTTGCCGTCAGGACCGCCGGTTGTTCGGGGAGCCGGTGGCTCAGGGAGTGAGGCCCTTGCCGCGCAGCCACGCCGCCGGGTCGACACCGGTGGCGTCGCCGCCGGGGTGGACCTCCAGGTGCAGGTGCGGCCCGGTGACGTTGCCGGTGGCGCCCACGCGGCCGATGACGTCGCCGGTGTTGACCTTCTGGCCGACGCTGACGTTGATCGACGACTGGTGGCAGAACCACAGCTCGGTGCCGTCGTCGAGGGTGATGATCGTGCGGTAGCCGTACGCGTTCGCGTAGCCGGCCTCGGTGACGGTGCCGGAGTGGATCGCGTAGATCGGCGTACCGGTGGGGGCCGCGAAGTCGAGGCCCGTGTGGTAACCGGAAGCCCACATGGAGCCGGGCTGTCCGAAGGTGCCGGTGACCGTGTACGAGGCGACGGGAAGCTTGTAGCTCTTGGCCAGTTGGGCGAGGCGCTCGGCCTCGGCCTTCTTCTTGGCCGCTTCCTCCGCCGCCTTCTTCTCGGCAGCGGCCTTCTTCTCCGCGACGGCCTGCTTGGCGGCGGCTTCCGCCGCGGCCTTCTTGGCTGCGGCCTCCTGGGCCACGGCCTGCGCCTTGGCGTCGGCGGCGTCCTGCTGCGTCTCGGCCTGCTGCATGATGCGGGCCCGCAGCGCCTCGCCGGCGTCCGACTGCCCGTTGCCCACGGTGGTGAGCGGGGCGGCGGATGCGGCGGAGGACGAGGAGCCCGATTCGTCGGAGTCGGATATCAGTGCACCGACACCGGGCAGGGACTTCGCGTCGGGCAGCGAGTCCTTGACCGAGGAGAGGTCGGGCATCGATATGTGGACCGGGGGCTTGCCGCCCTGCGCGGTGGCGATGCCGCCCGCGCCGACGGCGGCGATCACGCCGACGCCGAGGACCGTGGAGCTGCGCGCGAGTCCGCCGCGCTGCCGGGAAACGCGGTGCCTGCCGCGGACGGGACGGACGGATTCCTCGGTGGGATTCCACTCCTCCCAGCTCTCCTGCTCGACACCGAATTCGCTGTCGGTGGAGCCGTGCAAGAACTCGGGGGCAGGACGGTTCGACGCCACGAAGGCGCTCTCCTTTCCTTCCTTCTCGCCTACCGGGTTAGCTGACGGGTTCGGAGCAGGAAGGTCTCCTACGGACGTGAAGTACCGCCCGATTCACCCCATGTTGGTGGTTCCCCGGCTCCCTTGCGGGATTAGGCGCGTGCGCACGGAGCCATCTCTTGTGACGGCTGGGACGACCGCGCTGCGTTATCGAACGTTAATAGACAGCAGACAGTAATTCCAAGCCGTTCCCACTGATCGTTCACGTCTTTGGCCAGGACTTAAGCCATCAAGACCGGGCAGAACGGGTCCACTTGACCGACACTCCGAACACGTCTCATTTCTGACGATGCGTCAATTGTTATGCGGAGAGTTACGGCCGGCGTACGGCGAGCAGCGCCATGTCGTCCGTGGCGCCGCCCCCGGTGTGCAGGCGCACCTCCTCGGCCAGCGCCGCGAGGAGTTCATCGGGCCCGGGGAAGAGCCGCCCCGAGAGCCGGGCCACGGGATCGTAGAAGGCGCCCTGCGCGTCCCGCGCCTCGGACAGCCCGTCGGTGTAGAGCAGCAGCGTCGCCCCCGCGGGGAACGGGGCCTCGGTGGCCCGGTCCGGCCAGGCGCCGAGCTCGCCCATGCCGAGCGGCAGCGCGGCCTCCTCCGGCCTGACCATGCTGACCGTGCCGTCGTCGAGCAGCACGATCGGTTCGGGGTGGCCGCGGTTGAGGACGCGTACGAGGTCGAAGCCGTGCGGGATCTCGGCGAGCACCGCGGTCGTGAACCCCTCGAAGTCGTCGATGCCGCGCCGCCGGGTGCCCTCCCTGGCCAGGGCCCGCTCGAGGCGCTGGGCGACCGCCTCCAGGCTGCCCTCCTGCTCGGCGGCCTCCCGGAACGCGCCGATCACGACGGCCACCGCGGCGACCGCGCCCATCCCCTTTCCCCGTACGTCGCCGACGACGACGCGTACGCCGTGCGGGGTGTCCTGCACGGCGTACAGATCACCGCCGATGAACGCGCCGGCCTGGGCCGCCTCGTAGCGCGCCGCGACGTTCAGCCCGCCGATCCGTCCGGCCGGTTCGGGCAGCACCGCGAACTGGGCGGCCTCCGCGATCTGCCGCGCGGAGGCGAGCTGTTCGTCGCTGCGGCGCACGATCCGGTTGATGAAACAGGCCAGGACGCACACCGTGGCCACGGTGACCATCTCGGTGATGTTGTCCGAGTGGAAGGCGTGGCTGAAGCGCAGATGGACGGCGACGATCGCCCCGATCGAGCAGACCCCGGCGAGGATCGTGCTACCCAGCGAGAAGAACGGGGCGGCGGCGAGGGGCGCCGCGCTGAACAGGGGGGCACCGGAGAACCCGGACGGGGTGAAGTACTCGTAGGCCGCGCCGCCGATGATCAGCAGTGCGGGCAGGAGGCGCAGGAAGGCACGGGTGCGGGTGGTGTCCGCGCCGTTTCTGTGCCGCCCTCCTCGCTGCCCCACCTGTGTTCTCCCTGCCGTCCGGCGCCCTGTGCCAAGGGTTCCCGGAGTAGGGGGTGGAGGCGAGCAGTGCTGGCCCATACGGATGACCGGGCGACCGGATGACCGGGCGACGGCGCGACGGGGCGACCGACCGACCGGGGCACCGGAAAACGAACCGAGGCCGGAATCTCGAAAGATTCCGGCCTCGGCCTTCAGTAGCGGGGACAGGATTTGAACCTGCGACCTCTGGGTTATGAGCCCAGCGAGCTACCGAGCTGCTCCACCCCGCGTCGGTGAACCCAACAGTACGCCATCAGGGCGACGGAACGCGAATCGCTTGTCAGGGGCCTACGCGGCGGTCGCGTGCGTCAGCGTCTCCCACGCCACGAACAGGTCGTCCGTCCCCTCCGGCCGCTGCTTCTGCGTGAGCTTCCGCGTCTGGGGCATCTCCATCTTCAGCCGCCCCTGGAGGTGGCTGAGCCCGACCTCCGTGTCGGGGCCCATGTCGCGCTGCACCTTCCCGCCGCACAGCCAGGACGGGGCCTTCGCGCCCAGCTGGTACTTGGAGTGGAACTCGAGCGCGGCCGCGAGCCGGTCCTTCACCTCGCCGTACAGGTCGAGACCCTGGTGCCAGGCGGTCTCGGCCATGTGGGAGGTCGCGGCGAGGGAGTAGCTGGCGTGCTTGAAGTTGCGGCAGGTCTCCTGGGACAGGCCGTCCTTGAAGGTCTTCTGCCCGAACCAGTACCGCTGCAGCTCCGCCGGGGTGTCGATGTCGCTGCCCTCCGGCTTCACCGGCAGCGGCCCGTCGGAGGAGAGGTAGAAGTAGGCGGGCACGCGGGAGCGGAAGTGGTGCACGGCCTTGTCGAAGGCGGCCTGGTCGTTGAGGTAGACGGCGGCGCTCATCGTCGCGTCGGCCATGACGAGGTCCCAGTTGCCGTTGAAGTCGGCGGACCCCGGCTCCACGACCGGCAGGTACACGTCGCGCAGCATCCGCTGGAACTTCAGCTCCTCGCCGTCCGGCCAGCCGTCGTACGTGTACTGCATCAGCTCGGCGGCCTTCGCCCAGGACGTCGCGGCCCAGGCGGTCTGCAGCCCGGCGTTGCCCTCGGTGTGCCGCTTCACCGTGCCCGACCAGGCGTCCATGATCTGTACGGCCTTGTCGGCGTGGGCCTTCTTGCCGGTGACGTTCCAGAGCAGGGCCTGCGTGTAGGCGGCGATGGCGTCCTCGCGCTCCTCCACGCAGCCCTGTCCCGGGCGGGTGTCGGGCGGGCACTCCACGGTGGCGTACGGCTTGGCCTTGTAGTCGAGATCGGCGTACTTGCTCCCGCTCATCTCCTTGTACGCCGACAGCCACGGCTCTTCCTTGCGTGCGACGTGGTCGCGCGCGGCCGTCAGCTGGGCCTTGCCGACCAGGACCCCGGGGTGCGCGAAGGCGGCGCCCGAGGGGCGGGGGTCGGGACGGGCCGCGACCTCGGCCGCCGCGTCACCGCCGTCCCCGGAGGAGCCGCATGCCGTGGTGACCGTCATCAGTACGGCCGTCAGAGCAGCCGTCAGAACGACTGTCACTAGGGGGACATGAGTCCCCGGCAGAACGCGTCGCGTCCTCGGGCCCGCTGCCATGCAACACCTCCGGTTCGGTCATTGGCAGCCTGACCCGTGCGGGCGCGGGACGCAGGATCTGTTGAGCCGGTCGGGAGCGGGCGGTTCGTCAAGATTGTCCCAAGCGGGGTCAGTTCGGGGGGCGCGGGGCGGCGCGGGGTCGCCGGATCACGGGGTCACGGGGTCACGAGTTCGCGGGGTCGCCGGATCACGGGGCACGAGTTCGCGGGGTTATGGGTCACGGGTCATGGGTCACGGGTCGCGGGGCGCCAGGGCGCGGGGTCACAGCCCCCACAGACCTCACAGGGCCCCTAGATCCCACAGACCCTTACAAGCCCCACAGACCTCACAGGCCCCACAGGCCCTTGGCCACCGCGACCGCCCCGCCCATGACCGCGAGGCCGAGCACCATCCGGCGCACCCCGCGGTCCGGAACCCGGCCGGCGAGGCACCGGCCGGCCAGTGCCCCGGCGGCGAGCGCCGAGCCCGCCACGGCCCAGGCGCGCGGGGTCAGGTCCGGCAGTCCGCCGGCCGCGACCGACACGACGTTCACCACGACGCCGTAGAACTGGGCGTTCGGCACGAACTCCCGCATCGACCAGCCCGCGTTCACCCCGTACAGCGACATGGGCGGTCCGCCGACCCCGGCCGCCGCGTTCATGAAGCCGCCCGCGCCCCCGGCCGCGAGGGCCCCGCCCGTGCCGCCGAGTGCGGGCAGCCGCAGCCCGCGGGCCACGAGTCCCACGGCCAGGCACACGAGGAGCCCGAGCACGACCATCAGGACGGGTTCGGGCAGCCGGGCGCGGGCCCAAGTGCCGACGGGCACGGTGCACACGGACGCCGCGACGAACGGCAGCATGGCCCGCAACCGCACCCGGCCCCAGCCGCCCACCAGACCCGCACAACTCACCAGACCCGCCCCGCAGTTGGCGAGCAGCACCCCGTCGGCCGGTCCGATGAGCAGCACCAGGGCGGGCACCGCGACCAGCGCGAAGCCCATCCCGGTCAGCCATTGCACGCATCCGGCGACCGCCACGATGCAAGCCAGGGCCACGTCGTTCATCGCGGGAGGGTACGGCGATCACGCGACGCCGGGGAACCCCTGCGCCGCCCCGGTCTGGGCGACGAGCGCGGTCGATGCACGGATGGCCGACACCTGTTGCAGACCGTAGCGGCCGATCACAGAGTGTTGTCCAGGGTCGACCCGTTCCACACCCCTCCACCGAAAGGGTCACCGAAATGCAGCACCACAGGACCGCCCTCGCCGTCGTCGGCGCCGCACTCACAGGCGCCATGGCGCTCGGCATCGTGGCCCCCGCCGTCGCGGCGGCCACCCCCGCGACGACCTCGACGGTCTCCGCCCGCGCCCTGACGCCCGCCGACGAGCGGGCGTACGAGGACGCACTGCGCGCCGTGCTCACCACGGCCGACGCCCTGGTCGCCGAGACCGGGGAGGGCACCGCCGTCGACACCGCCGCGTACGACGAGGCGTTCGACCGTGCCTTCGCCGCGGCTCCGCAGCCCGACGACAACCCGCTCCTCGACAAGGCCATGGACGGCCTGAAGGTGCAGGTCGACGCGCTGGCCAAGGCGGCGGGCTCGGGTGACATCGTGAAGATCGGCGTCGCCGTGAGCGGTGTCGTGGGCGCGGCCCAGAACGTCCTGACCTCCGGCGGCCTCGTCGCGTCCATCGACGCGTTCCTGAAGCCGCTCAGTCTCGACAACCTGCCGGGCGCGGGCAAGAAGCCCCTGGACCTCCCCAAGTTCCCGATCCCGAGCATCCCGGGCCTGAGCTGACCGGGACCGCCTGACGGGACCGCCTGACCTGCCCCGCGCCGCACGACAGTCCGGTGCGGGGCGGGTCACGCATGGGTCCGGACGTGCGGATGTTCCGGAACGAAGAAGCGCCCGAGCCGACCGAAGCCGACCCGAGCGCTGCTCGTAGACCCTGTGGGACTCGAACCCACAACCAATGGATTAAAAGTCCACTGCTCTGCCAATTGAGCTAAGGGTCCACGCGCCGGCCGGGGCCGACGCACCCCCGAGCATAGCCGGACGGGGCCGGGAGGCCGATCGGGTATCGGCATCCCGTGGGCTTCGGGGTCAGCGCATGAACCACTTCCTGGCCGACACCGCCCACCACGCCCCCGCGAACCCGAGGACGGCGAGCACCGCGACCGGCGCGTAGTTGAACGTCTCCCAGGTGACGGGCGAGACCTGCGGCAGCATGAACAGCACGGTGATGACGGCCACCCACGTCACGGCGATCACCCCGACCACGCCGGACCAGCGGCCGAGGTGCCACGGCCCCCGTTCGAAGGAATCCCCCTTGCGCAGCCGCAGCAGGGTCGGAATCACGTACGCGATGTAGAGCCCGATGACGGCGATCGACGTGACCGCCGTGTACGCCGTGACATTGATCAGATACGGCAGCCCGAGCACCAGCGCCCCCGCCGCCGCCAGCCACACGGCCGCGACCGGCGTTCGCGTGCGCGGGCTCACGGTGTGCCACACGCGGGAGAACGGGAGCGCCCCGTCGCGCGAAAAGGCGTAGATCATGCGGGAGTTGGCGGTGACGGACGCCATGCCGCAGAAGAGCTGGGCGCCGATGACGACGAGCAGGAGCAGCTTGCCGGCGGTGGCCCCGAGCGCGTCGAGCAGGATCTGGGCCGGCGGTGCCCCGGTCGCCGAGGTCCGCGCCCCGTCGTACGACTGGATGGCGAAGGTGAAGCCGAGGAGGAGGACGAAGCCCGCGATCCACGACGTCCAGATGGACTGCACGATCCCCTTCGGCCCGGCGGTCGAGGCGTCGTGCGTCTCCTCGGTCATGTGGGCGGAGGCGTCGTAGCCGGTGAAGGTGTACTGGGCCATCAGGAGCCCGATGAGGACGACGTAGACGCCGCTCCCCCACCCGGTGTTGTTCACGAACTCGCCGAAGACGAACGAGGCGGACTGGTGGCGGTCAGGGGTGAAGGCCAGCGCCCCGACGATGACGGCGACGCCGAGCACGTGCCACCACACGCTGACGCTGTTGAGGAAGGCGACGATGCGCACGCCGAACGTGTTCAGCAGCCCGTGCAGGACCAGGATCCCGGCGAACAGCAGGATCGTCCGCCCGGGAGTCACCTCGAAGTCGAACTGCAGGTTCAGGTACGCGCCCAGGAACGACGCCGCGCCGAAGTCGATGCCGGCGGTCACGGCGACCTGCCCGAGCACGTTGAACCACCCGGTGAACCAGGCCCACGCCGCTGCACTCCGCTGCGGCGCGAGCCGGTGCGCCCAGAAGTACAGACCCGCCGACGTCGGATACGCCGAACAGATCTCGGCCATCGCGAGCCCCACGAACAACGTCATGAGCCCGACCGCGACCCAGCCCCACGTGATGAGTACGGGGCCGCCGGTGTTCATCCCGAACAAGTACATGGTCAGGCAGCCGGAGAGCACCGAGATGATCGTGAAGGACACGGCGTAGTTCGAGAACGCCGACATGCGCCGGGCCAGGACCTGCGTGTACCCGAGCTGCGCGAGCCGCTCCTCGTCGGAGCCGGGGGGTGCCGGAGCCTGCGGGGGCGGTTTCCGGTCAGTGGCGTCGTTCGCTTCGCTTGTCATGCCCCCAGCGATTCCCTTGCTGGGGGCACGACATGCGACGAAGAAGGTCTCGGAACGCTCAACTCCGCGTCTAGAAAAGCCCCTTGTACCCCTGCCAGCCGGTGGCGATCTTGGTGCGGGAGCCTCAACTCCCGGGCCCCACCCACCGGCAGAAACACAACGAAGCGGGCCCACCCCCAAGGGAGTGGGCCCGCTTCACCGATCAATGTCAGCCGTTGCGCTTCCAACGCGGCTTGTCATCCCGACGCCCGAAGGAAGAGGACGAGGACGAGGAAGAGGACGAACCCGAACCGGCACCCCGGTGGTCGTCACGACGGCCGTAGGGGCGGTGGCCCGCCGAGGGGCGGTCGTCGCGGCGGTCGCGGTTGAACGGGCGGTCGCTGCCACGGTGGCCGCCGGCGGGGCGGTCGTCGCGACGGAAGCCGCCGCGGTCGTTGTCGCGACGCTCGAAGGAACGGCCACCACGGTCGTTGTCGCGGTTGAAGCCGCCACCACGGTTGTCACGGTCACCACCGCGGTTGAAACCACCGCCACGGTTGTCGTCACGACGGTCGTCGCGACGGAAGCCGCCGCGGTCGTTGTCGCGACGCTCGAAGGAACGGCCACCACGGTCGTTGTCGCGGTTGAAGCCGCCACCACGGTTGTCACGGTCACCACCGCGGTTGAAACCACCGCCACGGTTGTCGTCACGACGGTCGTCGCGACGGAAGCCGCCACGGTCGTTGTCGCGACGCTCGAAGGAACGGCCACCACGGTCGTTGTCGCGGTTGAAGCCGCCACCACGGTTGTCACGGTCACCACCGCGGTTGAAACCACCGCGGTCGTTGTCACGGCGGAAGCCGCCACGGTCGCCGCGGTCGTTGTCGCGACGGTCACGGCGCTCGTAGTTGCCGCGGTCGTCACGACGCTGGCGGGGCTCGTACGAGGACGAGCGCTCGGCGCGCTCCTCCTGGCGCGGCACCTCGGCGGCGGCGGCCTCGGCGACCTGTGCGGCGGCGGCCTCGGTCGCGGCGGCGACGGCCGCGGCCACGCCCTCCTCGTCCTCGCCGCGCTCACGGGCGGCGCGGGCGGTGAGGCGGTCGGCCTGCTCGCGCAGCTCGGCGGCGCGACGGGTCGCGCGCTCCAACTGCTTGGTCAGGCTGGAGACTTCGCGCTCGGCCTGCTGCGCGGCGTTGCCCGCGGACTCGGCCTCGACCTCGGTCATCGACCGGGCACCGGTGATCTCCGCGACCTCGGGGTCGAACGCGGCGCCGCCCTGGATGATGTGACGCCCGGCGTCGACGCCCGCGTCCTCCATGAGGCGGAAGATCTGGCGGCGCTGGTGCGGCAGGGAGAGGGAGACGACCGTGCCCGTGCGGCCGGCACGTGCCGTGCGGCCCGCGCGGTGCAGGTAGTCCTTGTGGTCGCCGGCCGGGTCCACGTTCAGGACCAGGTCGATGCCGTCGACGTGGATGCCGCGGGCGGCGACGTCGGTGGCGACCAGGGCGTTGACGTAGCCCTTCTTGAAGTCCTCCAGGACGCGGGTGCGGGCGCCCTGCGTCATGCCGCCGTGCAGCGCGTCGGCCTTCACACCGGCGTCACAGAGCTGCTCGGCGATGCGGTCGGCGCCCAGCTGGGTGCGGACGAAGATGATCGTGCGGCCCTTGCGGGAGGCGATGGCGGCCGTGACCGGCGCCTTGTCCTTGGGCTTCACGATGAGGATGTGGTGCGACATCGTCGTGACGTTGCCCTGGGCGCTGTCGACCTCATGGCTGACCGGGTTGTTCAGGTAGCGCGTGACCAGGGTCTTGATCTCGTTCTCCATGGTGGCGGAGAAGAGCATGCGCTGGCCGCCGGCCGGCACCTGGTCGAGCAGCTCGGTGACCTCGGGCAGGAAGCCCAGGTCGGACATCTGGTCGGCCTCGTCGAGGACGGCGACCTCGATGTTGCTCAGGTCGCAGGCGCCGCGGTTGATGAGGTCGCGCAGGCGGCCCGGGGTGGCGACGAGGATGTCGACGCCGCGCTCCAGGGCGTAGATCTGGTTGCCCATCGACGTACCGCCGCAGACGACCTTCATCTTCAGGCCGACCTGGTCGCCGTACGGCTGGAGCGCGTCCGCGACCTGCATCGCGAGCTCACGGGTCGGGGTGAGGATGACGGCGCGCGGCTTGTGCTTCTCGCTGCGGCCACCGGCCAGACGCGCGAGCGTCGGCAGGCCGAAGGAGAGGGTCTTGCCGGAGCCGGTGCGGCCACGGCCGAGGATGTCCTTGCCGGCCAGGGCGTCCGGGATGGTCGCGGCCTGGATCGGGAAGGGGGTCGTCACGCCGTTCTGCGCGAGCTTGCGGACGACGGCCTCGGGCAGGCCGAGGTCCTCGAAGGTCAGGGTGGGCTCGGCGGGCTCGGCGGCCTCGCCGACGGCCACGGTGTCGGTCGTCTCGTCGACGGCGACGGCCTGTACGGCGTCGACGGCGTCCTGAGCGTTCTGGTCGTTCTCGGGCATGACGGCCTGGTCAGAGCTGGAAATAGACATGCGAAATGCGAAACCTTCCGGAGTTTCGGCACGCGCCCGCAACTCCGTGTATTCGCAATCCTGCAAATCGACCGCCTCAATGCGGTCCAGCCACGGCAAGGGAGAGTACGCGCCACGCGGCGCTCTCTAACGGCGCCGGGCAAATGGGATCAAACGATCTACCACCATACGCACCCGACACCCCTCAAGGCAAACCGCCTCCCTGAGACCCGGGTCACACAGGCCGAAACGCACGGTCTACGCGGGTGCCCCGGCCCGCGGCTCCGGCTCGGCGCGGCCCGCCAGCTGCGGGGCCGTCTGCTCGTGCGCGGACGACGAGGGCTCGGCGGTGGTCGGCGACGGGGTGGGGGTCGGCGTCGGCGTCTCCTTCGGCGGCGGCGTGGGCGTCGGCGTGTCCCGCGGGGCGCTCGGCTTCGGCGTGGGCGCGGTGCGCGAGGGCGACGCGGACTTCGAGGGCGACACATCGGGCGCGGCCGACACCGACGCCCCGGCCGAGGGCGACGCCGACACCGACGCGTCCGGGCTCGCCCCGTCCCCGTCCTTCCCGGCCCGCGCGCCGACCCCGCGCCCGTCGCCGGAGACCACGGTGCCGCCGTCGGGCGCGGCGCCCCCGGGATGCGAGGCGGACTGCGACGGCGCGGGCGGGCGCCCGTCGTCGGCCACGCTCATGCACCCGGCGGCCGCGGCGACGGCGACCGTGGTCACGGCCAGCCGCCCCAGCCGCGAAGAACTCAGCGAACTCATCGAACTCAGAGCACTCAGAGAACTCAGAGAACTCAGCGAACTCAGAGCACGAAGCGAGGGCGGAACAGACAGTTGGCGCACGGGCGAGCACCTCCGGGCACGTGACGGGGTCACCGTCCCAACTCCCTTGCCCCGCAAGAGGACACGCGCGTGACGCAGTCCGCACCCGCACCGCACCCACAGCGCACAAACCCCGCACAAAGAAGAGCAATCAGTCGCAGGATGCAGCGCCCGTCTTTCAGCCCTTCAGTTCGTCCGTCCGGATCCGGACCGTCAGCCCGGTCAGCCGTAACCGAGTCTGTCAGCCGTAACCGAGCGCGTGCAGCCGCGCGTCGTCGATCCCGAAGTGGTGCGCGATCTCGTGCACGACGGTGATCTCGGTCTCCGCGACGACGTCCTCCCGGGAGTCGCACATCCGCAGCGTCGGCCCGCGGTAGACGGTGATCCGGTCGGGCAGCACGCCCGCGTACCACTCACCGCGATCGGTCAGCGGGGTCCCCTCGTAGAGCCCGAGCAGCTCGGGGTCGTCGGCGGGCGGCTCGTCCTCCACGAACACCGCGACGTTGTCCATGAGCCGCGTCAGCTCCGGCGGAATCCGGTCGAGCGCCTCGGCCACCAGTTCCTCGAACTCCTCGCGCGTCATCTCCAGCACACGGCCATTGTCGGGTACGACCCCGCATATCCACCCGTCCACTTGGGCATACGGGACCAATGGCCCGTTCGCCCGCCGCCGCGATACGCCGAGCCCTCCACCGGACCCGGGGCGTCCGCACCGCCCCCGCCGCCCTCCTGCGCCACTACCGGTCACGGCGCAAGGCCCCGACCCTGGAGCTGATCCACCCGCCCCACCCGTACATACGCTCCCTCGGCCTGGTCTGCGTCGTCCTGCTCGGCGCCTGGCTCGGCCTGCTCGTGGTCGGCAGCGTCCGCGCCCCGGTCGGCCCGATGGACACGCGGATGACGCTGCGGCCGTCCCTCTCCGGCGGCACGAAGATCAACGTGTCGCCGCTGGGCGCCCTGGAGCTGGACTCGCACACGGCCCCCATCCGCCTCGACGTCGACGTGGACCGCCTGGACCCCATCCGCTCCCGGGCCCTCGTCGACCACCCGGAGCGCATCTCGGGCCTCCAGGAGGAAGTGGCCCACGACGTCGAGCACGGCACCGCCGACCTGGCGATCCGCTCCTGCGTCGCGGTGGTCTCCGGGGCGACGGCCCTCGGCCTCGCGGTCTACCGCCGCCCGCGCCGCGCCCTGGCCGCGGGCGGTCTGGCCCTCACGCTCCTCGCGGCGTCGGGCGGCGCCGCGTACGCCACCTGGAACCCGAAGTCGGTCCTGGAGCCGAAGTTCTCCGGGCTGCTCAGTTCGGCCCCGTCCGTGGTCGGCAACGCCCGCTCGATCGTCACCGAATTCGACGTCTACCAAAGGGAGTTGGCCCGCCTGGTCACCAACGTCACCAAGCTCTACGACGTGACGTCCACGCTCCCCACGTACCAGCCGGACCCGTCCACGATCCGCGTCCTGCACGTCTCCGACATCCACCTCAACCCGGCGTCGTGGAAGATCATCGGCTCGCTCGTCGAGCAGTACAAGATCTCCGTCATCGTCGACACCGGCGACACCATGGACCACGGCTCGGCCGCGGAGAACGCGTTCCTCGACCCCATCCGCGACCTCGGCGCGCCCTACGTGTGGGTCCGCGGCAACCACGACTCCCGTACGACGCAGGAGTACCTGGCCGACCGCAAGCGCTTCCCGAACGTCCGGGTCCTGGACGACGGGAAGGCCGTCACCGTCGCGGGCCTGCGCTTCGCCGGCACCGGCGACCCGCAGTACACCCCGGACCGCTCCGTCACGGCCCAGGGCGACCCCGCCGAGGAGCTGGCGGGCGTGCGCCTCGCCTCGGCGCTGCGCGACCAGCGGGCGGCGGGCACCCCGGTCGACATCGCCCTGGCCCACGAGCCGGCCGCGGCCCGCGAGACGGACGGCACGGTGCCGATGGTGCTCGCAGGGCACGTGCACCACGAGGGGATGGAGGTGCTGCCCCTCGGCACCCGGCTGCGGATCGAGGGGTCGACGGGCGGCAGCGGGCTGCGCGCGGTCGAGGGCAAGTACCCCGATCCCGTCGAGGCCTCCGTCCTCTATCTGGACAGCGCGACGAAGCGGTTGCAGGCCTGGGACGAGATCAGGCTGGGCGGCCTGGGCCTGACGAAGGCCGAGGTCAGCCGCCATCTCCCCAAGGAGAACCAGCCCGGGGCCGCCCCGTCCCCCACTCCGCCGGAAGGGTCCCCGTAAACCGTTTTGGCGATAGCTCCCCGCATCCCATATGCTTCTCACGTCCCCGACGCGCTGCGAAGCGCCCAGGCGGGCCGATAGCCCTCATCGTCTAGCGGCCTAGGACGCCGCCCTTTCAAGGCGGTAGCACGGGTTCGAATCCCGTTGGGGGCACGCAACACGGTGTGCGAGACTGGCTCTCGCTCGTTCGCACACAACAGCTTGGTCCTGTGGAGCAGTTTGGAGTGCTCGCCACCCTGTCAAGGTGGAGGCCGCGGGTTCAAATCCCGTCAGGACCGCTGAAGTTCCTCGTGAACTTCGTGGCTGGGTAGCTCAGTTGGTACGAGCGATCGCCTGAAAAGCGATAGGTCGCCGGTTCGATCCCGGCCCCAGCCACAAGTATCGGGCCCCGTCTCCGGACGGGGCCCGACGCGTTATACGGCGGCCGCGTGCAGCGCCTGCGTCCCGCGCCCGCCCGGATGCCGGTGCCGCCAGAACCAGAACAGGCCGCACGAGACCAGCGCCCAGGCAGCGAGCACCAGGTACGGGAAGACGTGCTGGTTCCCCTGGAAGTAGACCGCGGTGTGCTGGGCGTTGACCGAGGCGCCGGGCGGCAGCCACTGGCCGATGCGGCCGATGAACGTGGGCAGCAGCGGCGGGGCGACCGCGCCGCCCGACGCCGGGTTGCCGAGCAGCACCAGCAGGCCCCACGTCGGGATCATCGCCCAGCGGTGGAAGAAGGTGTTGAACATCGTGAAGACCATCCCGCACGTGAACATCGTCAGCGCGAGGATGAGCCAGGAGTGGACGAAGGGCAGGTCCACCGCGCCCAGGCCCCAGTCCGCGACGGCCGCGATGGCGAAGCCGCCGAGCAGCGCGTAGACGACCGTGAAGCCGATCCGCTCGGCCGGGTTCAGGCCGCGCGCGTGCACGCTCAGCTGGATCGCCCCGACGAAGCCGATGATCACGGCCGCGAGCGAGATGTAGAAGAGCGTCAGGCCGCGCGGGTCGCCGCTCTGCAGCGGGTTGAGGTCCTTGACCGTGACGGGGATGCCGGTCGCCTTGCCGACGGGCGGCGCCGCCTCCGCGAACACCTGGGCCACCGATGCCCCGGACGCCCCGGAGAGGTCCAGATCGACCCGCGCCCCGGCGTCGCGGACGTCGATGACCGCGTAGATCTTCTGCTGGTCGATGGCCTGCCGGGCCGCCTGTCGTGAGTCGTACGTCTTCAGGTCGAGCTGCGCGTCGAGCGCCTTCTCCATCGCCCCGATGAACTCCTTGCCGCGCGCCTGGTCGTGCTGGCCGGTGACCCCGGTGGGGATGTGGTGCGGGGTCGGGTTCGCCATGGAGTACGTGTACGAGGCCGCGAACAGCGCCGCCGCGGCGGCCAGGATGAACACGAGCACCGTCGCCGGCAGGAACGGTGACTTCTTGAACGAGGCCCAGCGCTCGGGCCCGGTCGGTGGCCGCCCGTGCTCGCCGTGGGGCGGGTGCGGGCGCGGCTGTTCCTCATCGGGCAAGGGCGACATATCTGCACGCTAAAACAGACATAAGCCGCATACATCCCGAGCGGCCCCGAAAGGCCGCCCCAAGAGCGGGCGCGACAAAACCGTTCGCCACGTATTTCCCCGAGGTGAGATCCTGGAGGACGTATGTCTACGCAGCCTGCCCCCGCCGCCGATCAGTTCGCCGCCGTAGCGCGACGGCTGTCCGAGTTGTCCCTTCGTGACGCGCACCGGCTCGGGCGCAGGCTCGAAGGGGCGCGCAAGATCCGCAAGCCCGAGGCCCGTGCCGCCGTCGTCGCGGAGATCGACGCGGAGGCCGAGAAGGCCGGCGCCCGCACGGCCACGCGCCGCGAGCGCCGGGCCGCGCTCGACGTCACGTATCCCGAGCAGCTTCCGGTCAGCCAGAAGAAGGACGAGATCGCCGACGCGATCCGCGACCACCAGGTCGTAATCGTGGCCGGTGAGACCGGCTCCGGCAAGACCACGCAGATCCCCAAGATCTGCCTCGACCTCGGCCGCGGCGTGCGCGGCATGATCGGGCACACCCAGCCCCGCCGGATCGCGGCCCGCACGGTCGCCGAGCGCGTCGCCGACGAGCTGAACACCCCGCTCGGCGAGGCCGTCGGCTGGAAGGTCCGCTTCACCGACCAGGTCGACCAGGACGGCACCTTCGTCAAGCTGATGACGGACGGCATCCTGCTGGCCGAGATCCAGACGGACCGCGAGCTGCGCGCGTACGACACGATCATCATCGACGAGGCCCACGAGCGGTCCCTCAACATCGACTTCCTGCTGGGGTACCTGGCCCAGCTGCTGCCCAAGCGCCCGGACCTGAAGGTCGTCATCACCTCGGCGACCATCGACCCGGAGCGCTTCTCGCGGCACTTCGGGGACGCCCCGATCGTCGAGGTCAGCGGCCGCACGTATCCGGTCGAGGTCCGCTACCGCCCGCTCCTCGAGGAGGCCACCGAGGAATCAGCCGACTCCGACCGCGACCAGATCACCGCGATCACGGACGCGTGCGAGGAGCTCATGGCGGCGGGCCAGGGCGACATCCTGGTCTTCCTCTCCGGCGAGCGCGAGATCCGCGACACGGCGGACGCGCTGGAGAAGAAGAAGTATCGGTTCACGGAGGTGCTGCCGCTGTACGCGCGCCTCTCGCACGCCGAGCAGCACCGCGTCTTCCAGCAGCACACGGGGCGCAGGATCGTCCTCGCGACGAACGTCGCCGAGACGTCGCTGACCGTCCCCGGCATCAAGTACGTGATCGACCCGGGCACGGCCCGCATCTCGCGCTACTCGCACCGTACGAAGGTGCAGCGCCTGCCCATCGAGGCGATCAGCCAGGCCAGCGCCAACCAGCGCAAGGGCCGCTGCGGCCGTACCTCCGACGGCATCTGCATCCGCCTGTACTCCGAGGACGACTTCCTCTCCCGCCCCGAGTTCACGGACGCGGAGATCCTGCGCACGAACCTCGCGAGCGTCATCCTCCAGATGACCGCGGCAGGCCTCGGCGACATCGAGAAGTTCCCGTTCATCGACCCGCCGGACCACCGCAACATCCGCGACGGCGTCCAACTCCTGCAGGAACTGGGCGCGTTGGACCCCAGCGAGAAGGACGTACGCAAGCGGCTCACGCAGCAGGGGCGCAAGCTCTCGCAGCTGCCCGTCGACCCGCGCCTGGCCCGCATGGTCCTGGAGGCCGACAAGAACGGCTGTGTCCGCGAGGTCATGGTCATCGCCGCCGCGCTCTCCATCCAGGACCCGCGCGAGCGCCCGTCCGACAAGCAGCAGCAGGCCGACCAGCAGCACGCCCGCTTCCGGGACGAGACCAGCGACTTCCTGGCGTTCCTGAACATGTGGCGCTACGTGCGCGAACAGCAGAAGGAACTGGGTTCGTCGGCCTTCCGCCGGATGTGCAAGCGCGAGTACCTCAACTTCCTGCGCATTCGCGAATGGCAGGACATCTACACCCAACTGCGCACCGTGGCCAAGCAGATGGGCATCCACCTCAACGAGGACGACGCTCCCGGCGACTCCATCCACGTGTCCCTCCTGGCCGGCCTGCTCTCCCACATCGGGATGAAGGACGTAAAGGAGACGAAGGAGTCCGCGCAGAAGGACCCGAAGCAGGCAGGGCGTGATCGCGGGCGGGGCGAGTACGTCGGTGCCCGGAACGCCAAGTTCGCGATCTTCCCCGGCTCGGCCCTCTTCAAGAAGCCCCCGCGCTTCGTGATGTCGGCGGAGCTCGTGGAGACGTCCCGGCTCTGGGCGCGCGTCAACGCGAAGATCGAGCCCGAGTGGGTCGAGCCGCTCGCCGAGCACCTGCTCAAGCGCACGTACAGCGAGCCGCACTGGGAGAAGGACCAGGCCGCCGTGATGGCGTACGAGAAGGTGACGCTGTACGGCGTCCCGCTCGTCGCCCAGCGGAAGATCAACTACGGCCGGATCGACCCCGAGGTCAGCCGGGAGCTCTTCATCCGCAACGCGCTGGTCGAGGGCGACTGGCGCACGCACCACAAGTTCTTCGCCGCCAACCGTCAACTCCTCACCGAGGTCGAGGAGTTGGAGCACCGCGCGCGGCGCCGCGACATCGTGGTCGACGACGACGCCCTCTACGACTTCTACGACCAGCGGGTCCCGGAGCACGTCGTCTCCGGCGCCCACTTCGACTCCTGGTGGAAGCAGAAGAAGCGCGAGGAGCCCGAACTCCTCGACTTCGAGCGCTCGATGCTGATCCGCGAGTCGGCGGAGGCGGTCACCAAGGCCGACTATCCGGACAGTTGGCGGCAGGGTGCGCTGAAGTTCCGGGTGACCTACCAGTTCGAGCCGGGCGCGGACGCGGACGGCGTGACCGTCCACATCCCGCTCCAGGTGCTCAACCAGGTCACGGGCGAGGGCTTCGACTGGCAGATCCCGGGCCTGCGCGAGGACGTGGTGGTGGAGCTGATCCGCTCGCTCCCCAAGCCGATCCGCCGCAACTACGTGCCCGCGCCGAACTTCGCGAAGGCCTTCCTGGACCGGGCCGTGCCCCTGCAGGAGCCGCTGCCGACGACGCTCGCGCGCGAACTGCAGCGGATGGTCGGCGTGCCCGTCTCCCCCGACGACTTCGACCTCACCCGCGTACCGGACCACCTGAAGATCACCTTCCGGATCGTCGACGAGCGGCGCAGGACGCTCGCCGAGGACAAGGACCTGGAAGCGCTGAAGCTCCGGCTGAAGCCGAAGGCGCGCCAGGCCATCTCCAAGGCGGCCGCGGCCACCGCGGAGCGCGCGGGCGGGCCGTCGGTCGAGCAGAAGGGACTCACCGACTGGACGATCGGCACGCTCTCGAAGGTCTTCGAGACGCGTCGCGCGGGCCAGCCGGTCAAGGCGTACCCCGCGCTGGTCGACGACGGACCGGCGGCGAACACGGTCTCGGTCCGCCTGTTCGACACCGAGGCCGAGCAGGCGCAGGCCATGGAGAAGGGCACGCGCCGGCTGATCCTGCTGGGCATCCCGGTGAACCCGGGCAAGTTCGCCTCGGACAAGCTGAACAACGCGGCGAAGCTCGCCCTGTCGGCGAACCCGCACGGCTCCGTCCAGGCCCTCTTCGACGACTGCGCCATGGCCGCGGCCGACAAGCTCATCGCGGACTTCGGCGGCCCGGCCTGGGACGAGGAGTCGTACCGCAAGCTCTACGACAAGGTGCGCGCCGAGATCGTCGACACGACGGTGAAGACGGTCGGCCAGGTGCAGCAGGTCCTCGCCGCCTGGCAGGCCTGCGAGCGCCGCCTGAAGTCCACGAAGAGCGTGGTGCTCCTCGCCAACCTCCAGGACGTGCGTACGCAGCTGGACGCCCTGGTGAAACCGGGCTTCGTCACCGCCACGGGGCTGCGCCGGCTCGGCGACCTGATGCGGTACCTGACCGCGGCCGACCGGCGCCTGCAGCAGATGCCGACCGCCGTCCAGCGGGACACCACCCGCATGGAGAAGGTCCACGAGATGCAGGACGAGTACGCGTGGCTGCTCGAGCAGCTGCCGCAGGGGCGTCCGGTGCCGCAGGAGGTCCTGGACATCCGCTGGATGATCGAGGAGCTGCGGGTCAGCTATTTCGCGCACGCGCTCGGCACGGCGTACCCCGTCTCGGACAAGCGGATCGTGAAGGCGATCGACCAGGCGGTGGCCGGGGGCCGCTGACCGCGGGTGTGACCGCGGGTGAGTGATCACGAGCCCATCCCCGCTCAGTCAACTCACCGCAGTTGCCGAGGAATTGCCGACCGCGCCCCGCTTCCCCGCCCCACCCCTCCCACCTGCGTGAAAAGCCGGTTAGACCAGGTGGCCCGCCCTGCTGTACAGTCTGTCTCGCAGCCAAGCGCACAGCGCGGCCGCAGATCTGGTCCTGTGGAGCAGTTTGGAGTGCTCGCCACCCTGTCAAGGTGGAGGCCGCGGGTTCAAATCCCGTCAGGACCGCAGTAGAAGAGGCCCGCACCGCAAGGTGCGGGCCTCTTCTGTTTCCCAGAGCCCCGCCCAGAGCCCGGCACCCTTGACGCCGCCCGGCCCGCTCGGTACGCCTGAACAACGGCCCCAGGGGTCAGGAGGAGGCGGCACATGGCGATACCCCGACATGAGACGCGGGCCCTGCTGCGCGCCCACCTCGCCGCCGCGTCCGGCTATCGCCATCTGACCCGGCACTGCCCGATCTGCCACCAACTCCTGCGACTCGCCATGGATCCCGCCACGGAGGCCACAGAGGGCTCGGAGAGCGTCCTGGAGGGCGACGGGGACGAAAGTCCCTCGAAGGGGTGACCAAAGGCGACCCGCGAGGCCCTCAACTGATGGGAGCCTGGTGAGAGTCGGAGACGCATCAGGACCGCCCACGCGCGTCGGCCTCCTCTAGCGCACGGGCGTCATGAGCAACAAGCTCCGCGGTGTGTGACGGGTGTCACCGAACCAGTTTTGGAAACACCGTTTCTTACACCCTTCCTACAACTCCTCAATTTAATATGTGCAATTGCACCACCCTCACAGCTGGCGGCCAGGCTTCGGCCAGCGACCGACCAAGGTCCAACAAGGGCACGCACAGACCCCCGCCGCCGACCGCCGGCGACCATGTTCAGCGCACAAAAAAGATCGCGCTGGACCCGGCGGAGTCCAGCGCGATCGACGACGTACCCGTGATGCAGTTGAGATGACGCTTCAGTGGGCTCTTCAAGAAGAAGGGATCCCGTTGGGGCAGGACCCGCGTCGTGTGGAGCTATGGGGTGGGCGAGACCCGGGTTGGGGGACCCGGAACGCCCGGTATTGCTGCGTTATGCGGTGCCTCAGGCCTCGCTGCGCTGCTGCGGGATCCCCGCAAGCAGAGCGCGGACCTCGGCCTCGCGGTAACGGCGGTGTCCGCCGAGCGTACGAATCGACGTGAGCTTGCCAGCCTTCGCCCAGCGCGTGACCGTCTTGGGGTCGACGCGGAACATCGTGGCGACCTCGGCGGGGGTCAGCAGCGGCTCGGCATCAGGGGTGCGAGCGGTCATGAGCGGCCTCCTCGGGAGAACCGAACCTTCTCGGTTCTTTCCTTTAAATTCTGCACCTTGACCCGCGTTGCCCGATATGGCGGACACGGGTCGAGTCGGTTATAGGACGAACGGCTTGTCCTCGGCACTACAACTACACCATCCGTCCAGCCGCGTCGGCCAAACCGATGGAATTGCCCTCCCAGGTGTTCATCAGCGACGGAAGCCGATGGACCATGCCATAGCGGACAGTCACGCCACAGTGACGATCAGTCACAGAGCGATCAGGAGTCATCAGACCCCCCAGAGACAGTGCAATGCTGAGTAATCCGTCCATGGTTGGACTTAGTTGGACGGATGGAGCCCTCCCCGGACTCCTTGTCCTATTTTGGCACGAGGGGGGGTGATGGGCGCAAGGGCGAAGTAAGTGCAGTCCGTCACGCTTGACACAAAAGCCCGGATCGGGACGTAGGTCCCTAAGCCCCGGGTGAGGGCGGCCAGTTGGGCTGTCGGGTGGGCCCTCAGTTGGCCTGCCGACGGTCCCTGACCGCTCGCCAGCGTTCCACGAGCCGCGCGTACGCCTCGCCCGCGCCCGCCCCGTCACCGGTGCGCAGCGCCTCGATGCCCTCGGCCACGTCCGCCGCCGAGTGGTCCTCGTCCAGGAGGCCGGGCGGCAGGGCGTGCACGAGACCGCCGTAGTCGAGTTCGACGTACGAGCGCGGATGGAACTCCTCGAGCCAGCGCCCCACATCTACCAGGCCCTCGATCAAGGGGCCCCCGTCGATCGCGTCCTTCAGCGCCTTCAGTCCGCGCGCCACCCGCCGCCTGGCCTGCACCATCGGGGTCCGGTAGCGCAGCAGCGGACCCCCCTCGTCCGTCTTCCTCTCGTACTCGCGCTCCTCGTCGGAGACGAGCACGAACCAGTTCAGCGGCACCTGCCACGTCGCCGTACGGATCCACGGGCGCGCGTCCGGATTGCGCTCGAGCCAGCGCTCGTAGTCGTCGGACGCCTGCCGGCGCACCACCGGCGGGAGCACCGCGTCCAGGACCGGGGCCGGCAGCTGCGCCGGCAGCTCGTCCAGGGCCTGCCAGCCGCGCAGCCTGGTGCGCCACGGGCAGACGCACAGCACCCCTTCGGCCTCGAGCACGAACGCGTCGTCGCTCTCGTGCACCGGTACCGGCACCGGCGGGGTGGGCAGCAAGTCGGCCAGGGACCGGCGCAGTTCGTCCTGGTAGGAGGGGCGTCGCTCGCGCTTCGCGTACCGCTCCCAGTGGTCCCGCTCCGGCTGCGGAAAGGCCGCCAGGGGTTCGTACACGCGCAGATACGCCGCGTACGGAACGGTCACCGACGACACCTTGGGCACGGCTGCTCCCTCCCCCGCCCGCAGGCTGGAAAACCCTGCAAATCGTCCCACGGGGGGAACGAGGGGGCACAGCGGGATTCGACCGTACTTCCGTGAGCCCTCGACGCGAGAGAGTGATCCTCGGCACTGCGGCAGTGGCAGGCACGTACACGCTCTAATCTCTTGCCCACGAATGACGGAAGGCCCGCCACCCGCACGGGATTCCGCCCAACCGCCGCTACGTACTTGGGAGTCACCACAGTGACCGATGTGACCGGCGAACCTGTCACCACCGCAGCACCGCGCGACGTGCTGCACACCCTCTTCCACTCGGACCAGGGCGGGCACGAGCAGGTCGTGCTCTGCCAGGACCGCGCGAGCGGCCTCAAGGCCGTCATCGCCCTCCACAACACCGCCCTGGGCCCGGCCCTCGGCGGCACGCGCTTCTATCCGTACGCCTCCGAGGAGGAGGCCGTCGCCGACGCGCTGAACCTCGCGCGCGGGATGTCGTACAAGAACGCCCTGGCCGGCCTCGACCACGGCGGCGGCAAGGCCGTGATCATCGGCGATCCCGACACGATCAAGAGCGAACAACTGCTGCTTGCGTACGGCCGGTTCGTCGCCTCGCTCGGCGGGCTCTACGTGACGGCCTGCGACGTCGGTACGTACGTCGCCGACATGGACGTCGTCGCCCGCGAATGCCGCTGGACCACCGGGCGCTCGCCCGAGAACGGCGGGGCGGGCGACTCCTCCGTGCTCACCGCGTACGGCGTCTTCCAGGGCATGCGGGCCAGCGCCCAGCACCTGTGGGGCGACCCGACGCTGCGCGGCCGCAAGGTCGGCATCGCGGGCGTCGGCAAGGTGGGCCACCACCTGGTCGAGCACCTGCTGTCCGACGGCGCCGAGGTCGTGGTCACCGATGTGCGCCCCGAGTCCGTGCGCCGCATCACCGACCAGCACCCCGAGGTCGCCGTCGTCGCCGACACGGACGCGCTGATCCGGGTCGAGGGCCTCGACATCTACGCGCCGTGCGCCCTCGGCGGCGCCCTGAACGACGACAGCGTCCCGGTGCTCACCGCGAAGGTGGTGTGCGGCGCGGCCAACAACCAGCTCGCGCACCCGGGAGTGGAGAAGGACCTCGCCGACCGCGGGATCCTCTACGCCCCGGACTACGTGGTGAACGCGGGCGGGGTCATCCAGGTCGCCGACGAGCTCCACGGTTTCGACTTCGACCGGTGCAAAGCGAAGGCCTCGAAGATCTTCGACACCACGCTTTCCATCTTCGCACGCGCAAAGTCGGATGGGATTCCGCCGGCCGCCGCGGCCGACAGGATCGCCGAGCAGCGGATGGCGGAGGCCCGGTCGGGGCACTGATCGGGGCACTGATCGGGACACTGGTCACGGAGATTGCGTAACGAGAGTCACGCCGATCGGCGGGTCGCCCGCCAAGAAGAGGTTAAAATCGCAGCTGACCAGCGAGGACAGGGCTCCTTGCTGGTCCTGCGCCCAGGCGCGTCCTGCGGGCGACGTACCGTATGGGCGTGGGCTCAGGTACCGTGGAAGCCCTACGGACCGGTCTCCCCATGGGGAGTCCGTTCCAGATCATGAACGCGTGTCAAGACTCTGGGGCCGTCGAGCCCCGTATCCGAGGGGGTCGAGCCATGGGGCGCGGCCGGGCAAAGGCCAAGCAGACGAAGGTCGCCCGCCAGCTGAAGTACAGCAGCGGCGGGACTGACCTGTCGCGTCTGGCCAATGAGCTGGGCGCATCGACGTCGAATCCAGTATCGAATCAGCCGCCGAACGGCGAGCCTTTCGATGACGACGACGAGGAAGACGACCCGTACGCCCGCTATGCGGATATGTACGACGACGGCGAGGACGACGACTCCGACGAGTCGGGTCCGTCGTCGCAGCGCCGCGGCGCTTGACCTCGTAGCACTTCCAGCACGTAACTGATTTCTACTGCCTGATTTCTGCTTACTGCTGCACTTCACCCGGTCCGGGGTGGTCACCACGCCGGACCGGGTTTTGTGCTGCCTTGCAGGGACTACTTGGCGTAGTCGCCCGTGAGCTCGGCGCCCGTCGCGTGGTCGCCGCGGTCGGTGATCTCGCCGGCCACCCAGGAGTCCACGCCACGGTCGGCGAGGGTCGCGAGGGCGACGTCCACCGAGTCCTGCGGGACGATCGCCATCATGCCGACGCCCATGTTCAGCGTCTTCTCGAGCTCCAGGCGCTCGACCTGACCCGCCTTGCCGACGAGGTCGAAGATCGGGTCCGGGGTCCACGTGCCGCGGTCCACGGTGGCGTGCAGGCCGTCCGGGATGACCCGCGCCAGGTTCGCCGCGAGGCCGCCGCCGGTGATGTGGCTGTAGGCGTGGACCGGGGTGGTGCTGGTGAGCGAGAGGCAGTCCAGGGAGTAGATCTTCGTCGGCTCCAGGAGCTCCTCGCCCAGCGTGCGGCCGAGCTCGTCGACCTGCTGGTCGAGCGTCATGCCCGCGCGGTCGAAGAGGACGTGACGCACCAGCGAGTACCCGTTCGAGTGAAGACCGGAGGACGCCATGGCGATCACCGCGTCACCCGTACGGATACGGTCCGGGCCCAGGAGGTTGTCGTACTCCACGACGCCCGTGCCGGCACCCGCGACGTCGAAGTCGTCCGGACCGAGCAGGCCCGGGTGCTCCGCCGTCTCGCCGCCGACGAGGGCGCAGCCGGCGAGGACGCAGCCCTCGGCGATGCCCTTCACGATGGCGGCGACGCGCTCCGGGTGGACCTTGCCCACGCAGATGTAGTCGGTCATGAACAGCGGCTCGGCACCGCACACGACGATGTCGTCCATGACCATCGCGACGAGGTCGTGGCCGATGGTGTCGTAGACGCCCAGCTGGCGGGCGATGTCCACCTTCGTGCCGACGCCGTCGGTGGCGGAGGCGAGCAGCGGGCGCTCGTACTTCTTGAGGGCGGAGGCGTCGAAGAGGCCGGCGAAGCCGCCGAGGCCGCCGAGGACCTCGGGGCGCTGCGTCTTCTTCACCCACTCCTTCATCAGCTCGACGGCGCGGTCACCGGCTTCGATGTCGACGCCGGCGGACGCGTAGGAGGCACCACTGGTGGTCTCAGACATTGCCTGGGATCTTTCGGGTTGGTGAATACGAGAACTAGGACGCCTACGGGCGACGGATCGCGTCGGACGCAGCCGTGGACGCAGGACCTGCGGCCAGTTCCGTCTCAAGGAGCTGCTTGCCGAGGAGCTCCGGGTCGGGGAGGTCCATCGGGTACTCGCCGTCGAAGCAGGCGCGGCACAGGTTCGGCTTGTCGATGGTGGTGGCCTCGATCATGCCGTCGATGGAGATGTAGGAGAGGGAGTCCGCTCCCAGCGAGGTGCCGATCTCCTCGACCGTCATGCCGTTGGCGATGAGCTCGGCGCGGGTCGCGAAGTCGATGCCGAAGAAGCAGGGCCACTTCACGGGCGGGGACGAGATCCGGATGTGGATCTCGGCGGCGCCGGCCTCGCGGAGCATGCGGACCAGGGCCCGCTGGGTGTTGCCGCGCACGATCGAGTCGTCGACGACGACCAGGCGCTTGCCCTTGATGACTTCCTTGAGGGGGTTCAGCTTCAGACGGATGCCGAGCTGGCGGATCGTCTGGGAGGGCTGGATGAAGGTGCGGCCCACATAGGCGTTCTTCACCAGGCCGTTGCCGAACGGGATGCCGGAGGCCTCCGCGTAACCGATCGCGGCGGGCGTGCCGGACTCCGGCGTCGCTATGACCAGATCGGCCTCGACAGGGGCTTCCTTGGCGAGGCGGCGACCCATTTCCACGCGGGAGAGGTACACGTTCCGGCCGGCGATGTCGGTGTCCGGGCGGGCCAGGTACACGTACTCGAAGACACAGCCCTTGGGCTTTGCTTCGGCGAAGCGGGAGGTTCGCAGGCCGTTCTCGTCGATGGCGACGAACTCGCCCGGCTCGATCTCGCGCACGAAGCTGGCGCCGCAGATGTCGAGCGCGGCGGACTCGGAGGCGACGACCCAGCCGCGCTCCAGGCGGCCGAGGACCAGCGGGCGGATGCCCTGCGGGTCACGGGCGGCGTAGAGGGTCCCCTCGTCCATGAAGACGAGGGAGAACGCGCCCTGGACCTGAGGCAGCACCTTGGCGGCCGCCTCTTCTATGGTCAGCGGCTTGCCGTCGTCGTCGACCTGGCCCGCGAGAAGCGCGGTGACGAGGTCGGTGTCGTTCGTGGCGGCGACCTGCGTCGACCGCCCGTTCTCCTTCGGGAGGGCGGCGACCATCTCGGCGAGCTGCGCCGTGTTGACCAGGTTGCCGTTGTGACCGAGCGCGATCGAGCCGTGCGCGGTGGCACGGAACGTCGGCTGGGCGTTCTCCCACACGGAGGCCCCGGTGGTCGAGTAGCGGGCGTGACCGACCGCGATATGACCTTGCAGGGAGCCCAGGGAAGTCTCGTCGAAGACCTGGGACACGAGGCCCATGTCCTTGAAGACGAGGATCTGAGAGCCATTGCTGACCGCGATTCCCGCGGATTCCTGGCCTCGGTGTTGGAGGGCGTAGAGCCCGAAGTAAGTGAGCTTGGCGACCTCTTCACCGGGAGCCCAGACACCGAAGACGCCGCAAGCGTCCTGGGGGCCTTTCTCGCCGGGGAGCAGATCATGATTGAGTCGACCGTCACCACGTGGCACGGCACCGAGTGTAGACGGGATCGACCACTGGTCCGAATTGGGGATACGGGGTCTTTGCGTTGACGGGCTCCGGCCGCCCCGCGGCGGGACGGCCGGACGCGCGTCACATCGGGGTGTGCACGGGGGTCACTTCAGGCCCAGCAGGCCGTTGAGAATGACGCCCAGGTCGAGGCTGGTGCTCGCGTTGACGTTGGCGTTCAGGCCCAGCGCCAGGTCCAGGTTCACGTCGTTGACCAGGGACAACTGGCTGTCGACGGCGAGCAGCGGGTTGCCCGCGACGAACAGGTCCACGCCGAGGTCGGCGTTGAGCTTCGCGGCGAGGGCGGCGTCCAGTTCGACGGCCGCGTCGAGTGTGACGGAATTCGCTGCCGCGTCGACCGTCTTCTTGTCGAGGGCGGGCCGCTTGAAGCTGCCGAGCTTGACCTCGGACAGGCCCTTCTCGTCCTGCAGGGTGCCGACGATGGCGCCGGTCGACAGGTCCGCGGAGAGGTTCTTGATGACGACCCCGGACTCGGCCTTCACGTTGACCAGGCCGAGGCAGGTGGCGGCGAGCTCGACCTTGCCGGAGAGCCGGGCGTCGACGGCGGCGATGTCGCCGGCCTTCACACCGAGGCTGAGCGAGGCGACCGGCGGCAGGTAGGGCTTGCCCTTGGCGTCCTTGGGGACCTTGCAGTCGGTGGTGAGCTGGGCCAGGGCGATGCCCTTCGCCTTGAGGCGGGCGAGGAGCTGGGCGTCGAGGGTGAGCTTCACGAAGCCGCCGTCGACGGGGACGGGCTTGGTGGTCACCGGGGCGGGGGGCGTGGTGGGCGGAGTCGGATCGGCCCAGGCCGTGCCGGCCACGACCGGGACGGCGAGGGCGGCGGCGGTCAGGGTGGCGGCTATGCGCTTGTGCTGCATGGTGGGGCTCGCTCCTGTGCGGGAGTAGGGGGTGTCGTCTCTCCAGCCAAGGCCACGTGCGGTGACCGCGCGATTTCGGAGCGTGCGTACGGAGTACGTGGGTGCGGAGTACGTGGGTGCGGAGTACGTGGGTGCGGAGTACGTGGGTGCGGATGGGTCGGCTCGAGGGGCCGAGGCGCGCGCGTCCGGCGTCCGGGGTGCGCGTCCGGGGTGCGCTCCTCGAGTGCGTGTCCGGAGTACGTGTCCCGCAGTGCGCGTCCCGGAGTGCGCGTCCCGGAGTGCGGACCGCCGTTGACAGAGGCATGCCGTGATCGGCATCGTCCTGGTCCATGCAGCCCGTCAGTGACCGTGCGGTCACCTTGGTGGAGCGCCGCCACGTCGACCTGGTCCGTGTCGCGAGCGCGATCTGTTGCTGCGTGTGAATCCACTGGCCGTGTTGATCGGCTGAGGGCTGTTTCGGCGGGTTCGCGTCTGTCTGACCCCGTTTCGCTGCGGGCTGCGGGCCGTCGTCCTCGGTTGCTCCTGACGGCTGCCCGTCTGCCGGGCTGATCCTTCGTCGCCGACCAGCGTCCGTCTCTGGTTGCCCGCGCAGTTCCCCGCGCCCCTGAAGGGGCGCTCTTTCCTCCCTCCCGGAGTTCCCATGCCCTCGCATGCCTCGAACCTGTCCCGTCGTGCTGCCCTCGGCGGGGCCGCCGTCGCCGCCACCCTGGGCGTCACGGCCGCGCCCGCTCAGGCGGCCGCGCCCCGCGAGACCGCCTTCCGCGCCGCCTCGCACCGCAGGTCCCGGCGGCCCAACATCCTGTTCGTCCTGGGCGACGACCTGGGCTGGGCCGACCTGTCGTCGTACGGCGCACCGCACATCAAGACCCCGAACCTGGACCGGCTCGCACGGCAGGGCGTGCGGTTCACGGACGCGTACAGCGGGTCGGCGACCTGCTCGCCGACCCGGTTCAGCCTCTACACGGGCCGTTATCCGGGGCGTACGAAGGGCGGGCTCGCGGAGCCGATCGCCGACCGGAGCGTCGGGCTCGACCCGGACCACCCCACGCTCGCCTCGCTGCTGCGCGACGCGGGGTACGCGACCGCGCTGATCGGCAAGTGGCACTGCGGCTACCTGCCGGACTACTCGCCGACGAAGTCCGGCTGGGACGAGTTCTTCGGGAACTTCGGCGGGGCCCTGGAGTACTACTCGAAGCTGGGGCTCGGCGGTGAGTACGACCTGTACGAGGGCGACGTACGGGAGGGCGACGCCGCGTACAAGGACCTGCGGTACTACACGCGGATCCTCACCGAGCGGGCGAGCGAGTACGTGCGACGGGACCACGGGGACCGGCCGTGGCTGCTCAACCTCAACTTCACCACCCCGCACTGGCCGTGGATCGCCGACGGGGACGAGGAGGAGAGCGCGGAGGTCGTACGGCGGATCAAGGCCGGGGACGGGCGGGCGCTCTTCCACAACGACGGCGGGTCTGTGGAGAAGTACACGCAGATGGTCGAGGACCTGGACCGGTCCGTCGGAAAGGTGCTGACGGCGCTGCGCGAGTCGGGACAGGAAAAGGACACGCTCGTCTTCTTCGCCTCGGACAACGGCGGGGAGCGCTTCTCCTACAACTGGCCGCTGTCCGGGAACAAGGCGTCCCTGCAGGAGGGCGGCATCCGTGTCCCTACGATCGTGCGCTGGCCCGCGCGGCTCGACGGCGGGCAGGTCAGCCACGAGCCCGTCTTCACGCCCGACTGGACGGCGACCCTGCTGGAGATCGGCGGCGCCCGGCCGTCCCCCGCGTATCCGCTCGACGGGACGTCGCTCGCCGGATATCTGCTGCGTGGCGAGGAACTCCCCGCCGAGCGCGCGCTGTTCTGGCGGGTGCGCGGGGAGCGGGCCGTGCGGCGCGGTGACTGGAAGTACTACCGCGGCAAGGGCGGCACCGACCAGCTCTTCAACCTGGCCGCCGACCGCCGCGAGCAGGCGGACCGGGCCGCCGACGAGCCCGCGCTCCTCGCCGAGCTGAGGGCGGTGTGGGAGAAGACGGACAAGTCGCTTCTCCCGTACGCCTCTTGAGTCACCGTCACTTCGTGCCGGTCGCCGCCATTTCGTTCTCGGACGCCGCTGCTTCGTTCTCGGACGCCGCTGTTTCGTTCTCGGTCGCCGTCATTTCGCGTCGGTCGCCGTCAGGCCGATGCCGGCGCCGTCCGCTGTCTTGAGGGTGAGGCCGTCACCCTGGATGTCGTAGCTCGTCCTGCCTTCGAGGACGGTGCGCATCGCCTTCTCCACGTCCGCGGCCGGGCCGACGCAGCCCATCTTGGTGCTGGTCAGCGGGCCGAAGGTGATGTGCCCCTCCTTGACGGTGGCCGTGGCGCTGCCGCTGTTGCAGCCGAGGCGGGCGGTGACCCGGCCGTCCTTGCCGAAGACGAGGCGGGCCCGGTGCTGCGCCGCCTTCGGCAGGGACTGGGCGGTCTCGCCCGCGTAGAGGGTCGTGAGCTCCCACTTCGTGCCGGCGAGCGGGGTGTCGCGCAGTTTGGTGAGGGCGATCGTGTCGCCGTTGGCGCCGGTGAGGGTGAGGCGGTCGCCGCCGTGGGCCTTGATGGTGTTCTTGTCGGCGAGGGCGCGGGCGAGCGTGGCGTCGAAGGCGCGCTGCGCCTTGTCGGCGCAGTACTCGTCGGTGACCGCGGACTGCCCCAAGTCGACCGTGCCGTCGGTGACTTGGGCGTCGGCGTCGAAGCTGTGGCAGCCGTAGTTGCCGCGGACGCGCTCGTCCGAGACGAACTCCAGGTACGCGCCGCCCGGCGCCTTCGTCGTCTTCCCCTGCACCGTCACGCTCTGCACGGTCCAGTGGGCGCCGGTGAGCGGGGCGCCGCCGGCCTTCACCGTGCCGGGCGCCTTCTCGTTCCCGCAGGCCGCGACGGTGGTGAGTGCGGCCAGCGGCAGAGCGGCGGCGGTGAGCAGGGCGCGGGTGCTGCGTTGCGTGAACATGGCGATGGGACGGGGCGGACCCCCTGCCCGGTTCCGTCCCACCGCGCATTTCACGCCATGATCGGCAACAGCCCTGCCAGATCGGCCCGTTCACCGCTGGCGCTGACGAGCGCGTCGTCGAGCGCGGCCGCCCAGCTCGTACGCCCTGTCGCCAGGCGGAGCCAGGTGAGCGGGTCCGTCTCCACGACGTTCGGCGGGGTGCCGCGGGTGTGGCGGGGGCCTTCGACGCACTGCACCACGGCGAACGGCGGGATGCGCACCTCGGTCGAGCCGCCCGGCGCCCTGGCCGCGAGCGCATCGGCGAGGAACCTGGTCGCCGCGGCCAGCAACTGCCGCTCCACGGGCAGCTCGAGCCCGGGCACCGCGTCGTTCAAGTCGTCGGTGTGGACGGCCAGTTCGACGGCGCGGGTGACGAGGACATCGGTGAGGGTCAGCACCCCGATCCGGTGGGCGACGGGCCGCGCGCCGTCGAGCCCGGCAGGCAGATACCGGTCGAGCCCTTCGGTGACCTTCGCGTACAGCTCGCTCAACGGTGCGCTGTCCGCCAGCTCCTTCACCCCGACGGCAACGGCGGGGGCGGCGGGCGCGGTCAGGTACGGGTAGTCGAGGAGCGCCAGGTCCGCGCGGGGCGGCGCGGGCTCGGCCAGCCCCCGCGGCAACATGCCCACGGCCATGGTGAAGTGCGCCGCGAGATCCCGCACGGTCCAGTCACCGAGCCGGGTCGGCGCGGCCAGCTGCTCGGGCGTGAGAGCCTCGACGGCCCCCCGCACGGCAGCGAACTGGGCCAGCACCGCGATCCTGAGCTTCTCGTGATCGTACGAACGCAGCCGCTTCTTGGGCGGCTTGGAGGTACCGGGGGTACCGGGGGAACTGGGGGAACTGGGGGAACTGGGGGAACTGGGCGGGGCCATGTCCGTGACCCTACGCCCGGACCGCGAAGCCGCTCAGGCCCTTTTCGACCAGCGCGAAGGCCCGCTCGGCACGCTCGGGGGCGTCCGCCGCGACATCGGCCACGGCCTCACCCGCGAGCACCCGCCGATGGTGCTCGCTCATCAGCGCACTGACCACCCCGGACAACTGAGCCGCGGCCACCGAGGCGAGCAGCGCGTCACCTGTCTCCTCGGTGAGCGCCTCGGCGGCCAGCCGCTCGGCGCGGATCGACCACACCAGCGCCCGACGGGCCAACACCGGCGTGTTGTTGACCAGTTGGATCAGCGCCAGCTCGTTGCCCGTCTCGCTGAGCCCGATCGACGGATCCCGCTCGGCGACCTTGCGCAGGAACATCTCCCGGGTCGCGTCCACCGCGGACTGCCCCGCCTCCCGCTCCCGCAGGGCCCGCGCCAGGTCCCCTACGTGCTCCTCCATGGGGCCCATGAGGAGGTCTTCCTTGGTCTTGAAGTAGTTGAAGACCGTCATCTTCGAGACCTCGGCGGCCTCGGCGATCTGCGCGACGGAGACCTGGTCGTAGCCGTGCTCCAGGAACAGGTCCACAGCCGTGCGCCACACCTTGATCGCCGTCTGCTTCTTCTTGCGCTCGCGCAGCCCGAGTCCGGTTCCCTCATCAGCCATGACATGACTGTACCAAGCCGATATTTAAGCCAGGATCAAAGTTAATCCGAGCCGAAAGATTGACCCAGTACATTTTCTTCGGGCATGGTGAGTCCCATGCCTCCTCTCATGAGCAAGCCCCAGCGCACGATCGGGATGTTCGTCTGCCTCTTCACGATCATCCTGGCCGTGCTCGATCTGCAGATCGTCTCTGCGGCGACCGTGCCGATAGTCCGCGACCTCGACCCGCTCCACGGCATCGACCAATTCCCTTGGCTGGTCAGCGCGTTCGCCCTCGCCTCGGCCGCGATGCTCCCGCTGTACGGCAAGCTCTGCGACACCCTCGGCGCCAAGCGCGTCTTCCTCGGCGCCCTCACCACCTTTCTGCTCGGCTCCGCCCTGTGCGGCCTCGCCCAGTCGATGCCCCAGCTGATCGCGGCCCGCGCCGTACAGGGCCTGGGCGGCGGCGGCCTGATGAGCATCACGATGGTGGTGATGGCCCATCTGAAGGACCCGGACGAGGAAGGCGAGGAAGGCAAGGAAGGAGAGGAAGACGAGGAAGACGAGGAAGACGAGAAGGGCGGCAAGGACAGCAAAGGGAGCAGGAGCAGCAAGGACAGCAAGGCGAACAACGGGAGCAAGGGGAGCAAGGGCGGTGGGTTGGGTGGCATCGTCGCCGGTGGCGGTATGGCCCTCGGCCCCTGGCTCGGCGGCTTCCTCACCGACCACGCGAGCTGGCGCTGGATCTTCTATGTCAATCTGCCGATCGGCCTCGCCGTGCTCGCCACGGCCGCGGTCGTCCTCAAGCTCCCCGACCACCCGGTGCGCCGGCCCCTCGACTGGGCGGGCGCGGGCCTGGCCGCCGTCTTCTCCACGACGCTGCTGCTGGCCACCGACTGGGGCGGCAAGAAGTACGCCTGGTCGTCGCCGGAGATCATCGGCCTGCTGTGCATGACCGTCCTCGCCCTCGGCCTCTTCCTGTGGCGGCAGACGCGGGCCGCCGAACCGGTCCTCCCTCTCTCGCTCTTCCGCATCCCCGAACTGCGCTGGGGTTTCGTCGTCCAGGGCATCACCGGCGCCGCGATGATGTGCGCGATCTACTACGTCCTCGTCTACCTCCAGGTCGCCCGCGGCCTGTCCAGCTCCGCCGCCGGGCTCTATCTGCTGCCGATGGCCGTCGGCATGACGGGCGTCGGGCTGGTCGCGGGACGGCTGCCCTGGTCGGCCCGGACCTTCACGATCAGCGGCACGATGACGATGGCGGCGGCCTTCGTCCTCTTCGCGACGACCATCGGCCCCGACACGCCCCTGTGGACGCTGCGCGCCGAACTCTTCCTCGCGGGCCTCGGCTTCGGTCAACTCATCGGCCAGCTCATCCAGTTGGTCCAGGACGCAGCGCCCCGCCCACTGCTCGGCGTGGCCACGACGAGCATCCGCTTCTTCCAGACCCTCGGCAACGCGCTGGGGGCCGCCCTGTTCGGCACGATCCTCTTCCGCTTCTTCGACGGCGACGTCAACGCGATCCCGACGCTGCACGGCATCCAACACACCGCCGCTGTAAGGGACTTCGTCCACGCCACCGACGTCGTCTTCTGGTGCGGGGCCGCCGTGATGCTCCTCGGAGCCGCACTGGCGACTCGGCTGCCGCGCAGAACTGGGGCTGTGGTCGAGATCGAGGTCGGCGTAGGGGCCCCGGTAACGGACCCGGTCCCGGTCAGCCGGCCGATGAAGGATCAGCCGGTATTCGATCGACCGTGAACTTCTCGCAGCCCTTGGGCACCCCTGCCCCGCGCCAGCTGAAGGGGATGCCCCGGGCGGTGTCCAGGTCCGGGCCGTCCATCAGCTGGAAGTGCAGATGCGGCTCGGTCGAGTTCCCCGAATTGCCGCAGCGGGCGATGAGTTGGCCCGGGCGCACCCGGTCGCCCGCTCGGACGGTGAGGCTGCCCCGCTGCACGTGGGCGTACACCGCGTGGACCCCGTCGCCGAGGTCGAGGACGACATGGTTGCCGACGACTCTGCGGGCTCCGGCCAGGCCCCGCGACTCCCCCTCGACGAGCATCAGATAGGCCAGTCCCAGCAGCGAGTTCCGGCTGAGGTGGTCGCGCTGGCCGTCCTCCGCGTGCACCACCGTGGCCTCGGCGACCGCGAACAGCGGGGCACCGAAAGCGGGGAAGCGGCGCGGGGCGCGGGCTACCGGCCACAGGGGAGCGAAGCCGGGGCGCTCCGCACCCTCGGGCTCGGCCACGATGTCGATGGCGTAGGTCTGGCCGTACACGTGGGTGCCGTGGCTCGGCGTGCGGTCGGCCGGGCTGTTCACCGCGGACCAGCGCCCTTCGACCGGCGGCTCCACCTCGACGGGAGCCCGGTCGACCGCGCTGATGTGCCGGGCCGAAAGCCGGCCCATGGTGATCGAGACCGCCCAGGCGAGCGGGAGCGGCAGGAAGACCTGCCAGAGCGCGAGCGCGGAGTCCTTGACGAGGTCGAAGGCGACCAGGGCCAGGAAGGCGAGTATGAGCAGCCGCTGGAGCAGCGGCAGCAACGTGCGTACAGACATGGTGAATCCCCCAATTCGTAAACGTCAGCAAGCCTCAGGTGTGTCAGGCGGGTCAGACAGGTCGGGCCGCGGTCAGCGCCACCAGGAGTGGCACGACCCGTCCCGCCGGTACCTCGTAGCGCCCCCGTCCCGCGGAGCGCAGCCACCCGGCGGCGGTCAACTGCCGCAGGTGGTGGTAGATCTGGCCGCTGGTGCCCACGTCGTCGAGCTCGGCGAGCTCGGTGGCCGAGGTGCGGCCGCCGATGATCTCCCTCAGGAGCCGCAGTCGCAGCCCGTGCCCGAGCGCGGCGAACGCGTCGGCCACATCGGTCCAGTCGGACGCGAGCAACTCATCGGTGACGGCGCCGTACTGCCACTCGTACTCCCTCTCGTCCGGCAGGCGCACCGCGCCGGTGAACAGCACACCGCCGCCCGCCACTTCGGCGAGCTGCTGCTTCAGCCCCTCGAGCGCCCAGAAGTTCCCCACGGCGTCGGTCGGCACCGAGGGTCTGCTCTCCAGGGCGTCGAGACGCCGCTCCAGCTCGGCGACCCGCTGCTCCAGATCCGTCATGCATCGAGATTACGTAATTACGTAGAACTAAATCAATCCCTCGTTCGAGCTAACCGAACATGCCGGACCCCGTCGGACCCCGTCGGACCCCGTCGGACCACGCCCGGACCACGCCCGGACACGACGAAGCCCCTTGCCCGGTCCGGGCAAGGGGCTTCGAAAGACGTCGGAAGGACGCCGGAAAGACGTCGGGAGGACGTCGGGAGGACGACGAGACTCAGGCCAGCAGCGCCGGGATCGTGTTCTCGTGCGCCTCGCGCAGCTCCGCCAGCGACAGTGCGAACTCGCCCTGCACGTCCACCGAGGCGTCCTCGCCGGCGCCGTCCACGACACCGATGCGGGTCACGGGAAGCCCACGGGCCCCGCACATGTCGTTGAAGCGCAGCTCCTCGCTCCGCGGGACGGCCACGACCGCACGGCCCGCCGACTCCGAGAACAGGAACGTGAACGCGTCGAGCCCGTCCGGAACGACCAGGCGCGCACCCTTGCCGCCGAGCAGCGCCGACTCGACCACGGCCTGGATCAGACCGCCGTCGGACAGGTCGTGCGCGGCGTCGATCATGCCGTCGCGGGACGCCGAGATGAGGATCTCGCCGAGCAGCCGCTCGCGCTCCAGGTCCACGGCCGGCGGAAGACCGCCGAGGTGGTCGTGCACGACCTGCGACCAGGCCGAACCGCCGAACTCCTCGCGCGTGTCACCGAGGAGGTACAGCAGCTGCCCCTCCTCCGCGAACGCGACCGGCGTGCGCCGGGCCACGTCGTCGATGACGCCGAGGACGGCCACGACCGGCGTCGGGTGGATCGCCGCCTCGCCCGTCTGGTTGTAGAGCGAGACGTTGCCACCGGTGACCGGCGTGCCCAACTGCAGGCAGCCGTCCGCGAGTCCACGGATCGCCTCGGCGAACTGCCACATGACGGCCGGGTCCTCGGGCGAACCGAAGTTCAGGCAGTCGGAGACCGCGAGGGGCTTGGCGCCGGTGGTGGCGACGTTGCGGTACGCCTCCGCGAGCGCCAGCTGCGCGCCCGTGTACGGGTCGAGCTTCGCGTACCGGCCGTTGCCGTCGGTCGCGATGGCGACACCGAGGCCGGTCTCCTCGTCGATGCGGATCATGCCGCTGTCCTCGGGCTGCGCAAGCACCGTGTTGCCCTGGACGAAGTGGTCGTACTGCGAGGTGATCCACTTCTTCGACGCCTGGTTGGGCGACGAGACCAGGGCGAGGACCTGCTGCTTCAGCTCGTCCGAAGTCGTCGGCCTGGGCAGCTTGTTCGCGTCGTCGGCCTGCAGCGCGTCCTGCCACTCGGGGCGCGCGTAGGGGCGCTCGTAGACGGGGCCGTCGTGGGCCACCGTCCGCGGGTCGACGTCGACGATCTTCTCGCCGTGCCAGAAGATCTCGAGGCGGTCGCCGTCGGTCACCTCACCGATGACGGTGGCGATGACGTCCCACTTCTCGCAGATCTCCAGGAAGCGCTCGACCTTCGCAGGCTCCACGACCGCGCACATGCGCTCCTGCGACTCGCTCATGAGGATCTCCTCAGGAGAGAGCGTGGAGTCGCGCAGCGGTACGTCGTCGAGCTCGACGCGCATGCCGCCCGAGCCGTTCGACGCCAGCTCGCTGGTGGCGCAGGAGATGCCGGCGGCGCCGAGGTCCTGGATGCCGACGACGAGCTTCTCGGCGAAGGCCTCCAGGGTGCACTCGATGAGGAGCTTCTCCTGGAAGGGGTCGCCCACCTGGACGGCCGGGCGCTTCGAGGGCTTGGCGTCGTCGAAGGTCTCGGAGGCCAGGATCGAGGCGCCGCCGATGCCGTCGCCGCCCGTGCGGGCGCCGTACATGATGACCTTGTTGCCCGCGCCGGACGCCTTCGCGAGGTGGATGTCCTCGTGCCGCATGACGCCGATCGCACCGGCGTTGACCAGCGGGTTGCCCTGGTAGCAGGCGTCGAAGACGACCTCGCCGCCGATGTTCGGCAGGCCCAGGCAGTTGCCGTAGCCGCCGATGCCGGCGACGACGCCGGGCAGCACGCGCTTGGTGTCGGGGTGGTCGGCGGCGCCGAAGCGCAGCGGGTCCACGACCGCGACCGGGCGCGCACCCATGGCGATGATGTCGCGCACGATGCCGCCCACTCCGGTAGCCGCACCCTGATAGGGCTCTACGTAGGAGGGGTGGTTGTGGGACTCCACCTTGAAGGTGACGGCATAACCCTGGCCGACGTCCACCACACCGGCGTTCTCACCGATGCCGACGAGCATGGCGTCGGACTGCGGTGCCTTCTCGCCGAACTGGCGCAGGTGCACCTTGGACGACTTGTAGGAGCAGTGCTCGGACCACATGACCGAGTACATGGCGAGCTCGGCGCCGGTGGGGCGGCGGCCGAGAATCTCGACCACGCGCGCGTACTCGTCCTTCTTCAGGCCGAGTTCGGCCCAGGGGAGCTCGACGTCGGGGGTCTTGCTTGCGTTCTCTACGGTGTCGAGGCTCATGAGGCGGCGACCAGCTTCTTGAGGATCGAGGTGAAGAAGGGGAGGCCGTCGGTGCGGCCGGACCCGATGAGGGGCTCCACGGCGTGCTCCGGGTGCGGCATCAGACCGACGACGTTGCCCGCCTCGTTCGTGATGCCGGCGATGTCACGCAGCGAGCCGTTCGGGTTCATGTCGAGGTAGCGGAAGACGACGCGGCCCTCCGCCTCCAGCATGTCGAGCGTGTGCTCGTCCGCGACGTAGCGCCCGTCCATGTTCTTCAGCGGGATGTGGATCTCCTGGCCCGCCTCGTAGTCGGACGTCCAGGCCGTGCCCGCGTTCTCCACGCGCAGCTTCTGGTCGCGGCAGATGAAGTGCAGGTGGTCGTTGCCGAGCATCGCGCCGGGGAGCAGGTGGGCCTCGGTGAGGACCTGGAACCCGTTGCAGATCCCCAGGACCGGCAGGCCCGCCTTCGCCTGGTCGATCAGGGTCTCCATGACCGGCGAGAAGCGCGAAATGGCGCCCGCCCGAAGGTAATCGCCGTAGGAGAAACCGCCGGGCAAGACGACCGCGTCGACCTGCTTCAGATCCTTGTCCTTGTGCCACAGGGCCACCGGTTCGGCGCCGGCGAGACGGATCGCGCGCTGGGTGTCCCGGTCGTCGAGGGAACCCGGAAAGGTGACGACGCCAATACGAGCGGTCACTTTTCGGCCCCCACCGCGGGCTCCGCAGCTTCTTCGACCTTCACGGTGAAGTTCTCGATCACGGTGTTGGCGAGGAAGCTTTCCGCAAGATCGCGGATACGGGCGAGGGCGGCGTCATCCACCGGCCCGTCCACTTCGAGCTCGAATCGCTTTCCCTGACGAACGTCGGAGATGCCGTCGAAACCGAGGCGCGGCAGCGCACGCTGCACCGCCTGGCCCTGGGGGTCGAGGATCTCCGGCTTGAGCATGACGTCGACTACGACGCGTGCCACTGGCACTCCCGGTGTGTGGTGCTGAGCAGGTCCGTTCAGCGTACCTGCCCAAATCTTCTACTCGCGTAGACGGTAGGAAGCTACAAGAGCCGGATCACGTTACGGCAACGACATGAGATGCGCACGAAAAATTAAGGGAAAACCCGGGAGCGGTGCACCGATAACCGTGACACCGGACACGCGGAGGTTGATAAATAGCCTTCCCAGCGCAATGCCCGTCAGGGTAAAAAGGAATTACGAACTGCAGGGCAACTGCAGGGACAACTGCTGGACAACTGCTGGACTGTCGACATCACCGCACGTCAAAGCGGGGGTGCCGGACGAAGGGACCGATATTCGTGGCGCAGCGTGTCGTGGTCACCCTCTTTGACGACATCGACGGCAAAGAAGCGGCGGAAACGGTCGCCTTCGGTCTCGACGGCAGGTCGTACGAGATCGACCTCACTCAGGCCAATGCCAAGAAACTCCGCAAGGCCCTGGCGCCGTACCTGCAGGCAGGACGCAAGCAGTCCAGCCGGACCGGCAAGGTGTTCAAGCACACGGCAGTGAGCCCGGACCCGGCCGCGGTCCGCGCCTGGGCCCGGTCGAACGACTTCGACGTCCCGCCGCGCGGCCGGATCCCGAAGCGCGTCTACGAGGCGTTCGCCGAGGCCAACTGAGCCCGGCGCCCCCGGAGGTCAGGAGCCCCTCGGCACAACCGACTTGCGCTGCACCCCCGCCGGTCAGCTAGAGTCTGGAGCACGCCGAGGGGCAAGGCCGAAAGGCCGCACCTCACGGAGTACATGCGGGTGTAGTTCAGTAGCAGAACATCCCCCTTCCAGGGGGAAGGCGCAGTGTGCAATTCCTGTCACCCGCTCTGCATCGCGTACCGATCACTCTTGTGGGTGCGGTAGGCTGGTGCTCGCGCCGCCCAGTGAGAGCTGGTCGGAGGCAATGCGAACGTAGCTCAGTTGGTAGAGCGCAACCTTGCCAAGGTTGAGGTCGCGAGTTCGAACCTCGTCGTTCGCTCCAGTTCGGGAAGCCCCGGATCCACCAGGATCCGGGGCTTTTCGCATGCCTCCGCCTGATTCCTGAGACTTCATGCCGAGTGTCGAGTGCCGAGCGCCGAGTGCCGAGCGCCGAGTGTCGAGTGCCGAGGCTCCATGGGAACTGACATATGTCATGTACGTCGATGACAGCGCGCACTGCCGAGCCGCCCGCCCCGCCGGGAGGCTTGAGGCATGACCACAAACGAGCGCGTGATCGACGTCACTGATCTGCGCCGGGTGTACGGGGACGGCACACGGGGTTCGTTCGAGGCGGTGCGCGGAGTCAGTTTCTCCGTGGGCCGCGGCGAACTCTTCGCGCTCCTCGGCACGAACGGCGCGGGCAAGACCTCCACCGTCGAACTCATCGAGGGACTCGCCGCCCCGGCCGGCGGACAGGTGCGGGTGCTCGGGCACGACCCGTACCGCGAGCGGGACCAAGTGCGGCCGCGGATCGGCGTGATGCTCCAGGACGGCGGATTCCCCTCCGAGCTGACCGTCGCCGAGACCGTACGGATGTGGGCCGGGTGCACCAGCGGGGCCCGCCCGGCCGGTGAGGCGCTGGAGGCCGTCGGGCTCTCCGGCCGGCACAAGGTGCGGGTCAAGCAGCTGTCCGGCGGCGAGAAGCGGCGGCTCGATCTCGCGCTCGCGCTGCTCGGACGGCCCGAGGTGCTCTTCCTCGACGAACCGACCACCGGCCTTGATGCCGAAGGGCGCCGTGACACCTGGGAGTTGGTGCGTCGGCTGCGCGCCGAGGGCACGACCGTGCTGCTGACCACGCACTACCTCGAAGAGGCCGAGGAGCTCGCCGACCGGCTCGCGATCCTGCACGAGGGGCGGATCGCCGCCGAGGGCCGGGTCGACGAGGTCGTCGCCGCACAGCCCTCGCACATCTCCTTCGAACTGCCCGACGGGTACTTCGTCGGCGATCTGCCGCCGCTCGGCTCCCTCGGCGTGGACACCCACGAGGTCGACGGGCGTCTGGTCCGGCTGCGTACCGACGAACTGCAGCGGGCCGCGACCGGCCTCCTCGTGTGGGCCAGGGACGCGGGCGTCGAGCTGCGGCGGCTCGACGTGCGGGGCGCGTCACTGGAAGAGGCGTTCCTGCGGATCGCGCAGGACGCGAAGGGCACCGGCGCGGAGCGCGCGAAGGAGATGGCGGCATGAGTACGGCAACAGCGGCGACAGCAGCAACAGCGGTGACAGCGGTGACAGCGGTGACGACGACCTCCGCGGGGCGGCTGCGGGCGCTCGCGCGGGCCGAGTTGACGCTGATCGGGCGGAGCAAGGGGGTGCTGTTCACCGCCATGTTCGTGCCCCTGGTGCTGCCGTTCAGCGTCAGCGCGTCCGCGACCGAGGAGCGGCTGAAGGGGACGGGGCTGAGCACCGGCACCGTGGTGCTGTCCTCCGCGATCGGCTTCTCGCTCCTGTTCGCGGTCTACAGCTCGCTGGTCAGCGTGTACGCGTCCCGGCGCGAGGAGCTCGTCCTCAAGCGGCTGCGCACCGGGGAGCTGCGGGACACCGAGATCCTCGCGGGAGCGGCGCTGCCCGCCGTCGTCCTCGGCCTGACGCAGGTCGTCGTCCTGGCGGTGGCGTGCACGGTGCTGCTCGACACGGGCGCACCGAAGGCGCCCCAACTCGCCCTGCTCGGGATCGTGTTGGCGATCCCGCTCTGTGTCGCGCTGGCCGCGCTCACCACCGTCTTCAGCCGCAGCGTGGAGAGCGCGCAGGTCGCCGCGATGCCGCTGCTGCTGGTCACGATGCTGGGTTCCGGCACCGTCGTACCGCTGGAAGTCATGCCGGACACGCTGGCGTCCGTGTGCGAGCTGCTGCCGCTGACGCCCGTGTTGTCGCTGGTCCGGGGCGGCTGGAGCGGCGAGATGTCGGGCGGTGACGCGCTGCAGGCGCTCGTCACGGCGGTGGCCTGGCTGGTCTTCGCGGTGTTTGCTGTACGACGGTGGTTCCGCTGGGAGCCGCGGCGCTGAAGGGGTCTGACGTGCGGGTTCGATGGCAGGACCGGAGCAAGGTCGAACGGGTCGAGTGGCAGAGCCGGTTCATGCTGCGTGCGGTCAACTGGCTGTTCTTCGGGGCCTGGTCGGGCCTCGGCCTGGCCGCGAGTCTGCGGAGCGACCGGGTCGCGTACACCCTCGGGATCGCGCTGTGCGTGGTGAACGTGGCGCAGTGCCTGGTCGCCGACCGGCACATGCGGGCCGCCCTCGACCAGTACCTGGGACGGCGGCCGGTGCCGCGGGCCCTCACCGTCGCGGCCGCGGTCCTCGGACTGGCCGCGCTCGGCCTGATCGCCGCGCTGACGGCCAGCGGCAGCGTGCAGGACGGCATGGTCGCGATGCCGTTGATGTTCGCGCCGATGCCGTTCGTGGGGGCGTACGCGCTGATGGTGCCGGTACGGCAGTTCGTGCGGCGGGCGGCCGTCGGCGTCGTGGTCGGTGTCGCCCTCGCGGCGCTCCTGCGGCCCTCGCCCATGGGGCTCGTGATCGTGGGCTCCCTGCTGGCGCTGGGCGCCGCGATCGGCCTCGGCTGCTACCGGTGCAGCGGCTGGACCCTCTCCGTCATGTGGGAGTCCGAGCGCGCCCGCGAGGTCGAGGCGCGGCTGGCCGTCGCCGAGGAGCGGCTGCGGTTCGGGCGCGACCTGCACGACGTCATGGGCCGCAATCTGGCCGTCGTCGCCCTCAAGAGCGAGCTGGCAGTACAGCTGGCGCGACGCGGCCGGGCCGAGGACGCGGTGGCGCAGATGATCGAGGTGCAGCGCATCGCGCAGGAGTCGCAGAAGGAGGTACGTGATGTCGTACGGGGATATCGCGAGGCCGATCTCGGGGCCGAACTGGCGGGCGCGCAGGGCGTGTTGAGTGCCGCAGGGATCGCCTGCACGGTGACGGGCTCCGCGGCCGGGCTGCCGGGCGAGGCGCAGTCGGCACTCGGCTGGGTGGTCCGCGAGGCCACGACGAACGTACTGCGGCACGGCGATGCGAAGTCCTGCCGGGTGGAGCTGGTGGGCGGGGCGGACGACGTGGTGCTGACGGTGGAGAACGACGGGGTCGGGGCCGGGGTCGGGGTCGACGGTTCCGGGACCGGGACCGGAACCGGAACCGACGGCCGGGGTTCGGGGCTCGCGGGGCTGCGGGAGCGGCTGGCCGTGGTGGACGGAAGGCTGGAGGCGGGTGTGGTGCGCGACGGGGTGTTCCGCGTGACGGCGACCGTGCCGGTCGCCTCACGGCCGACGCGACGCGAGCCGGCGAGCGTGGAGGCCGGCCGGTGAATCTGCGGGTCCACGACAGGCCGGAGCGAGGGCCGGGGGCTGCATCGGCGGGGCGGGCGCGGGCCGGGGACCGGGCGGACGGGTGCATCGGCGGCGCGGACACAGGCCAGAGCCAGGCAGACGAGCCCATCTGCGGCGCGGACACAAGCCAGAGCCGAGCGGACGGGTGCATCGACGGCCCGGACACAAGCCGCAGCCAGGCACACGAGCCCATCGGCGGCGCGGACACAGGCAGAGCCGAGCGGACGGGTGCATCGACGGCGCAGACGCAGGCCAGAGCCGAGCAGACGAGCCCATCTGCGGCCCGGACACAAGCCGCAGCCAGGCACACGAGCCCATCGACGGCCCGGACACAAGCCGCAGCCAGGCACACGAGCCCATCGACGGCCCGGACACAAGCCGCAGCCGGGCACACGAGCCCATCGACGGCCCGGACACAAGCCGCAGCCGGGCACACGAGCCCATCGACGGCGCGGACGGTGTTGGCTGCGCCGCGCAGGAGCAGGCGCGTGAAGACCCGGCCGACGAATCCGGCGGGGAGCACGCGTACGGAGGGCCGGCCGATGACCTCGCCGGAGCACCGGCCGATCTACCGGCCGACAGCCGCACCGGCGGCGACGCGCAACACCACACGCGCGAACACCCGGCCGACAGCCCCACCAGCGGCCCGGCCCACGAACCCGCAGGAGATCACATGCACGGAGGCCGGTCGGTGACGTTGGTGGGGATGTTCGTTGCTACGAGGGAGGGAGGGCGATGACAGTGTCGGTGTCGGTGTCGTTGCGTGTGTTGCTTGCTGATGATGAGCACCTCATCCGTGGTGCCCTCGCTGCCCTGCTCGCGCTCGAGGAGGATCTGGTCGTCGTCGCCGAGGCCGCCACCGGGCCCGAGGCGCTTGCCATGGCGCGGGCCCATCGGCCCGATGTCGCCGTGCTCGATCTGCAGATGCCGGGCGCGGACGGTGTGAGCGTGGCCACAAGCCTGCGCGCCGAGCTGCCCGAGTGCCGGACCATGATCGTGACCAGTCATGGCCGCCCGGGTCATCTGAAGCGGGCGCTCGCCGCGGGCGTACGCGGGTTCGTGCCGAAGACCGTGAGTGCGCAGCGCCTCGCCGAGATCATCCGGACCGTGCACGCCGGAAACCGTTATGTGGACCCCGAGTTGGCGGCCGACGCGATCTCCGCCGGGGACTCGCCGCTGACCGCGCGCGAGGCCGAGGTGCTGGAGCTCGCCGCCGACGGGGCGCCCGTCACGGAGATCGCCGAGCGGGCCGCGCTGTCCCAGGGGACGGTGCGCAACTATCTGTCGTCGGCCGTCTCGAAGCTCGGTGCGGAGAACCGTCACGCGGCGGTGCGGATCGCGCGTGAGCGAGGTTGGGTATAGTAGGCGTCGCGCTTCGGCGCACAGAGTGCCGCGCAAGCGGTGCTTGCGAACGTAGCTCAGTTGGTAGAGCGCAACCTTGCCAAGGTTGAGGTCGCGAGTTCGAACCTCGTCGTTCGCTCCGGAAAAAGAACCCCGGTCCCCACGGACCGGGGTTCTTTTGTTCTACGACCCGTTCTACGACCCGTCTACGACCAGCTCTGGCCGGTCAGCACCTCGTACGCCTCGATGTACTTGGCGCGCGTGGCCGCCACGACCTCGTCGGGCAGGGCCGGCGGCGGCTGCTCGCTCTTGCGGTCCCAGCCGGACGCGCCGGTCAGCCAGTCGCGCACGAACTGCTTGTCGTACGAGGGCTGCGCGCGGCCCGGCTGCCACTGGTCGGCCGGCCAGAAGCGCGAGGAGTCCGGGGTGAGCACCTCGTCGGCGAGGACCAGCGTCCCGGCCCCGTCCCGGTCCTTGGTGAAACCGAATTCGAACTTGGTGTCAGCCAGGATGATGCCGCGCTCGCGCGCGATGTCCCGGGCCCGGCCGTAGACGGCGAGCGTCGCCTGGCGCAGCTGCGCGGCGGTGTCCGCGCCGACCTGGCGGGCCACCTCCTCGTAACTCACGTTCTCGTCGTGCTCGCCGACCTCGGCCTTCGTGGCGGGCGTGAAGATCGGGGCGGGCAGCTCCGAGCCGTTGACCAGGCCCTCGGGCAGGGCGAGGCCGCAGACGGTGCGCGACTCGTCGTACTCGACGAGGCCGGAGCCGGTGAGGTAGCCGCGGGCCACGCACTCGACCGGGACCATCTCCAGGGACTTGCAGACCGTGGTGCGGCCCGCCCAGTCGGCGGGAGCGCCCGCCGGCAGCTCCGTGGAGACGACGTGGTTCGGGATGAGGTCGGCGAGCTGGTCGAACCACCACAGCGAGAGCTGCGTGAGGACGCGGCCCTTGTCGGGGATGGGCGTGGGCAGCACCCAGTCATAGGCCGACATGCGGTCGCTGGCGACCATGATCAGATCGCCCGCCTCGTTCTGGTACAGCTCCCGCACCTTGCCGGTGTGGAGGTGGACCAGGCCCGGGACCTGCACTGGCTCGGGCTTTTCGACGAATCCGGACACGGTTCCTCCCCGTGGTTCTGTACGAGTACCCCTGATTCTCCCGTACGGAGGGACGAGTTCTGGCCACGGGTCCGGTGCGGGCCCGTTCGCTCAGTCCCGTTTGCAGATGCGGTCGAGGAGATTGGCCGTCGCCCGCTGGATCCTGGGGTCGACGTGCCCGGGCCGGTCCAGGGCCGGGGACCATGCGAACGTCCCGGACGCGAAGACCAGCGCGCCCGACGGCGCCCGGTACAGCGAGGTCTCCTGGTGGCGGCGGGCCCGGTCGCTGTCGCGGTACGGGGAGTGGGCCAGCAGGATGCGGTCCTGGTGCTCGGGCAGGGCCGTGCGCGGGAAGTAGCGGTCGGCCTCGCCGGCGACCAGGCCCTCGATCTCGTCGCCCTCGTGGGCGCCGGTCGCCTCCCACAGCCAGTGCTCCGCGTTCCGTACGACCATCGGGTACGGCTCCGGGACGCGTCCCGCGTACTGGATGCCGAGGAGCTGCTGCTCGGGCCGGTCGATCTCCCGCCACAGGGACGCCTTGCCGGGGCCTCTGCGCTTGCGGCAGGTGAGGAGCCGGTCGGGGACGCCGGACGGGGACGGGCCCAACTCCACTTGCCAGTACATGGTGTTGGCCGAGAGGAAGACCAGGGACGTGCCGTGCTCGCGGGCCAGCTCGGCGGTGCGCCGCATGTTCGCCGACCAGTACTCGTCGTGGCCGGGGAAGACCAGGCCCCGGTAGCGGGTCGGGTCGATGCGGCCCGCGTGCAGGTCGCGGGTGTCGGCGTACGCCAGGTCGTAGCCGTAGCGCTCGGCCCAGCGGATGAAGTCGTAGGCGTGGCCGACGTGGAGGGGGAGGCCCGCGCCCGCGTACGGGCGGTCGAAGGAGACCGTGATCGCGGCCTCGCTCTCCCCGAGCAGGCGGCCCTCGTCGTCCCACGCGTGGTAGAGGCTGGCGCCGGTGCGGCCGTCCTCCGGGTAGAGGTTGTACGCCTGCCACGTGATGTCGGGCAGGAGGAGGAGCAGGTCGGCCGGGTTGCTGTCGCGGACCGTGAAGGGGACGTGCGAGCGGTAGCCGTCGAGGGTGGTGAGGACCGCGACGTACGCCCCCACGCTCCAGTACGACGGGATCTGCAGGCGCCAGGACAGCCACCAGTGGTGGCAGGAGACCGTGCGGTCCGCGGTCAGCGGGGCGGGCTGGACGATGCCGGACAGACGCGGGCTCGTGATGATCTTGCTGGCGCCGTCGCCCCCGTAGTGCCCGATGCGGTAGACGTCCACGGTGAACTGCTGGGGCGGATCGACCGTGATGTGGAAGTCGATCGCCTCGCCCGGCGCGGCCGCGCCGGTCGAGGTGAAGCCCTTGATCTGCCGGTGCACGTCGTCGGCGGTGCGGGGGCCGCCGGTGCGGGGTGCCGGAATGTTCGTGGCGCCGGGCTGCGGGGCGTGGTCCACGTACCAGGGGACGACCTGACCGGTGTCGCCCGTGTCGTCGAAGTAGTGCTCGCTGCCGCGCAGCCAGGGCAGCGGGCCCTGCCCGAACGGGTCCGAGACGGCGTGCGCCATCGCTCCGGACTCCCAGCGGGGGGTACGCGCGCGAGGTGGCGGTGCGGCGTCCTGCCGTGCCGCTTCCTCCGGGTGCCCCGCCCTGTCCGGCCCCATGGCTGCTCCCCTCCCTCGCTCCCCCGAGCCCGCGGTGCGCGGTGTTGTGTCCGCGACCGGTCCCAGCACATCACATTACGCACGCACTCCGTCACCGTTCGTCGTGAATTGGCGAGAGCGGAACCAACCCCTCCGGCCGCGGCGGGGAACGGCGGCCGGTCACACCAGGCGTACGGGCTTTTCCGGGCGGATGCCGAGGCGGGTCAGCCAGCCCTTGAGCGGCTCCGGATCGCCGTCCTCCACGAGACTCAGGACGCGTGGTCCGAGATCGGCGGCGCGCTCCCCGCCGACGAGCAGCGCGGGCCCGTCCAGCCAGTCGAGGCCCGGGGTCGCGCCGGCGGTGTCCACGGCCGCGCAGCACACCATCGCGGTGACGTGGTCGGCCAGCAACTCCCGGCCGCTGCGCGGTGGTTGGAGCGGGAACAGGGGCAGCGCACCCTCGTCCCAGAGCGCACCGTCGGGCCCCGCGGGCGCGGGGGTCGCGGGGCGGGTGCTCTCCTCGCGGGCCAACTCGGCGCTGAGCCCCGCGGAGAGGGTGTCGACCTCGGGGCGGGCGGCGGGGTCGAGCAGCGCGTCCAGCTCGGCGTCCGTGTAGGACTCCAGGGAGGCGGGCTCGGCGGGGGCGACGGGCGCGGCCGGGGTCCCGTCGGCCGGGGCCGCGTCCACCGGGGTCCCGATGGCGGGGTCCGCGGCATGCGCGAGGGTGGGGTCCGCGGGGCTCTCGACGGCCGGGTCCGCCGCGAGGTGGTCGAGGACCCGCGCCAGGGTCGGGCCCTCGGTGGCGGTGGCGGAGGCGGGGGCGCTGTGCACGCCCAGGGTGTCGAGGACGCGGTGCAGGCGGGCGGCGTCCATGCGCCATTTGCGGTCCACGACCTCGTCCGGGTACTCCTGCCAGTCGACCGGCGCCCAGTCGGGGCCCGACTCGGCGGGGCCGCCGTGGAAGAGGCGGGCGGCGAGCAGGGAGGCCGCTTCGTCGACCGTGCCGGGCTCTTCGAGGAGGTCACAGGCGGGGCGCTCGCCGAGCCGGGACGCGAACACCCCGTTCTGCGCGGCCAGGCGGTCGCGGCGGGACAGCTCGGTCAGCGCGGCGACGACGCCCGCGTCCAGGCGGGAGGGCCAGCGGCCCATGCGCCAGGCGGGCAGCGCGACCCGGGTGAGGAGCCGGTCCCAGCCCGCGTAGGCGAGGCCGACCTGCTCCTGCGCGACGATCCGCAGGCCGTAGTCCACAGCCTGTGCGCGCTCGGCGGCGGCCGCGGCGACCGCGCGCTCCATCTCGGCCGCGTGGGTGCGGCAGCCGCTCAGCATCATCCGGGCGACCCGGCCGACTCCGCCGAGCACGGTCCGGGCGAGGGGGCCGCGGCCGGGCGCGGCGGCGACCGCGACGGCCGCGTCGAGCCCGCGCACGAAGCGGCGGGCGGCGGCTATGTCGGGGTGCGCCGAGGGTCCCGTACCGGCGACGACCGGGGCGAGCACGGCCCGCAGCTCGGCCACCCGCATCCACCACAGGAACGGGGAGCCGATGACGAGAACCGGGGCGACGGGGGCGGCGGGGGCGGCGGGCGCCTTCGCGTCCGCCGCGTCCGCTTTCGCGGTGGACGGGCGGCGCGGGGGGCCGTGCGCCGGATGCGTACGGTCCTCGAGCCAGCTGTCGCAGTCCGGGGTGAGCGCTATCGCCGACGGCGCCGGGACGTCCAGGCGGTCGGCCAGGTCGCGCACGAGCCGGTACAGATCGGGGGCGGTCTCCTCGGCGATCGGGACGGTCGGGCTGACGGCGGGCCTGGCCCGCGCCACGACCAGCGCGACGGCGGCCGCGCCGAGCAGCACGGCCACGGCGAGCGCGGACACGACGATCCGCGCGACGTCCCAACTCCCGCCCGTCAGATGGCCGGTGGCACCGCCTGCGAGCAGGATCACCGACGCGGCGGCGGGCAGCAGGGCAAGCGCCGTCGCCCTGCCGCGGATGCGCAGCACGGCGAGGGCCCGGGACCGCGCTGCCAGCGCACCCGCTTCCGCACCCATACCGGACACGACCGATGTCACCCCCTGCTGCCTTTGCCTTCTGCCCACCCGCGGTCTGGTGACCACGGCAGGGCACTGGTGGCGTTGCTCACTCCCCCACTGTGGCACCCGCCACTGACATCGCAATGCCGGTGGTCCGTCTGGTTCTGTCCCCTACTGAGACGGTCCCCGACGGGCGGAGGTTCGGCTTCGCGGGTGCCGGAACTCCGTGCGCCGCACCCTAGTTGGGCTCCGGGGCATCGTCAGCCGGATGGGCCAGCGGTCACTCGATGGAATGGCTTTGGGTAAAGGTGGCTGACATGCGAGGGCCGGGCGGGAGAAGGTGACTCCCGCCCGGCGCCTTGTCGCGAACCGGTTCCGTCAGCGCCGTCAGCGCCGTCAGCGCCCGGCGGCCGCCTTCGCGGCGATGTCCGTGCGGTGCTGGGACCCGTCGAGGCCGATGCGGGCCACGGCGGTGTACGCGCGCTCGCGGGCCCGGGCGAGATCGGTGCCGGTCGCCGTGACGGACAGGACGCGGCCGCCCGCGCTCAGGACCGGTCCGCCCTCGCCTTCGCGCTTCGTCCCGGCGTGCAGGACGTACGCGTACGGGGCATCCTGTGCGGCCACGTCGTCGAGCCCGGTGATCGGGTCGCCGGTGCGCGGGGTGTCCGGGTAGTTGTGCGAGGCGACGACCACGGTGACGGCGGCGTCCTCGCTCCAGCGCAGCGGCTCCAGGTCGGCGAGCGTGCCGGTCGCGGAGGCGAACAGGACGCCGGCCAGCGGGGTCTGCAGCCGGGCCAGGACGACCTGGGTCTCGGGGTCGCCGAAGCGGGCGTTGAACTCGATGACGCGGACACCGCGGCTGGTGATCGCGAGCCCCGCGTACAGCAGCCCGGAGAACGGGGTGCCGCGGCGGGCCATCTCGTCGACCGTCGGCTGCAGGACCGTGGCCAGGACCTCGTCGACCAGCTTCGGGTCCGCCCAGGGCAGCGGCGAGTAGGCGCCCATGCCGCCGGTGTTGGGGCCCGCGTCGCCGTCGAGCGCACGCTTGAAGTCCTGGGCGGGCTGGAGCGGGACGACCGTCTTGCCGTCGGTGATCGCGAAGAGCGAGACCTCGGGGCCGTCGAGGAACTCCTCGATGACGACGCGGTCGCAGGCGTTCGCGTGGGCGCGGGCCGCCTCGATGTCGTCGGTGACGACGACGCCCTTGCCGGCGGCGAGCCCGTCGTCCTTCACGACGTACGGGGCGCCGAACGCGTCGAGCGCCTCGTCGATCTCGGCCGCGGTGGTGCACACGTAGGAGCGGGCCGTGGGGACGGCGGCGCCCGCCATGACGTCCTTCGCGAACGCCTTCGAGCCCTCCAGCTGCGCGGCCTCGCCGGACGGGCCGAAGACCGGGATGCCCGCGGCGCGGACGGCGTCGGCGACACCGGCGACGAGGGGGGCCTCGGGGCCCACGACGACGAGGTCCGCCTCCAGCTTCCGGGCGAGGGCGGTCACCGCGGCGCCGTCGAGGGCGTCGACCGGGTGCAGCTCGGCGACCTCGGCGATGCCTGCGTTGCCGGGGGCGCAGTGCAGGGCCGTGACGGCAGGGTCGAGGGACAGGGAGCGGCACAGGGCGTGTTCGCGGGCGCCGGCCCCGATGACGAGGAGCTTCACGCGCTCAGCCTATCCGGCTGGGGCGGGGGGTCTTGTGCGGGCCTCCCAGCCGGGGGCGAGCCAGGGTTCGTGTGATTCTCCAGCGGGGTGGACCACGCCTACGCGCCGCTGGTGGTGCGGATGACGCTTGCGACCGCCGGTTCGTCGTGGCTGCTCGCGCAGTTCCCCGCGCCCCTTGCGGGGCGCACCTCAGCGGGATTGCGCGGGTCGGCGGGATTGCGCGGTTCGGCTACTCGTTGGTGAACTCCTCGACCACCGTCGCGCCGAGCTCCCGGATGAACAGGTCCTGGCCCGACAGCGCGCTCTCGTCCAGGTCCGGGTCGTCGTCTTCCGGGACGTCGTCCTCGGCCGAGACCGGGGGGCGGGCCGGGGCGGGGGCCGGGGGCGGGGTGGGGGCGGCGGCCTGGGGCGCGGGGGTCGCCGCCACAGGGGGTGCCGAGGGTGCCGGGGCGGGGGCCGGCGGCGGGGTGTAACCGCCGCCTCCGTAGCCGCCGGGGGTGGGCGGGGCCGGGGCGCCGCCCGAGGCGTCGACCACGGCGTCGACCTTCCAGTTCACGCCGAACTGTTCGGTCAGGGCCGCCTTCAGTACGTCCTCGCTGCCGCTGCTCGCGAAGTTGTCCCGGGCTCCCGCGTTCACGAAACCGAGCTGCAGCGTGGTGCCGTCGAAGCCCGTCACCTGCGCGTTCTGACTGAGCAGGATCCAGGTGAAGCGGCGCTTGTTCTTCACCGCCTCCAGGATGTTCGGCCAGAGCGTGCGGGGGTCGGGGCCGCCGACGGGTGCCGCGGCCGGGGCGGGGGCCGGGGCCGCGGGCTGCTGCGGGGCGGGGGCGGCCGGAGCCTGGGCGGGAGCAGGGGCGGGGGCCGGCGCGGGTGGCTGGCCGGAACCTGCCGCCGCGGTCGTGGGCCAACCGCCGGGCCTGCGCGCGCCACCCGCGGGGGCGGCGGTGGGCCAGGCGCCGGGGGCGGCGGCCGGGGGCTGGGCCTGCGGGGCCTCGGCCACCGGGGCGGGAGCCGGGGCCTGAGCGGCGGGCATCGGGGCGGGAGCCGGGGTCTCGGCGACCGGCGCGGGGGCCGGGGCCGGGGCAGCGATCGGCGCGGGGGCCTGAGCAGCGACGGGCGCGGGGGCCGGGGCTCCGCCGCGGACCGCCGCCCTGGCCGCCGCCGGGCCGCTGCCCGGGGCCACCGGCGCATGGGCGTCGGGCCCGGGAACGTAGGCCATGGAAGGTGCGGGGCCCTGGCCGCCCGGGGTGAAGACTCCGCCGCGCTCGATGCGGTCGAGCCGCGCCATGACGGAGCGCTCGTCGTCGTACGCGGCGGGCAGCAGGACGCGGGCGCAGATCAACTCGAGCTGGAGTCGCGGCGCGTTGGCCCCGCGCATCTCCGTCAGGCCCTCGTTGACGAGGTCGGCGGCGCGGCTGAGCTCGGCGGCGCCGAACGTGCTCGCCTGTGCCTGCATCCGCTCGACGACATCGGCCGGGGCGTCGATCAGCCCCTTCTCCGCGGCGTCCGGCACGGCGGCGAGGATGACGAGGTCGCGCAGCCGCTCGAGGAGGTCGGCGACGAACCGACGCGGGTCGTTGCCCCCCTCGATGACGCGGTCGACGACCTCGAAGGCAGCGGCCCCGTCCCCGGTGGCGAAGGCCTCGACGACGGAGTCGAGCAGCGAACCGTCCGTGTAGCCGAGCAGACTCGTCGCCATGGCATACGTCACACCGTCCTCGCCGGCGCCGGCGAGGAGCTGGTCCATGACGGACATCGAGTCACGCACGGACCCGGCACCGGCACGCACGACGAGCGGCAGCACGCCGTCCTCGACCCGGCTGTCCTCCTTGCCGCACACCTCGCCCAGGTACTCGCGCAGGGTGCCCGGCGGCACGAGCCGGAACGGATAGTGGTGCGTACGCGAACGAATGGTCCCGATGACCTTCTCGGGCTCGGTCGTCGCGAAGATGAACTTGAGGTGCTCCGGCGGCTCTTCGACGACCTTCAGCAGTGCGTTGAACCCCGCCGACGTGACCATGTGGGCCTCGTCGATGATGTAGATCTTGTACCGGCTGCTCGCCGGGCCGAAGAACGCCTTCTCGCGCAGGTCACGCGCATCGTCGACACCACCGTGCGAAGCCGCGTCGATCTCGATGACGTCGATCGAACCCGGCCCGTTCCTCGCCAGGTCCTGGCAGGACTGGCACTCCCCGCAGGGCGTCGGGGTGGGACCTTGCTCACAGTTCAGACAGCGGGCCAGGATGCGCGCGCTGGTCGTCTTGCCGCAGCCGCGCGGACCACTGAACAGGTACGCGTGATTGACCCGGTTGTTCCGCAGCGCCTGCTGCAGCGGGTCGGTTACATGCTCCTGCCCGATGACCTCGGCGAACGACTCCGGGCGATAGCGGCGGTACAGCGCGAGAGACGACACGCATACGAGGTTATAGGCGCCCACTGACAACGCGGGCCCGCCGTCGGCGAGACCACCGCTCCGGGAACGCGAACGCCCCCCACGCACCCGCCAGAGCCAACCTACCCTTGCTGCCTTCCGGCCCTGGGGGAGTTCAGTCAGATAGCGCCACGTGAGGGGCTGCGCCAAGAGTACATGCTCCGAGCGGGTGGGAACGAGTCCCCACCGAGCGGGCGGGAACGCGTTCGCGAGCACCCTTCAACGTCTTGTATTGTTTGCCGCGGAGGATTCGCCTAGTGGCCTAGGGCGCACGCTTGGAAAGCGTGTTGGGGGCAACCCCTCACGAGTTCGAATCTCGTATCCTCCGCCAGTGCCTCACCGGGCACTACGTCGAAGGGCCCCACTGTTCGCAGTGGGGCCCTTCGACGTTGTCTGGCCGCGTCAGCCACGTTCGGTGGGAGCCTCCTTGTCCGGGCCGCCCGTCCGTTGCTCGTCGGCATCACGGCCCTCCGGCAGGCCCACGTCCGTGAGCTGCACCCGCGCCACCCCCTTCCCACCCTTGATGGTGACAAAGGGAGCAGGGAGGTCATCGAGGCCAGCATCGAAGAAATGGGACAGGAGTGAACGAGCGACCGTGTCCCGCTCAGGCTCGCTACGTCTGGGCGGCATCAAGAGGCTGACCCGCCCAGCCCTGCTCTTGATCACAGCTCCATAGAAGTGGGCGTCCGTGATGCTGGATTCATCGAGCACGACGTTCAGCTCCCCGAGGAGTTTCGTCAGCGGGGTATCGAGGATCCGCACAGCAAGCTGGCGACGATCGTCGGGCGTCCGACAAGATGCCGCCGCCTCGTCCAGTTGACCCATTGCACATCCCTTCGGTGGTACACGTGCAAGACCCCACGGCAGCCGACCTTGCTGTGGCCGGGTCCCGCTGACTCCTACTACGCGGCAACGAAGCGGGGTGGTTCGTCAGCTGCGCCTCCACCACCCGTTCGTGGCATGCGGCCGGCCGTGCAGGCGAGTCAGGCACGTGGCCGATACGTCGTTGCAGTTCTGACGCACTCAACACCGGGGGAGCAGGGCTAAGGCAGTAGTTCGTAGCCCGGCGACGTCGAGTGGTCCTTCAAGGTCAACCGATGTCGAAGTGGCGGGAGACCTCTTCGATCGTGAAGCGGGCCCGCAGCTTGCAGGCGGAGTTCTGGTTCGCGAAGAGGCCCGTCCGCCAGAACGCGCTTCCTCTCGGCACCGACTGCTCCCAGGCGACGGGGACGACCCACTCGCGGCGATCCCCGGTCTCGCTCTCCGCCGCCGCCCTGCTCTCAGGCCGGTAACTCCCTTGGAGCGGGAGGTCGGACAACTGTCGGCTCTCGCCGTCCACGGTGAAGGCAGCGTCGTCGAAGGGGCGCGGCTCACCGGACACCGTGCCCACGCCCACGTATCCCATCTTGGGGATATGAGTGAACACCCGAGCCCCCACGGGCAGGGAGCGGATCGTCCGGGAGAACCACTCCCCGCCACCGGCCGACACGAAGCCGTACTGACGAGCGTCGTCCCAGCTCCGGCCTCCGGGCTCGTCTCCGAAAGAGACGTACCAATCGGTGCCGTTCCACGGTTCCTGCTTGGCTCGCCTCTTGGTTCCCGTGGGCGCCACGGCCGCGTCGGCATCGTCGATCAGCCAGGTGCGGGCCAGGTAGGAGCGGCCTTCGTCCTCGAAGTAGCGGAAGAACAGGACGTTGAGGGGGACTTGGTAGCCGGATGCCAGGTAGGTGACGATCCGCTCGGTCGCCGCGTCGACCTCGCTCGCGACGACAGTGAGGGTGTGGGTGCTGTTCAGCTCCTCCGGCGGGCTGCCACCGAAGCGCTGCGCGAACGCCTCGTCCAGTTCCTCCGCCAACCCGCGGCTTCGTGCGTAGGCTCCGTAGATCTCACGCACCTGCTCATTGCTGAGGTCCTGCACCCAGGAGCCGTAGTCGAGCAGCTGAGCGACGACCTCGCGGGGCGTGCGGTCCCGTTTGAGCTCCAGGACGTGCAGTGCGCCCTCGGCGTCGACGCCGAGCAGATCGATGACCTTGCCGTGATCGGTCTGCACCTGCCGGCCGATGAGAAGCAGCGGCTTCCCCAAGATCTCCGGGTCCGCCTCTATGAGCTCTTCCAGCCGAGCCTCCAACTGCATCGGCCGCGTGGCGACCCGGACTGGCTTGTCGTCCACCCGCCACAACCCGAATTCCAACGGCATCGTGCGCTCCTTCCCCATCCCTCCGCAGCGAAGCCCATGCCGGGCAGTTCCCGCGGCGGGGAGTCGTACGTTGACATGCACTGCGACTGCTTTGCGAGAGGGTGCTGAGGACGACGTCGGCTGAATCCCTGACGTCGCCGCCCCCAGCGCGCTCACCGCGTCACCGCCGGCATCGGAAGCAGACACGCAGCTGTGCCATCGCATCGACGAAACCAGGCCAGCAAATACAGGCCACACGGCCCTCACCCTTTGCCCACCTTGAACGGAACTTTGCCGCCCTTTTATTGGGATCGCGACAGCAAACCGATTCGGTGAACTACCGTCTTCGGGCCAGTCAGCCGACTCAGGGGGAAGCAGACGACGCCATGGGTGACCACAGCGACGGCAAGATACTCGACATCAAGATCGCCGATCTGAAGGCGACAGCACCGCACTTCCACACGCACAGCACCGATCTGGCGAAAGCACTGACCAAGCTCAAGACCGGGCTGGCGGCGGCCGGTTCGCCTTGGGGCGACGACGAGCAAGGTCAGAAGTTCCACGAGCACTACGGCCCGCACGTGAAGAAGATGGAGACCGCCGCCGAGATCCTGGCGCTGGGCCTGGCCAGCATCCACGACGCGATGTCCGACATGGCGGACGGCCATATCGACAACGAGCTGCTCGTCCGGTCGATGTTCAGCAAGATCCAGCCCGCCCCGCACGACGGCAACGGGACCGCGCAGTGAGCGCAGCCGACAAGGCCAAAGAGATCGTCAAGGACATGACCGGCATGTGGTGGCCGGATGCCGACGAAGGCGGTCTGCGGGATGCGGCCAAGGTATGGAGGGATTTCGCCGACGACCTGGAGAAGGTCACGGCCGCCGCGAACAAGTCGGCGCGCGGCATCATCGAGCACAACAAGGGCGAGGCGATATCCGCCTTCGACGACCCGTTCTGGCGCCGCTACTACTACGACGGCCACGGCTGGCTCCAGGACATGATCGACAGCGCCCGCGACATGGCCAAGGCTCTCGACCAGTACGCCGACGTCGTTCACAAAGCCGTCAAGCACCTGGAACACGAACTGGAGATCGTCGGCGCGACGATCGTTGCGGGCACCGCCCTCGCGGTTTTCACCCTCGGCATATCCGAAGGCGCCGCGGCAGCCGCAACCGCCACCGTCGTCGAGCTGTCGGCCACCCTGGGCGTGACCGTCTCCACCGAGATCGCCACCATCGCCGGCACAACCCTGGCCACCGCCGCCATCGGCGGCCTCGAATCGATGACCGTCGACCTCGCGGTCGCCCAGCCCATGGCCATCGGCCTGGGCGAGAGCAAGGGCCTGAGCCTCGACGAAGTCCAGAACGCCGGTCTGACGGGCGCGCTCACCGGCGGCCTGCTCGGCGGCGGAGGGGCCACCTACAAAGCCATCAACGACGCGGGCGGCCTGAGTGAGCTCCTCGGCGGCGTACGCATCCCCGGGTTCGAACCCAACTTCGCGCTGCCGGGTGGCGGAAGTACGAGCCTCGATGATCTCGGCGCACTGATGCGCACAGGGCAGGGCGGCGGAGGCGCGATGCGGCCGCCACCGCCGTACGCGGAGCCCCTCGATGCGCTGGGCAGGGCTCAGGGCGTCGACACCACGATCACGCCGTCCATGCTCAACACAGGGCAGAAGGCCAGCAGGCGCATCAAACCGCCGGGCTGGCTAGGAGATACGGCCGAGCACACCCGCGGGCATCTGCTCGCGAGATCTCTGGGCGGAGACGGGCGTGCACCGGAGAACATCGTGATCATGTACGCGAAGGCCAACAACGAGGTCATGGAAAAGCTGGAAGAGCGGATCTACAACGTGGTGGATGCTGGCCATCCCGTGAAGTACACCGCACGCCCGGTCTATGCGAACGCGAATGACCTGATCCCCTCCGGCGTGCGTGTCACCGCCAAGGGCGGGGGGCTCGACATCGACCAGACCATCATCAACAAGAAGTAGGCGCCCCCGTGACAGACCTGGAACTCCTGGCGGCACTCCCTTCGACGGGCGAGCCCGGCATGGTGATCAACGACTGGGAGCGGACCGAAGCGGCACTCGGCGTCGCGTTCCCCTCCACCTTCATGCGCTTCCTCGATGTCTTCGGAGGCGCGAAGTTCGACGACTTCCTGCGCGTCTACCGTGCAGGAGCCGACAACGAGAACATCGACCTCGTGGCGAAGACGAAGCAGGGCCGCGCCGCGCTGGCCGAGACGCGCCCGCACATCAAGACCCTGCTTGCTGAACGCGGCCTGACGACGGACGAGCTGATCTGCTGGGGTGGCACCGAGAACGCGGACATGTGCTTCCTCGTCCCCGCAGCAGACCCACGCGCATGGGCCGTCCTCACGGTCATCGGCCGCGGGCGGGAGTACGACCTGTTCGAGGGACCCGTGGAGTCCTACCTTCTACGCGTTCTCCGCGGCGACCTGGTCAGTGAGGTCTTCCCCGAAGACTTCCCCGACGAGGAGCCCTCCTACGAGCGGCACCCGATGATCTGACGTGGCCGCGCTGGAACGTCCAGGGCAGACAGAGCAGTTCAGGGCTCTCCGTCGGACCAACTTCTGGTTGCAGTTCCGGTTGCATTCACCGTCGTACAGCACCGTTCACGAGGCTCACTGGTCACAGCTGCACCGCAGGTCAGAACACCCCCGCACACCCCAGAACCCCCGGACGAACATTTGGAAAGCGTGTTGGGGGCAACCCCTCACGAGTTCGAATCTCGTATCCTCCGCCAGTGCCTCACCGGGCACTAACGTCGAAGGGCCCCACTGTTCGCAGTGGGGCCCTTCGACGTTGTCCGCCTCAGTTGTCCGTCTCGGTTGTCCGTCTCAGCCGCGCCCGCCCGGAGACAGCAGGGCGTCGGCCACGGTGGTCCGGGCGTAGAGCACCGAGCGGCCCGCGCGGTGGGCGCTGACCAGGCCTGCGTCGCGCAGGGCCGTGAGGTGTTGGGAGGCGCCGGGGGCGGACAGGCCGCAGCGGTGGGCGAGTTCGGTGGTGGAGGCGGGGGTGTCCAGTTCGGCCAGGAGCAGGGTGCGGGAGCGGCCGAGGACGGCTGCGACGGCCTCGGTGGAACCCGTCGTACGGGGTTCCCAGAGCGCGCCGATGCCGCGGGCCGGGTAGGCCAGCTGCGGCGGGTCCGGCGGCACCGAGCGGGTGAGCACCCGTGGCCAGGCGAAGGCGGAGGGGACCAGGAGCAGGCCGGAGCCGGTCTCGGCGCGGGTCAGCGCGCAGTGGCGGCGCACCAGGTGCAGGGACCCGGCGTCCCAGCTGACCGATTCGTGCAGGTCGCCCAGGACGTGTCCGGCGCCGTGCTCGGCCACCTGCCGGGCCCGGTGGAAGACGTCGGCCTCGAGGAGGCGGCGGATGCGGTCCCAGTAGGGGGCGAGGGCGAACTCCCAGTAGAGCTCGATCTCTTCGGTGATCTTCTCCAGCGCCGCCCGCGGATCCTGGCGCAGCAGCCGGAACCGGGCGGAGCGGGTCGGGTCGCGCTCCGCGGTCAGCATGTCCAGTTCGACGTGCACCCGGTCCACCGGCGTGTGCCGGATCGCGGCCAGTTCGTCGGCGAGGGTGGGGAAGGGGTCGGTGGGCGTCGGGTTCAGGAAGTCCGCGAGGTAGCCGTCGGCCGGGATCAGTGCGGCCAGCCAGCCGCGGTCGAGGCCGGACTCCGCCAGGCGCCGGCGGACCTGTGCGGTCCAGCGGCGGTGCAGCGGGCGTTCCTGGTCCGCGCGCAGCAGGCGGTAGCTCGTGACCACCTCCCACATCGGCGACACCGCGAACCGGGTCTGGGCCATGTCGGCCGCGGAGAAGCTGAGTTCGGACTTCATGGGAGGCCCCCGGGCGAGTACTACGCGTTGGATTAAGCCTGATCTTAATCAATGGTCGGCCGGGTGAGGCGGGTCGCAGGCTGTGCGCATGTTCACCACCTTCCGCGATCTGCCCTCCGTCGTCTGGACCCTCTTCGCCGGCACCGTCGTCAACCGGCTCGGGTACCTGATCTCCCCGTTCCTGGTGTTCTTCCTCGCCGACCGCGGCGTGACCGGCGCGGAGACCACGTACGTGCTCGGCGCCCTGGGCGCGGGCAACCTCATCGGCCCCGCGATCGGCGGCCTCCTCGCCGACCGGCTCGGCCGCCGCACCACCATGCTGATCGGGCTGATCGGCGCCGCGATCGCCCAGGGCGCGCTCTTCGTCGCACCCGGCGTGGCCACGATGGCCGCCGCCGCGCTGATGCTCAGTGCCGCGGGCGCGGCGGTCTCGCCGGCCACGTACGCGCTGCTCGCGGACTCCGTCGACGCGGACCGCAGACAGCGCGCGTACGCCCTCTTCGGCTGGGGCGTGAACGTCGGCACCGCCGCCGCGGGCGTGCTCGGCGGTGTGCTGGCGGCGCAGGGCTACTGGCTGCTGTTCGCGGTCGACGCCGCCACTATGCTCCTCTTCGCGGTGATCGTCGCCGTCCGGCTCCCGGAGACCAAGCCCGCCGCCGCGGCCGCGACGGACGCAGCGTCCGGTACGGGGTACGGCGTGGTCCTGCGCGACCGGCTGCTGATCACGCTGCTCCCGCTCTTCGGCATCCAGCTGTTCGTCTACTCCCTCACCGAGGTCGCCCTGCCGCTGGCCGTGCACGACTCCGGTCTGTCGCCCGCCGTCTACGGGGCCATGGCCGCGGTCAACGCCGTGCTCGTCGTGCTGCTCCAGCCGCTGGCCACCTCGCTGCTCGCCCGGCTGCCGCAGCTGCCGGTCCAGGCGGCGGGCAGCGTGCTGATCGCCGTGGGCGTGGCGCTCACCGGGGTCGCCGACAGCGTCACCGGCTACACCGTGTCCGTCGTGGTCTGGTCGCTGGGCGAGGTGATGGTGGCCGGGATCGCCGCGACCGTGGTCGCCAACCTGGCCCCGGCCCACGCCCGCGGCCGCTACCAGGGCGCCTTCCAGTGGACCTGGGGCGTGGCCCGCTTCGCGGCCCTGACGGGCGGCGTCGCCCTCTACTCCACGCTCGGTCCGGCCGTCCTGTGGTGGTCCGCGCTGGTCGGCGGCCTCGCGTCGGCGCTGGCCACGCTCGGCCTGCGGCGCCGGGTGGAGATCCGGACCGCGCTGGGCCTGGCGGCCTGACCCGGGCCGGGTCTGCCCCGGCCTGGCCCGGCCCGGCCCGGTTCAGACCCGTTCAAGAGCGCCGCGGCAGCGGCGGGTAGTCCGTGTATCCCTCCGAACCGCCCACGTACATCAGGTACTTGTCCCGTACGGGATTCAGGTCCGCGCCCGATGCGAGGCGCGTCGTCAGATCGGGGTTGGCCAGGAACGGGCGGCCGAGGGCGATCAGGTCGGCGCCCGCCGCGAGGAGGCGGTCGGCGGCGGTGCGGACGTCGGTGGTGGTGAACTCGCCCTGCGGCAGGCGCGGGTTGGCGACGAGCGTGCCCGGCCAGGCGGCTCGGATGTGCCGGAAGACGGGGTCGGACGGGTCCGCGTACACGACGTGCAGGTAGGCGAGGGGGCCGACGGCCCGGAGTTCCTCGACAAGCGCCGGGTAGAGCGCGGCCGTGTCGCCCTCCTCGATGCCGTTGACGGTCAGGCCCGGGGAGAGGCGGACGCCGACGCGTTCGGGGCCGATCGCCTCGGCGACGGCGCGGACGACCTCGGCGGTGAAGCGGATGCGGTGCGCGACCGGGCCGCCGTACGCGTCGGTGCGGCGGTTGGTGTTGCCGGCCAGGAACTGGTGGAGCAGATAACCGTTCGCCGAGTGGATCTCCACGCCCTCGAATCCGGCCGCCACGGCCCGACGTGCGGACTGCGCGAAGTCGGCGATCGTCGACTCGATCTCGGGGAGCGTCAATTCCCTTGGTGTGACGGCCGGTTCGTGGCCGCGCCGGGTATGGATGCCGTCCGGGAGGGGGATCGGGGACGGGGCCAGTGGCGTGTGTCCGCTCGTCTCCGGGTGGCCCACGCGGCCGCCGTGCTGGAGCTGCAGGAACATCCGGCCGCCCGCGGCGCGCACCGCCTCCGTGACCTGCCGCCAGCCCTCCTGGTGGGCGTCCGTGTGCAGGGCCGTGATGTTGGGGTACGTCCGGCCCGTCTCGTTCGGCGTCGAGGCCTCCGCGATGATCAGGCCCGCGGTGGCGCGCTGGGCGTAGTACGTGGCCATGAGGGGGGTCGGGGTGCCGTCGGGCAGGGCCCTGTTGCGGGTCATGGGGGCCATGACGAGGTGGTTGGCGAGGGTGAGGCGACCCAGGCGGGCGGGGGCGAGGAGCTGGTTCGTGGTGGTGGCGGTGGAGGAGGTGGTGGTGGTCATGGTGTTGCTCCTTGAGTGAGTTGGGTGAGTTGGGTGAGTTGGGCAGGTTGGGTCAGTTGGGAGTTCGGGGTGGGACGTGAGGGTGTTCACGAGGTGGGGAAGCCGTGCCTGCGGGCGGTCAGGACCAGGGCCAGGACCGGCGCCAGAAGCAGCAGCACCGCCCACGGGAACGAGCCCGAACCCGCCAGGTCGAGCAGCACGCCGCCGGCCACGCCGCCGCCGGCCATCGCCACGTTCCACAAGGTCACGAGCATCGCCTGGGCGGCATCGGCCCGCCCGTCACCCGACCCCCGCCCCTCATCGAGCCGCTCCGCGGCACCCCTGTCGATTCCGCCGGCCCGGCCCGCGGCCGTCTGCAGCAGCGTCGGGACGCCGCCCCAGCCGAGGCCCCACAGGGCGGCGGCGACGTACACCAGCGGGGTGCTGTCCGCGGCCAGGGCGAGGACGGCGGCGGCCGCGGCGACCAGGACGGTGGCGGTGAGCGTGAGGGCGCGCAGCCGGTGGTGGATCTGGGCCCCGACGGCCCAGATGCTCAGCAGGGAGGCCGCGCCGAAGACGAGCAGGAACACGTCCGTGGAGTCGCCGAGGCCGAGGTCGTCGAGGAACGTGGCGATGTACGCGTAGAGGATCGTGTGCGCGAGGACGAAGACGAGCGTGACCGTGAGGACGGAGCCCACGCCCGGTACGCGCAGGGCGTGCCGCATCGGGGTGCGGGCCGAACGTTCCTGACCCGGGTGGTCGGGGACCGTCAGGCGGATCCACAGGAGCAGGACCGCGGTGAGCGCCGTCATCGCGAGGAACGCGGTGCGCCAGCCGAGCGCCGAGCCGAGGAAGGTGCCCGCGGGGACGCCGAGCGAGAGCGCGACCGGGATGCCCGCCATGGCGATCGCCAGGGCGCGGCCCTCCAGGTGGGGCGGGGCGAGACGGCGGGCGTAGCCGGCGAGGAGGGCCCAGGCCAGACCGGCCGCGACACCGGCGACGAAGCGGGCGGTCATCGTCAGGGCGTACGAGGAGGAGAGCGCCGTCACCGTGTTCGCGACGGCGAAACCGGTCATCGCGGTGAGGAGCAGGCGGCCGCGGCGCCAGCCCGCGGTGGCGGCGGTCAGCGGGAGCGCGGTGAGGAAGGTGCCGGCCGCGTACACGGTCACGGTCTGGCCCGCGGCCGACTCGCTCACGCCGAGCGCACCACTCATGTCCGGGAGCAGGCCCGCCGGGAGGGTCTCGGTGAGGCTGGTGACGAAGACGGCGGTGGCCAGGGCGAGCAGGGCGGACATCGGGAGCCGCCCACCGCCCGCGGGGGCTCCGGTGGCGGCGGGGGCCGGGGTTTGGCCTGTGGTGGTGGTCATGGGTGGACTTTGGCCGGGGGTGCTTCGGGTCGGCTGAGGGTTTGCTGATGGTGGGGTGGGGTGGGGTGGGGTGGGGTGCGGGTTGGGGGGTGGAGGCTGTGCTGCGGTGGTTGGGGCCGCCGGGGCCGGGGACGTGGGGCGGTGCCGGTGCCGGTGCCGCGTTAGTCGGGTCCGCTGCCGGGGGCGTTGCCGTCGGGGACTGGGCGTTGCCGTCGGAGACTGGGCGCAGTCGCCGAGGCCTGGGGGCGGTGCCGGTGGTCAGGCGCGTCTCCGGTGGCTGGGCGCTGACGGTGGCCGGGGCGATGCCGGGGACTTGGCGCAGTCGCCGGGGACAGGGGGCGGGGTCGGTAGTTGGGTCCATCGCCGGTGGCCGGGGCGATGCGGCCGGAGCTGGGCTCAGTCACCGAGGCCCGGGCTCGGGGCGGTGGTTGGGTCCGTCGGCCGGGGCGGGAGGAGGGGACAGTGGTGGGGCCAATCGCCGGTGGCCGGGGCGATGCCGGTGACTGGGCGAAGTCGCCGAGGGCGTCGGATGCGGTGCCGATGGTTGGGTCCATCGCCCGGGAGAGGGCGCACTGCCGGTGGTTGGGCCCGTCGCCAGCGGCCGGGGGCGATGCCGGTGGCCCAGCGCGGTGTCGGTGATCGGGCCCGTCGCCATTGACCGCGCGTGTGACCGCGCGTGCTGCTGGTGGCTGGTGCAGGTCCCTGGTTGCCGGAGGGCTGTCTGCGTTGGTCGGGGGCCGGACGCGGTTCAGCGGGTGCCGGTGTCTGGTGGCCGGGTGCCACCGCCCGGGAACGCGCGCCCGCCCCTGTGAGCGGGTGCGCGTCGCCGGGTCGCCGGGTCGCCGGGTCGCCGGGTCGCCGGGTCGCCGGGTCGCCGGGTCGCCGGGTCGCCGGGTGACCGTCCCTGATGGCCGGGCGGCGGCCGGGTTCCCGGGGTGGGTGGGTACCGTCTGGGCATGTGGTTCGGGGTGTTGGGGGGACTCGTCGTGCGGGGGCGCGACGGGGAGAGCGTTGTCGTGCCCGAGGTGAAGGTGCGCACGCTGCTTGCCGTGCTGCTCGCGCACGAGGGGCGGGGCGTGTCCGTGGACGGGCTCGTCGAGGAGTTGTGGGGTGCGCGGCCTCCGGGCAATCCGGCGAACTCCCTGCAGGCCAAGGTCTCCCAACTGCGCCGGGCCGTCGGCCGTGAACGCGTCGTGCGGCAGGGCCCCGGGTACCGCCTCGTGCTCGACGGCGCCGAGGTGGACGCCGTCGTCTTCCGCGAGCTGGTGGAGCAGGCGCGTGCCGTGCCGGATGCGCGGGAGCGCGTACGACTCCTCGGGCAGGCCCTGGAGTTGTGGCGGGGGCCCGCGTTCGCCGACTTCGCCGACGCCGCGTTCGTCCGGGGGCCGGTGCGGCTCCTGGAGGAGTTGCGGCTCGTGGCCGTGGAGGAGCGGGCCGAGGCGCGGCTCGCACTCGGTCACCATGACGTGGTCGCGGGCGAGTTGGGGCCGCTCGTCGAGGCCGAACCGCTGCGTGAGCGGCTGCGCGGGCTGCACCTGCGCGCCCTGTACCGGGCGGGACGCCAGAGCGAGGCGCTCACGTCGTACGAGCGACTGCGCAAGGTCCTCGCGGACGAGCTGGGCGTGGACCCGTCGCCGGAACTCTCTGCGCTGCACACGGCGATCCTGCGGCAGGACGAGCGGGTGCTGTCGGCGGGGGAGGATGCGGGGCGGACCTCCGACCGTACGAACGGACCGACGTCCGGCGGTACGAACCCTGAGTTCACGACCCACGGCCGTACGAACCCCGGGTTCACGAACCCCGAGCCCACGAACCCCGAGCTCACGAACCCCGAGCCCACGAACCCCGGCCGTACGAACCCCGGGGTCATGAACTCCGGCCGTACGAACCCAGGGTTCACGAACCCCGGCCGTACGAACCCAGGGTTCACGAACCCCGGCCGTACGAACCCAGGGTTCACGAACCCCGGCCGTACGAACCCCGAGCCCCCTGGCCCCGCCCTCCGCGACCTCCCCGCCCCCACCACCCCCCTCGTCGGCCGCGCCGCGGCCCTCCGTCTGATCGGCCGGCTCCTCGCCGAACACCGCCTGGTGACGCTCACCGGCCCCGGCGGCGTCGGCAAGACGCGGCTCGCCGTGGCCGCCGCGGGGGAGGTCGCGGCGCCCGACGGGGTGCACCTCGTGGAGTTCGCCGGGCTCGGTGGTCCCGGCCGTCCCGGCGGCGGGGATGCGCACGACCTCGCCGGGGCCGTCGCCGCCGCCCTCGGCCTGCGGGACGAACCCGCCCGGGGCGCGGGCCCCACCGAGCGGCTCGCCGACGCGCTGCGCGGGCGGGACGCCCTGCTCGTGCTCGACAACTGCGAGCACGTCATCGACGCCGCCGCCGATCTCACGTACGCCCTGCTGCGCGCCGCGCCCCGCCTGCGCATCCTCGCGACCAGCCAGGAACCCCTCGGTCTCGCCGCCGCGGGCGAGCAGGTGCATGCCGTGGAGCCGCTCGAACCGGCCGACGCCGCCGCCCTGTTCACGGCCCGCGCCATCGCCTCCGCACCGGGCTTCGACCCGGCCCTCGACCCGGATGCGATCGCCGAGATCTGCCGCCGCCTCGACGGTGTCCCGCTCGCCCTGGAACTCGCCGCGACCCGCGTACGGGCCCTGGGCGTAAGGGAGTTGGCGGCCCGCATCGACGACCGGTTCCGGCTGCTCGGCGCCGGGCCGCGCGGACTGCCCGCCCGGCAGCAGACACTGCGCGCGATGATCGACTGGAGCTGGGAGCTGCTGAGCCCGCCGGAGCGGACCGTGCTCGCCCGGCTCGCCGTGCACCGCGACGGCTGCACGCTGGCGGCCGCGGAGGCCGTCTGCGCGAGGGACGCGAGGGGTGCGAGGGGCGCGGGAGACGCGAGGGACGCGGGAGACGCGGTGGACCGCGCCGACGTCCTCGGCCTGCTGACGCGCCTCGTGGACCGCTCGCTCGTGACCGTCACACCCGGTCCACCCCATCATCCCGCCGGCCCGCGCTACCGGCTCCTGGAGTCCGTGTCCGCGTACGCCCTGGAGCGCCTCGCCGAGAGCGGCGAACAGGACGTCGTACGCGACCTGCACCTGCGCCACCACCTCGACCTGGCCGAGCGGGCCGCGCCCCGGTTGCGTGACGGTGGGCAACAGGCCTGGCTGGAACGGCTCGACGCCGAGTCCGGCAATCTGCGCGCCGCCCTCGACACGGCCACGCGGCGCGAGCCGGACGCGGCCGTCCGGCTCGGCTCGGCACTGGCCTGGTGGTGGCTGCTGCGCGGCCGGCTCACGGAGGCGTACCGAGCCCTGTCCGGGATCCCGAGAGAGGTCTGGAACGGTGAACTCGCTGTACTGCACGCCGCGTTCGGCCTGCTGACCGGCGTCCCGGGCGAACCCCTCCCCCCGTACGCCGCGTCCGCGCCCCCGTCCGCACCCGCCCAATGGCTGTACGCCTACGGCCTGTTCAGCAGCGGTGACCCCGACGGCTGCGGCCGCCATCTCGACGCGCATCCGCCGCACCCCGACGACCCGTGGTCGACCGCGGCCACCCTCGCCCTGCGGGCCCTGCACGCCCTCGTCCGCGGTGACCTCGACGCCCTGGAACGCGACGGGCTGCGCTCGGCCGCACTCTTCCGTCAACTGGGCGACCGCTGGGGCGAGTTGCAGACCGTGCAGCCGCTGACCGCGCTCGCCGACATCAAGGGTGCGTACGCGGATGCCGAACGGCTCGGCACGGAAGGGCTGCGGATCGCGCGCGACCTCGGTCTCGCCGCCGAGGTGTCCGCCCGCCTCTCCGGACTCGGCCGCACCGCCCTGCTGAACCACTCCTGGGAACGCGCCCGCGACCTGCACGAACAAGCCCGGCGGCGGGCCATCGAACAGGGCTACAAGTACGGGGAGATCCACGCCGAGATGGGCCTCGCGCTCGGCGCCAGGCGCTCCGGCGACCTCGACGCCGCCGAGCGTCACCTCGTACGCCTGCGGGACGGTCTCGGCGCGCTGTCCTCACCTGCCGGGGATCATCTGGTCGCCGCGGAGTTCGGTTTCGCGGCGGAGCTGCGCGGCGATGCGGAGGCCGCGCGGGCCCATCACCTGCGGGGCCTCGACGCGGCGCGGGTGCTCGCCGAGCCACGGGCGTTCGCGCTGAGCCTGGAGGGGCTGGCGGGGGCGGTGTCGCTGGCGGGGGCGGCGGGCGACGCGGCGTTGCTGCTGGGCGCGGCGGACGCGGCCCGGGCATCGTCCGGAGCGCCGTTGCCCCCGGCGGAACGGGGGGACGTGGACCGGATCACCGCTCGGGCCTCCGCCGCGCTCGGGGCGTCTGGGTTCGCCGGGTTCTTCGAGGCGGGGACGGGCTTGTCCCCGGAGGAGGCGCTGGGGCGGGCCGGTCTTGTCTGACGGTCCGCGGGCGGGACCGTTTCGAGCTGGGCCGGGGGTTTTCCCCACCCCCAAGACACCAAGTCCCCCCATGTCCCGGCGGGCGTCGGAACGGGACGCTTGAAGCATGACCACGACGCCGCTCCTCCCCTACGCGGACACCCACCGCGACCACCGCGACATCCAGCACCTCGATATCCGCGACCACCGCAACATCCACGAGCACCGCACGGTCCCGGCCACCGGCTTCTGGCGCGCCCCCTTCGCCGGTGCCACGTACCGCGAGATCGGGCACACGATCACCTCGCTGCCCGTCGCCGTCGCGTCCTTCACCTTCGCGGTGACCATGTTCGCCGTGGGAGTGGGCTCGTTCGTCGCCTGGGTCGGGCTTCCGGTGCTCGTCGCCGCGCTGGGCGGGGCCCGGGCCCTGGGGGCCGCCGAGCGCGGGCGGGCCAAGGCGCTGCTCGGGCTGGACGTCGCGGCTCCGGCAGCGCCCGCCCCCGGTCTGCGCGCCCGGCTCACGGACGCGGCCGGCTGGAAGGCGCTGCTCTTCCACACGGTGATGTTCCCGTGGAGGGTGCTGTCGTTCTCGCTGTCCGTCACGTGCCTGGTCACGGGCTGGGCAGTCGCGCTCTTCCCCACGTACTCCTGGGTCTTCCACCGCTACCTGGACTGGCCCGGCTACCGCCTCTACGACTTCACGACCGACGCGGGCGTGCACCACGCGTACTACGTCGAGTCGCCCGCCCAGATCGCCGCGGTCTCCGCGATCGGCCTGGTCCTCGTCTTCCTCACGCCGAAGCTGGTCCGCGCCCTGACGAACGTCGACCGCGCCGCGATCCGCACCCTGCTCGGCACCCGCTGACCGGCCCGGGTCAGGCCGTCACCGCGGTCAGCAGCACCACCGCGTCCGTCAGCGCCACCAGCCCGTGCCTCTCCTGCGGAATCACGCGGAGCTCGCCCGTCGCGAGCTCCGCGTCGCCGCTTGCGGCGGTGAGGCGGACGCGGCCGCGGAGGACCTGGAGGCTGGCGGCGTGCGGGGCGTTGTGTTCCTCCAGGGCGCTGCCCTCCGTCAGGGCGATGACGCTCTGCCGGAGCAGGGGGTCCTCGCGGACGAGGAGTTCGGCGGCGCGGCCGTGCGGGGAGCGGTGGGCGGCGGCCAGTTGGTCGGCGGCCAGGGACGTGAGGTCGTACGTCGTGGTCATGGGGCCAGCGTCACACGGCCGTGGCCGGGACGCCCGGGCAGTTGCGGCCCACCGTGTCCGCGAACGCCCGGGCCAGCGGTGTCAGGGCCGACCAGCGGCGTACCGCCCAGCCGACCTGGAGCGGGGGCAGGCAGGGGACCGGGAGCAGGGTGAGGCCCGGGTGGCCGGGGCCGCGCAGGCCCGGGAGGTCGGGGACGACCGCGTGGCCGAGGCCCAGTTCGGCCAGGTGTACGGCGGTGTCCCAGTCGGCGATGCCGGTGCCGGACGCGGGCCCGTTCGCTATGCCGAGTTCCGCGAACCGTTCATCGAGGTGGCCGCGGGACGTGGAGTGCTCGGGCGGCAGGATCAGCTGGGCCGATTCCCTCAAGTCACCTGGTTCTGCAGTGGAGTTGGCAGCCAGGGCGTCGTCGTCGCGGACCGCGAGGACCCAGGGCAGTTGGACCACCGGGCGCAGTTCTATCCCGCGCTCCGCCGCCCCCATCGTGATCCAGGCCAGGTCGAGGTCGTGCGCGGCGAGCGCCTCGAAGCAGCTGCGGCTCGAGCTGACCGTCTGGAACTCGAGACTGACCTGCGGATGACTGCGCCGGAACTCGACGATCGCCTCCGCCATGAAGTGCCGCACGGACGTGGCACCGGTCGTCACCCGCACCGAGCCGCTCTCGCCGCGCGCCAGGTCGCCGAGGCGGCGCAGCGCACTGTCGATGCCGCCGATCCCGTCGGCCGCGGCGGCGCGCAGGATGCGGCCCGCGGGGGTGGGCACGACCCCGCGCGGATGCCGTTCGAGCAGGCCGATGCCCACTTCCTTCTCCAGCCTCTTGACGTGCTGGCTCACCGCGGACTGCGTACAGGAAAGGTCGCGTGCGACGGCGCTGAGGCTGCCCGCGCGGCAGACGGCGACGAAGACGCGGAGGTCGTCGAGGGTCACCGTGCCCAAGCTATAGCTTGGGGTTCTCCAACAAAACCCTAGGATTGACTTGGATCCCCGGCGCGCGCACGATCATCCATGGGACGGCCCAGGGCGGCAACCCGTCGAGGAGGTCGCGAACTCCCGGCGGGTGCCGACCCGTTGAGAGAACGGTGGACATGACGGTGGATCTGCTGGAAGCGGTGGCGATCGGTGCCGCCGGAGTCGCGGCCGGCGGCATGAACGCGGTGGTCGGCTCCGGCACCCTGATCACCTTCCCGACCCTGCTCGCCCTCGGCTACCCGCCGGTCCTCGCGAACGTCTCCAACAACATCGGCCTGGTGCCGGGCACGCTCAGCGCCGCGTACGGCTACCGGCGCGAACTGCGCGGCCAGCGCGCCCGGTTGCTGCGGTTCGGCACGGCGTCCCTGCTCGGCGGGCTGGCGGGCGCCCTGCTCCTGCTGAACCTGCCCGGCTCCGCGTTCCGCCGCATCGTGCCCGTCCTGATCCTCACCGCCTGCCTCCTCGTCCTGCTCCAGCCGCGCCTGAACCGCTGGACGAAGTCACGCCAGGGCGCGGGTTCCCGCACCGACGGCGGCGTCCCCGTCTGGCTCGGCGTCCTCGGCACCGGCGTGTACGGCGGCTACTTCGGCGCGGCCCAGGGCGTCCTGCTCATGGGCATGTTCGGCGCGGTGCTCCGCGACGACCTGCAGCGTCTGAACGCCGCCAAGAACGTCCTCGCGTCCCTGGTCAACGGCATCGCCGCGGTCGTCTTCATCGCCGTCGCCGACGTCGACTGGGCGGTCGCGGCACTGATCGCGGCGGGCTCCACGGCAGGCGGCCTGATCGGCGCGCGCGTCGGCCGCAGGCTGCCGCCCGCCGTCCTGCGCGGCGTCATCGTGACGGTCGGCGTGACGGCCTCCGTCTTCCTGATCGCCCGCTCGTGAGCCACCAGCTGCTTCTCCTTGACTACCGGCTGTAAAAGGCCAGTTGAGCGCGCTTCTCCGGCAAGTGCACCTCGGGCAGGTCGATCTCCGGCAGCACGATCTCCCCGGCGAGCTCGAACCCGATGCGGGCGAACAGCGCGATCGCCTTCTCGTTGCGCGCGTCCGGCTCCGCGACCAGCCGCTTCCTGCCGAGTCCGTCGAGCGCGTAGGAGGTCAGCACGCCGACCAGCGCCCCGGTGAACCCGCGCACGGCCCCCGCCCCGCCCGCGGGCCCGACGAGCAGGTGCACCCCGATGTCCCCGTCCTCGACCTCGTAGCACTCGCTGACCCGGTCGGCCTCCGGCTCGTACGTCTGGAAGAGCGCGACCGGGGTGCCGTCGAGCCGGACGAGGTACGCGTGGTGCGTGTCGAGGGAGTCTAGGTGGGCGTAGATCTCGCGGACGTCGTCCCGGCCGATGCCGTTCATCCCCCAGAACCGGGCCCGCTCCTCGCTCACCCACCCGTGCAGTACGTCGATGTCGGCGCCGGAGGGGTCGAGGCGCGTGAGACGGAAGGTGCCGAAGCCGTCGACGTGCTGCTCGTACTCGTGCTCGTGCTCGTTCTCGTACCCGTGCTCGTTCTCGTACCCGCGCTCGTACTCGTGCTCGTACTCGTGCTCGTGCTCGTTCTCGTTCTCGTTCTCGTTCTCGTACGCGTCGGTCACGAGGGGGTTCTCCTTGGTCAAAAGGGTGAAGTCGGTGACGACGGGGGCGAGTTCGCCGCGCAGCCACAGCGGCAGCTGGTCCCGGTGGTGCGCGCTGCCGGGCACCCCGGACGCGCCGAGCGGGACGACCCAGCGGCTGTCGTCGCGCCGCGCGAGGTCCCAGGCGTAGCGGGCGGAAGGGCCGCGTGCGCTGAGGTCGGTGAGTCCGGGCACGCTCGACGTGGCGAGGACGCAGTCGTGGTCCCCGTCGAGCCCCGGCCACGCGGCGTCCGGATCGGGCAGCGCCTGCCAGGGCGCGAGCCGGTGCAGCTCGCCCCAGGTGGTCCCGGGCGGCAGACCGGCAACCTCCTCGACCGCCTCCCGTACGACCGCGAGCCTTTCCTCGTACGGGAATTGAGTCCCTGTCAGCAGGTTCTCCAGGCCGAACGCGACGCGCGGCAGGAGCGCCAGCCACGGCCGGAAGACCTCCGGGTAGGCGGGGGCCAGGTCCGCGAGCGGCGCCAGGGAGGGGTGCGCGGCGAGGCGTCGTACGACACCGGCCCGCACCCGCGCGAACGCGGCCGCCCGCACACTGCCCGCCGCCATCCGCCGGTCCCAGTTCAGCAGCGCCTCCCGCAGCGCCGCGGCGTCACCCGCGAGCCCCTCGACCTCCTCCACCAGTGCCAACAGGGGCTCTGCTGAAGCGAGTTGCGTGTCCATGTGGACCGCGCTCATGTCCTCGGCCCGCCACTTCGGCCGCCCGTCGAGCAGCTCGGCGATGCGCCGGGCCCGGTGCGGCGGTGCGAACTCGACGCCGAGCGGGGCGGCGAGGGAGCGTTCGTTGGCCATGACGGCGATCCCGCCCTCGACCTCGGCGCGCGGCATGGGGGCGTAGGTGCCCCGCCACGCGTACCGCTCCTCCCAGGCGGGCACCACGCGCACCATGTTCTCCGGGTCGCGCACGGGGACGGTGCCCGCGACGCGGTGCAGGGTGCCGCCCTCGGTGTCGGCGGCGAGGACGACGTTCACCGGCTCGGCCCAGCGGTCGAAGGCGCGGTCGACGTCGGCGACGGTACGGGCGCGCAGCAGCGCGGGCAGCGCGGCGAAGCCCAAGTCCCCGTATACGCGGGCGGGTTGACGCAGGCTGATGCCTTCACCCTCGCCTATGCCTATGCCTATACATTCACCTCCGCCCTCGCCCTCGCCCCCGCTCCCGACTTCGTCCGGCCCGCCGATGATGACGACTCCGCGCTCCGTCTCGACGACTTCCACACCGTCCTCGACGTGGACGTGCGCGACCTCCCATCCGTCCGGCCCCAGAGCCTCCACCCCGCCCCCTCCGGTCCGCCGCAGCCGCTCCCGGTACAGGTCCTGGTAGTCGGACATGGCGTTGGTGATGGCCCAGGCGACCTTGCCGGTGTGCCCGAAGTGCCCGATGCCGGGGACGCCCGGCACGGCGAGCCCGACGACGTCGAACTCCGGGCAGGACAAGTGCACTTGCTGGTACACGCCCGGGTCCTCGATGAACCGGTGCGGGTCCCCGGCGACGACCGCGCCGCCACCAGCGCCGCGCGCCCCGGCCGCACCCTCGACGAGCCACCCGTTGCTGCCCGACGTGCCGGGCCCGTCGGTGGCGAACAGGCCGACCGCGTCCGCCCCGAGCCGCCGCACGACCTCGTCCCGCCACAGCTTCGCCGGGAACCCCGCGAACAACACGTGCGCACCCAGCCACACCCCGAGCGGTGTCCACGCCTCCCACCGGCCGAGCGCGACCCCGGCCCGCGCGAACTCCGGTGCCGTGTCGCCGAGTTGGCTCAGCCCGTGGTTGACGCCGTCGACATAGGCGCCGACCCAGGCACGGGTCTCGTCGTCGAGGGCCTCGTAACAGCGCCGCGCGGTGTCCGCCAGCCGCGCCCGCCGCGCGAACCGGTCCCACGCGAGCGCCTGCTCCCCGAGCGGCCCGGCCGACGTGCCCAGCATCCGGTGCCGTTCGACCTCGAGCTGCCAGCCGCGGTCCACGGCGGTCACACAACCCTGGGCGTACGCGAGCGAGACCGCGTCGCCGGCCCGCAGGTGCGGTATCCCCCAGTCGTCGCGGAAGACGTCGAAGTCCACGCTGTCGCCGCTCACAAGACCCCCACTTCCGTGCACCTCTGTGCAGACGTTGTTAGGTGAGCCTAACCTTGGTTGCCTCTGGGTTGGCATGCAGCCCCCGTCTCCCGGCGAGATCATCGACGTATGAGCTCTGAGTCTGAGAAGGACGCCGTCACACTCCACCTCGCCCAGGACCCCGCGGCGGACGAACTGCTCGGCCGCAGCCCGCTCGCCGCGCTCGTGGGCATGCTGCTCGACCAGCAGGTGCCCATGGAGTGGGCGTTCGCAGGGCCTCGCACGATCGCCGACCGGCTCGGCACGGACGACCTGGACGCGCACGAGATCGCCGCCCACGACCCCGAGGCCTTCGCCACCCTGCTCTCCACGAAGCCTGCCGTGCACCGCTACCCCGGGTCCATGGCCAAGCGCATCCAGCAGCTGTGCGCGTACCTCGTCGAGCACTACGACGGTGACGCCGCGGCCGTCTGGGAGGGCGTCGCGACGGGCAAGGAGTTGCTCACCCGCCTCAACGACCTGCCCGGCTTCGGCAAGCAGAAGGCCCAGATCTTCCTCGCCCTGCTCGGCAAACAACTCGGCGTACGCCCCAAGGGCTGGCGCGAGGCCGCGGGCCCGTACGGCGAGGCCAAGTCCTACCGGTCCGTCGCCGACATCACCGGACCCGAGTCGCTCACCAAGGTCCGCGCGTACAAGCAGGAAATGAAGGCGGCGGCGAAAGCCGCGAAGACGTGACCGTGGCCGTGCCGTGATCGTGGCCGCGATCGTCAGCTCAGCGATCTCCCCGTAGCCCAAGAGAGCGGTTCTGGCCGCTCGGAGATCACGTCACGGGCGTGTCCGGGGGACAAGACCTTTCATGAGCGCCGCCACGTCCCCCACGCCCCCGGGCCACCGTGCCCGGGCGGCCTGGGCGCGTGCGCTCGTCCTGGCGCTGACCGTGCTGACCGTGCTGACCCTGCTGGTCGCGCCCCTCGCGGCAGCCCCGTCCGAGGCCGCCGCCCCGCCCCCGGCCGCCGCGTCCTCCTGCGAACCCGGCGAGCTCCAGCAGGACGCGCCCGAGGCCGCCCTGCGCCTGCCGACCGGCCATCCGACGCGGCTGCCGACGACGACGACGCTGCCGCCCTCTCTCCCCGACGCGGCGACGCACCTCCCGTCCCTCACGGACGGCACCCACCCGACCCACCGCGCACTGCGCACGGTCGTCCTGCGCTGCTGACAGGGCCCGCCCCGGCCAGGTCACAGCTCACCAGAGGACAAGGACGACCATCCCATGCCCAAGGACCCGTACGCCCTCCTGCGCGCCCTCCTGCGCGCGGAAGCGGCCCGCGACGCACGCCCGGAGAAGACGCCGGAGCCCCCGACACCGGACAACCACCGCACGCCGCAGCCCCCTCGGGAGGACAGCGGCCGCTGAACGAAACGGGCGGGCGACCCGCAAGGGCCGCCCGCCCGGTCAGTCAGCAGTCAGTCGGCAGACCGTCAGCAGTCCGTCAGCAGGTCCGTCAGTCGGCAGTCAGTAGTCAGCCATTCGACGAACAACCCCTCAACGCCGCCGCGTACCGAAGATCGACCGCGAGATCTCCCGCCCCAACTGCGTCCCCATCGACCGGGCCAGCGACTTGAAGATCCCGCTGCCCACGACCTGGTCCACCACGGACGCGTCGGCCGGCGGCCGCCCCCGCGCCGCGGCCTTCGCCTCCTTCTCCGCGGCCAGCGCCTCCGCCTCGGCCTGCTTGCGCGCCGCGGTCTCCGCCTCCTGCGCCGTCAGCCGCTCGAAGGCCGACTCCCGGTCCACGGCATCGGCGTACCGCGAATACAGCAGCGACCCCTTCACGGCGGCGTCGAGCGCCGTCGCCTCCACCGGACCCATCAACGACTCCGGCGCCCGCAGCCGCGTCGCCGCCACCGGCGTCGGCGCGCCCTTCTCGCTGAGCACGGTGATGACGGCCTCGCCGGTACCGAGCGAGGTCAGCACCTCTTCGAGGTCGTACGCCGAATTCGGGAAGGTCTTCACGGTCGCCTTGAGCGCCTTCTGGTCCTCGGGGGTGAAGGCGCGCAGCGCGTGCTGCACCCGGTTGCCCAGCTGCGCGAGCACGTCCGCGGGCACGTCCTTCGGGGTCTGCGTCACGAAGAAGACGCCGACGCCCTTGGACCGGATCAGCCGCACGGTCTGCGTGATGGCTTCCAGGAACGCCTTCGACGCCCCGTTGAACAGCAGGTGCGCCTCGTCGAAGAAGAAGACGAGCTTCGGCTTCTCGACGTCACCGACCTCCGGCAGCCGCTGGAACATGTCCGCGAGCAGCCACATCAGGAACGTCGAGAACAACTGCGGCTTGTCCTGCACGGACGGCAGTTCCAGTACGGAGACCAGGCCCCGCCCGTCGGGCGCCGTGCGCAGCAGCTCGCTCGTGTCGAACTCGGGCTCCCCGAAGAAGTCGCTCATGCCCTGCGCCTCGAACGCGGTCAGGGCCCGCAGGATCACGCCGGCCGTGACGCTGGAGAGCCCGCCGATCTCCTTGAGCTCGGGCTTGCCCTCGTCGGAGGTGAGGAAGGTGACGACGGACCGCAGGTCCTTCAGGTCGACGAGCTCGAGGCCCTTCTGGTCCGCGTAGTGGAAGATCAGGCCGAGCGACTGCTCCTGCGTCTGGTTCAGCTGCAGCACCTTCGAGAGCAGGATCGGGCCGAAGCTGGTGATCGTGGCCCGCAGCGGGATGCCGTGGCCGATGCCGCCGAGCGCGTAGAACTCGCAGGGGAAGCCGGTCGCCGTCCACGTCTGCCCCACCTGCCCGGCCCGCTCGCGCACCTTCTCGCCGTCCTCGCCGGGCGCGGAGATGCCGGACACGTCGCCCTTGATGTCGGCGAGGAAGACGGGCACGCCCTGCGCGGCCAGCTGCTCCGCGATGAGCTGCAGCGTCTTGGTCTTGCCGGTACCGGTGGCGCCGGCGACCAGGCCGTGCCGGTTCAGCATCGGCAGCGGGATCCGGATCTGGGCGTCGGCATGGCACTCCCCGTCCCAGAGCAGCGCACCCAGGTCGAGCGCGGGCCCGCTGAACGCGTACCCGGCGGCGATCTCCAGCGCCTCGGCGGGCAGCGCGGCGGCGCTCGTGACGGTCTCGGGGTGTGCCTGCTCCGCGGCGGGCTGCGCGACCTCGTCAGCGGTCGCGTCAGCGGCCTCCGTGGCGGCCTCCGTGGCGGGCTCCGCAGAAGCCTCGGCGTCGGCTGCCGGAACGACCGGCGGAACGACCGGCGGAACGACCGGCGGAACGAAGCGACTGCGCGCACCCGCACCCGCACCGGCCGCGGCGCCCGTCAACGCGGCGCCCTTCTGTACCCCGGACGAGGCCTCTCGACTCTCAGCTCCGCCCTCGATCGGCTCGCTGTCACTCATTTCAGGCCCCTGTCCCCGGCTTGAGTGTTCCCATTTCGCCCCACTTCAGGGCGGTATTTCCCAGGGTCGCACTCCGTCTCCATGGCTGCGCCCGGAGAGCCTTGCCCGGTAGGCTTTCCGTGTGATCTTCAAGCGCATCGGAAACGGCCGGCCGTACCCCGACCACGGCCGGGAAAGCACCCGGCAGTGGGCGGACGTCGCGCCGCGCCCGGTCCGCCTCGATCAGCTGGTGACGACCAAGGGCCAGCTCGATCTGGAGACCCTGCTCGCCGAGGACTCCACGTTCTACGGCGACCTCTTCGCGCACGTCGTGAAGTGGCAGGGCGATCTGTACCTCGAGGACGGACTGCACCGCGCCGTGCGCGCCGCGCTCCAGCAGCGCCAGGTGCTGCACGCCCGCGTCCTCGAACTCGGCTGACCCGTACGACAGCCCTGACCCGTACGACAGCCCTGACCCCGCCCGACAGCCCTGACGGGCCCTCAAGTCCGCATTGGCCCTTTTGGGTTGGAGTGGGCGCCCGGCCGTGATCATTTAATAGGCATCGCCGTCGCGCGGCACTACGCTGCGCCCATGAGCATGCTCACTCCCCCCGGCATGGGCGGCAAGTACCGCATCACGGGGGACAAATATCCCCGTATGAGGCGGGGTCGGTCGCGGGGCAGGATCGTGCTCGCGGTCGTCGCGTCCGTCGCCGCGATCGGCCTGATCGGCTGGGGGACGCTCCAGCTCGTCGACGTCTTCACGGGCGGCGGCAAGGCCACGGCGGCGGGCCCCGGCGCCACGGACTGCAAGAAGCGGCCGAGCGCGTCCCCGTCCCCCACCAAGTCCGCGGCCGCGACGAAGCTCCCGGCCCCCGCCCAGATCAAGGTGAACGTCCTGAACGCCACGACCCACGGCGGTCTGGCCAAGGGCGCCGCCGACGAGCTGAAGAAGCGCGGCTTCGCGATCGGCACCGTGGGCAACGCGACGAAGGCGTACGACAAGAAGGTCAAGGGCGTCGGGATACTGCTGGGCGCCAGGTCGGCGACCTCCGCGGCGCTCCCGGTCCTCGGCACGCAGCTGGCGGGCGCCGAGCAGAAGACCGACGGCCGCGCCAAGCCCACCGAGGTCGACCTGATCCTGGGCGCGGGCTTCAAGACCCTGACGGCGAAGCCGGACGCGGACAAGGCGCTCCGCGCGCTGACCCACCCGCAGCCCGCCGCGTCTCCTTCAGCGCCGGGTTGCTGATCAGGGGCGCGGGGACTGCGCGCTCAGCCACAGACAAAGCCGCAGACGCACCTGCTCGGTGAACGAGCAGGTGCGTCTGCGGCTTGTCGTGGGTTGCTCGCGCAGTTCCCCGCGCCCCTGACGGGGCGACGGGGCTCTATTCACGACGGGGCTCTATTCAGCAGCCCCGTACATACGGTCACCGGCGTCACCCAGACCCGGCACGATGTACCCGTTCTCGTTCAAGCGCTCGTCGACCGACGCGGTCACCACGGTCACCGGCGTCCCCGCCAGCTCCCGCTCCATGATCTCGACGCCCTCGGGGGCGGCGAGGAGCACCACGGCGGTGACGTCGTCCGCGCCGCGCTTGATGAGCTCCTGGATCGCCGCGACGAGCGTGCCGCCCGTGGCGAGCATGGGGTCCAGGACGTAGACCTGGCGGCCGGAGAGGTCGTCCGGCATGCGGGTCGCGTACGTGGACGCCTGGAGCGTCTCCTCGTCGCGCACCATGCCCAGGAAGCCCACCTCGGCGGTCGGCAGCAGGCGCACCATGCCGTCGAGCATGCCGAGACCGGCCCGCAGGATCGGCACCACCAGCGGCCGCGGGTACGACAGCTTCACGCCGGTCGTCGCCGAGACGGGGGTGTCGATGTCGACCTGCTCGGTGCGCACGTCCCTGGTCGCCTCGTACGCGAGCAGGGTGACCAGCTCGTCGGCCAGGCGCCGGAAGGTCGGGGAGTCGGTGCGCTTGTCGCGCAGCGTGGTGAGTTTGTGCGCCACCAGCGGGTGGTCGACGACGTGGATCCGCATGTCCTCAACAGTAACCGGGCCCCACGGCCACGGCGCCCCCGTGCACCGTCATCGCACTGGCACTGCACTGGCGCTGCACTGGCATCAAAGGCCCGCCCGGAGGGAAAGTGGAGAGAACTCGTCTACTGCGGGGGACCGGGGTGGTGGTGTGGCGATGCCGGACCAGGAGCGCCAGAGGCGGCCGGGCCGTGAAGAGCCGGAGCCCGCGGATCGGGCCGATCAGGCCGATCAGGCCGAGTCGGACGCCGAGCGCAGGCGCCGCCGCGCCGTGTTCCTGCGCGAACTGACCGAGGCGCGCGAGCTGCGCGCCCGCGTCCAGCCGCGCCGCGCACGGGCCGCGCGCATGCGCCAGCAGATGCGGATGCGCACCTTCCGCTGGTGATCAGCCGGTCACACGGCCGGGCACACAGCGGGGCACGCAGCGGGTCACACAGCAGGTTGCTCCCGGGTGACCCAGGGCTGCCTTGCAGGTGACGCGCCTCACATCGGCCACCCCTGTGCAGGGCCCGAGCGACACGCGCCGCGAACACAGCACGCGGAAGACCTCTCTTGACGGCGTACTTTCTGCCACGATTCCGAGAGGGCGGGGCTTGAACTGCATTCCCGCCTCCAAGACTCCGCCGGGGGGACCCCTTACCGGCACACCTGAGACCAGTGGGAGAGTCACGGTGTACTTCGCCGCACTGCTCGCGCGCACCGAAGACGGGTGGGAAGCGAGCGATACAGAGCTGGACGACGTGGAGACCCTGTCGGACCTGTCCGACCTGGCCCGCGAGGCGGCGGCCGAGGCCGGCGCAGAGGACGACACCGTCCTCGTCTTCATCGAACAGGAGGACGCGTGGTTCGGCGTCGTCCGCATGGACGGCGAGGACGACCCTCGCATCTACATCTCGGACGCCGCGGCCGCAGCACGCAGCAGCTACGGCGAGATCCTGCTCACCGACGAACTCCTCGGCAAGGATCCGGACGCCGAGGACGACGTCCTGGACGCCCTCGACCTGGACGGCACCGAGGACGGTGAACCGGAGGCGGCGGACGACGCCGACGACGCCGACGACAGCGGCGGCATCGGCGCGGAGGCCGTGCCCGCCGGGCCGATCGGGGACACCCGGATCCTCGCCGACCTCGGCGTCTCCGAGAAGGAGCTGCTCGCTCTGGACGGGACGGAGGCGCTGAGCGAGATCGCGGATGCGCTGGGCGCCGCGGAGGTGCTCGAGACGGTGCGCTGACTCCCCCGGGGGCTCCCGGGTTAGATTCCTGGCCGTGACACCCCCTGATCCCGATCCCGTACAGACAGATCCCGTACAAACCGATCCCGTACGAGACCCCTGGAAGCCGTCCATGCGGCAGGCCCTGGCCGAGGCCGGGGTCGCCGCGGTGGGCGGCGACGTACCCGTCGGTGCCGTGCTCCTGGCGCCGGACGGGACCACCGTGCTCGCCACCGCGCACAACGAACGCGAGCTGACCGGCGACCCCACCGCCCACGCCGAGGTCCTGGCGATCCGCCGGGCGGCGGAGGCGGTCGGGGAGTGGCGGCTGACCGGCTGCACACTCGTGGTGACCCTGGAGCCGTGCACCATGTGCGCGGGCGCCATCGTCCAGTCCCGCCTCGACCGCGTCGTCTACGGAGCCCGTGACGACAAGGCCGGGGCGGCCGGTTCCCTGTGGGACGTGATCCGCGACCGGCGGCTCAACCACCGGCCCGAGGTGATCTCCGGAGTGCTCGCCGAGGAGTGTGCGACCCAGCTCACGCGCTTCTTCAGAGATACGGATTTCAGACCACGGCCCACCTTGGGCTAGGATCTCTCTCGGTAGCGTGTCCGAGCGGCCGAAGGAGCTCGCCTCGAAAGCGAGTGTGGGGAAACTCACCGAGGGTTCAAATCCCTCCGCTACCGCTGACAACGCCCCTCTTCCTCGGGTTCACCGAGGAAGAGGGGCGTTCTGCATGCCAGTTGGGCTTCTCGCTGCCCTGTGCGTGCCTGCGTAGTCCTGTGCGTGCGTGCGTACGTACGCGAAGAGCCCCGGCGCCTGACCAGGGGCGCCGGGGCTCTTGTCCCGCTTGGGGCGGGGGAAGCGGCATCGGGGGGACAAGCCGCTTCCCCCACACGAGGACGGACTCCCGTAAGTTCGCGCCGCGTCAGGGGGGAAGCGAGCGGCGCGAACCCCGCAGTCGGGGGCCGTCCCTGCCCTTCGGATTCCTGCCAGACCCTCCGGGCTCACCACCCATCCTGCGCCACTTCTTCACCACCCGGTCGCGGCAAAAGGCCTGTGGCCATGGGTCGTTGGTCCTTAAAGGTCAGGTGAACGCATGGCCGATATAGACTCGCGCCCGGCAACAGGGGCCACATGGGGAACAGGCGCGGGGAGGCCGAGCGTGGTGCAGACGAAAAAGGTTGCTCTGTACGTCGCGGTCGTCTTCGTGCTGTACGTGATCATCACGGACCCCGCCAAGGCCGCCGACTACGTCCAGATAGGGTTCGAGGGCGTCTCGACCGCCGCACAGTCCGTCGGCGACTTCATGACCTGGGTCGTCAACGGCGGCAAGTAGCCCCAGCAGCCTCCAGGGAGAGCACAGCCGTGATCCGCCATCTGGTCCTCTTCAAGCTCAACGACGGCGTCAGCCGCGACGATGCACGCGTCGTCGAGGGCGTCGCCGCGTTCCGCGCGCTGGGCGGGCAGATCCCCGAGCTGAAGTTCTGGGAGTGCGACTGGAACATCACCGACCGCCCCATCGCGTACGACTTCGCGATCAACTCGGCGGTCGAGGACACCGATGCGCTCAAGCGGTACCTCGAACACCCCGCGCACCAGGCGGGCGTCGCGCTGTGGCGCGAGTTCGCCACGTGGGTGATCGCCGACTACGCGTTCTGAGGACCGGTCCTCAGCACCGGTCCTCCGTACGACCGAACGGCCCCCCGCCGGGAACGGCGAGGGGGCTTTTTTGCGTCTCCCCGCCCAACTGCCCCAACTTGCCCGTCAACACGTAGTTATACGGTGCTTGCACACAGTGCACATGTCTTGTGATGCTATGACCGCTTTTGACCGATGAGTTGACGGAAACAGAGGTGGGGTTGACCGTGCCGGCCAGTACTGCGCCTCAAGAAGCACCGCCCGAGGCACCGCCCGAGGTGCCGCCCGCAGCACCGCCCGCGGCACCGCCCGCGAAGAGCACCCGGGGCGCCGACACCCGGGCCCTCACCCAGGTCCTCTTCGGGCAGCTGAAGAACCTCCTGCCGGGCAGCCCCGAACACTCGCGGGTGCGCGGCGCGCTCATCGAGGCGAACCTGCCGCTCGTGCGGTACGCGGCGGCCCGCTTCCGCTCGCGCAACGAGCCGATGGAGGACGTCGTCCAGGTCGGGACCATCGGGCTGATCAACGCGATCGACCGGTTCGACCCGGACCGCGGCGTGCAGTTCCCGACCTTCGCCATGCCCACCGTGGTCGGCGAGATCAAGCGGTACTTCCGGGACAACGTGCGGACCGTGCACGTGCCGCGCCGGCTCCACGAGTTGTGGGTCCAGGTCAACAGCGCCACCGAGGACCTGACGACCGCCTTCGGGCGCTCCCCGACCACGGCCGAGATCGCCGAGCGGCTGCGCATCGGCGAGGACGAGGTGCTCGCCTGCATCGAGGCCGGGCGCTCATACCACGCGACCTCGCTCGAGGCCGCCCAGGAGGGCGACGGGATGCCCGGCCTTCTCGACCGGCTCGGCTACGAGGACCCGGAGCTGGACGGGGTCGAACACCGTGACCTCGTACGGCATCTGCTCGTACAGCTGCCCGAGCGGGAGCAGCGGATCCTGCTGCTCCGCTACTACTCGAACCTGACGCAGTCGCAGATCAGCGCCGAACTGGGCGTCTCACAGATGCACGTGTCAAGGCTCCTCGCCCGTAGCTTCGCGCGACTTCGATCCGCAAACAGGATCGATGCGTAGCTGAATCGGGTAGACCGGTCCTGCGGGCAATTTCCCGACAGGAATGCTGTCCCCTTCGGCCACACCCCTTGCTATCTGCGCGGATTCGCCCCATCCATGTCGACATGTCACTACAGCGTGTTGCCGACATGTGACATTCTGCGGGAACCGCGTTTGGCGCAGCCTCACGTCCGGTATTCAGGTGGAGGCTGCGCTCCTACCTGACGGGAGCGTCGCCGCGACCGTCCGCGACCTCAAGGGGGTGGCATGTCCGCAGACCAGGGCAGCTCGAAGGTGCTCACGCTCACGCCCGGCCCGTCCGGTGACGCGAGTGCGTCCGCGACCGCCGCGCTGATCGACTCTCCCGTTCCGGCCACCGCTGCGGCCGTTCCGGCGCAGGTGTCCACCGCGCCCACCGCGCCCACCGCGTCCTCGGGATCCATCGACACCCGCACCCTGTCCCGCTCCCTGTTCCTGCGGCTCGCGACGCTCGACGCGGACAGCCCCGAGCGGGGTTACGTCCGCGACACCCTCATCGAGCTGAACCTCCCCCTCGTGCGGTACGCGGCCGCACGCTTCCGCTCGCGCAACGAGCCGATGGAGGACATCGTCCAGGTCGGCACGATCGGCCTGATCAAGGCGATCGACCGGTTCGACTGCGAGCGCGGCGTCGAGTTCCCGACCTTCGCGATGCCGACCGTGGTCGGCGAGATCAAGCGCTTCTTCCGCGACACGTCGTGGTCGGTGCGCGTGCCGCGGCGGCTCCAGGAGCTGCGCCTGGCCCTGACGAAGGCGAGCGACGAGCTCGCGCAGAAGCTGGACCGGTCGCCGACCGTGCCCGAGCTCGCGGCCGTGCTCGGCGTCTCCGAAGAGGACGTGGTCGACGGCCTCGCGGTGGGGAACGCGTACACGGCGTCCTCCCTCGACTCCCCGGCCCCCGAGGACGACGGCGGCGAGGGCTCCCTCGCGGACCGCTTGGGGTACGAGGACACGGCCCTGGAGGGCGTCGAGTACCGGGAGTCGCTCAAGCCCCTGCTGGCGAAGCTGCCGCCGCGCGAGCGCCGGATCATCATGCTGCGCTTCTTCGCGAACATGACGCAGTCGCAGATCGGCGAGGAGGTCGGCATCTCCCAGATGCACGTCTCCCGGCTGCTGACCCGCACCCTGGCCCAGCTCCGCGAGGGCCTGATCGGGGACTGAGCCGCACCGGCCGGACAACCACGGTCGCGGGGTTCCTAATTGACGGAGCGTCAGACACACTGGCGCGATGTTGCGGACGTGGTTGCGTGAGCGTCGCGGGGTCACCGTCGGGGCCTCGGTGGCGGTGGTGTGTCTGAGCGCGGGCGCCGTCGCCGGGTTCGGTGGGAGCGGCGGTCCCGCCGCGTACGTCGCCGTGGGCGCGGCCGGTGGCTCCCCGGGCGAACCGGGGTCCAGCGTGGCGCCCACCGGCAAGGTGCAGCTCGTCCCGCTGGACTCGGACCCCGGATCGGACGCGGGCAGCACACCGGGCAAGGGCAAGAGCGGCGGGAAGAGCAGCGGAAAGGGCGCAGGGAAAGGCGCGTCAACGGGGAGCGGGGCCGGAAGCGCGGAGCCAGGGGCCTCCGGGTCGGCGGGCTCCCCGTCTGGCTCCTCGTCGGGTTCCCCCTCCGCCTCGTCGTCGCCGGGCGGCGGCCACGTGTCCCGGCCGAGCGGCAGCGCCGGTGCGGGCGGCTCGAGCGGTGCGGGCGGCTCCGGCAACTCCGGTGCGCCGAGCGGCGGTTCGACGTCCGGCGGGCCCGCCTCTCTGACGGTGAGCGAGCCCGCGTACAAGGACACCGACAAGCGCTGGTGTCAGGACGTGACGCTGGTGCTGCGCAACTCCGGTGGCAGCGCGGTGCGTTCGGGCACGGTCACGTTCGGGACGCACATCATCGGGGGTCTCGGGATCGACTGGGCGACCATCGAGTCGACCGAGAAGCTCCCCGCACCCATCGAGGCGGGCGCGGAGAAGAAGAAGACGTGGACCGTGTGCGTCGAGTCGTGGCGCGTGCCCCTCGGCATGCACATCGAGACCCGCGACATCTCCGTGGAGTGGAAGTAGTGGAAGTAGAGGTACCGAAGACAGCGGGTGGTGGGTCGGTCGCGACCAACCACCCGTCCGTGCAAGCTACTTGAGCGCCAGCCACGCCACCGCGGCGATCACCACGACCGCGACCACGATGCCGATGATCAGGCCGGCACCCGGTCCTGACTTCGCCGCCGCCGCAGGCTGGCGGGCCGCCGGCTGCTCGTCGACGAATGCGCGGAACATCTGGGTGCTGCCCGCGGGGTCGTAGTTGCCTTCGGGGCCCGGGCCCTGGGGGTTGTGTGCCATGGGGCAGGACCCTAGCGAATCCCCGCCACAGACGCCACAGGTCGCTCATCTCCCCCATGAGCTGCGCCTTTACCGATTCACACCTTGCCTTTGCCGCGATTTTAGGGTCGAACGTCCCTTTTCGTTTGCCTGCGGCAACCAACTGCTCCTATGGTTGCCGCAAGCAACAAATAAGGTTTCGGTCAGGGAGGTGCTGTGGCCGCACAGCGTCATTACGACGAGCTGGCCCGACAGCTGAGCGCCTTCGGCGCGGTCAAGCGGGACCTGGCACGCACCCTGCCCCACGACTGCCCGGCCGGCTCGGCCGCCGTGCTGACGATCCTCAGCCGCTACGGCGACATGCGGATGAGCAAGCTCGCCGAGCTGCTCGCCGTCGACATGTCCGTGGCCAGCCGTCATGTGGCGCACGCCGCCGACCGCGGCTGGATCGAGCGGCTGACCGACCCCGCCGACAAGCGCTCGCGCATCCTCACCCTCACCGCGCGGGGGCACGAGCAGCTGGACGAACTCAACCTGCGGACCACGCAGTTGCTCGCCGACCGGCTGAGCGACTGGTCCGACGACGAGGTCGGCCAGCTGATCGCCCTGATGACGCGGCTGCGCGACAGCTTCGGGGACTGCCGGACGACGGCGTCCCGTGCACAGTTCCCCGTCGCGGCGCAGGCACATTCCCCGATCCAGACCACCCGTACACCCGCGTAGACGTAAGAAAAGGAATCCCATGGCAACATCCACACCGTCCGGTGTGCGGGGCAGCCATGCCGCCAAGCACGGAGGCGCCGCCCCCGACGCCGGCGCACCGATGTCGCACCGCCAGATCATGGAGGCGCTGTCCGGGCTGCTGCTCGGCATGTTCGCCGCCATCCTCTCCTCCACGGTCGTCACCAACGCCCTCCCGGAGATCATCAGCGACCTGGGCGGCGGCCAGTCCGCCTACACCTGGGTCGTCACCGCCTCGCTGCTCGCCATGACGGCCACCACGCCGCTGTGGGGCAAGATGGCCGACCTCTTCAGCAAGAAGGCGCTCGTCCAGATAGCCCTGATCGTCTACGTCGCGGGCTCCGTGATCGCCGGTCTCGCGCAGAACCCGGCGATGCTGATCTCCGCGCGTGCCGTCCAGGGCATCGGCGCCGGTGGCCTCTCCGCCCTGGCGCAGATCGTCATGGCCGCGATGATCGCCCCGCGTGAGCGCGGCCGTTACTCCGGCTACCTGGGCGCGACGTTCGCCGTCGCCACCGTCGGCGGCCCGCTCATCGGCGGCGTCATCACCGACACGAGCTTCCTCGGCTGGCGCTACTGCCTCTACGTCGGTGTCCCGTTCGCGCTCATCGCGCTGGTCGTGCTGCAGAAGACCCTGCACCTGCCGGTCGTGAAGCGGAAGGTCAAGGTCGACTGGGCCGGCGCCTTCTTCATCACCGCCGCGGCCTGCCTGCTCCTGCTCTGGGTCACCTTCGCCGACGACAAGTACGACTGGCTGTCCTGGCAGACGTACGCGATGGTCGGCGGCGCGATCGTGCTCGCACTGCTCTTCGTGTTCGCCGAGTCCAGGGCGAGCGAGCCGATCATCCCGCTGCGGCTGTTCAAGAACCGCACCATCACGCTGGCGTCGATCGCCTCGCTGTTCGTCGGTGTCGCGATGTTCGCGGGCACCGTCTACTTCTCGCAGTACTTCCAGCTGGCCCGCGACAAGTCGCCGACCATGTCGGGCGTCATGACGATCCCGATGATCGGTGGCCTGTTCATCTCGTCCACCGTCTCGGGCCAGGTCATCACCCGTACCGGCAAGTGGAAGGCGTGGCTGGTCGCCGGCGGCGCGTTCCTGACCGCGGGTCTCGGGCTGCTCGGCACCATGCGCTACGACACCCCGTACTGGCGCATCGCGATCTTCATGGCGCTGCTCGGTCTCGGCGTCGGCATGATGATGCAGAACCTCGTGCTGAGCACGCAGAACCAGGTCGCGCCGAAGGACCTCGGTTCGGCCTCGTCCACCGTGACGTTCTTCCGGTCCCTCGGTGGTGCGATGGGCGTCTCGGCGCTCGGCTCCATCATGACCACCCGCATCACCCACTACGCCACGGACTCCATCGGCTCCCTCGACCCGAAGGAGCAGCTGGCGGCCGGCAAGGCGATGGGCGGCAGCTCGATCCCCGACATGGATCTGCTGCCCGAGCACATCCGTACCTGGCTGGAGAGCGCGTACGGGCACGGCATCGCGGACATCTTCCTGTACGCCGCCCCGGTCGCCTTCCTGGCCTTCATCGTCACGATGTTCATCAAGGAGGTTCCGCTGCGTACGTCCGGAGCTCTCGAGCAGGCCGCGCAGGCCGAGGCCGCCCCCGCGCCTCCTGCGGCCCCCGCCGCTGCCGTCGCGCCCGTCGAGGAGAAGGTGCCGAGCCTGGTGGGTGCGGGTGCCGTGCAGACCGAGCAGCAGCCGGCCGCGGTCGCGTCCGTCGCGGGTGACATCCCGGCGCAGACGACCGGTGGCGGTGTCCCGGTCCGCGGTTACGTCCGCGGCGCCGAGTCCCTTCCGGTCTCCCGGGCCGCGGTCACGCTGATCTCCCTCGGGGGACGGCAGCTCGGCCGGGCGGTGGCGCAGGGCGACGGCTCGTACGCGGTCGACGCCCCCGGCGCCGGTTCGTACGTGCTGATCGCCTCGGCGGACGGCTACCAGCCGCAGGCCTCCACCGTCGTCGTCGGCGAGGAGCCGGTCGGTTACGACATCCTGCTGAGCGGCACGAGCGGGCTGAGCGGTGTCGTGAGGGCCGCCGAGACCAAGGCCCCGGTGATCGGCGCCATGGTGATCGTGACGGACGTGCGCGGGGACGTGCTGGCCACCGGACTCTCCGGCCAGGACGGCGAGTTCACCTTCGCCGAGCTGGTGCCGGGCGCCGTGACCGTCGCGGTGAACGCCGCCGGGCACCGGCCCCTCGCGCTGCCCGTCGAGGTCGGCGGCACGGGTGTCACCCGCGTCGAGCTCGAGCTGAACTCCGGCTCCCAGGTGCAGGGCACCGTGCGCGCCGCGGGCCGTTCGCTGAACGACGCGCGGGTCACGCTGATCGACGCCGCGGGCAACGTGGTCGCGACGTCCACCACCGGTGACGACGGCGCGTACGCCTTCACCGACCTGGACGGCGGCGAGTACACGGTCATCGCGACCGGCTACCCGCCGATGGCCACGCACCTGACGGTCAACGGCAGCGGCGTCGACGGTCACGACATCGAACTCGCCCACCCGGGCGAGTAGTTGGGACCCGGGCTCCTTGAGCGGAGGCCCGGTGGTGGGAAATGGGCCCCGGACCCGGTGGCGTCGTTAACGGCAGGGGACGGCCGTGACGTCATCGGCCCGGGGCCCTTCGTAAGACACGGACGATTCGGACCTCAGCCATCAATTGAGGAACCCCGACGGCGGATGACCACGTCCGCGAGAGCGGCGCCGGTTCAGGCGCAAAAAAGGGAGATGTGGACGCATGGGACTGAGCGCGCGGATCCGTACGCGGGACGGGTGGGCTCTGCCGCACGCCGTCGTCACGGTGACCGACATGACGGGCGCGCAGGTGCTGCGGGCCGAGGCCGACGACGAGGGGGCCGTGCACGACGCGACCGCGCTCACCCCCGGCCCGTACACCGTGATCGTGACCGCCGTCGGGTACTCCCCCGCGGCCTCCACCGCGCTGGTGACAGCGACGGGGCGGGCCGAGGTGGGCACCGTCGTCCTCGCCCGGCAGGGCGGCGCCGAGCTGCCGCCGCCCGGGCCGTGGACCGTCGACCCGGCGCACTCCACGGTCGCGGCGACCGCGCAGCACCTGGGGATCACCAGCGTGCACGGCCGGTTCACCGACTTCTCGGCCCGCGTCGACATCGCGCAGGACGTCGACAAGTCGCGGGTGGAGGCGGTCATCAGGGCCGCGTCCATCGACACCGGCAACGGGATGCGCGACGGCCACCTGAAGTCGCCGGACTTCCTGGACGTCGAGAGGTACCCGGAGCTCACGTACAGGTCCACCGCCCTGACCCCGGCGGGGCCCGACCGCTGGACGGTGCACGGTGAGCTCACCATGCGCGGCGTCGTCCGCCAGGTCGACCTGCAGCTGAGCTACCTGGGCACGGGCGCGGACCCGTGGGGCGGCACCCGCGCCGCGTTCAAGGCGACGGCCGAGCTGAAGCGCGAGGACTTCGCCATGAACTACAACCAGGTCGTCCAGGCCGGCATCGCGGCGATCGGCGCGACGCTCAAGGTCGAGCTCGACATCCAGGCGGTCCAGGGGGACGCGCTGCCGCAGGTCTAGGGCCTGTCTTTACACTCCTGTCGTCGCCCGCGGGGCGGCCCGGCGGGGTTCCGCCCACCTCGGTCAGCAGCTGCACGCACAGGTCGCGGAGCTTGACGTTCTCGTCCTGGGAGCGGCGGCGCAGCACGGCGAGCGCGGTGCCCGCGTCGCAGCGGCGCCGCGCCATGACGACGCCGACGGCCTGGTCGATGACACCGCGCGAGAGCATCGCGGTGCGCAGCCCGAGGCCGGTCTCGCGCTCGTGCTCGATGCGCAGCGCCACGGCCACCGCACCGGAGGCCTGGGCGGCGAGACTGCGGGCCCGCTCGCGGTGGTCGTGGAAGGCGTCGGGTTCGCGCGCGTAGAAGTTGAGCGCGCCGTACGCGCCGTGGTCGAGGGTGAGCGGCACGGCCAGCATGGACCGCACCCCGCGCTCGCGGGCCTCGGCGGGGAACGCGCCCCAGCGGTGCTCCGCCGCCAGGTCCGGTGCGTGCTGCTCCACGCATTCGCGGGCCGCGGTCACACAGGGGCCGGTGCCGGCCTCGTACTGGAGCTGGTCGAGCCCGGTGACCAGGCCCTCGCTGACCGCGACGGTGTCGAGCCGGTCGGCGCGGCGCAGGGTGACGCTGCACACGCCGGGCCGCACGACGTGTGCGGCCCGCTCGGTGAGGTCCTGCAGGAAGCCGTCGAGGCCGTCGCTCTCGGCCAGGGACCGGTACAGGGCGGCGGTGTCCAAGGGGTTCCGGCTGTCGGCATGGTCGGTTCGGGCCGGGTGCCCGGCGGGGATCTCGGCTGGACTGCTCATGTCCTACGGGTGTCCCGCCTGCGCTTCCTCAAGCGTGCCGACCGGGTGCGGCCGCCTCCACGTACCGCTGCGCCAGGTCCCTGAGCTTGATGTTCTCCTGCTGCGAGGTGCGGACGAGATGGGCGAACGCCTGGGCCGCGTCGACCTGTTGGTGCGCCATGAGCAGCCCGGTGGCCTGGCCGATGAGGTCGCGGGTGCGCATCGCCTCGGTGAGCTGTTCCTGCACGGTGGCCGATTCGTGCGCGAGGGACACGTGGGTGGCGAGCATCCGGCCCACGCGGACGCTCGGCCCGTCGTCGTCGCCCGGCATCCGGCCGTACAGGACGAGCGCCGTCACCCGGCGCCGCTCGGCACGCAGCCGCAGGGCGAGCACGGAGCGCACGCCGAGCAGGGCGAGGCCCTGGCCGGGGCCCTGGACGGCCGAGGTGTCGGGCAGCGTCGCGGCGGGCGCGGTCCACAGCTTCTCCCACGGCAGATGGCTGTTGGTGAGGGCCAGGGCGCTGCGGGCCACGTCGTCGCTCCAGCTCACCGTTTCGGGTTCGAGGTCGTGGTCGACCTTGACGATGCCGGCGTGGTCGGCGCCGGGCACGAGGTGGACGGCGAGGCGTACGGCGGTGCGCAGGGTGGCGCGGGAGCCGCCGGGTTCGTGCAGCTGACGCGCGGCGACGGTGAACGCCTCGGCCAGCCGGAAATCGGCAGCAGAAAAGGGAATTTCGGGAAAACTGGGCGCAACCACCACGAACCTCTTCAGCGAGCATGACCGTATGGCCATGCGCGGGGAGAGCTCCGCAGCACATTCCCGACTGCGAGCGCAGGACGGGGAGGATTCTATCTGTTTCCTTAAAGAGGAGTGGAGTTGGCGAGGAGACGGGCAAAAGGCCTCCCGCCAGTGGTGAAATGGGGCCCGGGTCAGGAAGCGGCTCATCGTCCACCGACCGCATCACCAGCACCGGTTCGGCAGGTGAGTCCTGTGCCCGCATCCGCCCGTCCCCTCCGTCCCCTTCTTCTGGCCCCCTTCGACCTCGCGGACTGCACGCTGTTCACGTTTCCCGCGGAGATCGACCTGAGCAACGCGTCGGACCTGCTCGACGAGGCGCTCGCCCTCGCGGCCGACCGCGCGGGCCGGTCGCGGACGTTCGTCCTCGATCTGACCCGGACCCGGTTCCTCGACTCGCAGGGCGTACGGCTGCTGCTCGAGCTGCGCCGCGAGCTGCGCCGGCGCCACGACGCCGAGGCACGGGTCGTCGCCCTCGACGACGGTCCGGTCCACCGGGTGCTGGCCCTGACCCAGGCCCGGCGGGACATCCCCGTCCACGACCGGCTCGTGGACGCGCTCGAGGCCGGGTGATCGACGGCGGCGGCCCGGGAGCGCGGGCTTAGGCTGGGCCGCATGGCTCCGAACATCGCGACCAACACCCGTGTGTCCCTCGCCGAGTTGCTCGACTTCGTACGCCCGCGCCACCGCGCCCTGCTGATCACCGCCCGCGCCGACGGCACCCCGCAGGCCTCCCCGCTGACCTGCGGTGTCGACGACTCGGGCCGCATCGTGGTCTCCACCTACCCCGAGCGCGCCAAGACCCGTAACGCCAAGCGGAACCCGCGCGTGAGCGTCCTCGTCCTCAGCGACGAGTGGAACGGCCCGTGGGTGCAGATCGACGGCACCGCCGAGGTCATCGACTCCCCCGACTCGGTGGAGCCGCTGGTCGAGTACTTCCGCAACATCTCGGGCGAGCACCCGGACTGGGACGAGTACCGGGAGGCGATGGTCAAGCAGGGCAAGTCGATCATCCGCGTCACCCCGGACAAGTGGGGCCCGATCGCGACCGGCGGGTTCCCGGCGCGGCTCGGTCAGAGCCCGGACGTGCTTTAAGCGCCCCGCGCCACCAAGGCCTCGATGCCCGCGATCTGCAGATCGAGCGCGACCTGGAAGTCCAGGTCGCGCATCTGCTCCACCGTGTTGCCCGAGTCCAGGGCCGACATCATCTCCTCGGCCTGCTTGAAGTCCTCGGTCATCTCCGGCGGCACGCTGAACGCGCCCATCGCCTCGTGGACGTACTCGTCCTGCGTCATCCCCGCCTCGGCGCACCGCTGCACGAAGTGGCCCTCGATGGTGCCGTACCCGTACACGAACTGGAAGACGGACGCGATGGCGCCGCGCTGCGCCGGCAGCGACAGGCCCGTGCCCGCGATGATGCGCTGCACCGCGCGCGAGAACAGCAGGGCGTTCGGCCCGACGTTGAGGAAGTTGCCGGTCAGCGTCGACGTCCACGGGTGGCGGACGATGAGCGCGCGGTACTCGGTGGCCAGGTCCCTCAGCTGGCTGCGCCACTCCGCGGCCACCTCGGTGTCCGGCAGCCGGGGTTCGCCGAAGACGCGGTCCAGGGCGAGTTCGAGCAGGTCGTCCTTGGTGTCGACGTACCAGTACACGGACATCGCGGTGACGCCGAGCTCGCTCGCGAGGCGCCGCATCGAGAACTTGGCGAGCCCCTCGGCGTCCAGGAGCCGCACCGTGACCTCGGTGATCCGGTTCCGGTCGAGGCCGCTGGGCTGCTCACTGCGACGGCTGCGCGGTGTCTTCGCCCCGGGGCTCTCCAGCCAGACGCTCATCCGCGCTGCCTTCACCATGGCGCACCTTCCAAGGGGGTTGTCGTACGCGGGCGGACGGCCGGTTCCCTGCGGAATCCGGGCGTCCGCCCGCCACCGATGCTATGCGGAAGCCACCACGGCTGAGTCTGCCCGCTCCGCCCTGCGCAGCAACGCCGCCGCAAGGAGGCCTCCGACGAGGACGGCCACGGCCCCGACCAGCTGGCTGGTCTCGAGCCCGGAGGAGAACGCGTCCGCGATCCGGGCCTTCTCGTCCGCCGAGTCGGCCGACGCGAGCGCCGCGGGCAGGGAGGCCGCGGAGGCAACGGACACCGACACCAGGGTGGCGAAGCGGGCGTTGAGGACCGCGCCGAGGACGGCGACGCCGAGCCCGTTGCCGAACTCCGCGAGCGTGCCGTTGACGCCCGCGCCCACGCCCGCCTTCGCCGGCGGGATCGCGCTCATGATGGCGTTGGCCATGGCCGGCATGGCGAGGGCGATGCCCGCACCCATGACGATCAGGCCCGCCAGCATGCCCCCGTACCCGTCCCCGCCGAGCAGCGCGATCGCCGCGAGCCCCACCGACATGCACGTCATGCCGATGGCGATGGTCAGCGGCGTGCCCAGCTTGGGCACGAGACGGGCGCCGAGCCCGGTCAGGTTGAGCGCGACGACGGTCAGGGCGAGCGGAGCGGTGCGCAGGCCCGCCTCCAACGGCTCGTAACCGAGCACGAATTGGAGGTGCTGCGTGAGCAGGAAGAGCGAACCGCCCATCCCGAAGGCGACGAGGATCGCGCCGGACACCGCACCCGTGAACTTCTGGTTGCGGAAGAAGTGCATGTCCAGCATCGGGTACGGGACGCGCAGCTCCCACGTCACGAACGCGGCCATGACGAGGAGGCCGATCGCCGCCGAGGTGAGCGTGGTCGCGGAGGTCCAGCCCTTGTCGGGCCCGCTGATGATCGCGTAGACGATGCCGGTCATGGCGATCGTCGAGAGCAGCGCGCCGAGCATGTCGGGCCGGTCGCCCTGCGGGTTCTTCGACTCCGGTACGAGGGCGAGGACGGCGACGAGGCCGATCACCGCGACCGGGATGTTGACGAGGAAGATCGCGCCCCACCAGAAGTGGTCGAGCATGACGCCGCCGAGCAGCGGGCCGACGGCGAACCCGAGCGAGCTGACGGTCGCCCACAGGCCGATCGCCTTCACGCGCTCGGCGTCGTCGAAGATCTGCATGACGACGGCGAGCGTGGTGGTCATCAGCAGCGCACCGCCGACGCCCATGCCCGCGCGGGCGGCGATCAACTGCCCTGTGGTGGACGCGAGTCCGGCCACCAGCGAGCCCACGCCGAAGAGCGCGAGGCCCGTCGCGAGCATCTTCTTGCGGCCGTAGCGGTCGGCGGAGCTGCCCGCCGTGAGCAGCAGGCCCGACTGCACGAGCGAGTACGCGCTGATGACCCACTGGATGTCGGAGGTCGACGCGTGCAGCTCCCGGGTGAGGGAGGGGATCGCGACGTTCAGGACGGTGTTGTCGAGCAGCACGGTCAGCTGCGCGAGGCAGATGACACCGAGGATCAGCCACCGCTGCGGATGACCTCCGGCCGGTGCGGATTGCGTGGTGTTCTCGGCGCTTGTCGCCGTCATGCGTGCGTCCCCCAAGGTCGGTGTACGTCCGTTCGTCGTACACCGTAAGGGATAAGACATACGCTGTACAAGAAGGTTTTCCGCATACGGTTCCGGCATGCCGATACGCACCCGCACACTGCCCCAACTGACCTTGTCCGCGGCGCTGTTGACCCTGGTGGCGGGTGCGGTGGCGCCACCGGCTTCCGCCGCCACGACCGTCCCGCTGCGCATCGCCACGTACAACATCCACGCCGGGTCCGGCATGGACAACGTCTTCGACCTCGACCGGCAGGCGGCCGCGCTGCGCGCCCTGCACGCCGATGTGATCGGCCTCCAGGAGGTCGACGTGCACTGGGGCGTGCGCAGCCAGAACCTTGACGTGGCACGGGAGTTGGCGGCACGGCTCGGCATGCACGTCTCCTTCGCGCCGATCTACAGCCTCGACCCGGTGCAGGCCGGGGGACCGCGGCGCGAGTACGGGGTCGCCGTGCTGTCCCGCCATCCCGTCCGCTCCGCCGTGAACCACGAGATCACGCGCCTGTCGACGCAGGACCCGAACCCGGTACCGGCGCCCGCGCCCGGCTTCGGCGAGGTGACCCTGAAGGTGCGGGGCGTCCCGCTGCAGGTGTTCGTGACGCACCTCGACTACCGGGCGGACCCCGCGGTCCGTATCGCCCAGGTCGCGGACACGCGGCGGATCATGTCGGCGGAGCGTGCCGCGTCACCGCGGGCCAGGCAGGTGCTGCTCGGCGATTTCAACGCGGCTCGCTCCGCACCCGAACTGGGCCCGCTGTGGCGGGAGTTGACGGACGCGGGTCCGGCCGACGGCGGCACGTACCCGGCCGACGCGCCCGTGCAGCGGATCGATTACGTGGCGGTGGGGGAGGGGGTCTCGGTGCGGGACGCGGTGATCCCGGCCGAGGCGGCGGCGTCCGACCATCGGCCTGTGGTGGCGGAGTTGGCGGTATGCCGGTAGGAGCACGCCGATAGGAGCACGCCGGTAGGCCCCCCACCCACGTACCTAGCTGGGCTGGGTCAAGTCGTAGAACGTGGCGGAGCCGACCGTCACCTTCTTGAAGTTGTCCTCGACCCAGGACGTGATCTCGGCCGACGAGCCGGAGCTCGACCCGCCCATGCCGCCACCGCCGCCACGGGAGCCACTGGAACCGCTGGCGATGAAGTAGTGGATCCTGCCGTCCTCGACGTACTGCTTGAACTGGGCCGGCGTCGGGGACGGGTCCGTCCCGTTGAAGCCGCCGATCGCCATCACCGGGTCGCCGGTGGCGAGTTGGTAGCTCGCCTGGTTCTGCGAACCGACCGTGGCCGCGACCCAGGTGTAGTCCCCGGCGTCCTGCTCCAGCAGCGACTTGGCCTTGGCGCTGACCTCGGCCCCGTTGAGCAGACCGCCCATGCCGCCGCCGGGGAAGCCGCCGCCCTGCTGATTGCCCTTGCCGTTGGCGTTGCCGTTGCCCATCGGGGGCCGGCCCATCTGACCACCCTGCTGCGGTCCGCCCTGGCCTCCCTGCTGCGGTCCGCCCTGGCCGCCCTGGCCGCCTTGGCCACCGGGCATACCGCCACCCCGGCCTCCCCCGCCGCCGCCGGGCCCCCCGCCGCCCATCATGCTCGCCCCGGAAGGCCCGGCCGTGACGATCGACCCGGTGTGCCCGGTGTTCAGCGTGCTGAGGGTGTACGCGGTCGGTGCGGCCAGTGCGGCGACGAGGCCCAACCCGGCCGCGCTCAGCGCGAGTTGGCGGTTCAGGCGGCCCGCGAAGGCGAGTCCGGGACCGGCGACGAGGCCGCCGATCAGCACGGCCCACCGCAGCCACGGCAGATAGTCGGGCGTCCGGCCCAGGAGCACGTACCCCCACACGGCCGTGACGGCGACGCAGACGCCGAGCGTGGCCGAGGCCGTGATCCGGGCGCGTTCCTCCCAGAGCACCGTGGCGCCCATCCCGACGAGCGCCGCGAGGTAGGGGGCCAGGGCGACCGTGTAGTACTGGTGGAAGATGCCGGCCATGAAGCTGAAGACCAGGCCGGTCATCAGCAGCGAGCCGCCCCAGGCGAGGAACGCGGCGCGGGCCGTGTCGGTCCGCTTCGCCCTCCAGGTCAGCACGACACCGGCGACGAACAGGATCAGCGCGGCCGGGATCAGCCAGGAGATCTGGCTGCCGATCTCGGAGTTGAACATCCGGGTCAGGCCGGTCTCGCCCCACTGCCCGGTGCCACCGCCTCCGCCGCCCCCGCCCCCTCCCACGCTGCCGGTCTCGTCGCCGTTGATGCGGCCGAGTCCGTTGTAGCCGAAGGTCAGTTCAAGGAAGGAGTTGTTCTGGGAGCCGCCGATGTACGGCCGCGAGGACGCGGGCCACAGTTCGACGATCGCCACCCACCAGCCGCCCGCGACGACCATCGCGAGCCCGGAGAGCGCCAGTTGACCGAGCCGCCTGCGCAGCCGCGTCGGTGCGAAGACCGCGTAGAGGACGGCCAGCGGCGGCAGGATCAGGAAGGCCTGCAGGGTCTTGGTGAGGAACGCGAAGCCGACGGCGACGCCCGCCCAGATCAGCCACTTGGTGCGGCCCCGCTCCATGGCGCGCAGCACGCAGGAGACCGTGACGGTCATGAGGAGGGCGAGCAGCGCGTCCGGGTTGTTGAAGCGGAACATCAGCGCGGCGACCGGCGTCGTCGCGAACACGGCCATGGTGATCAGGCCCGCCGCCGCACTGAACCGGCGGCGCACGGCCGCGTAGAGCACACCCGCGGTGGCCATGCCCATGAGCACCTCGGGGACGAGGATCGCCCACGAGCCGAGGCCGAAGAGGCGTACGGACAGGGCCATCGGCCACAGTGCGGCCGGGGGCTTGTCGACGGTGATGGCGTTGGCCGCGTCGGACGAGCCGAAGAAGAACGCCTTCCAGCTCTCGCTGCCCGCCTGAACCGCCGCCGAGTAGAAGGAGTTGGCGTATCCGGAGGCGGACAGGTCCCACAGGTACGCGAGGCCGATGACGAGCAGCAGGCCGAGGAAGGCGGGGCGCACCCAGGGCGCGTCCTCGGGCCGCCCGCGCCAAACCCGGACGAGGAAGGGCTGCTCGGGGCGGCCGTGGCCGCCGCCGCTGTCGGCGAGGGGCGGCGGGCCTAGCGCCGTACTCGTGGCCGTCGTCCCGGTGGTCGTCGTCTCGGTGCTCGTCATCGGGGATCCCTGGGGTCGAGGTACGGGTCGTGTGCGCGCACCGGCGCCATCTGCGCGGTGGCGTCGTCCCAGGCCTGCGGAACCTGAGGAGTCGTGACGGAGGCGGCTGGAGCGGGGGCGGCCGGGGTGTCCGTCCGCTCGGCGGGGAACACCCAGGCCCGGAAGAGCAGGAACCGCAGGACGGTCGCCGCGAGGTTCGCCGCGATCAGGACGGCCAGCTCGGTGGAGTGCGCGGGGTCGCCGGACGCCGCGTTCAGGGCGGCAAGCGAGCCGCTGGTCAGGGCCCATCCGATGCCGAAGACGACGATGCCCTGGGCCTGGTGGCGCATCGCCTTGTCGCGGCCGCGCACGCCGAAGGTGAGGCGCCGGTTGGCGGCCGTGTTGGCGAGGGCCGAGACGAACAGGGCGAGCCCGTTGGCGACCTGCGCCCCCGAGAACGTACGGAAGCCGGAGTACAGCAGGAGGTAGAGCAGGGTCGACAGGCCGCCGACGACGCAGAAGCCGACGAGCTGGCGGGCCAACCCCTTGGGCACGCCCGGGAGTTGGCGGTCGCGCGGGTCGTCGCCGAAGGGGCGGGCGAGCCGGTCGAGCGGCAGCGAACCGGTGGCGAGGGCCTTGCCCACCCGCCACACGCCCTTCAGGTCGTCGGTCGCCGTCTTCACGATGTGCACGGTCGAGTTCGGGTCGTCGACCCAGTCGACGGGCACCTCGTGGATGCGCAGGCCCGCACGCTCGGCGAGCACCAGCATCTCGGTGTCGAAGAACCAGCCGGTGTCCTCGACCAGCGGCAGCAGCACCTGCGCGACATCGCGCCGGATCGCCTTGAAGCCGCACTGGGCGTCGGAGAAACGGGCCTGCAGCGAACCGCGCAGGATGAGGTTGTAGGCGCGGCTGATGAACTCCCGCTTCGGGCCGCGCACGACCCGAGAGGAGCGCGCGAGCCGCGAGCCGATGGCGAGGTCGGAGTGCCCGGAGATCAGCGGGGCGACGAGCGGCAGCAGCGCGTTCAGATCGGTGGACAGGTCCACGTCCATGTACGCGAGGATCGGCGCGTCGGACGCCGACCACACGGTCCGCAGGGCGCGCCCGCGGCCCTTCTGCTCGAGCCGGAAGTACGTGACCTCGGGCAGCTCGGCGGTCAGCCGCCGTGCCACCTGCGGGGTCGTGTCGGTGGAGGCGTTGTCCGCGACGGTGATGCGGAAGCGGTACGGGAAGGTGCGCACCAGGTGCTGGTGGAGTCTGCGCACGCACGCGCCGAGGTCCTTCTCCTCGTTGTACACGGGGATGACGACGTCCAGGACCGGCACGAGGCCGCTGCCCACGGGAAGGTGCTCCCGCGCCGGCAGCGCCCCGAACCTCGCGGCGGTGGGGCCGAGGCCCGCAGAAGAGTCGGTTCGCATGCCGCCGACGTTCGTCAACTGCCCTGTCAGCGCTGTGTGGTGAGGCTTTGCCCTGCCTGTGAGTACGTGACGGGCTCGTTGTACACGGGCAGATGCACGGTGAACACGGTCCTGCCGGGCACGCTGTCCGCGGTCACCGCGCCCCCGTGCGCGGCCGCGACCGCCTGCACGATGGCGAGTCCGAGCCCGGTGGACCCCGCCTTCCGCGACCGCGACGAGTCCCCGCGAGCGAACCGCTCGAAGACGTGCGGCAGCAGCTCGCCGGGAATCCCCGGCCCGTCGTCCTGCACGTCCAGACAGACCCAGGGGCCGTGCCGGTGCACGCGGGCGGTGACGGTGGTGCCGGGCGGGGTGTGCGTACGGGCGTTGGCCAGCAGGTTCACCAGGACCTGGTGCAGGCGGGCGGAGTCGGCGAGCACGGTGGCCGGCTCGTCGGGCAGTTCGAGCCGCCACTTGTGGTCCTGCCCGGCGGCGCGGGCGTCGCCCAGCGCGTCAATGACCAAGGGGGACACGTCGGTTGGCTCGTACGACAACGGTCTCCCGGAGTCGAGCCGCGCCAGCAGCAGCAGGTCCTCGACGAGTCCGGTCATCCGGTGCGCCTCGGACTCGATGCGGCCGAGCGCGTGCCGGGTGTCGGGCCCGGTCTCCTCGCGCCCGCGCCGGGTCAGTTCGGCGTACCCGCGGATGGAGGCGAGCGGTGTGCGCAGCTCGTGACTGGCGTCCGCGACGAACTGCCGCACCCGCGTCTCGCTCTGCTGGCGCGACTGGAGGGCGCCGTGCACGTGGTCGAGCATCCGATTGAGCGCGGCACCGACCTGCCCGACCTCGGTCCGCGGATCGGCCTCGGCGTCGGGGACGCGTTCGTAGAGGGTGACTTCGCCGCTGTGCAGGGGGAGTTCGGAGACGCGGGTCGCTGTCGCTGCGACTCGGCGGAGGGGGCGCATGGCCACGCCGACCATGACGACGCCGGTGACCCCGGCGGCCAGCAGCCCGGCGGCACTGACCAACGCCTCTATGAGGACAAGGGTGTTGACGGTGGAATCGACCTCGTCGGTCGGCAGACCCACCAGGAGGTTGCCGCCCTTGGACAGCTGCACCCGGTAGCTGCCGAGGCCCGGCAGGTCGACGTTGTGGGGCTTGCCGTCACGGGCGACGGAGGCGAGGGTGGCCTGCTGGTCGGCGGTCAGGCCGAGGGTGCCCGTGCTGGTCTTCCGGTCGGGGTCCGAGCGCTTGGCGTCGACGATGGTGCCGTTCGCGTCGAGCCGCGCGCCGACGGTCTTCCCGCCCCCGGGACCCGGCATGGCCAGGAAGGCCAGCGCGTCCCCGCCCTGCTGCTGGATCGGGCCTCGCCTGCCGGGATCGTCGGCCATCTGCGCGACCTGCCCGACCTTGCCGTCCAGCTGCTTGTACAGGTACGAGTGCAGCGCCATCGTCGTCACCGCCCCGATGACCACGGCCACCAGGGCGATCAGCCCCACCGCCGTGACGACGAGCCGGGTCCGCAGGGTGCGGGCCCGCCTCACGACGCGGGCGTCGTCGCCACGGCCGGCTTGATGAGATATCCCGCCCCGCGCCGCGTGTGGATCATCGGCTCACGCCCGGCGTCGATCTTGCGCCGCAGGTACGAGATGTACAGCTCGACGACGTTCGCCTGCCCGCCGAAGTCATAGCTCCAGACCCGGTCGAGGATCTGGGCCTTGCTGAGCACGCGCCGCGGATTGCGCATGAGGAACCGCAGCAGCTCGAACTCGGTCGCGGTCAGATGGATCCCGGTCCCGCCCCGCGACACCTCGTGGGAGTCCTCGTCGAGCATCAGGTCACCGACCACGAGCACGGACTCGCTGCGCCGGTCGGACGCCCCGGTCCGCCGGATCAGCCCGCGCAGCCGCGCGACGACCTCCTCCAGGCTGAACGGCTTGGTGACGTAGTCGTCGCCACCGGCCGTCAGGCCCGCGATCCGGTCCTCGACGGCGTCCTTGGCGGTCAGGAACAGCACGGGCACGTCCGGCAGCTCCCGGCGCAGGCGCCCGAGGACGCTCAGCCCGTCCATGTCGGGCAGCATCATGTCGAGCACGACGGCGTCGGGCCGGAACTCACGTGCGGTCTGCACGGCTCCGGCCCCGTCACCGGCGGCCCGGATCTGCCAGCCTTCGTAACGCAGGGCCATGGACAACAGCTCGGTGATGGACTGCTCGTCGTCCACGACAAGCACCCGGACGGGGCTCCCGTCCGGCCTCAGCAGTTCGGTACGCCCCTGGGGCGAGGTCGCGGTCATGGTGCAACCCTGCGACGCGCCTCTGAGAACACTCTTTCCCGAACCTGTGAATCCCCTGAGAAACTCACAGGAGTTTCTCAGGCGTCCGCCCTGCCCTTCAGGCCGCGCCGAGAAAGAGCCGCGCCCCGTTCCCATGACACACGGCCCGCACCCACTCGCTGCCGAGCCCGAGCCGCTCGATCGACTCCAGCTGGTGCACGTACGGATACGGAATGTTGGGAAAGTCGCTCCCGAGCAGCACGCGATCCCCGAGATCCCGCAACCGCCCCAACTCGCTCTCCGGGAAAGGCACTTGCCGCTCGCTGAAGTCGGTGAAGGCCATCGTCGTGTCGAGCCGCACCTCCGGGTACCGCTCGGCCAGGTCCATGAACTCCGCGTACTCCGGCATCCCCAGGTGCGCCACGACGAGCGGCAGCCGCGGATGCCGGGCCAGCACCCGCGCCATCGGTTCGGGCCCGGTGTGCTTGCCGGGCGCGGGCCCGGAGCCGCAGTGCGTCACGACCGGCACCCGGGCCTCGGCGAGCAGCCCCCACACGGGGTCGAGCAGCTGGTCGGTCGGGTCGTACGCGCCCACCTGCACATGCGCCTTGAACACGCGGGCCCCGTCCTCGACCGCCCGCCGCACGTACGCCTCCACGCCCGGCTCGGGAAAGAACGTGGCGGTGTGCAGACAGTCGGGGGTCCGCGCGGCGAAACCGGCGGCCCATCCGTTCAGCCACTCGGCCATCCCGGCCTTGTGCGGATAGACCATCGACGTGAAGGCGACGACCCCGAACTCCCGCAGCCGTGCGAGCCGTTGACCCTCTTCCTCCCGGTACGTGATCGGCCACTCGCTCCCCACGAGCGGCCCGGCCGCGTCGAAGTACGCCCACACCTTGCGCAGCACCCGGTCCGGCATGAAGTGCGTGTGCACGTCGACGAGCCCGGGCAGCCCGTGCCGCGCGCGGAACGCCGCGACGAGCTCGGCCTCGCCCGCACCGGGGGCCGCCCCGCTAGTCACGCGCGAACCCGTGGCTGCGCTCGACCCTGGCGACGTGCACGGTGTACCGCTCGTACCACTCGGCGCGCCCCTGCTTCTGCGCGTCCCGGTGCGTGCCGACGGACCGCCACTCCTCGATGGCGGCGACGTCCCGGAAGTACGACACGGTGATCCCGAGCCCACCGGGCCCGGGCGTCCGCGCGGACTCGTGCCCGAGGTACCCGGGCACCTCCTTCACCAACTCGTCCAACCGGTCACTCGTCTCCCCGTAGCCACCGTCCCCCTCGGTCCTTATGGAGCTGAACACCACGGCGTAGTAAGGCGGTTCGAAGGCGGGCAGGGGGCAAGCCTGTGCGACGTCGGGCGATGGGCGAGGCGGTTCAACAGGCGCATGACTGTGATCACTCATGTCCCCCACGGTCACCCGCACTCCGCCCGCTGTCCACCCTGTCCGACCCCTCCTTGCCGTACGGGATCCGAGACTTGACCCTCCGGTCAGCAAACCCACCCCGGGCGGCCAGACGCTTCGAGCCCGCGCCTAGAACAACCCTCCCTGCACCACCGGCACCTCCCGCACCTCGAAGCCCGCCCCACTCACCCCGCGCTGAGCCCCCTCCGCCCCCTCGGCCCGTTCGGCCCGCTCGGCCCGCTCCAGTGGCCACCCGGCCAGCACCCGCGTGTCCACCACGAGCCGCCGCCCGCCCGGCTCGACGAGATGCAGATCGGGCCCGGCGGCGGCGCTCACCGTCCCCTCGACGACCGCCCCCTCGGCGAGCCCGCTCACCACGGCGTCCACCCCGTCCACCGCGCCCAGCCCGAACACCTCCCCGTGGTCGACCACGTCGCACGGCAGCCGCTCCAAGGACTCCGGCCACCCCACGAGCCCCACGGCAACGGCATGCGCATCCACCAACTCCCCACCCCGCACGGCCCTTTGCCCGAGCCCGGCCCGCACCAGCCGCTTCTTCTCGTACGGGATCCGGTCCGGCACGCCGAGCGCCACCCGCAACAACTCCTCGGCCCGCCGCGCCGCCATCAGCGGTCCCACCCCCAGCCACGTGAAGGCGACGGCCCCCTGCTCCAGCAACCGCGCACTGCCCCTCCCCGCCCCCGTGATGCCCACCTTCACGAGCCCGTCCCCGAACCACGCCAGGTACACCCGGTACGGCCGCGGATCGTCCGCGACGGTGTCCGCGGCCACGGAATGCGCCCGGTCGATCCCGGCGCACTCCGCGCACTGCGCCCGCGTCCCCCGCACCGGCACCGCGTCCCGCCCCGGACACGGGGTGTGCCGCCCGCCCCGCCACACCCCGAGACACCGCCGGGCTCCCCCGACCCGGAACGCCAGCGGCTCCCCGAACCGCACCGCACTGTCCCGCTCGCCCCCTTCCCCCGTGGTCCACCCGAACACCGGCCCGCCGTCCCGCCACCGCATCCCGGTGCACCACCACGTCATACGCCCAGGATGGCGCACCCCACTGACAACGCCCGCGACGCCCGACAGCTGACGCCCACCAGCCGCCGCCCGACCGGGACTTGGCCGCGGGCTAGGATCCGGGCCATGCCTCTGCACGCTGTCGACGTGGACCGGTTCCAGGCCTTCAGGCCCCGCCTGGAGGCCCTCGCCTATCGCCTCCTCGGCTCGGCGAGCGAGGCGGAGGACGCCGTGCAGGACACGTACCTGCGCTGGCAGGCCGCCGACACGGAGCGCATCGAGGTCCCCGAGGCCTGGCTGACGAAGGTCCTCACCAACCTGTGCCTCAACCAGCTCACCTCGGCCCGCGCCCGACGCGAGACCTACGTGGGCCAGTGGCTCCCCGAACCGCTGCTCGCCGGCGACCCGATGCTCGGCCCCGCGCCCGGCGGCCCCGCCGATACCGCAGAGCGCCACGAGTCGGTCACGTACGCGGTCCTCACCGTCCTGGAGCGGCTCTCGCCCAACGAGCGTGCGGTCTACGTCCTGCGCGAGGCGTTCGACTACCCGCACCGGGAGATCGCCGAGATCCTCGACCTCACCGAGGCCGCCAGCCAGCAGATCCTGCACCGCGCCAAGAAGCGCGTCGCCGACGGCAAGGCCCGCACCGAGATCGACGAGGCGACGGCCCGCAGGATCGTCGAGGAATTCCTCGCCGCGGCCACGAGCGGCCGCACGGAACCGCTCATCCGGCTGCTCACCGAGGACGCGATCGCGATCGGCGACGGCGGCGGCAAGGTCCCGGCCCGCGCGAAGGCGTTCGAGGGCGCCGTCGCGGTGGCGACGTTCCTGCGGGGCCTGTTCAAGCCCGCCGAGGCCAAGCGCAAGCTGATCGGCGGCGCACCCGACATCCACCTCACCACGGCGAACGGCGCCCCCGCGGTCGTCGCGGTCGTCGACGGCCGGGTCGTCGGCGTCATGTGCCTGGAGATCACCGCCGAGGGCATCACCGCGGTCCGCAGCCAGGTCAACCCCGACAAGCTGGAGCGCGCGACCCGTCAGTGGGCGGCCACGGACCACGGAGACCCGCTCTTCCGCGCCCTGCAACCCTGACTGTGACCTGCTTCACACCACATCCCTGTCAGGAATCGTCGGGCTGCCCGGTTCAAGGGTCGACACCGCGTGAGACACGTCCGACAGGAGCCCGGAAATGCAGCACCGCATCATCGTCCTCGGAGCCGGCTACACCGGTGCGATCGCCGCCGGCCGCCTCGCCAAGCGACTGCGCCCCGAGGACGTCACCATCACCCTCGTCAACGCCGAGCCCGACTTCGTCGAGCGCGTCCGGATGCACCAGCTGGCGGTCGGCCAGGACCTGCGGCCCCGCCCCTTCCGCGAGATGTTCGCGGGCACCGGCGTCGAACTGAAGCAGGCAACGGTCACGTCGGTCGACCCCGACAACAAGACGGTCACGGTACAAAGCCCGGCCACCGCCCCGAAGGAACTCACGGACGGAACCACGAAGGGAATCACGAAGGGAGTCACGGAGGAACTCCCGTACGACACCCTCGTCTACGCCCTCGGCAGCGGCTGGAACCCCCAGGCCGTCCCCGGCACGACCGCGTACGCCCACGAGATCGCGAGCCGCCCCGGAGCGCTCCGGCTGCGCGACCGCCTGGCCCGCCTGGCGGCCGGCCGCCCCGTGGTCGTCGTCGGCGGCGGGCTCACCGGCCTGGAGGCCGCGACCGAGATCGCCGAGGCCCGCCCCGACCTCGACGTCGCCCTGGCCGCCCGCGGCGAACTCGGCGACTGGCTCGCCCCCAAGGCCCGCGAACACCTCCGCAAGGTCTGCGCCCGCCTGGGCATCACGGTGCACGAGCACACCGCGGTCACCGAGGTCACGCCCGACCGCATCACGACCTCCGCCAGCACGACGATCCCGGCCGAGGTCACGATCTGGACGACCGGCTTCGCCGTCCACCCCCTCGCCCGGGCCACCACCCTGCAGACCACGGACACCGGCCGGATCGAGGTCGACGCCACCATGCGCTCGCTCTCGCACCCCGACGTGTACGCCGTCGGGGACGCGGCCCTGGCCATCGGCCCGGGCGACAAGCCCCTGCGGATGTCGTGCGCCTCGGGCACCCCCATGGCCTGGCAGGCCGCCGACGCCATCGCGGCCCGCCTCACGGCCACCAAGCTCCCCGAGATCACGCCGCGCTACTTCAACCAGTGCATCTCCCTGGGCCGCAAGGAAGGCGTCATCCAGTACGTCACCGCCGACGACCGCGCGGTCCGGGCAGCGCTGACGGGCCGATTCGCCGCGCTCTACAAGGAACTGATCTGCAAGGGCGCGGCCTGGGGCGTGGCCAACCCGACCCTCGGCCTCCCGACCCGCCGCCGCCCCCTCGTACGGCAGCCGCAGCCGATGCCCGAAACGGCGACGCGCCAGGAATCAACGCTCTGAAGAATGTCGAGAACGTGTCGACGGCTTCGTCCCAGGAACATCAAAGGCGCATCGGAAGCGCACCAGAGGCGAAGAAGAAGGAGAAGCCACCATGGCGATTCAGCGGATGGACAACGTCGGCATCGTCGTCGAGGACATGGACGCCGCCATCGAGTTCTTCGTGGAGCTCGGCATGGAGCTGGAGGGCAGGGCAGAGGTCAAGGGCCCGGTCGCCGACCAGTGCACCGGACTCGACGGCGTCCACTGCGACATCGCGATGGTCCGCACCCCCGACGGCCACAGCCGCCTCGAACTCTCGAGGTACCGCACCCCCGCGGCGACCACCATCGCCCCGCGCGACAAGCCCCACAACATCCTGGGCACGCACCGCGTCATGTTCGCCGTCGACGACCTCGAGGCCACGGTCACCCGCCTGCGCCCCCACGGCGCCGAACTCCTCGGCGAGATCGCCCGCTACGAGGACAGCTACCTGCTCTGCTACGTCCGCGGCCCGGAGGGCATCATCGTCGGCCTGGCCCAGCAACTGCACTGACCGCGAACGGTCGGTCGGTCATGTGGTGCGGCTCACCACGTAGGCGGTGCCCACCTCTTGTTCGTCGGGCGAATCCGCCTGGATCGCAAGACTGGACCCGGCCGTGGTGAAGTCGAACCCGTTCGTCATCGGCTGCGTACAGTCGACGCGCTGTGCGGTCTTGGCGGTGCCTGAAACGACCGTGAAGGTGACCGTGCCTTCGCCCGCACATGCCACCTCCACCCGCAGAGCGGTACCGGGCTCGACGGTCTCGTCCAGATTCTCTCCGGGCAGCGCGAGGGAACCGGACGAGACCAAGCCCTTCTCGTCCGCCTCCCAGCGATCCGGGATGCCGAGCAACCTGCGGGCTTCCTCGTCCAGTTCCTCCCGGCCTGACCGAGAGGCCGGCTGCGCTGCGGACGAGGCGCTGGAACTCGCCGTCTTCCGCTGCTGGGGAGCCTTCGACTCCGCGGACGAGCCCGAACAGGCGGAGGTCACGCCAGTCATCAGCGCGACGGCAGCCAGAGCCATGCCGGTGTTGCGGGTGAAGCAGCGCATGAGATCCCCCCGAAGCAGAAACGCCAAAGGCCCCGGATCGCTCCGGGGCCTTTGACCTGTGTGCACTCGGCAGGATTCGAACCTGCAACCTTCTGATCCGTAGTCAGATGCTCTATCCGTTAAGCTACGAGTGCTTGTCTTTAGTTTTTGTCTTCGTTTCCCGGCCTCTCGGCCCGTTCCCGGCGACAGACAGAACATTACATGACTGCCGCCGCCATGTGAAATCCGTTTGCCGCACCCGTTGTGACCTGCGGAAACGTGCCCACGGTCGAAGGAAACACCGAAGCCCCGGTCCAGCAGGACCGGGGCTTCGGATCTTGGGGCGGAGGCGGAGGGATTTGAACCCTCGATGGGCTTTAAGGCCCAAACCGCATTAGCAGTGCGGCGCCATAGACCGGACTAGGCGACGCCTCCAGCACAGCCGCCCGCGCGAGCGCGAGTCGGTGCGTGCAGATGATGACACAGCTGAGCGCCGTGTCACCAATCGCCCCCTACGGTACTAGGCACGCGGGCCGCAGGGCAAAGCCCATTGCCGAGGCGCAACGTCGCGGCGGGGCCGCACGTTAGGCACGGCATGTTCTCGACCCGAATCCCGTCCCGCGCGTCCCGGCTGCTGCTCGGCGCCGCCGCCTCGGTCGCCGCCGTCGTGGCCCTGCCGGTCGCCGCCCACGCCGACACCGGCCCCTACCTGCTGCCGCCGCCCCCGTTCGGCTCGCCCGACGCCCCGCTCGGCGGCGACCGGCTGACCGTCGCCGTCGCCGACTCGGGCAACGGCACCGACGGCACGTACGAACTGGACTGCGGTCCCGCCGGCGGGACCCACCCCGACCCGGCGGGCGCCTGCGGCCGGCTCGACGAGCTGGCGGCGGGCGGGCAGGATCCGTTCGCGCCGGTGCCCAGTGGCACGTACTGCACGATGCAGTACGGCGGCGCCGCCACCGCGCACATCACGGGGACCTGGCACGGGCGCTCCGTCGACGCCTCGTACAAGCTCACCGACGGCTGCGAGATCTCGCGGTGGAACGGGCTGATCCCCGTGCTGCCTGCAACAGCTCCGTGACCGTGGGTCCACCGGTCACGCCTTCGCGACGTGGCCCTCTCGGGATCCGCACATCCTCTACGTGGGCTCCCTCTCATCCGGCGTCGCGACCGCAACCTCTGCCCGTAGACTCCCTCCCGTGACACGTTGCGCGCCGCGAGGCAAGATGGCCTGCGCGGCCGACACGTCGCGGTAAAGCGGTACATCAGGGAGGAAGCGTCGTCGTGAGCAGCAGGCCATCCCGAGGCGCTGCTCGCCTCGCAGCCATACTCGATGCGCTCCCCGATGCATTGGTGCTGGTCAACACCAACGGGACCGTCGTCAACGCCAATTCGATCGCCCTCGAGGCCTTCGAGGCGCCGGGCACCGCCCTCGTGGGGCGCGGACTGCTCGATCTGCTGCCGGAGTTCGACTCCCGGCTGATCCCCGGATCGATGCGGCGGCCCGACACCGCGACCGACGAGCGCGGGCGGACGAAGCCGACGCGGATGGTCGCGCGGCGCACCGACGGCAGCGAGTTCCCGGTCGAGGTCACGAGCGCGAATCTCGCCGACGGCGCGCGCGACGCCGTGGACCCGTACGGCAGCGGTGGCCTCGGCGGCGGCAGCTACAGCGGCTCCGAGCTGCTGATGCTCGTCGTACGTGATCTTTCGGGGACCCTCGACACCGAGGCCGAACTGGCCCGTTCGCAGCGGCAGACCGAGATGATCCTGCGCGCCGCAGCGGAGGGTGTGGTCGGGACCGACACGGACGGGCGGATCGTCCTCGTCAATCCCGCCGCCGCGCAGATCCTCGGGTTCCGCGCGAGCGACCTGGGCGGGCAGGAGCTGCACGCGCTCGTCCTGCACTCGCGGGCCGACGGCGAGCCCTTCCCGTACGAGGAGTCGCCGCTCGCCGACACCCTGCGCTCCGGGCGCAAGCACCGGGTGCGCGGGCAGGTCCTGTGGGACCGCAAGGGCGAGAAGGTGCCCGTCGACATGACGACGGCGCCGGTGCGCGACGGGGACCAACTGGTGGGCGCCGTCATGACGTTCACCGACCGCCGCCCCTACGACAAGCTGGTCGACGAGCACGCCGCGGAGCTCGCCCGGCGCGACGAGGCCGCCGAGCAGGAGCGCGAGGAGCGCGCCGCCGAGCTCGAGCGGGTGCGCGGCGAGCTGGTCGCCGAGCTCGCCGAGACGCGTGAGCAGCACGCCGAGGAACTCTCCGCGGAGCGGGAGCGGGGCGCCGCCTTCGCCGAGCGCGAGAAGGACCGGTTCGAGGAGCTGGCCGCGCGCCACGCGCAGTTGCTCGCCGTCCTCGACCAGTCGCTGCGCGGACCGCTCGACGAACTCCGGCGCGAACTGGGCCAGCTGGCCGCGGACGACGCGGGCCAGCTGTGGCCCGAGGCGAACCAGGTGCTGCACCATCTGTCCGCGGGCTACGCGCGCATGACGACCCTGGTCGACAACGTGCTGGCCTATCAGCTCCTCGACGCGGGCAACGCCCGGTTGTCGCGTACGCCGGTGATGCTGGACGCCGTCGTCGCGGCCGGTGTCGACGGGGCCGTGGAGCTCGTCGGGCCCGGGCGCCTGCAGTTCGCCGTGCACGCGCCGCCGATCGAGGCCGAGGTCGACGCGGGCCGCCTGGCCACCGCGCTCGCCCATCTGATCGCCGACGTGGCCGGGATCGACGCCACCGGCAACGCGCGCGTCCCGGCCGGCGCCGGATACGTCGACTCGACCGTCGTCGTGGCCGCCGCGCAGCGCGGCGACAGCGTACGCATCGAGGTACGCGGCCCGTACGCGGGCGGCGACCCGGTGCACGAGCCGATCGTGCGGGGCATCGTGCGGGCGCACGGCGGTGTGCTGCAGACGCACGAGATGCCGGGCATGAGCGGCAGTGCGTACGTCCTTGAGGTGCCGATCGGTACCGGTGCGGGCGTCGTTCCCGCCGTTCCCGCCGTTCCCGTCGAGCCGGTGGCCGAGACGGCTCCCGCGCACCTTCCCGATCATCCCGATCACCCTGGCCTTCCCGATCACCCTGGCCTTCCCGATCTTCCCGAGCAGGCCACCGCGACCAGCGGGGGCGGGCGGCGCCGGGCGCGGCGGACCGCCGGGCCCTCGGTGGACTCGTTCCTGGACAGCAGCGTGCAGGGCGCCGGGCCCAGCGGCGGTACCGGCCGGCGGCGCGGGCGACGGGCGGCCGAGGAGCCCGGCGTGGCCGACGCTCCTGTGGACAGCGAGACGCAGCCCGAGCTGCCCACCGCGTCCGAGGGCGGCGAGGGCTCCGGCCGACGCCGCGCGCGGCCCGCGCTGGACGGTCCGGCCGCCGAGGGCTCCGTGCGCACCGCGGCCGAACACGCGGCTGGTTCCCCGGCGTTGGGCGAGACCGTGCCGCCGCAGGGCGTGCCCGCGCCGACCGGGCGTCGGGCCCGGCGCGCGACCGGTTCGGAGCAGGCGGCGCTGCCCGCACTGCCTTCGGGCCCCGCGCAGGGTGCGCAGGGCGGTGAACCGGCCCACGGTGAGCTGGAGTTGGCCGGAGCGGGAACCGGTGCGGGATCCGGGCAGCCTTCGGGACGGCGGGCGCGGCGTGCGCTCGGCACCGCTCAGGCCGCCGCGGCGCCCGAGGAGACGGCCGGGCCGCGCGAGGCCTTCGCGCTGCCGCCCGCCCAGGCCGACCGCGCTCCGGAGCCCCAGCCCACCGCGGCACCGCAGGCCGCCTCCAACGACGTAGAAGCTGTCGAAGGGTTCGAGGGGGCCGAAGGGACCGAAGGGTTCGAAGGGGCCGAGGAGGTCCACGTACAGCGGGACGTGCCGCAGCAGGGCCGTGCTCCGCAGTCCGCGTCGACGGCGCAGGCCGCGTCGACGCCGCAGGCCGCTCAGCCGCTGCCCCTGCCGGACGAGGCGCAGCAGCACCAGGCCGCGGGGCACCCGGCCGAGGACCACACGCCGCCGCAGCCGCACCCGGCGCAGAGCACGCCCGCGCAGGGCACACCGAAGCCCTCCGCGCTGCCGCCGGAGAACACGCCGCGGCCGCGTGCCGCCCAGCCGCTGCCCGCCGAGGCACCGCAGCAGCCGACCGACGACACCAACTCGACGCAGGGCCGCGCCTTCAGCGTGCGCACCCTGGGACAGGGCGTGCCGTTCGGCCGACAGGTGGCCGAGCAGCAGCGACGGCCGCAGGGGCCCGTGCCGCCGCAGACGCCCGCCCGTCCCGGGGCCACGCCGCCGCCGGTACAGGCAGCGGCTTCGGCTGCTGAGGGGCAGACGCAGGGCGGTTCGCCCAGTGGTTCCGGGCGGCGTCGCAAGCTGTCCACTCGGCAGGAGCAGTCCGAGTCCGGCGCCACAGGGGCAGGGACCGGGACGGGGACGGGGACCGCCGCGGCCACGGGGACGGGGACGCCGCCGCGGGGAACCGCCGCGGCCACGGGGACGGGGACGCCGCCGCGGGGGACCGCCGCGGCCCGGCCGCATCCGCAGCCTCAGTCGCCCCTCCTGTCGCAGGACTCCGCGAACTCCTCGGAGGGCCGCGGCCGTTCCTACGCGATCGGCGCCCCCGACCACGACGCCGACGAGGGGCCCGAGCCGCTGGACGGTCCGGGCGGCGCGGTCGAGATCGCCACCAAGCCGCAGCCCCAGCCGATGGACGACGAGCTCCCGCCGGAGCCGCTCGACAATCCGCGCCGGCTCCTGGTCTGGCCCGCCCCGGATGTCACGACGCAGCAGGCGCTGAGCGACCGCGGCTACCGCCCCGTGACCGTGCACTCGCGCGAGGAGGTCGACGCGCAGATCGCGGCGTTCCCCGCCGCACTGTTCGTGGACCCGCTGACCGGGCCCATCACGCGGACCGCGCTCCAGTCGCTGCGCACGGCCGCCGTCGCGGCCGAGGTGCCGGTCCTGGTGACCGCGGGCCTGGGGCAGGCGACGCGAGAGGCCGCGTACGGTGCGGACCCGGCGGTGCTGCTCAAGGCGCTGGCCCCGCGTGACAGCGAGCAGCACCCGCCGAGGGTCCTGCTCATCGAGGAGCACGAGGAGATCGCGCTCGCGCTGACCGCCACGCTGGAGCGGCGCGGGATGCAGGTGGCGCGGGCCGCGAGCGACGCGGACGCGGTGACGCTGGCGGCGCAGATGCGGCCGAACCTGGTGGTCATGGATCTGCTTCAGGTACGCCGTCGGCGTGCGGGCATCGTCGACTGGCTGCGTGCGAACGGCCAGTTGAACCGCACGCCGCTCGTCGTCTACACCGCCGCCGTCGAGGGCGCCGATCTGCCGCGGCTCGCGGCGGGGGAGACGGTGCTGTTCCTGGCGGAGCGCTCCACGAGCACCGAGGTGCAGAGCCGGATCGTGGATCTGCTGGCGCGGATCGGCACGAACTGAGGCAGTTCCTCAGCTCAGGTTCCTCAGCTGAGGCAGTTCCTCAACTGAGGTGATCCTCAACTGAGGTGGTCCTCAACTGACAAACAGGGGCGGCCCGTTCGGACCGCCCCTGTTTCACGTGAAACCGCCACACCGCCAAACCGCCCCGGGAGAGCGGAATGCTCAGAGCTTGGTGACGTCCAGCTCCCCGTCCGCGTACTGCCTGCGCAGCACCTTCTTGTCGAACTTGCCGACGCTCGTCTTCGGAACGGCGGGGATGATCGTCCAGCGCTCGGGCAGCTGCCACTTGGCGACCTTCTCGGCGAGGAACCCGCGCAGCGTCTCGAAGTCGGCGGTGGCGCCTTCCTTCAACACGACGGTGGCGAGCGGCCGTTCGCCCCACTTGTCGTCGGGTACGGCGACGACGGCGGCCTCGGCGACGTCCGGGTGCGACATCAGCGCGTTCTCGAGGTCGACGCTCGAGATCCACTCGCCGCCGGACTTGATGACGTCCTTGGCGCGGTCGGTGAGGGTGAGGAAGCCGTCGGGGCTGATCGTGCCGACGTCGCCGGTCTTCAGCCAGCCGTCCTCGCTGAACTTGTCGGCGGGGCGCAGCAGTTCGGCATCCGGGGCGGCGCCTCCGTAGTACGCGCCCGCGATCCAGTTGCCGCGCACCTCCAGCTCGCCCGCGGACTCGCCGTCCCAGGGCAGGATCTCGCCGCCGGGGCCGCTGAGGCGTCCCTCGACGCCTGCCGGGAAACGGCCCTGCGTGAGCCGGTACGCGAACTCCTCGTCGCTGCCCGGCTCGACCCCGGCCGGGGGCCGCGAGACAGTGCCGAGCGGGGACGTCTCGGTCATGCCCCAGGCGTGGCAGACGCGCATGCCGAGCTCGTCGAACGCCTTCATGAGCGAGGGCGGGCAGGCGGCGCCGCCGATGGTGACCTGGCCGAGGGAGGAGACGTCGCGCGGCTTGGCGGTGAGCTCGGCGAGCAGGCCCTGCCAGATGGTGGGGACGGCGGCGGCGTGCGTGGGTCGCTCGGACTCGATCATCTCGGCGAGCGGCGCGGGCTGCAGGAAGCGGTCCGGCATCAGCATGTTCACGCCGGTCATGAAGGTGGCGTGCGGCAGGCCCCAGGCGTTCACGTGGAACTGCGGGACGACGACGAGCGAGGTGTCGGAGTCGGTGAGCCCCATGGACTGGGTCATGTTGACCTGCATGGAGTGCAGGTAGATGGAACGGTGCGAGTAGACGACACCCTTGGGGTCGCCGGTGGTGCCGGAGGTGTAGCACATGGCCGCGGCCTGGCGTTCGTCCAGCTCCGGCCAGTCGTACGCGGTCGGCTTCCCGGCGATGAGTTCCTCGTACTCGTGGACCTGGGCCCGCGCACCTTCGAGTACGGAACGGTCGCCGGGCCCCGACACAACGACGTGCTCGACCGTCGCCAGACCGGGCAGCAACGGCGCGAGGAGCGGCAGCAGCGAACCGTTGACGATGATCACGCGGTCGGCGGCGTGGTTCACGATCCACGTCAACTGCTCCGCCGGGAGGCGGAGGTTGAGCGTGTGCAGGACGGCGCCCATGGCGGGCGCGGCGAAGTAGGCCTCGACGTGCTCCGCGTTGTTCCACATGAGCGTTGCCACACGGTCGTCGCCGCGGATGCCCAGGTCGTCGTGGAGCGCGTGCGCGAGCTGCGCGGTGCGGGCCCCCACCTCGGCGAACGTACGGCGGTGCGGCTCGCCCTCGCCCGTCCACGTGGTGATCAGCGAGGTGCCGTGCACCCGCACCCCGTGATTCAGGAGGCGGGTCACGGTCAGCGGTACGTCCTGCATCGTGCTCAGCACGGCGTCCTCCCGGTGGGCGCTACGGAGCAGTAGGGTTCCGCCGATTCTCACCGCATACCACTCGGTATGTCACTACTCCCGAGAATGATCGATCACCGGGTCGCCCGATCGACCAGGCACCGACCAGGCACCGACCGGGCACCAGACAGGCACCGGACACCCCACCGGCACCCGCTCAGCCACGCGCCGGAACGAGCTCCGGGTCCTCCCGCAGCTTCCCCAGCGCCCGCGACACCGCACTCTTCACGGTGCCGATGGAGACGCCGAGCACCTCGGCCGTCTGGGCCTCGCTCAGGTCCTCGTAGTACCGCAGCACGACCATCGCCCGCTGCCGCGCGGGCAGCTTCATGATGGCGCGCCACATCGCGTCGTGCAGCGCCTGCTGCTCGGCCTGGTCCGTGGCGGCAGGACCCGACGCCTGCGCCGGCTCCGGCAGTTCGTCACAGACGAACTCGTCGACCTTGCGCTTGCGCCACTGCGAGGTCCGCGTGTTCAGCAGAGCCCTGCGCACATACCCGTCGAGCGCCCGGTGGTCCTCGATCCGGTCCCACGCCACGTACGTCTTCGTGAGCGCGGTCTGCAACAGGTCCTCGGCATCGCACGGGTTCGCGGTCAACGACCGGGCAGTGCGCAGCAGCACGGGCTGGCGCGCCCGGACGTACGACGCGAACGACGGGTACGTCCCCGCGACGGTGCGCGACGCGGCGGTGCGCGACGCGGCAGTGCGCGACACGGCGGTGCGCGTCGCGGCCTCGGATGCGCTGGAGCAGACAGGCGCCAGGGTTGCGGTCATGGCTCCACGCTATGAGCGCCCCCTACTCCTACGGATCGGCCGGAGGTCCCGAAGCGGCGTCCGCCTCAGGTTGTACGTCGGGTGGTAGCCCCACCTCCTGAAGGTGGAGGAGGGGGTGAGATCCCCTGAGGGTTCGCCCCTGAGAGCGGGGACAGGACCCGGCCCGGCCTGGCCCCGGCCTGGCCCCGACACGGCCCCGACGCGGCCGCCCTCAGCGGATCCGCGCCACCGGGGCATGCACCAGATTCCGGTCGATCACGAGGGTGCGGCCGCCGTGCCGCTCCTTCACATTGCCCGCGTACTGGTGGATCCGGCGCTGCGGATGCCAGGCGTGCCTCCTGAGCGCGGGCTCCCGGTAGAGATGGGGCCTGGTGTGCCAGCGTGCGAACCACATCACCGACGGCAGATCCCGCACCCCCGCCCGCCGGGCCGCCTCCATGTGCCGCACCCCGGAGTCGGCGCTGCTGTAGAACCCGGGAACATACCCCTTCCTGCGTACCTCCTTGCTCCATGCCCGTACGTACGACAGCGTCGTGCGCGCACATCCCCGCTTCCGATAGTTGTAGGCCTCCATGTCGAGATAGAGGGGGCTGCGCCGCTGGATGCCCAGCGCCCCGGCCCGGCGCACCGCGTCCCGCGCCTCCCGCGCCCCCTGTGCCCAGGGGTGCCGCCCGATGCGCACCCCCTTCTTGTGCCGCGCGGTGACACAGGGCGCCTGCGAGCCCACGTACACCGGCAGCACCCGCCACCCCATGCCGGTCACCGCCCGCGCCCAGCTCCGGTTCAGCGCGGGCTGGTGGCGGCAGGCCCGGCCACGCCCCGCGTAGTAGACGCCCACCGCCCGGTACGCCGACTTCCGCCAGCGGCGCATGGTGTCCCGGGACGGCGTCGTGCAGACGTCGAACGCCCAGCCGTGGAAGGTGCGCACCTTGGCACTCCAGGGTGCGGAACCCGCCCGCTTCCCGCCGCCGTCACCCGGAGCCTGCCGGTCGGCCGCATCGGTCGGCACGGCTCCGAGCCCCAGCACGAGGACCACAAGTCCAATGATCATCTTTTGCCGATACATGGACCGAGTGAAGGTCCCACCGGTGGCCGGGGTCTCGGGACACGCGCCCCGTTCAGCCGTCCGACCCCAGAATCAGACCCGATGTGGGGACCCCGGTGCCCGCGGTGACCAGGGCGGTGGACGCGCCCGGTATCTGGTTCACCGCCGTGCCCCGCAGCTGGCGCACGGCCTCCGCTATCCCGTTCATCCCGTGCAGATACGCCTCCCCCAGTTGTCCGCCGTGCGTGTTCAGCGGCAGCCGCTCCTCCGCGACGAAGTCGGCTGCCTCGCCGGGCCCGCAGAACCCGAACTCCTCCAGCTGCATCAGCACGAACGGCGTGAAGTGGTCGTAGAGGATCCCGACGTCTATCCCCTCGGGCCCGATCCCGGCCGTCCGCCACAACTGCCGTGCCACCACGCTCATTTCGGGCAGCCCCGTCAGATCGTCCCGGTAGTAGCTCGTCATCTGCTCCTGCGCCCGGCCCGCGCCCTGCGCCGCGGCGGCGATCACCGCGGGCGGATACCGCAGATCGCGGGCCCGCTCGACGCTGGTGACGACGATCGCCTGCCCCCCGTCCGTCTCCTGGCAGCAGTCGAGCAACCGCAGCGGTTCGACGATCCAGCGCGACGCGGCGTGGTCGGCCAGCGTGATCGGCTTGCCGTGGAAGTACGCGGCCGGGTTCGTCGCCGCGTACTTGCGGTCCATCACCGCGACATGTCCGAAGGCCTCGGGGGTCAGCCCGTACGCGTGCAGATAGCGCTGCGCCGCCATCGCCACCCAGGACGCCGGGGTGAGCAGCCCGAACGGCAGGTTCCAGCCGAGTGCCGCGCCCTCTGCCGAAGGCTCACGGTGCTGCACCCCCGAGCCGAAACGTCTGCCGGAGCGCTCGTTGAACGCCCGGTAGCAGACGACCACTTCGGCCACCCCGCTCGCCACCGCGAGGGCCGCCTGCTGCACGGTGCCGCAGGCCGCGCCGCCGCCGTAGTGCACCCGCGAGAAGAAGGAGAGCTCGCCCACCCCCGCGGCCTGCGCCACGGTGATCTCCGGGTTCGTGTCCATCGTGAACGTGACCATGCCGTCGACATCGGCGGGCGTCAGACCCGCGTCGTCGAGCGCCGCCTGCACCGCCTCCACCGCGAGCTTCAGCTCACTGCGCCCGGAGTCCTTGGAGAACTCGGTGGCGCCGATGCCGGCGATCGCCGCCCGTCCGCCGAGCAGGTCCTTGCTGCGCACGCTCATGACCGGCTCCCCTCGGCCCCTGCCACAGCGTCCGGGTGGGGCACGGTGACCGTCACGGTGCCGGTGACATGGCTGCCCATCCCGTTCTTCCCCACGACCCGGACCCGGGCCGTATCCTCCTCGGCGACGCTCTCGACGTCGATGACCTCGCCGGTCAACACCATCGTGTCCCCGGGGTAGTTGGGAGCACCGAGCCGTATCGCCACCTTGCGCAGCACCGACGTCGGGCCGAAGTGGTCGGTGATGTAGCGGCCGACCAGGCCGTTCGTCGTCAGGATGTTCATGAAGATGTCGGGGGAGCCCTTCTGCCGGGCGAGCTCCGCGTCGTGGTGCACGTCCTGGTAGTCCCGGGACGCGATCGCCCCCGCGACGATCAGGGTCCGGGTGACCGGGATCTCCAACGGTGCCAGTTCCTCACCCACCTTCATGCCGACTCGCCTCCCCCGACGGTCCCGCTCGCGATCAACTCACCCAGCTCTTCCAGCACTTGACTGCCCCCGCCCAGATATCCGTCCAGCTGCCGCCCCCACAGGAAGTGCCGGTGCACCGGATGATCGAGGTCGGCCCCCATCCCTCCGTGCAGATGCTGGCCCGTGTGCACGACGCGCCGCCCGCCCTCGGACGCCCACCACGCCGCGGTCAGCGCATGGCTCCGGTACGCGAGGCCCTCGTCCCGCCGCCAGGCCGCCTCGTACGCCGTGACTCTGATGGCCTCGACGTCCATATGGGCCTCCGCGGCCCGGAGTTGAACCCCCTGCTTGGCGGCGAGCGGTCTGCCGAACTGCTCCCGCTCGTTCGTGTACTCCACCGCCCGGGCCAGGGAGCCCGCGGCCACCCCGGCCTGCAGCCCCGCGAACGCCGTCCGCGCCGTCGCCAGCACGTCCTCGTACGCCTCCGGGCCCGGGCCGCCGATCCGCTCCGCCGCCGCCCCGTCGAGCACGAGCCGCCCGGCCGACCAGGGTGCGGTGAGCTCGACCGGCTCGCAGCGGGCTTCGGACGCCGACAGGGATTCGGGCACCGACACCATCCACAGGCTGTGGGTAACATTCGCGGCCTCACCCACCGGGGCCGGCACCGCCACCAGGATGTGCGTCGCCTCCCGCAGCCAGGGCACCCACGGCACCGATCCGGTCAGCCGCGCCCGACCGTCATCGGTGTGGGCACCGGCACGGTCCACCACGATCGCACCGCGCCCCGCGAACGCCCCGGTCGCCACGGCCGATCCGTCCCGCAGCCCCGGAAGAATCCGCTCCCGCTGCCCGTCGCTGCCGTGGGCGCCCACCGCCAGCAGCCCGTACACACAGCTCGTCGCGAACGGCACCTGCGCCGTCGTCCTGCCCTGCTCCTCCAGCATCAGCACGAGCCCGAGCAGCCCGGCCTCCTCCACGGCACCGGTCAGTCCCGCGTCGCCCAGTGCCTTCCACAGCTCGCTGTCCTGGGCGCCGCCGAGGCCCGCGAGCCGCTCCGGTGTGGAGAGGTCACCGAAGATCTGCGCGGCCAGCTCCCGCGCCGCCGCCTGCTCCGCAGTGGGGGTGAAGTCCATGTCACGCCTCGCCGTCCTCGAGAGCGCGGAACACCGGCAGCTCCAACTCCTCGTCCACTCGCAGGAATTCGAGCCGCACCGGCATTCCGATCCGCACCTTGTCGCAGGGCACCCCCACGACATTGCTGACGATGCGCACACCTTCCGCCAGCTCGACCAGGCCCACCGCGTACGGCGGGTCGAAGGCCGGGAAGGGCGGATGGTGCATCACGACAAAGCTGAAGACCGTGCCCTCGCCGCTCGCCTCGACCGTGTCCCACTCCTGCCCGCCGCAGGCATTGCACCCCGGCAGCCAGGGAAAGCGCAGCGTCTCGCAGCCGCGGCAGCGCTGGATGAGCAGCCGGTGGTCCGTGACGCCTTCCCAGAACCCGGCGTTGTCCCGGTTCACCACGGGACGCGGCCTGACCTTCTTCGCCGCTGCCGCCCCCTTCGAGGCCTTCCCTGGATCGGAACTCCGGGCAGCGGGCGCGTACTTCAGGATCCGGAAGCGGTGCGTACCGGCGACCTCCTCGCCCACCCGGACGTCCATCCGCGTCGTGACGAAGTGGCCCGTGCCCAGCTTGGTCGTCTTCAGCGGTGACACCGACTCGATGACGGCGTCGTACGTGATCGCGTCCCCGGGTCGCAGCGGCCGCAGATACTCCTGCTCGCAGTCGGTGGCGACGACGGAGGTGTACCCGGCGCCGTCAAGGAGCCTCAGCAAGTCGTCGTAGGGCCCCGTGCGGTCCGCGTATCCGGACAGGCCCGGCATCGTCCACGCCTGCAGCATGGTCGGCGGCGCTATCGCGTCGGGCCCTTCATACGCCGCGCTCGCGTCGCCCATGGCCTCGCACCAGTGGCGGATCATCGGCCCGTTGACCAAGTCCTTGCCCTCGCCGCCCTGCGCCGCGGCCAGACCCTCGAAGGCTTTCAACCCCTCGTACGACAAGGCCTCATGGCCGCTCGTCCCCTGGCTCACCGCGCCGGCCGCCCTCACCCCGTCACTCACCGCTTCCCCCTCTTCATCCCGAGCCGCATCGTCGCCACGATCTCGCGCTGCACCTCGCTCACCCCGCCGCCGAACGTGTTGATCTGCGCCGCCCGGTTCATCCGCTCCAACTCCCCGTCCCCCGCCGCGAGCTCACCGCCGCCCGCGCCGAACGCCCCGGGTGAGCCGCCCCGCACCCATCCCGTCTCGCCCGCGATCTGCTGACATATCTGGTACACCTCGACCGCCGATTCGGTTCCCACGAACTTCACGCCGCTGGCGTCGCCCGGGGCCAGTCGGCCCGCCCCGACATCCCCCACCAAACGCCAGTTGAGCAGGCGCGTTGCCGCCAATCGCGCATGCGCCTCGGCCAGTTGGGACCGGACCCACGGGGCGTCAATCCTGCGCTCTCCCGTCACCGGATCGGGTGTACGAGCGGCCGCGAGAACCCGCTCGTAGAAGTCCTCGGCCTGCATGCCGATCGCGGCGAGCGCGACCCGCTCGTGATTGAGCTGGTTGGTGATGAGGCCCCAGCCGCCGTTCTCCTCCCCGACCAGGTTCGAGCCGGGGACGCGGATCCCGTCGTAGTACGTGGCCGTCGTGGTGAGCCCGCCGACCGTGTGGATCGGCGTCCAGGAGAAGCCGGGCGCGTCGGTGGGCACCAGCACGATCGAGATGCCCTGGTGCTTGGGGGCCTCGGGAGCGGTGCGGCAGGCGAGCCAGATCCAGTCCGCGTTCTGCGCGTTCGACGTGAACACCTTCTGGCCGTCGATCAGCCAGTCACCACCGGCCCCGTCCCGCACGGCCCGCGTACGCAGCGAGGCGAGATCGGTCCCCGCGGACGGCTCGCTGTAGCCGATCGCGAACACCACGTCGCCGCTGAGGATCCGGGGCAGGAAGTACGCCTTCTGCTCCTCGGTGCCGTACTTCATCAACGTGGGACCGACGGTGTTGAGCGTGACCATGGAGACCGGCGCGCCCGCGCGGTACGCCTCGTCGAAGAAGACGAACTGCTCGTCGGGGCCGCGCCCCTGCCCGCCGTACTCGACGGGCCAGCCGAGCCCGAGCAAGCCCTCGGCCCCCATCCGGCGCAGCACCTGCCGCTGCCCGGCGAGGTCGTCGGGGGCGGGCGGGCCGTCCGGCATCAACGTACGGAAATGTGCGCGCAGTTGAACGCGCAGCTCGCGCTGGCGCTCGGTGGGAGCGAGGTGCACGGCGGCGGCCCTCCCGGACCTCGTACGAACAAGGGTTTCTGACTGTCCGTCAGATACTGGAGGGTGTCAAGAGAGGGGTGCCAGGAGAGGGGCCTCAAGAGGTCCGGAGCCACCGGAAAACGCGAAAACGCCTGCGCGGCGGCGCCGAAGCACCGCCGCGCAGACTGTCACGCACCCCACGGAAGACCCCCGCCGAGCGGGAGCGCGCGGGCTACCAGAGCTCGGAGAAGTTCACCTGGACGTTCGAGTTCCCCTGCTCGATGGCCGTGAACGCCGATCCGTTCACCTGGGCCGTGTTGCTCTGGTTCGACGCGCCGTTGCCGACCGCCTGCTGCTGCGTGGTGGACGAGTTGCCGCTGTTGTTGTGCCCGACGCCGCTGCCGCTGACCGTCGCCACACCCGCGTTCGATCCGTTGTCCGCGAACGAACCGTTGTCGGCCATCGCCACCCCGGAGAACAGGGCCGCAGCGAGGGGCAGGGCGGCAACAGCGGCGAAAACGCGGGCAGTACGGATGGAAGCCATGTCTATTCCTCCAGAACAGGACCGGAGCTCGGACGGGGGTCCGGCACCCGGGGAAGTACGGGTTGCTCCAAGACGGTTGGCCGACCGCCTCGGCGATGTTCACGACGTCGCGAGACCAGAGTTGCCCACCGAATCCCCGGCGAACCAGCCCGGAAGGGTCTATTCGCTCGCAAGCGTGAGGACATGTCGATAAACCTGCTTCACACCCTCAAAACCCCAGCTCAACCCCGAATACGCCACCTTCGGGGCATCACGGCCCAGTGATCCCATACGCGGAAGCGTTTCGGCACATTTTTGGTAAATAGGCGCCACGTCCGGCCCACCCCTCTTCCCTCTTTCGAACACTCGTACGAAAATGAAGCCATGGCCACCATCGACCGGCACACGCCCCCACCCGCCTCCTCCCGCCCTTCGACCCCTTCGACCCCTTCGCCCCCTTCCGCCGCCCTGGGGACCCTGGCCCTCGCCCACGCCCTGTCCGCCGCGGGCCGCGGATTCGCCGTCTTCCCGCTCTCCCGCACCAAGCTCCCGGCCCTGCCCTCGCCGCACCGAGACGATCCCCCGACGGCCCCGCGCTGCCACGGCGAGTGCGGGCTTCCTGGCCATGGGGTGTACGACGCCACGACCGATCCGCGCCGCATCCGCGCCCTGTTCGGTGCCGCGCCCAGGGCGACCGGATACGGCATCGCGTGCGGTCTGTCGCCGCACCACCTCATCGGCGTCGACCTGGACACCAAGTCCGGTACGGACTCCTCCGCTTCCCTGCGTGAGCTGGCTTTACGGCATCTGTTCACCATCCCCGACACCGTGGTCGTGGCCACCCCGAGCGGTGGCAGGCACCTGTGGCTCTCCGGCCCGCCGGACGTCGTGGTGCCCAACTCAGCGGGCCGCCTCGCCCCCGGCATCGACATCCGCGGCGCCGGCGGCTATCTGGTCGGGCCCGGCTCCCGTACGGAACACGGCGTCTACAGCACGGTGCCCGGTACGGCCCACCTCCGGCCCGCGCCCTGCCCACCGGCGCTCCTACGGCTGCTCACGCCCCCTCCGCGCACGCACCACCCCGCCTCCGACCACACCGGCCAACACGGCGCCGGCCTGGTGCAGTTCGTCCTCGGCGCTCATGAAGGGCAGCGCAACACGCGCCTGTTCTGGGCCGCCTGCCGCGCGTACGAGAACGGCATCGGCGGCACGCTCGCCGACGCCTTGACGGATGCCGCGGTGCGCACGGGCCTGACAGAGCGGGAGGCACGGGCGACGATCGCGTCGGCGGCACGGGTGGCCACGCGCGCGTAGAGCGGCAGAAGGGAAAGTGACGGCGGCCGGACGGGCCCCGGGCCGGGCCGGGCCTGTCAGTGCGCGGTATCCGGCTCGTCGGCCCGCGGCCGCCCGACCGGCGTCGCCGTCCGCTGCTCGCGCGCGATCTCGGGCAGGCGGGCGACCTGCGTGTGCGGAAGGCGGGACACGGGCGCTTCGACGGCGTCGATCATGTACGCGGGGCTCTCGTCGTCGGAGCCGTCGGAGCCGTCGGAGCCGTCGGAGCCGTCGGCATCGTCGGAGGCCAGGAGGCGTGCTCGAGTGACAGTGCCGTCGTCCGCCGCGAGCCAGTAGGCGCTGGGCAGGACCTCTTCGGCGGGGTAGAGGACCACGACCTTTGCGGCACGCGCGAATGCGGCGGCGAGGTCGGCTTCGTCCGGCTGTCGATGGACGCTGTCCTGGACGTAGATGTCCAGTGACACGGTCAGGTCGCCCTGGACCGTTGCCTTCTCGCAGAGCACGAGCGCGTCCCAGTTCCGCAGGTCCTGATCGGTGCGCTCGTCAGCAACGTCGATGTCGTGGACGCGAAGACCCAAGCAGTGGGCGAGTGCCTCGGCGATGTCTGCCTTGCTGAGCGGCTCAACGGTGAGCAGGTTGTACGTCATGGAAAGATCCCGAAGGGGAGCCGAAGGGGAGACACCCACCAACACAAGAGGCGCTCCGCTCCCGGAACGCCTCTTCTGGCCTGCACCTACTGAACTACCGCGGTGGGTGTGGGATTTGAACCCACGGTGACTCGCGCCACGACGGTTTTCAAGACCGTTCCCTTAGGCCGCTCGGGCAACCCACCCCGCGCCCCGCGACAGTCGCAGGACCGTCGAGGCGCGGAACCAGGGTAGCGGGTTCGCGGACGGGGTCCTCAGCTGCTGTCGCCCTTGCGCTCGCCCAGGGTCACGGAGACGGTGTGCTCCTTGCCGTCGCGCGTGTAGGTGAGCTGCACGGAGTCGCCCGGCTTGTGCGTCCAGATCTGGCCGATCAGCGTCGGGCCGGAGTCGACCACGGTGTCGTCGAGCTTCGTGATGACGTCGCCGGGCTTGAGGCCCGCCTTGTCCGCAGGACCGTTCGCCGTGACCGCCGCGGAGCCGCCGGCGCCCTGCTCGGTGATCTTCGCGCCGCCGGTGCCCTCTTCCATGGAGACCGTCGCGCCGATCACCGGGTAGACCGGCTGGCCGGTCTTGATGAGCTGCTGGGCGACCATGTTGGCCTGGTTGATCGGGATGGCGAAGCCGAGGCCGATGGAACCGGCCTGGCCCGAGCCGCCGAGGCCGCCGCTGGAGGCGGACTGGATGGCGGAGTTGATGCCGATCACGTTCCCGTTGCCGTCGAGCAGCGGGCCGCCGGAGTTGCCCGGGTTGATCGACGCGTCGGTCTGCAGGGCGCTCATGTACGAGGCCTTGCTGCCGCTCGAACCGTCGCTGGAGGCCACCGGGCGGTCCTTGGCCGAGATGATGCCCGTGGTCACCGTGTTCGACAGGCCGAAGGGCGCGCCGATCGCGATGGTCGAGTCGCCCACGGCGACCTTGTCGGAGTTGCCGAGGGTGAGGGGCTTGAGGTTGTTCGGCGCGTTCTTCAGCTTGATGACCGCAACGTCGTAGCCCTGTGCGTGGCCGATCACCTCGGCGTCGTATTTCTTGCCGTTCGAGAACGTCGCCGACAGCTTGCCGCCGTCGACGGCCTCCGCCACCACGTGGTTGTTGGTGAGGATGTGGCCTTCCTTGTCGTACACGAAGCCGGTGCCGGTGCCACCCTCCCCGTTGCTCCCCTCGGCCTCGATGGTGACCGTGCTGGGCAGCGCCTTGGCGGCCACCGCCGCGACGGTGCCCGGGTCGCGCTTGAGGTCGGCCGGGTTGGAGGCGGAGACGGTCGTCGAGCCGGTGCCCGAGTCGTCGTTCCGGTCCGCGGCCCAGTAGCCGACGCCACCGCCGACGGCGCCCGCGATCAGGGCGGCCGCGATGACTCCGGCGACGAGACCGCCACGCCCGCTCGGCTTCGGCTGCGGAGGCTGGTACGAGGCACCCCACGAGGAGCCGCCGCCCCCGCCCGAGGCGTACGACGGAACGGCCGGCGGCGGAGGCGGCCACTCGCCGGCAGGCGCGGAGCCGGAAGGAACGGGGTGATCTGAAGGAGCAGGGTGGCCCGAAGGCGCAGGGCCCGAAGGAGCGGCGGCACCCGGAGTGCCGGCGACGCCCGCGTCACCGCCCGTACCGGCACCGGCAGCCGCCGGCGCGCCGTGGTCGACGGCCACCGGTGCCTGGCTCACCGTGTCGTACCCGGTGCCTTCGGGCGCCGACGGCGCGGCCCCGGCCGGGGTCTGCTCGGGAGCAGCAGGAGCGTCCACCGGCACGGGAGGTGCGGACGGGGCCGGGGGAACCGCAGTGCCCTCGTTCTCGGTGCTCACAGCTTTCTCTCCTCGATCCACGGCTTGATGTCGCCGGTCCGGCTCATCAGGGTGCCCAATCATCCTCGAGCACTCCTCAATCATTTTCTGTCTCTACAGCGGCGCTTGGCCGACCACTGTCACTCGCCGGTCCGGCATGGTCCTGTCACGGTCCAGTCGTGCTGTCGTACGGGTTCAGCTTTTCCCATGCGGTGTCAGAGCACCGTAAGGCGATCCTGTGCGTCCGTGGCCATCCTTTATGCCGGGTGAAACGGACGCATCCGCTGGGCCGAACTTTCTCCCCGGCCCGCTCCGCGGTGGCACCATGACGCGGTGACCCTCGCACGACAGCAACGCATCCAGGTCGTCGCCCACCGCGGTGCCTCGGAGGACGCCCCCGAGCACACGCTGGCCGCTTACAAGAAGGCGATCGAGGACGGCGCCGACGCCCTCGAGTGCGACGTACGGCTCACGGCGGACGGCCATCTCGTCTGCGTGCACGACCGTCGCGTCAACCGTACGTCGAACGGCCGTGGGGCAGTCTCGGCCCTGGAACTCGCGGATCTGGCCGCCCTCGACTTCGGCTCCTGGAAGGACCGCGAGGAGGGCCCCGACTGGGCGACCGGCGCGGCCGACACCTCCGTGCTCACTCTGGAACGGCTCCTGGAGCTGGTCTCCGACGCGGGCCGCCGGGTCGAGCTCGCCATCGAGACGAAACACCCCACCCGTTGGGCGGGCCAGGTCGAGGAGCGGCTGCTGCTCCTGCTCAAGCGATTCGGCTTGGACGCGCCCCCTCCGGACGAGCCCTCACCGGTACGGGTGATGAGTTTTTCGGCCCGTTCCCTGTCGCGCGTACACGAGGCGTCGCCGACTCTGCCGACCGTCTATTTGATGCAGTTCGTCTCGCCCCGCCACCGTGAGGGCCGCCTCCCCAAAGGGGTGGGCATCGCAGGTCCCGGCATCCGGATCGTGCGCAACCATCCCGCGTACATCGAGAAGCTCACGCGCGCGGGCCACCAGGTTCACGTGTGGACGGTGAACGAACCCGCGGACGTCGACCTCTGCGTGCGCCTCGGTGTCGACGCGATCATCACCAACCGTCCCGCCGCGGTGCTCCGCCAGCTCGGCAAGGGCTGATTCCGGCCACCTTTGCCCCGAGCCGTCACAGGGAGTGCTCCGGCGCGTTCGGTCCGTATTCGATCGTTACGAGTGCGTCACCAGGCATGGATTGGCCGGTTTCCGGTCCAGTCCATTGGGGCATTCACACCGTGGCGTGGGGCAAAGGAGGTCTCGGGGGTGGCGTTGGTGGTGGCACAGGAGGTGCCCGCGTCGTCGAGCATGGCCGTACCCCATGGCCCTGCGGGCGTGGGCAAGGCAAGACACCGGATGCGTGATCAGCTGCGCAGCAGCGGGGTCGCGGAATCGGTCGTCGACGACGCGGTCCTGATCCTTTCCGAACTGCTCAGCAATGCCTGCCGGCACGGCAGGCCGCTCGGCGACGACCTGGCGGGCGACGGGGACGTACGAGCCGCATGGCGCGTGGACGACCGGGGCTGTCTCACGGTCGAGGTGACGGACGGCGGCGGTCCGACCCGCCCGGTTCCGGCCACGCCGTCGGTCACCGCGCACGGCGGCCGCGGGCTCAACATCATCACGGCGCTCGCCGACGACTGGGGCGTGCGGGACGACGCGCGCGGCGAGGTGACCGTCTGGGTCGTCGTGCACAAGGACGTGCACGCCGACGGACGTGCGGACGGGCACGCGGATGGGCAGGCCCGGGCGGCGGCGCACCGCCGCGAGGACTTCGCCACCCGCATCGTGGCACCACCGGTCTCGGACCTCGCGGCCCTCGACTTCGCGGACGCCTACGACGACCTGGGCTGAACGCCGTTTCGCACAGGGCACTTGGACCGAATCCCACCCTTGTCGGTACGAGCGGCTAGGCTCGCGCCCGTACGTACGAGAGCCGTATCCGGGAGACACCCAAGATGGCCAAGAAGCGCCCCCAGACCAAGGGCAAGCCGCAAGTCACCAGTGGAGAGATCCCGGTTGTGGGTGCGCGGGAGCCCTGCCCCTGCGGCAGCGGCCGCCGCTACAAGGCGTGCCACGGCCGGGAGGCCGCGCACGCGGTGACCGAGCTGGTGCAGCGTCCCTTCGAGGGCCTCGCCGGCGAGGGCGACTGGGTCGCGCTGCGCGAGCTGGTGCCCGCGGCGACCGTCGAGCTGCCCCTGAAGGACGCGCTGCCCGAGGGCGTCCCTTCGGTCACCCTCGCCACCGTGCTGCCGATGGCCTGGCCCGCGCTGCGCCGCGACGACGGCTCGGTCCTGCTCGGCCTGCAGAACGACACGTCGTCGGGCGACATCAGCCGCGACCTGGCCGACACCCTGCTGCGCGCCCTGGAGGCCGAGCCGGGCAGCCCGGTGCAGTCGCGCCGCGCCCCCGCCGACGGCCCGCGCCTGCAGGACGTCCTCGACCCGAAGGGCGCTTTCGAGCCGGTCGTGCACACGGGCTTCGAATTCTGGGTCCCCGACTCGGAGAACGCGTCGACGGAGGTCACCGCCTCCCTGGAGCGGGCGAACGCCGCGGCGATCCCGACCGTGAAGCTCTCCGGCGTGGACAGCGCCTACTGGTGCGAGACGCCGGACAAGAATCACCTCCGGTGGGTCATGCCGCACGCGGAGGAGAAGCTCCTCGACGCGCTCGCGCGCCTGCACGCCGCGGGCACGTCCTCGCTCGGCGAGGGCACGCGCCTCGTGGGCTCGTTCCGGGCGCACGGCCTGACGGTTCCGGTGTGGGACCTGCCCAGCTCGGTGCGGGCCGAGGACGTCGAGAAGCCCGCCGCCGAGTTCGCCGAGCGGCTCGCCGCCGCGCTGGCCGCGGACGCTCCGCTGACCGCGGACGAGCGTCGCGCGCGCGGTGGACTCACCAACCGACAGGTGACGCTCAGCTGACGCACAGGGAAGGCGCTCCCACTGACCGACCGGTCAGCCCCCTGAGCTCCGGAAACCCCTCTCGGAATGGGTGACTCCGGTCACAACTCCCAGTAGTTGCAGGTAAATCCATGTCCGAATAGAAGAGATCGAATTTGCTAACTGCCGATCTCTTGTTACCGTTCAAGTAGCCCGGTTGCTGGTGCATCCCCCGTCGCCAGCAACCGGGCGTTTTCATGCCCGAAACCGCCGGGCGCCCCTCAACGCCCGTACGTGGGCGCGGAGTTGCTCCCCGAGCGCAGCAGCAGGGGCCCGGCGTCGCCGGCCGCGAACTCCGCCACCGCGGCGTACTGCGCGAGCTCTCCCCGGCTCGCTCCCCGCGGCGTCTCGCACAGCTCCGGCTCGTCCTCGGCCCCCACCACGCAATTGATCTGCACCGTGCGTCCGCCGGGCGCCATGAGCGTCAGTACGGCGCTCAACTCCTCGCCCGTCGTGTTCCGGTAGTACGTGCGCGCCCAGGTGTCCCGCCCCTGCCGCAGCACACAGGTCTGCGCCTCGATGCCTTCGGGAGAGGCTAGTTGGGGACCGCAGTGGGCGGCGGTGGCAAGGCCCAGGTCGGCGAGGAGGGTGGACGACGGACGGCCCGACGAGGCGCCGGTACTGGCACCAGCACCAGCCGCCTTGTCGTCGACCTTGTCGGCCGCACCCGCCGACCCGGCCCGCTGCGTCTTCTGTGTCCCCTGCAGCTTCTCCGCGGTCTCCGCCTTCTCGGCGGAGGGCCTCGCGGGCCCGTCGTCCACGGGCCCCGCGGACGCGCCCGCCAGGGGCAGCGCGGCGGTCAGCACCACCACGGCGAGGAGTCCGAACAGACGGAGGCGCGAAGGGGACCTCCCCCGCTCGGTTCCGTTCGAGAACTCGGGGGAGGGTGGTGCGGGAGGCATGCGCCGAAGATATCGGCGCACACCTCTCGGGGCGGCTCGCAGCGCGCCCGATTCCGCTACATCTCGGGTGCGCTCACACCCGTACGAGTGAGAGCGTCCACGACCGCGTCCACCACGGCCTCCACATCGGGCGCCCAGGGCGCCGCCGAACCGGGCAGCGGCGCGCGCTCCCAGCGGACCTGGCCCGCGCCCGTGGCGGACGGCGGCAGCGCGATGTAGCCGCCCTCGCCGTGGAAGCGGAGCGAGCCGGGCACGAAGTCCTTGGCGTACAGCAGCTCGCCGAGCTGCTCCAAGGAGTACGGCGCCACGAGGAGGAACAGCCGCTCCGGCGTCGCGATCACCGGACCGAGCCGGACGTCGGCGCGGTCGAGCGCCGCGAGTGCCCGGGCGCCCGCGACGGCGGGCAGGCTCACGGCGCAGGGCGCACGCCCCCCGGAGGCCCCGGACGAGGCGCCCGTCGCGAGCACGATCGGAGCTCCGGGCCTGTTGGTCCACCACCAGCGGACCATCCGCTCGTCGGTCGTCGCGGTGAGCAGTCCCGGGTCGAAGGGGTGCGCACCGGGCACCGTGCACTCCGGGTCCGGGCAGGCGCAGCGGACACCGTCGCGGCGGCCCGCCGCCGCGAGCCCTATGCCCGGCAGAACCGGCCACTGCCACGCTGTCGCGAACGTGAGGGCCGCGCTGATCAGGTCAGACTTCCCGTTGTCACGCCTGGACAGGAGCCTGCGTCGCCTTCCGAGGATCTCGCGCATGAGCGCTCGTTCCTTTCCGTTGAACGCCGAGGGCCACATCACACCATGTGTCGATCAGTCACTGCGCGTACGTGCTGGAGCGCCCGACCTCAGCCAGAGCTGCCGGCCTGAGGCAAGGGGAACCCCTATAGTCCGAGCGCCTGCTGTGTCCTTTAAAAGCCTGGCGTGGGGTGGCGGCGCCTGGCGTTTGCCGTCCCGCGTATTTCTCGCCGCCTCCCCCACGGGAGGATGGGGCACGGTCGTCGATGGTTATGACGCCCGGGTCCGTCGCCAGGTTCCGGGTGGATCCCAACTGCCCCTGGTCTTCTCCGAGTACGTACCCACCGCGACCGCTATGACGCTCTGTCGACCACAGCTGAACAATGCCAGTCGACCCCAATATGCCGTTCCCTGAGTCAGTTTTTGGCCAACTTAGAACGGTGTGGAACGGCCTAGAACAGAGGGGGAACAGAGATCGCATTACCTCAGAAGCCACTTGAGCACCATGGACACCAGGAATCCCAGCAGGACAATGCTGGACATCCCCTCTCCAGTGCGTGTAGATGTGGAGACATTGCTGGCGACGCAGAATGACATGGGGGTTTGCGATGCTATTGAGCAATATGCGCCGACCGGAAAGCCGGCAGTCATGACAACCCCGCACTTGCCGAAAGTGGCCGGAATCGATTCCCCTCCTGGACAGGTTCCCCCACCCGCACACACCGTCTCGCCCGCGCCCGCGGTGTCACCGGTCGCGCCCGCACCAGCGGCCCCCACCGCCGTGATCCAGGACAGGCTCGCCGGCTGGGTCTCCGACCTCACGACCCTGCACGAACTCACGGAACGACTGGCCCGCACGGCAGCACTCGAGGACGCACTGCACGAACTGCTGCGCGCCGGAGCCGCCTTGGTGGGCGCCCGGCGCGGTCTTGTCGTCCTGGAGCCCGCCGACGGACTCGGCCCCGACACCACGGTCGGCCTCGGCCTGTCCCGCCCCGACCTCGGCCACATCGAGACGGTGCCGCGCGGCGCGACGTCGTACGGGCGGATCCTCGACGGTTTCAGCACCGAGGACGAGGCCCGCGCCGACCTGCTCGCCGAGGACGGCCTCGACCCGCGCCACCGCGAGGTCGCCGCGCGCCTGGGCTACGCCGCGAGCTACGCACTGCCGCTGGCCACCGACGAGGCGGGCCGCCTCGGTGCCGCGGTCTGGCTCTACGACGAGCCCGCCGAACCCGTGGAGCGCCAGCGCCACCTCATCGGCCTGTACGCGCGCTACGCCACCGAGCACCTGGCCCGCCTCCTCGAACTGGAGCGCACGCGCGCGTGGTCGCGCACGATGGCCGACGAACTGCTGCCCGCCCGGCTGCCCCGCGTCGCGGGCGTCCAGCTCGCCGTCCGCCACCGCACCGGACCGCGCGGCGGTGGCGACTGGTACGACGCCCTGCCGCTGCCCGAGGGCGCGCTCGGCCTCGCCGTCGGCTCGGTCACCGGGTCCGGCGCGAGCGCGGTCGCCGCGATGGGCCGCCTTCGCGCGTCCCTGCGGGCGTACGCGGTGATGGAGGGCGAGGACCCGGTCGCGGTGCTGTCCGACCTGGAACTACTCCTTCGGCTGACCGAGCCGGCCCGCAGCGCGACCGCCCTGTTCGCGTACTGCGAGCCCGCCCAGCGCAAGATCGTCCTCGCCGGTGCCGGGCACAGCCCGCCGCTGGTGATCGGCGAGCGGCGCACGGAGTTCGCGGAGACCACCCTGTCCGCGCCGCTCGGGATGCTCGCCTGCTGGGAGGCGCCGAGCGTGGAGATCACGCCGGAGCCGGGCGAGACCGTGCTGCTGTACACGGACGGCCTGCTGCACCGCACCGGCGACCCCATGGACCGCGCCTTCGCCCGGCTGCACGCGGCCGCCTCCAGCGTCCCGAAGGCGATTCGCGACGACCCGGGCTCGATCGCCGACCACGTGCTGCGCGCGGTGCTGCCGGACGGGCTCGACGCGGTCGACAGCGACGAGGACGTCGTCCTCCTCGCCGCGCGTTTCGAGTGACCTCCTGGAGCTGTGCGTAACAGGCCCTCCGCCCCTGGACCCCCTTCCGTACGCTCGTACGATGGAGGGGGTCCACTGCCATATCAGGCCATACCCAGGTCATTCCAAACGGGCCCGCGTCGAGGAGGAACCGTGTCGGAGGAGCTCACCCCGGAGACCCCGGAGAACGAGACCGAAGAGCCCATCAAGCAGCGCAAGAACGGGCTCTACCCGGGTGTGTCCGACGAGCTCGCCGAGAACATGAAGTCCGGCTGGGCCGACACCGAGCTGCACGACCTGCAGCCGATCGCGCAGGCCGCCGAGACCGCCGCCCGCCGCGCCGCGCTGTCCGCCCGCTTCCCGGGCGAGCGCCTCGTCGTGCCCGCGGGCAACCTCAAGACGCGCTCGAACGACACGGAGTACGCCTTCCGCGCCTCCGTCGAATACGCGTACCTGACCGGCAACCAGACCGAGGACGGCGTCCTCGTCATGGAGCCGACCGCCGACGGCCACAAGGCGACGATCTACCTCCTGCCGCGCTCGAACCGGGAGAACGGCGAGTTCTGGCTCGGCGGCGACGGCGAGCTGTGGGTCGGGCGCCGGCACTCCCTGACCGAGGCCGAGAAGCTGTACGGCATCCCCGCCTCCGACGTGCGCGAGCTCGCCGCCGCGCTGCGCGAGGCCACCGGCCCGGTGCGCGTGGTGCGCGGCTACGACGCCGGCATCGAGTCCGCCCTGACCGACAAGGTCACCGCGGAGCGCGACGAGGAGCTGCGGGTCTTCCTCTCCGAGGCGCGGATCGTGAAGGACGCGTTTGAGATCGGCGAGCTGCAGAAGGCCGTCGACTCGACGGTGCGCGGCTTCGAGGACGTCGTGAAGGTCCTCGACAAGGCCGAGGCGACCAGCGAGCGCTACATCGAGGGCACGTTCTTCCTCCGCGCGCGCGTGGAGGGCAACGACATCGGCTACGGCTCGATCTGCGCCGCGGGCCCGCACGCCTGCACGCTGCACTGGGTGCGCAACGACGGCCCGGTCCGCTCCGGCGACCTGCTCCTCCTGGACGCGGGCGTGGAGACGCACACGTACTACACCGCGGACGTCACGCGCACGCTGCCGATCAACGGCACGTACAGCGAGATCCAGCGCAAGATCTACGACGCGGTGTACGAGGCCCAGGAGGCCGGCATCGCGGCCGTCAAGCCCGGCGGCAAGTACCGCGACTTCCACGACGCCGCGCAGCGCGTGCTCGCCGAGAAGCTCGTCGAGTGGGGCCTGGTCGAGGGTCCGGTCGAGCGCGTCCTGGAGCTGGGTCTGCAGCGCCGCTGGACCCTGCACGGCACCGGCCACATGCTCGGCATGGACGTCCACGACTGCGCGGCCGCGCGGACCGAGGCGTACGTGGACGGCACGCTGGAGCCCGGCATGTGCCTCACCGTCGAGCCGGGCCTGTACTTCCAGGCCGACGACCTGACGGTTCCCGAGGAGTACCGCGGCATCGGCGTCCGCATCGAGGACGACATCCTGGTCACCGAGGACGGCAATAAGAACCTGTCGGCGGGCCTGCCGCGGCAGGCTGACGAGGTCGAGGCGTGGATGGCCCGTTTGAAGGGCTGATCGACGACATGGTGAAGAGGGCCGCGACCTATGGGTGCGGCCCTCTTCTGCTGCGCACAGGTGTGTACAAGGAGCTCAAGGAGCACAGGGAGACCCGTATGACGTCCGTGGAGCTGAGCGGCGTACCCGAAACGCTGCTGTGGAACCTGTACCACCGCGCCTTCGAAGCGGCGCAGCCCAGGCCGGTACTCGAGGACCCGAAGGCCGTCGAGCTCGTCGAGCGGATCGGCTACCCCTTCGGGGAGACGTTCGGCCCGGTGAACCCGCTGCTCGCACATGGGCAGGCGCTGCGCGTGCGCACCTTCGACGACGCGGTACGGGACTTCCTGGCCACCCACCCGGACGGCACCGTCGTCTCGCTCGCCGAGGGCCTGGAGACGCAGTTCTGGCGCGTGGACAACGGCCGGGCACGGTGGCTGTGCGTCGAACTGCCGGAGACCGCCGCGGTGCGGGAGAAGCTGCTGCCGCGCGGCGACCGGCAGCGCCTGCTCGCACAGTCGGCCCTCGACCTGTCGTGGCGCGACGAGGTGGACGCGTCGAAGGGCGTGCTGATCACCGCGCAGGGGCTGCTGATGTATCTGCGTCCTACGGAGGTACGGGAGTTGATCGCGGGCTGCGCCGAGCGGTTCGGCGGCGGGGCGCTGGTCTTCGACGCGGTGCCGCGCTGGTTCGGCGAGCGCACGCTGCGCGGGGAGATGCGTACGAAGCAGGGGTACGTCACGCCCGCGATGCCGTGGAGCCTGAACGCGGGGGAGCTGCAGAAGGTGCGTACGGCCCATCCGGCGATCAGCGAGGTGCGGGAACTGCCACTGCCGCGCGGCCGGGGCTCCTACTACGGGACGCTCGCGCCGGTCATCGGGAAGGTGCCCGCACTGCGGAACATGCGGCCCACTATGACGGCTATTGCGCGCTTTAAGTAAACGTGCGTCCTACGTCCTACGTCCTACGTAGGCGTGCGCATGAGGTCACACCGCCAGCAGCGGCATGTCCTTCTTCCACTTGAGGATCTTGTCGAAGCTGACCACCGCGCCGCCCCTGCCGGGCTTGTTCACGACGCGTACGTGGTCGGCGAGTTCATGGATGAGGCACAGGCCACGGCCGCTCTCGGCGTCGTCCGGCGCCGGGCGCAGTGTCGGGTGGACGCTCACTGAGGCGAAACCCGGGCCGGAATCGGCGACTTCGATGCGGCACGTCTCGCCGTCCAGGTAGGCGGTGACCCGGTAGGCGCTGGATCGCTCGCTCGGTGCCGTGCCGCCGCCGTGCTCGACCGCGTTCGCACAGGCCTCGCTGAGGGCGACCGACAGGTCGTAGGAGATGTCCGGGTCGACGCCCGCGGTCTCCATGGTGCCGATGAGGAGGCGCCGGGCGAGCGGCACGCTCGCAGCCTCGCGCCGCAGATGGAGGGACCACCAGATGCTCATGCTCCAGCCTCCTGGCCACGGCTCGACATACCGATACGTATTGCCGCCATCGACCCTGTGCAATCCAGGAGTTGACGTGATACCGCCCATACGGCCGACGCGGACGGGCCGCCCGAGGCTGTAAAGGAGATTCCAGACCTTGCGGACCTGCCGTATGGGACGGGTAAGGCCAGTGGGATGATGAGCCCGCCATGTCTGCCCCCCACACGCGCAAGGCGCACAGCTCGGCCGATCTGAGGCTGCTGAGGGCCGCGGTGTTCGCCGCGGTCTGCGTCGTGCTGTCCGCGGCGGGGCACGTCCTCGGTTCGACCGCCACCGTCCCGCTGTGGACGCTGGGGCTCGGCTTCCTGGTCGTCTTCTGCGTGGCCGCTCCGCTGGCCGGCCGCGAGCGGTCGCTGCTCGGCATCGCCGCCACTCTGGGGCTCGGGCAGATCGGCCTGCACTGCCTCTTCGGGCTCGGGCAGCACGGCGCCATGACGATGGACACCGGGGATTCCGTCGTCCAGCGGGCGGCGCGGCTGATGTGCGGGGCGGGTGCCTCGACGCTCAGCCCGGCACAGGCGCAGCGCATCCTCGACGACTCGGGCCTGCCCTCCGGGGGCGCTCACCAGGACATGGCGGGCATGACCGGCGCCCCGATGCCGATGCTGCCGTCCCTGCCGATGCTCATCGGGCACCTGTTGGCCGCGGTCTGCGCAGGGTGGCTGCTGCGCCACGGCGATCTGGCCCTCGGCCGGATCGCGCGGCTGTCGAGGGTCTCAGCACGCGGGGTCGCGGAAGGGGCGCTCGTCCGTTCCCTGCGCGCGGCGTTCGCTCTCGTACGAGCCCTGCGAGCGGGCCTTCCCGGCGCGCCCGAGGCACTCGCGTGTGCGCCCCGCGCCGGGTTCCCCGCGCCACCCGTACTGCGGGCGGCGGCGCTTCAGCACTCCGTGAACCGGCGCGGGCCGCCCGCCGCCGACGCGTTCCGTCTCGCTGCCTGACACAGCATCCGTACTCCACCGCGACCGTGTGGTCCCGCGTGGGTGAGGCGTGCTGTGCGGCACGCGCGCGTAGCCGCTTTTTCTCCGCATACGTAGGCGTGGGTTCTGCCTGCGCGCATCAGTGCGGTGTTCTCGCGGACGCGCCTCTCACCCTTCGCTGAATCCCGCTGAACGTGGAGTTCTTTCTGCCATGAAGAAGATGTCCCGCGCCGCTCTCGTCGGTGCCGCCGCTGTCTCCTCCGTCGTCCTCGTCTCCGCTCCCGCCTTCGCGCACGTGAGCGTGCAGCCGGAGGGCGCTGCCGCCAAGGGCGGGTACGCCGTCGTGGACTTCAAGGTCCCGAACGAGCGCGACGACGCCGCGACCACCAAGCTCGAGGTCACCTTCCCGACCGACCACCCGCTCGCCTCCGTGATGCCGCAGCCCATCCCGGGCTGGAAGGCCGAGGTCACCAAGTCCAAGCTGGACAAGCCGCTGGAGATGCACGGCGAGAAGATCACCGAGGCCGTCTCCAAGGTGACCTGGACCGCGACCGGTTCGGGCGCCGACAAGGGCGTCCGGCCGGGCTTCTTCCAGAAGTTCCCGGTGTCCATCGGCCAGCTGCCGACCGACGCCGACGAGCTCGTCTTCAAGGCGATCCAGACGTACGACAACAAGGAGGTCGTGCGCTGGATCGAGCCGCAGCAGAAGGGCCAGGAGGAGCCGGAGAACCCGGCGCCCACGCTCGAGCTGACGGCCGCCACCGACGACGAGCACGGCGCGTCCGGCGCCTCCTCCGACGACAAGAAGGAGGCCGCGGCGGCCTCCTCGGACACGTCTTCCGACAGCTCCGACAGTGACACCACCGCCCGCGTCCTCGGCATCGTCGGCATCGTCGTCGGCATCGCCGGTGTGGCGTTCGGCGTCATGGCGGGCCGTCGGCGTACCAACAGCTGAGCCACCCTCGGCCGGGGGCCGGGGGGGGGGGGGGGGCCCCCCCCCCCGCCCGCCCCCCCCCCCCCGGGGCAAATTTTTATGCCCCACAACAACCAGATTGGGCAGAACAACCCGCCACC